>NZ_CAKMMW010000006.1:0-291653 GCF_927798215.1 Paenibacillus allorhizoplanae
CAGCCCCAGACCCCACCACTATCACCGCCTAACGGACATAGAAGACACTATTTGTTTAATTTCATGGTATTAGAAACGCTAATGGCCTCAGACTTCACCGAACGAATTCTTCCCTTTCTTTCATCCCATTGATCATCTCTTAACAAATCCTATCAAATTTACAATATCTTCAAATGACTTTGACGTTCTCCGAATCTATGAGCCTTATGCTAGGAAGGTGAAATACTATTTTTGGAGGGAAAACATTTGAAAAAAGGGTTAAAGCAATTAATGGGTTCAGGAATGGCAGTTTCTTTATTAACTCTAAGTTTAGCAGGCACAGTATCCGCTGCAGATTCAGCAACACCATCAACAGCTCCGTCATCAGTTCCTTCTAAAAATTTGATCGTACTCATCGGCGATGGGATGGGACCAGCTGAAGTGACAGCTGCTCGTTACTATGCGAAGAAGTTCCTGGGTAAAGACCGTCTGGAATTGGATGGCGGCTATTATGTGGGGAAAGCGACTACATATTCACAAGCAAGTCCTTACACAACAGAGTCAGGTGCGATTACGGATTCAGCGGCAGCTGCTACCGCTTTTTCAACAGGCAATAAAACATACAACAATGCGATCAGTGTATCCAATGGGGATGTAGCTAAGCCGTATGCTTCTGTTATTGAAGCAGCGATGAAGCAAGGCAAAGCGACTGGTTTAGTATCAACTGACAATATTACTGGGGCAACTCCTGCTGTATGGGCGTCACATGTTCGCCAACGCAGTAACCAGAATGCGATTGCTTCGCAATATTTGAACAGTGGTGTTGATGTTATCTTCGGCGGGGGGAAAGTTAACTTCACAACGAAAGAAGACAAAGGTAAGCGTACTGACAAAAATATCATTCCTGATTTTCAAGCAAAGGGCTATCAAACGGCTTTTGATAAAAAAGGCTTAGATGCTATCCCTGTAACCGCGGGCAAGGCGCTTGGACTTTTCGCGGATGCCGAAATTCCTTATGTACTTGACCGTACGGATACGGTGCCGTCGTTACCACAATTGTCGCAAAAAGCACTCGATATTTTATCACAAAATAAAAATGGCTTCGTCTTGTTAGTTGAGCAAGGTCGTATTGACCACTCGGGTCATGCGAACGATCTTCCTGCGAACATTCAAGAAATGCTAGAGTTGGATGCGACATTTAAAACGTTAGTGGATTTTGCTAAGAAAGATGGTAATACATCCGTTGTCGTATCAGCAGATCATGAAACAGGCGGTTTGTCTCTTGCAAGAGACAATGTGTATGAATTGAATGTTGACTTGTTTAACAAACAGAAGCACTCGTATGAATATATCGATGGCATCTTGAAAAAAGCTCAAACCGCAGATGATATTCGCAAAATCGTAGCAGACAACATTGGCTTCACGGATCTTTCTGATGAGGAAGTACAATTGATTCTGAACGGTGATGGCTCATCCTACGGTCGTGGTGGCGGTTATAATGCAGTCGTGTCGAAGCGTCTTGCTGTAGGCTGGACAGGACATGGTCATACAGGGGTTGACGTTGGTGTTTGGGCTTACGGTCCGATAGCTGATCTTGTCAAAGGTGATGTAGATAACACGGATATTGCTAAAAGCGGTGCGAAAGTGATTGGCGCTGATTTAGCAGCTGCAACGAAAGAGCTTCAAGATAAATATCTCTACCCGATGTTCAAAGTAACACGTGACTCCAAAACTTTGTTTACGGCAAGATCATTAGCAGAATCCATCGGAATTCAAGTAGCATGGGATGAAGCGACGGGGACAGTTACTTTTACAAAGGATAGTCAAAAGGTTTCCGTTCTAGTCTCATCGGGTGCGATCACAGTAAATGGTACTGCAAGCGCATGGGTTGGTAATGTGGATAACGGCAAATTGTATTTGCCACTAGAAGCTTTTAATCAACTGACAGGAAAAACGTACACATGGGATTCCTTTAATGAGCGTATTGTGAAAAATTAAACAGTGGAGCAGACGGACATGGGGAGCTCCTTCCCTGTGTCCTCTTTTCTTTTGGAGTCGAATGGAAGCGAGGGCCTACAGATGATTAGTCTACAAGGAATATCGAAATCTTTCGAACTGCATGGTCAAAGATTACCTATTTTACAGGTGACCCAGTGGCATATTCAAAAGGGTGAAAGAATTGCGTTGATGGGAGCGAGCGGCTGTGGAAAAAGCACACTTTTACATCTGCTTAGCGGGGTCATAACGGCTGATCGGGGAGAGATTTGGGTGGCTGGACGCCCCGTTCATCTCCTCACCGAAAGTAAACGAGATCACTTCCGCGCGGAGAATATCGGTTATATTTTTCAGGATTTTCATCTGATAGCTTCGTTAACTGTTAGGCAAAATATTGAACTAATCATGCCGCGCACCGGGACGAAGCAGGAGAGAAGGAAAAAGCTCGACCAATGGTTGGAGCGTGTGGGCTTGCAGGATCGTGGGCATCATCTACCATCTCAATTGTCTCGCGGTCAACAGCAAAGAGCGGCCATCGTTCGGGCGTTAATCACCAAGCCTCCCTTGCTATTAGCGGATGAACCTACGGGCAGTTTGGACTGGGACACAGCGAGCGAAATGATGACATTGCTGCTTGATATTTGCAGAGATGAGCAATTGACTTTACTGACAGTCACACATGATCGGCATATCGCTGACATGTTCCCCAAACGTGTGTATATGCAAGAGCTGAACGAACTACTTAGGAGTGTTTCCGTATGAAAGTAATTTCCTTACTGTGGAGTCACATCTGGCATCGTAAAACCTTGTCACTCTTGACCATATGCTCTGTGGCAATTACAGCAGCGCTTGTTGTATTTCTACTGTTATGCAGCCAAGGTGTGGAGCAAGGTGCTGAAAAAGGCTATGGCCCCTTTGAAGTCACGATTGGCGCGAAAGGCAGTGCGTCACAGCTTGCGCTTAATACCTACTACCATATTGGTGCGCCGACGGGTAATATTCCTATTTCTGTTCTCGAAGATGTTCGCAAAAATGAATTCGTCGAGTCTGCTTATGCCATGACCACGGGTGATAATTATAATGGCTTTCCGATTGTCGGCATGGAACCCGGTTATTTCTTAACTCGCTATGGTGCTACGAAACAAATGGAACAAGGTAAGCTCTACGGCAAACTGGGAGAGACCATTGTTGGTTCCTATGTGGCAAGCACTTTGGGTCTTCATGTAGGAGACACTTTCGCTGGAGCACATGGGCTGATACAAGGTTTGGAGGAAGAAGAGGAAGATGGAGAGGAAGAAGAGCATCATCATGCATTCAGCTATACGGTAGTGGGGATATTGCCGCCATTCCATACATCGGATGATCGAGCTGTTTTCACGACATTGGACTATGCGTGGGCTGTTCACGAAAGTCAGCCAAATTCGGCTAAAGAGATTACTGCGATTGTCGTAAAACCGAAATCACTCCTAGGAGCACAGTCGATTAAAACGGTGTTCGCACAATACAACAATGTGCAAGCTGTTTATACAAGCAAGGCGATTGCCGATGTTGTAAATGTTGTTGATCAAGGGACACAGGCAGTGAAGTTCGTGACGATGATATGCATTCTGCTTGCGGCGGGATCCATTCTATTATCACTGACTGCTGCGGTTCATGAGCGCAAGAGAGATGTCGCACTGTTACGACTCATTGGGAAATCTAAATACTTCATCTGGCTTTCGCTTATTGGTGAAGGAGTTATTTTAACATGGATTGGTTTGATGCTTGGGCTTGCTGCTGGACATATCGGAGGATATGTGAGCCGTGATGCAGTCTTTGCGAATACAGGACTACAAATACAGGCGGGAGCTTTCGTGCCAGGGGAATCCTTGCTAGTTATCGTTACGTTGTTGATCGCGATTGTCGCGTCCATAGGCCCAGCAATTCAAGCTTATCGTGTGGATCCATTGCAATTATTCCGTTCTTGAGGTGACATGAGGATGAAAAATAGACATAGAATCACTGGGCTGAGCTTGTTTGCCTTGTTCGTTATCCTTTCGGGCTGTGGTCAAAAGGAGGCAGAGCTCAGAGGACAAGCATTCGGAAGTATCGTGTCGAATGTGGAGTCTGTGGCATCTCCGATACCGAACGGCAGTGTCTCCTCTAAGGAGACACCTACCGCAGGGCCTACAGAAATACCTGCCGAAATACCTGCTGCAACTCCCATTGCAACCCCTATAGGGACTCCAAGCCCAAGCGCTGCTGTTCAAAGTGTGACTGCATCTGCATCGTCCAATGCTGCCCCTTCCATAGTTCCAACGCCTTCCCCACAGGCTCAGATAGAGGGTGGTAAGTCGAGCACTGCAGTGGCAACAACTAAGCCTCCAGAGCTTGTCACAGCGTTACCAGCGAAACAACAGCAATTGTCAAACGAACTGAAATGGGATGAGTTTTTCGATTCGGAAAAGCAAGATACACCTTCTAATAAGTTTTGGGATTTGAATGGAAAAACCGTACAGATCAAAGGCTTTATGGGGGAAGTGTTATCCTTCGATAAACATTGGTTTCTACTGATTCCTAAGCCTGGTGCCGAGTGTCCATTTGATAATGGCGATGAAACATACTGGAATAAGATCATGATTGTATACGTGCCTGATTCAATGAAACTAAGGTATACCTCCGGCCCTTTGCAACTCACAGGGAGGCTTGACGTTGGGATTAAGCTTGATGAGTCGGGCTACAAAACGATGTTTCGCCTATATGATGCTTCTTTTGAGAAAATAAAGGAATAACGTGATCTGGCTTTTGCATAAAACGATGTCCGTTCGCAAATGATATATGGGGCTATCATGAAAGAATTTAGGAATATATTGGAGGCATGACAACATGAATCAGAAGAACAACAATCAAGGACAAAGTGATCTACCCGTTGCTAAGCAAGAGGATGTAGAATTTTCAGCGGAAGTAGCGGATAGAGACGATTTCGAGGCTGCTGAGCGCGCGCAAGCGGCGGATGATCGTCAGGAAGATCAGTAATGGCGGAAAGAGGGATTCTTGCCTATTTTCATTCCCCCGAACAAGCGGAAGGTGTTGCTTCTAAATTGAAGGCCTTGCGCGCTGTAGATGTGCAGGTTGACCGCTTCACAAATGATATCGGCAGTGGATTTGAGACGTCGATGGCGGACAGTATGATTAGTCAAGATCATGAGATCGATGCGGTAGGACTTGATATTGTATTGGCAGCAGTCATTGATGAGCAGTGTTATGAACAGGCAATCCGTGTGATTGAAACAGCCGGGGGCTCTATTTAAACAAAAAGCACCTGTTCCATTGGACCTCAAGTTTCGGGGCCGACGGGACAGGTGCTTTTTAACTGTTAAAATAGTGGAAAATTATTCAACGCTCATCAATTTGACGAGCTTATCCGGATTATTCGTAATAATGCTAGTCACACCAAGCGCCAACATGCGTCGCATCATCCGTGTATCATTAACAGTCCAAACATAAACTTCTTTATGGCGATTCTCGGCGAGTCTCATGAAAGATTCATTCACAAGAGGGTAGGCCGCAGAAATGACTTCATAATCAGAACTTTTCATTAGTTCATCGAGATTTTCTGTGTTTTGACCAACGATGAGGCCTGTCTTAATGGAGGCGTTAAGTGATTTTACTTTATGCAAAAGATCCGCATCGAAAGAGGTCACCGTACATTCTTTTACAAAATTATGCGATTGGATGATATCCACGGTCTTTTGTGCAAGTTCCACTACATGGCCATTATTTTTCAACTCGATATTCAGCTTCAAATGACCTTTGGCGAGTGAAATGACTTCATCTAGGGTAGGAACATGCTCATCTTTGTAATCCTTATGATACCAACTGCCTGCACTTGCTTGTTTGAGCTCGGTAGAGGTGACATCCCACATATTTTTGTTGATACCGGTCGTCCTATACGCACTATTGTCATGCATAAGCATGACGACACCATCAGCAGTTTCTTGCACATCTAACTCTGCGTATCCTGCGTGATCGGTGATGGCTTGTTGAAACGCAGCTAGTGTATTCTCAGGTGTATTCCCTGAACTTCCGCGATGAGCAGTAACTTGACTATAATTATCAGCCATCATGGTTTTGGTAGTCAGTGGTGCGATGAGTGCCATTGCAAGGAAAATAGGAAGAACCATGAGTGTTTTGCGCATAAGATGTCTCCGTTCTTACGATACATAATGATGATGACTAATTCAATGTAACACCTAAGTGTTAGAACTGTGTTAAGAAAATAAAAAAGCGCTTACATGAATGACTTCATTTTACCCCAGAAGCGAAGTGTAGTACAATACTCTTTGTGAAAATAGACCTATAGGTTCATTTTACATAGGGAATAACCGACAGGAGGAGCAATACCGATGCTTTGGCAAGAATTAACTGTACATACGACAGAAGAAGCGATTGAAATGATAACCAACTTTGTTCATGAATTGGGAGCCGGAGGTGTTTCCATTGAAGAATCCGGTACCTTAAATAAAGAGAGAGATACGTCGTTTGGCCAATTATACGAAACGCCATTTAACGATATCCCGGAAGGTAGAGCTGTCATCAAAGGTTACTTCTACCACGGCACTGACATGGAGCCTGTTCTGGCTAATTTGAAGGCTTCTGTGGAACAATTGGCGGATTTTGATATTGATACGGGGAACCCGACGTTTGAGGTTGTTGAAGTCGATGATGAAGACTGGGCGCATGCATGGAAAACATATTTCAAACCAATTCGTGTAACCGATCGCTTGACTATTAAACCTACTTGGGAAGAATATACGGCTTCACCAGGCGAATTGATCTTGGAGCTCGATCCAGGTATGGCGTTCGGGACAGGCACGCATGCAACAACTTCACTTTGTTTGAAAACGTTGGAGAAAGTTCTTCAGCCTGGTGATGATGTGATTGATGTTGGAACGGGCTCAGGTATTCTTTCCATTGCAGCGGCTAAGCTTGGTGCGAAGCATGTACTTGCTGTGGATCTGGACCCCGTTGCGGTTACGAGTGCGTTGGATAATACGAAGCAAAACCAACTCGAAGATCAAATTACTGTGAAACTTAGTGATCTTCTTGGCGTACTTAAAGAAAGCGAGTCCGAAGGGGATGCGGGATTAGGTGTTTCCATTCCTGTTCAACTCGTTGTTGCGAATATTTTGGCTGAGGTCATTGTCATGTTCGTTGATGATGTGTACGAGGTGTTGCAACAAGGCGGTTATTACATAACTTCAGGGATTATTACGAACAAAGAAGCGGATGTAGAAAAAGCACTGGTTGCAGCTAAATTCACGATCGTAGAGAAAAACTATGATTCGAATTGGGTTGTGATCGTAGCTAGAAAGCTGTAGGTGTTGGCTCATGGGAGGCTTATTATTTTACGATTGGAACACGTTACCCTTTGTAATCCTAGTGCTTGTGCTTTCGTTTACGATTCATGAATGGGCGCATGCGTATAGCGCCTATAAATTAGGAGATGATACGGCTTATAAATTTGGCCGTGTTTCCTTGAACCCGATGGTTCATTTGGACTTATTCGGGACGATAATGTTGTTAATTGCGGGTTTTGGTTGGGCAAAACCGGTGCCTGTAAACCGAGGGAATTTCAAGCGTCCCCGCTTGTTCGGGATAATCGTGACTGCCGCTGGGCCGATTAGTAACTTGATTTTGGCCTTTATTACTTTATTTATTTTTGCGCTATTCCAGAAATATGGCTGGCTAGATGGAATGTCCAAAGGCAGTGTAGATGCGATTATTCTATTCTTACAGCTGATGTTGAAGATTAATATTACTTTATTTTTGTTTAATTTAATCCCAATTCCACCACTTGACGGGTATCGAATTATTCAAGATTTAGTAAACCTGAGATATACGGAGGCATTACAAAAGTTTGAACAATGGGCGTCTGTGATTTTTCTATTAGTCGTCTTTATCAGACCACTACGTCAGGTAACGTTAGATCCTTATCTACGCTTAGGTGATAGCATTATCAACCAGTTTGCCACTGTAATTACTAGCATACTTGGCATGTAACTGCTAACCAGATAGTTCCATATGGATTTTCAGGCTCAAACGAGGTATGATGGTGTGTGGAAGTTTCACCCGCAACAAGCTGTTCAAATGAAGTTCACATGAACGAAGATAGAGAGGCTTTGACTATGCAACGTTATTTTCTCCCGCCTGAGCAGTTCCATGCTGCTACACAAACAGTCACCATTGAGGGTGACGACGCGCATCATCTTGGTCGCGTCATGCGAGCAGAAGTAGGAGATAAAGTGATCTGCAGCAATGGTGTGGATCGTGAAGTGCTCGTTCGGATCTCTCACCTGGATAAGGGAGCTGTTACAGCGGAGATCGTGGAAGAGCTTGCGATGGATGCGGAAGCGTCAGTTGACGTATGGATTGCACAGAGCTTACCCAAAGGCGATAAGATGGAGCTTATTATTCAAAAAGGGACCGAGATCGGGGCAGCCCGGTTTCTTCCTTTTTTATCGGAACGAACCATTGTACAGTACGATGCGAAGAAAGAAGCTAAGCGCACGGAGCGCTGGCAGAAAATCGCGAAGGAAGCGGCAGAGCAAGCCCATCGCAACCGTGTACCGCAGATTGAATCCGTCTACTCGTGGAAGCAACTGCTGCAGCGGGCGAAGGAAGCGGATGTCGCTTGGATTTGTTATGAGAAAGAAGATGGTCAACAACTGAAACCTGCGATTCAGTCCGCGATAGCAGCAGGGCAAATCGAACCAGGTAAGCAAGTGTTGATTGCGGTAGGCCCCGAGGGTGGATTCACAGAGCAAGAAATTAAGCAAGCTGAAGAAGCTGGCTTTCGCTCGGTTTCGCTGGGGAATCGTATTTTACGGACGGAGACGGCCGCGATGGTCGGCCTTACGTGTCTGTTCTATGAAACCGGAGAAATGGGAGGATAAGCGAAAATGGCAACGGTAGCGTTTCATACACTAGGATGTAAAGTAAACTTTTATGATACAGAAGCAATTTGGCAGCTTTTCAAAAATGAGGGCTATGAGCAAGTTGATTTCGAAAATACAGCGGATGTCTATGTGATTAATACATGTACGGTTACGAATACAGGGGATAAGAAAAGTCGCCAAATGATTCGTCGTGCGATTCGTCGTAATCCAGAAGCAATCGTGGCTGTAACAGGCTGTTATGCGCAAACGTCACCAGCTGAAATTATGGCGATTCCAGGTGTGGATATGGTCATCGGGACACAGGATCGTGAGAAAATCATTCCGCTTGTGAAGCAATTTGAATCGGATCGTCAACCGATTAACGCCGTTCGCAACATCATGAAAACCCGCACTTTCGAAGAGTTGGACGTGCCTGATTTTGCTGATCGTACAAGGGCTTTTCTGAAAATTCAAGAAGGTTGTAACAACTTCTGTACCTTCTGCATTATTCCGTGGTCACGTGGTCTCATGCGTAGCCGGGAACCGCAAAGCGTAATTGCACAAGCGGAGCAACTAGTTGCAGCAGGCTATCAAGAAATTGTGCTCACAGGTATTCATACTGGGGGCTATGGCGAAGATATTGAAGACTACAGCTTGGCGAAGCTTCTTAAGGATTTGGATAAAGTGGAAGGCTTGAAGCGTATTCGAATTTCCTCCATTGAAGCAAGCCAAATTACTGATGAAGTGATTGATGTTCTTAAATCTTCGGACAAAATGTGCCGTCATCTGCATATCCCGCTGCAAGCGGGCGATGATCACGTGCTTGCGCGGATGCGACGGAAATATACGACTGCCGAGTTCGCTCGCAAAATTGAGCGTCTGCACGAAATCATGCCCGATGTCGCGATCACGACGGATGTTATTGTTGGTTTCCCAGGTGAAACAGAAGAAATGTTCCGTGACGGGTATAAGTTCATGGAGCAAATGAAGTTCTCTGAAATGCACGTTTTCCCTTACTCCAAGCGGACGGGTACGCCTGCTGCACGGATGGAGGATCAAGTGGATGAAGAAATCAAAAATGCGCGTGTTCACGAACTCATTGATCTATCTGAGAAAATGCAATTAGCCTATGCGCAGAAATTTGTTGGGCAAGTCCTGGAAGTCATTCCGGAACGTACCTACAAAGGCGCTCCAGATAGCGGATTGTACAGTGGTTATTCTGACAACTATGTGCAGTTAGTTTTTGAAGGCTCGGAAGAGATGATCGGTCAAGTATGCCGTGTGAAGGTTACGGAAGCCGGTGTCAATGAAAGCAAGGGACAACTCGTACGCATTCTTGAAGGTGTAGTGAATTTGTAAGTGAAGTTGTAAGGCAATTCCCCACCTCTATGCGTGGTCGTTTCTTTCGACCACATAAGAAATTATCAGTTTTCGGTATCCGAAAACTGATTTCATATTGGCGATAAAACCTACCTCTAAACGCGGTCGCTCATCATTGAATGGCCTCGATAGAGGTTTTCTCAATGAATGCGATAGAGGTTTTCTTGATTACACGGGAGCTTACAGCAATGGATGAAATGACTAAATTAGATGAGGTGCTTCATAATGACATTGAACGCGAAAGAAATTGCTAGTTATATTGACCATACGTTATTGAAAGCAGATGCGAGCACAGCGGCGATTCACAAATTGTGTGAGGAAGCTGCGCAGCATCAATTTTTCAGTGTGTGTGTGAATTCGCAGTTTGTAGCAACTGCTGCCAAAGCTCTGGAAGGGACTGGAGTTAAGGTTGCAGCTGTAGTTGGTTTCCCGCTTGGCGCTAGTTTGAGTGAAGTTAAAGCATTCGAAGCGGCAAAAGCTGTTGAAAACGGAGCTGCTGAAATCGATACCGTTTTGCCGATTGGATTGCTTTTGGAAGGACAACTGGATGCGGTTCGTTCGGATATTAAACAAGTCGTGGATGCTGTAAAAGGAAAAGCTATCGTCAAAGTGATCATGGAAACGGGTTTCCTGAATGATGAGCAGAAAGCAACAGCTTGTCGTCTTTCGGAGGAAGCTGGTGCTCATTTTGTGAAAACATCGACTGGTTTTGGACCTGGTGGAGCTACGGTGGAAGATGTTCGCTTGATGCGTCAAAATGTGTCTAGCACGATTGGCGTTAAAGCATCTGGCGGCGTGCGCGACGTAGAGACGGCGATTGCGATGATTGAAGCGGGAGCAACGAGACTAGGGACTAGCTCTGGTGTAGCTATTGTGAACGGAACTCAAGGCGCTTCCACATACTAAGATAGCAGAGAGGCAACGCGATTAAGGAACCTACGATGTTGAAAATGGTTTGGGACCTTGCGATTTGCGATGCGGCATCACTTGCTAATAGAGCGGAAAGACTGACGAGCCAGTGGATGATCGGATAAAAGAGGATTGCGCCTCCCACATTTAGCAGCACATGTGACCAGGCGACATAACGCCCAGCGCGCGAGCTGCTCATGCCTGCGATCACTGCAGTGACACAGGTGCCAACGTTGGCACCAATGGTAATAGCAACCCCGAGCTCGACGGGGATAGCCCCTGTGGCGGCGAGGCTCATCGCCATTGCAATGACGGCTGCGCTGCTATGCACGAGCGCGGTCACCGCTGAGCCTGCGAGGATGCCCCATAGCAGGCTCGTTTGCGCCTGGTGCACGAACCAGGCGAACAGACCGCGGGACTGCAGCGCAGGCCCGATGGTTTGCATGATCTCGATGCCGAGCAGCACGAGAGAGAAGCCAGCCACCGCGAGCGAGCCGTAGCGGACGCTGCGCAGCCATTGGCGGCCGCCGTCATGCGCGGCGGTCTGAGGTAGTGCCGCGCCTGCTTGCGCGGCGTTGGAGCGGGGCTCGCTTGCCTGAGGCAGCGGCCCGGCCAGCCAGCTCACGAGCCATACACTGGCGCTGGCGATTAGGATCGGCACACCGATGCCGCCCAAGCTGAGCCCGATCAGCTCAGTGGTGAGGCACGTGCCGATGTTCGTTCCGAGAATCACGCCAAGTGTTCTCGGGAAGGACAAGACACCAGCGCCGACGAGGCCGATGGCGATGACTGTGATGGCGGTGCTGCTCTGCAGCGCCGCGGTGAGCACGGTGCCGGTGATAAGGCCGCGCACCGGCGTTCGGGTAAACCGCTCCAGCCACAGCTGGAGGCGGGGGCCTGCCCAGGTTTGAAGCGAGGTTTCCATTAGCTTCATCCCGAGCAGAAATAAGATAAAGCCTGTAGCAACAGGCAGTATAATAGCATGAATCATGAGAGGATCTCCTTTTCGTGAGCGTACGACGTTTTTCAACCAATATATGTGACCGTAAAGACAAGCATGACAAGCCAGATGGTATAGGTGAACGGTTTCACGCAAAGGACGGCTAAAACAATGGCAGCAGTATTTTTACATAAGAAACGTAAACCCCGCTTGGAGCAAGGACATCCGTGGGTGTATAAGAGTGAAATTGAGCGCACGGATGGGGACATTGTTCCTGGACAGCTAGTATCCGTTCAGAATCACCTTGGCAAATATCTAGCAACCGGCTATTATAACGAAGCTTCACAGCTTACGGTACGTATTGTATCGTATAACCCGATTGAGACGATGACGAAGGAGTTTTTCGTCGAAAGATTCACACGTTGTTTTCTACATCGTCAGCGCTTTGTGAAAGGAGCGCAGTCTTATCGTCTGGTATATGGAGAAGCTGATTTTCTGCCAGGACTCATTGTTGATAAATTCGAGAACACGCTGGTTGTTCAGCTACTAACTTTGGGGATGGACCTGTGCCGAGACAATATCGTGGAAGCGCTGGTACAAGTTATGAAGCCAGTAGGAATCTATGAGCGAAGTGATGTTTCCATTCGAGAACTGGAAGGTCTGAAGCAGACGAAGGGACTTCTGTACGGAGATTGTGCAAAGCACGTTGATATTTTGGAAAATGGTCTTCGTATCCGCGTTGATATTGAGGAAGGGCAGAAGACGGGTTACTTCTTCGACCAACGTGAGAATCGCGCGGCAATCGCACCGTTGATGACGGGCTGGGGCCATCGCAGCGGTATCAACTTGACGGAAATCGAAGAGAATGGCGTAACGCAAATGCTCCCTGTGAACGCAAATGGTAAAGTAGTGACGTTCCCGCTGTGGGATGGCGCTTCTGTGCTGGAGTGCTTCTCACATACGGGAAGCTTCACGCTTAACGCGTGTCAATTCGGAGCCAAAAAAGTAACGTGCCTCGATATCTCCGAGCATGCGATTGAAAGTGCACGTACGAACGTTGCATTGAATGGCTTCGAGGATCGCGTCGAATTCGTCGTCGCGGATGCCTTCGAGTACTTGCGTACGCAGGTGAAGGGCTTGGATGAGCGCAAGCTTCGCGCTGTGGCTGGTGCAGCAGGTCAAGCTAAGATAGATACTTCGAAGCCTGTAGGCACTGGTGGGCGTACTTGGGACGTCGTCATTCTCGATCCACCTGCCTTCGCTAAGACCAAAAGTGCTGTGGAAGGAGCTTGCCGCGGCTATAAAGACATCAATTTGCATGGCATGAAGCTTGTGAATGAAGGGGGCTATCTCGTCACAGCAAGCTGTTCCTACCATATGCATCCTGAGCTATTCCTTGAAACGATTCATGCAGCAGCAACAGATGCAGGCAAGCTGCTACGCTTAATTGAGTTCCGTGGCGCAGGCATGGACCACCCACGTATTCTAGGAGTGGATGAAGGACATTATTTGAAGTTTGCGATTTTTGAAGTGCGCAGCAAATAAACAGATTTAAGTGAGCGAAGCCAGTCAATCTGGCTTTGCTTTTTTTGTTGAGTTTTATGGTGCTGGTGGGAGGGGGGGCACCAAATAGTCCGATATCTACGTCTTGATAATGTTTTGTTGAGTTGTGAAAGGCAAATGTATCAGATAGTTTTCATAGCGTATCCTTTTTGTTTTTTGCGATCCATGCTATACTAATAGAATGTATGTTCGTATATCGATCCACCAACTAAACCCCTTAGATCCCCCTCCATCATCTACCACGCCGACTCACAACCAAAAATATGCTAGAATAGAGAGATAGAATACGAGAATTGCTTACGAAGCAAGCTTTCCGACGGAAAGTGTTAGGAGGCCTTAAATGTCCATTCGATTCGTGATTGGTAGAGCCGGAAGCGGCAAGAGTGAACGCTGTCTTACGGAAATGAAACAGCAGCTGGCATCGGCGCCCGAAGGTGATCCGTTGATTTTACTTGTTCCTGAACAAGCTACATTTCAAGCTGAGCATGCTCTGGTATCGGATCCAAGTATTCGTGGGATGATCCGAGCACAAGTATTAAGCTTTCACCGTTTAGCTTGGCGTGTCATGCAAGAAAAAGGCGGGACAGCTCGGCTGCCTATTGATGATACAGGAAAGAAACTGCTGTTAACGAGCATTTTACATAAATACAAGGATAAACTCCGACTCTTTGGTCATTCCGCTGAGCAAATGGGCTTTATCGACCGATTGAATCAGCTCTTTACGGAAATGAAACGCTACTGTGTGACGGCTGAACAATTGGAAACGCATGAGAATAAACGAGTCACTAACCTGGGTGAACACGGTTTGCTGCGGGACAAAATGCATGATATTCAACTGGTGTATCGTCAATTTGAGGCTGATCTTGCGAAGCAGTATTTGGACGGAGAAGATTACTTGACGCTGCTCGCTGAGCAAGTTCAGAACTCGGTTTATTTGCATTCAGCGACAGTCTGGATTGATGGATTTCATGGCTTTACACCGCAAGAGTTCAAGGTGCTTGGTGCACTGTTTGCTACTTGTAAGCAAGTAACGATTACATTATGTCTGGATCGCGAACTGCAGGCGGAGGATACCCCGGATGAATTGGATTTATTTCATCCGACAGCTACGACGATGGTACGTTTACAGGATATCATATGGCAGCTGGGTCTTGGTGCGGCTGAAGTTCTTCATCTCGGTCAAGAGCGTTCACCGCGATACGAGGATAGTCCTGCGCTTGCCTATTTGGAGCAGAATTTTGACCGTCGAATCGGTGGCGGAGCTCCGAAATATAAGCCTTCTCCAGGAGAGAAAATTGGCGACCAGCTCGTTATTAGGGAAGCTGTGCATCGTCGTGCAGAGGTTGAAGGTGCAGTGCGTGACATGCTTCAGTTAGTTCGAGAGCATGGTGTACGCTGGCGTGAAATGGCCATCATGGTGCGGAATATGGAAGGGTATCAAGATCTGTTAAACATGGTGCTTACCGATTATGAGATCCCTCACTTTTTCGATCAGAAGCGTTCAGTGCTGCATCATCCACTCGTGGAATTCATTCGCTCTGCGCTCGAGGTTATACAGCATAATTGGCATTACGATGCCGTATTCCGTTGTATCAAAACAGATTTACTGCTGCCTCCTGACGCGACAACGAAAAGGACTGAGCTTGATAAATTAGAGAATTATGTGCTTGCATTCGGGATACAAGGCTATAGATGGACCGATGGCAAGCCATGGACGTATAAATTTCGTGCCAATTTGGAGCAAGCAGAAGAGGGGATAAATGAACAAACCGCGGAGCTTCAAGCTTTAAATACGAGTAAATCGTGGGTCGTTGGTCCATTGTTGGCGTTATCCAATCGCCTTACACAGGCGCGTACGGTAAAGGCTCAGGTCGAAGCGGTTTATGAGTTATTGGTAACCGTACAGGCGCCAGAGAAGTTAGAAGCGTGGACGCAGCAAGCAACACTTAATGGAAAGCCAGAAAAGGCTCGCGAGCACGGTCAAATGTGGAACAGTGTCATGGATATGCTTGATCAATTGGTAGAAACCATGGGCGATGATGAACTTTCCTTAGAGCTGTTTATCGGACTGATTGAAACAGGGATGGAAAGTATGAAGCTGGGGTTAGTTCCGCCATCGATGGATCAATTGCTGATCGGAAGTATGGATCGAACTCGCTCAAGCGGGATTCGGTATGCGTATATATTAGGTGTGAATGACGGGGTTATTCCTGCGCAGATGGCTGAGAAAGGTGTGCTCACAGAAGCGGAACGTAGTGTTCTAATGGACTCCGGATTACCAATGGCGGATGGAAGCCGTCGTAAGCTGTTAGATGAGCAATTTATCGTTTATACATCGTTGACTGTGCCAGGTAAGAGGCTTTGGATGAGTTATCCATTAGCAGATGAAGAGGGAAAATCCTTATTGCCTTCGGAGCTGATCAGGCAGATGCGACAGCTGTTCCCAGGAACGGAAGAACCTCTGCTTCTTGCCGAACCTTCAGCGGAAGCCCCTGAAAGTGAGCAAGCTGCCTATCTGTCGCATCCGACACAGGCGATCTCATATTTGGCTGTACGCATGAAGCATTGGATGCTAGGTGGCCGTATATCAGAACTATGGTGGGATGCGTACAATTGGTACGCGGAACAACCCGCTTGGCAGATGAAACTACAATCGCTGGTTCTGGCGTTGCAATATACAAACAAAGAGAAGGGGCTTTCCACTTCTACTAGCAAACTGTTATATGGGCAGCACTTACGAGCCAGCGTTTCGCGAATGGAGAAGTATGTAGCCTGTCCCTTCTCGCACTTTATTTCTCATGGTTTAAGGTTGCAAGAACGTCGCGTGTACCGCTTAGATGCTCCGGATATCGGACAATTGTTCCACGCAGCATTGAATCAATTTGTTCAGAACCTGCAGCAGGACCAGCTAGACTGGGGTTCGCTTTCCGCAGAGCAGTGTATGGAGAGGTCTGCACAAGTTGTGGACGAGCTCGCACCTAGACTCCAAGGAGAAATTCTCCTTAGTTCAAGTCGTTACGCTTATATAGCTCGGAAACTTAAACAAGTGGTTGGTAGGGGGGCTGTTATTCTCGGCGAACACGCCAGACATGGTCAATTTCAGCCACTAGGATTGGAGATTGATTTTGGACCAGGCAAGGATTTGCCGTCGTTAACGTTTGAATTGGAAAACGGTTGTACGATGGAGATTATCGGCCGAATCGACCGTGTGGATCGAGCGGATGGTGAGAACGGTGTGCTTTTACGAGTAATTGATTACAAATCCAGTCAAACAGCTTTGCAGCTCTCAGAAGTGTACTACGGATTATCCCTACAGATGCTGACTTACTTGGACGTAATACTTACACATGCAGAGACATGGCTTGGCGCCAAAGCGAAGCCGGCAGGTGTGCTTTATTTCCATGTACATAATCCGATGCTCCAACAAAAGAATGCTCTTGATCCTGCCTCTGTCGAAAAGGAGCTGCGTAAACGTTTCAAAATGAAGGGTTTGATTACGGCTGATGCTGAGATAGCTGGATTGATGGATGATGAGCTTATCCATAGCTCGGGGCATTCACAGCTCATCCCTGTTGCTTTAAAGAAAGATGGGAGTTTTTACTCGACTTCATCGGTAGCGACGGACGAGCAGTGGGATACGCTGCGGACCTATGTACGCAAACAAGTAAAGCAAATTGGCACGAACATTACGGACGGGCACGTTGATATTGCTCCTTATCGGTTAGGGAAAAAATCTGCCTGTCAGCATTGCTCGTATACGTCGATTTGTCAAATAGATCCCTTATTCGAAGGGAATGACATACAAGTCTTTCGACCACGTGCGAAGGATCAAGTATGGACGGAGTTGGCTGCGCAAGTAGGCCATACGTGAAGGTAGAAAGGAGCTTACAAGGTGAGGCATCAGCAAGAACCTAAACCTATCGGTAGTACATGGACGGACGATCAATGGGACGCAATAACCCTCAAAGGTCAGAATATGTTAGTTGCCGCAGCTGCGGGATCTGGTAAGACAGCCGTGCTTGTTGAACGTATCATTCGACGGATCTCTAACGAGTGGGAGCCAATCGATGTAGACCGTTTACTAGTTGCTACCTTTACGAAGGCGGCAGCATCTGAAATGAAGCATCGGATTCGAGAAGCGCTGGAGAAAGAACTCATGAAACAGCCCCATTCCCAACATTTGCGTAAGCAGCTAGCACTAATGGGGAAAGCATCCATTACCACGCTGCACTCATTTTGTTTAGAGGTTGTACAACGGTATTTTAGTCTAATTCAATTAGATCCTGGCTTTCGCATTGCGAATGAAACGGAAGCGGATTTACTTCGTCAAGATCTGCTTGGCGAGATGCTAGAAGAGTACTATGCAGCAAGTGATGAGAATAGCGCCTTTTGGCGATTAGTTGACTCCTTCAGTGGTGAGCGTAATGATAACGCGATTATGCAGCTTATTCAGAAGCTTTACGATGTATCGCGCAGTCATCCTTGGCCAGAGCATTGGCTTAGAGGGACAGCTTCTATGTTCGGGCCACCAGCACGTCAAGAGGACCAATTTGTGGATGAAGCAACAGTTGCATTCGAAGAAGCTTTGCCTTATGTTGCCGCGGCATCTGCATCTGTGGATTATTCACTATGGGAGCAAAGTCTTATTCGTGATCTTTCCCTTGAATTAGAGGGAGCAGCGGACTTGCTGGGACAAGCCATCTATATCGCAGAATCCCCGGGAGGACCTGCACCGTATATCGATAATTTACGCGATGATTTGCTGCTCGTTCAGAATTTACTGGAAACAACGACATACCCCTGGTCCGTCTTGTATCTTGGTTTTCAAACCGTCGAGTTCGGCAAGCTCAAAGCATGTAAAGGCGATGATTATGACAAAGGACTGCAAGAAGAAGTTAAAGAAATACGGAACAAGGCGAAGGAGCAAATTAACAAATTAAAAGAAGAATTGTTCGGCCGGACACCAGAGCAATTTCATCAAGAAATTGCAGTCATGGCTCCTTTGCTACACGTCCTTGTCGATCTCATCGTTGATTTTGGCGAAAGATACCAAGCAGCTAAGGCGGCGAAGGGTCTGATTGACTTTGCTGATTTGGAGCATTACTGCTTGCAAATTCTTAGTGCACCTGGGTCCATGCCTGGCGAATTATATCCTTCGGAAGCTGCACAGGCGTATCGGAAACAATTTGCCGAAGTGCTTCTTGATGAATATCAGGATACGAATCGTGTCCAAGAAGCTATTGTTGAGTTGATTTCGACAGCAAAGCCTGGTAATCGGTTTATGGTCGGCGATGTGAAACAAAGTATTTATCGGTTTCGATTGGCAGAGCCAGGGTTATTTCTAGAAAAATACAAAGCGTATCGTTCGAACAAAGATGAAGTGTCTGAGCGTGAAATGAACGGTGGAAGAATTGACTTAGCCAGAAATTTCCGTAGTCGTCTTCAAGTCGTCGACGCGGTTAACTTTATTTTCAAACAAATGATGAATGAAACTGTCGGTGAAATTGCTTACGATGAGCGTGCAGAACTGGTGTATGGGGCTGGGTATCCGCCTTCTGCATCCGATTGTTCTGTGGAAATGCTGATCATAGACCGGGCGAAAGATGGAGCCGACAAAAGCGATACATTCGTGGAAGAATCGGATGAAAATGGGGACGAATCGAACGGCGACAGTGCTGAAAGCGGGACTGATCCTGCCTTGGAAGCAGAAGAGCTGGAAACTGCGCAGCTGGAAGCACGTACTATTGCTCGTCAAATCAGGGGTTTATTAGGTGCTGAGAATCAAGAATCATTTCAGGTGTTTGATAAAAGAACGGGCGGTAATCGGCCGGCAACCTACAGGGATATCGTGATTTTACTGAGGGCTACTCAAGCGTGGTCTCCCATTTTGATCGACGAGCTGAAGAAACAGGGAATACCTGCATATGCTGAGCTCAGTACAGGGTACTTCTCGGCAACAGAAGTCGAGACGATGCTCTCCCTATTGAAGGTCATAGACAACCCTTATCAGGACGTACCTTTGGCTGCTGTTTTGCGATCACCTATGGTGGGTCTGACTGCTGAGCATTTAGCACAAATTCGAGTTGCGGATAAATCCGTAGCTTTCTATGAGTCTGTACTGCGCACAGCTAAGCAAAATACCTTTAATGAGAATGAGAATGAGAATGACCAGTTGCCCATGAAATTGACAGTATTTCTTGAACAATTAGAACAATGGCGAAATGATGCGAGGCAGGGCTCTCTTGCTGACTTGATCTGGGGTATTTTTAGACAAACCGGCTATTATGATTTCGCTGGCGGTTTGCCTGGCGGCATGCAAAGACAAGCCAATTTAAGGGCGCTTTATGATAGAGCTAGACAATACGAGAGTACATCCTTGCGTGGATTATTCCGCTTTTTACGATTTATTGAGCGGATGAAAGAAAGCGGAGGCGATCTTGGAACCGCACGTGCGCTAGGTGAACAGGAAGACGTCGTACGAATTATGTCCATTCATAAGAGTAAGGGTTTGGAATTTCCTGTGGTTTTCGTGGCGGGAATGGCGAAAATGTTTAATCAACGCGATTTGAATGAAGCATTTTTATTGCATAAAGAGCTTGGCTTTGGACCGAGATTTGTAGATACGACGCTTCGTGTCAGTTACCCGACGTTACCTTCTCTTGCTATTAAGAAGAGGCTGAAACTAGAGCTTCTAGCTGAAGAAATGCGTGTTCTATATGTAGCTCTTACGAGAGCGCGAGAGAAGTTGTACCTATTAGGCACTGTGAAATCTCTTGATAAACTTCTGCGCGGATGGGGACGTCACTTATCAAGAGAGGCTTGGTACTTGCCTGATTTTGAGTTAGCAAAAGCGAAGAGCTATCTGGATTGGGTAGGACCGGCGCTGCTTCGTCATCCTGATGCAGTCTTGTGGCGAGAAAGACTTGGCCTTAGTGAGATGTCTTCAGGTGTACGTTTGCTGCGTGATTCTTCGCAATGGAAACTATCTGTCATTACGCCAGAAAGCTTGCAGCAATTGGATGTTTTAGAAGATGCGGCTTTCGAGCCAGATCAAGATCGATTTATGGCAATACAGCAACGAGAGGTTGTCACTACATCGGGGAAATGGAAAGATACTTTAAATGAGCGTTTATCCTGGCAATATGATTTTCCAGATGCACCTAAACATTTTGCCAAAACCACAGTTTCGGAGATGAAACGATTATCTGAAATCAACCGAATCGCAGATGAGTTGGAGTCACCGAACTCTGTGGATACCACATCTATAATGGGGCCTGCGTCAGTAACCAGTCAACCAGCTCCTTCGATTTGGCGTAGACCGAGATTTATGGAAGAGAAGAAGCTGACTGCGGCAGAGAAAGGGACTGTCGTTCATGCTGTTATGCAAAACATGTCCCTATCGGAATTGCCTACTGAGGCAAGTATCCAATCGACACTCCAGGAGATGTTGGACAAACAAACCATGACGCAAGAGCAGCGTGATGTGGTAGATATTCCTGTCATATTGAAGTTTTTTGAGACGTCGGTAGGCAAAAGAATGATTCAGTCACATCATGTTCAGCGTGAGGTTCCATTTAGCTATGGACTTCCTGCAGATGAGGTTTATTCGGAGACGGATCCATCAACGCTTGGTGAGACAGTGCTTATTCAAGGGGTCATAGACTGTCTATTTGAAGATGAACTGGGACTCGTTCTCGTAGATTATAAAACAGATGCTGTTAGAGGAAGCACGGAATCAGAACTTCAGCTACGCTATGAGAAGCAAATAGGTTTGTACGCACGAGCTGTGGAACATATATGGAAACGTCCGATACATGGAAAATTCCTCTATTTCTTTGATGGAGCGAAGTTGGTAGAAATGTAGTCATAGAAAACGAAAGCCAAACTAGGGGTAGGAAGGAGATGAGACATGCGAATTTTACACACAGCGGATTGGCATTTTGGACGAGCCTTGGAAGGTCAAAGTCGGATGGATGAACAAATCGCGTTTATGGATGAACTTGTGCGCATCGTAGAAGATCAAGCAATTGATCTAGTGTTGATTGCAGGAGATATTTATGACAGTGTGAATCCTCCTGCTGCAGCGGAGCAGCTGTTTTATGAGGGCATTGCTAGATTGGCTAATGGCGGCAAAAGGCATGTGGCGATTATTTCAGGAAATCATGATCATCCGGATCGGCTTGCAGCTTCGGGTCCACTAGCAGCAACGCAAGGAATCACCTTGATAGGTTTGCCAATTCAAGAAATTCAGTCGATTGGAATTGCGCGTACAGGTGAGCTTGCACGACTAATCGCTTTACCGTATCCATCAGAGTCACGATTGAAGGAGTTGTTGTCCGAGGTTGCGGAGGAAGAAGTGCTGCGCAGCAAATATTCGGAGCGAGTTGGTGCACTCATTCGCAAACAAGCTGCATCCTTCGAGGCTAACACAGTGAATTTGATTATGAGTCATCTGTATGTCCTTGGAGGGCATGAAACGGAATCTGAACGACCTATCCAGGTTGGTGGCGCTTATACAGTTGATACAACAGCTTTGACAGCGGGAGCACAATACGTTGCGCTAGGCCATTTGCATCGTCCTCAAAATGTGAAGGCAGTATCACCCATTCGATATAGTGGATCACCGTTAGCCTACAGCTTTTCGGAAGCGGGTCAAGCCAAATCGGTGACTGTTCTTGATCTTGCCCCAGGCCAGGTAGCTGAGCCCAAGGAGATTTTCTTGACCTCCGGTCGTCCACTTGTGAGCTGGAAGGCGAAGGAAGGCATTGGACAGGTTCATCAATGGTTAGATGAGCAACGGGATAGCACGGCATGGATTGATTTAGAGATCACGATGACATCGGCTATGTCCATTGAACAAATACAATCGTTACGAAAAGCGTATGAGGGATTCATTCACATTCGCCCCATCTATCCAGAAATGGAAGTTGTACGTTCGGCAATGCCGAGAGCAGCATTCTCGATGGAAGAGCATTTCACGCGCTTCTATGCGCGCCAAACGGGAGGCGCACAGCCTGAGCCTGCATTAGTTCAATTATTTTTGGAGCTGCTGCAAGAGAGAGATGTTGGGGATTCCACTGGCACCGAGTAATTGAGCGGGGATGGATGTTATTAGGTGAGAAGTTGATAGTAAATGTTTTCCCCAATTAACACTTGTGGATAACTTTTCGGTGTGTATGAAAGGAGGGAATACATTGCGTCCAATTCAGTTACAGATGTCTGGTTTGCAAAGCTATCGAGAGCTGCAAACGATTGATTTTAGCCAACTCGTGGATGCGGGTGTGTTTGGTATTTTTGGACCAACGGGCAGCGGGAAATCATCGATCTTAGATGCGATAACGCTATCCCTCTACGGCAAAGTAGAAAGGGCAAGCGGTGGCACACAAGCGATCATGAATCATGCGGAGCAAACGCTGTTCGTTTCTTTTACATTTGAGCTGACTAACGCATCGAGCACAGCGCGCTACCGAGTTGAGCGGCAATTCAAGCGAGGAGCTGAAATGTCCATCAACGGAACAATTTCACGTCTCTTACATATACGCGATAACGAAACGATTGTGCTGGCGGATAAGGCAGGCGAAGTCAATCAACAAGTCCAGAATATACTCGGTCTGTCCATGCAGGATTTTACAAGAGCAGTCGTACTCCCGCAAGGGAAGTTCGCAGAGTTCCTGACTTTGACAGGCAAAGATCGCAGGCAAATGCTCCAGCGGCTTTTCCATCTTGAAACCTATGGTGACCAATTAAGCGCAAAGGTCAGCTCTAAAGTAAAGGAAACGGACAGTGCTGTTAAACAACTTGCTGCCGAACAGCAGGGCTTGGGCGATGCGACCACAGCTGCTTTGGAGGAAGCGAATAGAAGACTTCTTGAAACGGAACAAGAAGCGGTACGAAGTCGACTTCATTTGGAGCAGCAGGAGAAGGCCTACGAAGAAAACAAACAAGTCTATCAATGGATAAAGGAATCGGAAGGTCTTGAACAGGAGCAGCAAAAGCATCATGAACAAGAAGGGTACATTGCTGAAAAAGAACAGATCCTAAAGCTGGCTGAACAAGCGGAGCGGGTTATTCCCTACTTGGATCAACATAAATTAGCTGCTAAAGATGTGTTATCAAGCCAAGCACTTCTTGAAACGGCAACGTCATCCCTTGCTAGCTCGGAAACTGATTTCCAGCAAGCGTCCCTCGCTTTTGACAAAGCGGGGCAGGAGCTAGTCGCACAAGAAGGGCCATTATTGCTGCGTTTGGATCAATTAGAACAAGCGCTTGTGATTGGGCAAGAGCTCGAACAAGTGCAGTCTCAAATTCAAATGGCTCAAACACAAGAAGCTGAGGTTAAATCAGCATTATTGAGTTTGCAAGCGGAGATGTCTAAAGCGCATGAAACGAAACAAAAAGCGGTTGCCAAACAAACAGAACTGAAAGCTCAATTAAAACTAGTTGAAACGGATGCTGCGAAGAGGCAACAATTGCAACTTGCTGTGCAGGAGAAAAAGGCCATACTTCTTTTACAGACTCAAGAGCTAGAAGCACAAAGAAATAAAGATGACAAAATAAGGGCATGTAAGACTGTGGAACAGTCGAGAGCTTTGATTTTGGACAAACAGAGAGTGTTGTATTCTCAGCTTATAAGTTGGTTTGAAGCTAGTGCTTCGTGTGAACGGCAATTGCAGAAACAACAAGGCTTATTTACAGCTTTCTCGACCGGCCTGCAAGGGTGGTTGGAGGAGCAAAGAAAGCAATTGAAGCATCAAGAGCGTCATGCGTTGGCTGCTCTGTTGGCTGCAGAATTGGAAATGGGTGAATCATGCCCTGTGTGTGGAGCGCTAGAGCATCCTGCGCTGCATAAGAGCAGCGGGAAGGCAGTGGATCCGGACACGACAAGTGTCTCTGAAAGTCTACTGTATCAGATTGAGCCCTTCTTGCAGCAAGCGAAAGAAAGCCAGTATCAAGGGTTGCAACTCATTCGTAGAATGACGGATCAACATAATCAGGCCGCTGAATTGAAGTTCCCTGATGAAACGATAAGTAAGCGAATAGATGTATTTGCTGGACGCAATCTTGCACTTCAAGAAGCTGCCGCAGGTCAAGAAATTGGTGCTCAGCTAAGTTCATCTAGCTCGTTTATGCTCATGAGCTTGGAGGATTGGCATAAGGCATGGGATAGTGTGAACTCAGCTTCTCAATCAGTTGCTACTCAAGTGGAAGCGTCTGAGAGGGTTTATGAGAATTTGCTCAAAGAACATGTACAATTGACACAACAAGATCTAGTCTTTGGAGCGCAAGCGCAAGCGGCTGCTAGCTTGGTTGTGGAAGCTGAAGCTAGATTAAGTGGCCTGACGGCTGCCATCCAAGATCAAGTTCTCCAGTGGCAAGAGCGATTCGCAGAGCTGAGCTGGGAAATTGTTGAAGAACAACTCCAACAGATCCTTGATCATGAGCGGATAGCGGATGAACTGCGTGGCCGCATTGAGAAAAGCATCCCTTTCCTCGAGGAGCTGCTCGTCAACATCGAGAAGCTACAGCTTGCTGCTCAGGAACGTGAGCGTACAGCCTTGCAGCTCCATGAGCGGCTGCAAGGGCTCTCGCTGCTCGCCGCTGACAAGTCGCGGCAGCTCGCACTGCGCGCGCCTGGCGCGGCGGTGCCGCAGCTCATCGCGGAGGCAACCTCCGCGCTAGCGCAGCTGCGGCAGCTCGCGCAGCAGACCAAGCTCGCGCACGCTGCTGCGCAGCGCGAGCAGTCCCTGGCGGCGCAGCGCTACAGCGCCGCCGCCGAAGCCGCTGCCGCCGCGGCGCGGCAGCTGGCGCAGACCGAGCGCGCGCTGGCCAGCGCGCTCGAGAAAGGCGGCTTCGCATCGCGCGAAGCCGCAGAGGCCGCGGCGCTGGCGCCTGAGCAGCGCCGCCAATGGGCTCAGCTCGCGGCGGAGCACCGCGAGCGCGAGCAGGCGCTGCGCGCCCAGCTGGCGCAGCTGGCAGCGAAGCTGCAGGGCCGCGTGCTGAGCGCGGCCGAGTGGGCGCAGTCGCAGGCGCAGCTGAGCGATGCGAAGGCCGCCGCCGAGGCCGCGCTGGAGGCGCGCGCTAAGGCGGCGCAGGGCGCCAGCGAGCTCGCTGCGCGGCACTTGCGCTGGTGCGAGCTCGAAGCGCAGCGCGCTGAGCAGGCGACGCTGCTAGAACGGCTTGGCAAGCTGCAAGCCGTTCTCAAGGCGAATGCCTTCGTCGAGTACCTTGCCGAAGAGCAGTTAATGCAAGTAAGCCGCGCGGCATCTGAGAGACTGGGTGAGTTAACGCGTCGACGATATGGGATTGAGGTCGATTCTGGCGGTGGCTTCGTCATTCGTGACGATGCGAATGGTGGGGTGAAGCGACCAGTTGGCACACTTTCTGGTGGGGAAACCTTCCTTACCTCGTTAGCATTAGCGTTAGCCTTGTCCGCTCAGATTCAGCTGAAAGGCGAATATCCTTTAGAGTTTTTCTTCCTCGATGAAGGCTTCGGCACACTGGACCAAGAGTTGCTAGACATGGTTATAGGTGCACTAGAGAAGCTGCATACAGATCGATTAGCTGTAGGTGTCATCTCTCACGTGCCGGAACTCCGCGCACGACTCGTACGTAAATTAATTGTTCAACCTGCAGAACCATCTGGACGCGGGAGTCGCATTTCACTTGAAGAACTTTAAATGGATTGTTCAATAAGTCTATTTTTGAACACGGAATAGTTGAAGGAGCACAGCTTTCATTACGCTGCGCTCCTTTTTTCTATCACCCACATGAAGGCGAATGACCCACTATCGGTCAATAGCCTTTTTTTGTTTCCTGCCTGCTCCTTAGGTAAAGGCATCATGCCGAATCGTACAAGTTGGCATACACTGCACCAACATGACGAAAAGGGGAATGTGAATGGCAACATTTCATGAAGCACTGAAACATAAGAATCGTCTCTCGCCTGTATTATTGAAAAGGGCAGAGGTTATGGGTGTCGGCGTCGGATACGCAGATCCCAAAAAACCAACCGCGGGTGCGAGCGTCATTGTGTACACCCATCAAAAAATCATGCCATCAGGATTAAATAGTTTGAAGAGCGTTGCTTCTAGATTAGGTTCGTCTGTTCCTGTGCGTTTTCTCTCTGCGGATTCTTTCAAAGCACATGTGTTAAAGGCTCCTAAACCCAAAGTGTACAGGGCAACTACTTTTCAAAGTAGAAATCGTCCAGTGCCTGGCGGGGTGAGCGTTGGTAAAACGAATCCTTCCTCGACAGGGACTGCTGGCTTAATCGTAATCAAAAATAACCAACTTTACATTCTAAGTAACAACCATGTACTGATCAGAAATAATTCTTCTGCATTCTCTGAAACGGTCCAACCTGGTCCGGCAGATGGGGGGACATCGGGGGCTGATCGTGTAGGGAGAGCGTATCAATTTGTTCCGTTACGTCCTGGTGAAGTTAATTTTCAGGATTCGTCTATTGCCCTTCCAACCTCAAATAGTCTATTAAACCCAAGATATTTACGCAGTGCATCGGGCGATTTAATTATAGTGCCAGGCCATCTTCTAAGTTATCCTGTTGGGCTTCAAGTGTTTAAATCTGGTCGTACATCAGGTGCTGTAAGAGGAACTGTGGAGTCTAATAATGTGGATGTGCGTGTTTCTTATGGAGGCAGCTTAGGTACGCTGTTGTTTCGCAATCAGACTGTCATTGTAGGAACTTCGGGTCCCGTATCACTTCCGGGTGATTCAGGCTCTGTATGGCTCCGTTCCAGCGATCGTTATGCGGTAGCACTTAATTTCGCTGGTCCAGCGGATGGTTCACGTTCGATTAGTAATCCGATCGGTGTTGTTATGGCATCATATGGGGTACGTACGGCTATTCCAGCTGCAGGTGGCACATATACGGCAGGTAAAATAAAAGGTGCTGCACCTCACGGTGATGCCTCTTATGTACAGCCTCTAACAGCGCAACAACGGAAGCGTACTAGAGCTATTTTAGTAAAATCCCATAAATGAAATAAGTAGTTAGAACTGGAATTCCGATGGCTATTCACATAAAACGAGGTGATCGCAATCCTTGTTTCTGTTTCATAGCCATCGGCAGTTCCATTTACATATGTCCACGACTCAATCATTTGCTGGCGATCCCGATCTCTGGTAGAATCGTCTGCCCCTCTAGTGCCACCCCATAAGAGATAGATTTCAAATAAGCCAATTGCTTTTCTTCATACACGGAACCTTTGGGAACGATTTGATTTTTTTCAATGTATAAAGGTTGAAATGACATCTCGATTTGCTCTTCATCGAGCTTCAAATGGAGCAGACCCGTGTCCGCTTTGGGACCAGTGACATAGTCAGGGAATAGGAAATTACCGATTGAATAGGCAATGGGCTTGCCTTTGTAATATTCAAAACCTTGCAACACATGCACATGACTCCCGATGATGGCATCTGCACCTGCATCTATCATTTGTTTGGCGAATTCACGCTGCCATGCCTCAGGGCGATTATTCATCTCCACTCCCCAATGTAAATAGACGAGAACGTAATCGGCACTCTCGCGTTCCCGAGCGATTGCATCAAGCACTGGCTTTCGATCATAGGCCTGAGCAATACCAGGCTTGTTCTTACCTGCAAACCAATCTCCGGTTGGGATGAACCGAGAGAAGGCGAGAAATTTCACTGTTTTTCCTTTCACATTAACACTCTTTGCTCGGTACGCTTCTTGTGCATTCAGACCACCTCCCACATAAAGCAGGCCAGCTGTATCTAGATGGGTAAGTGTGTCGAGAAAACCCTTCTGCAAGAAATCCATGGAATGATTATTGGCAACGGATACCATATCAAAACCAGCATTCTTCAAACCAGTAAGGGATTCGGGATTCGATTTAAAATTATAGATCTGATTGGTATCCTTTTCATTCTCCAGGGTTACTGCCGTTTCAAGATTGACGAAAGAGAAATCAGCCTGTTCAATTTCGGATTGAATATGTAAGAAGGGATAATCGGGGCCATATCGGTTAATCGCTTCTTTGACTGACCAATCGAACATCGCATCGCCGGCATAGAGAATATGCAAGGGTTCTGGTCTATCATAATTGGTTGGTGTTGGTTGTACATATACGACACTTGGGGAACTGTCCGTATCGATTGTACCGAGAATAGAGAGTGGTGTTTGGCTAATTTCTTCAATGGATCCTGTCGGTTTTGTCGTTGGTAAGGGTTCCAAAACGTGTTCGATGTTTACTTCCTGTGCAGATTCAGATGATCTTGATTCAATAGGGATGGACTTCATTCCAATGGACAAGGGGTTAAGTGTGGCTTCACAACCAACAAATAATGAACTTATACAAACTGCCAACAGGAGAACTACCCCTTTATTTTTCATACGATGCAAACCCTTTCGCACTCTCTTTTTCTATATTTTAACAATGGTTAATTGCAAAAGGGATCGAACCCTCGTGTTGAAATCATGAAATTCGAGCCAACTTTATCTGAAAGGTAGGGGATTTTGTAATTTTTTTGAGGAATATGCTACTTTTCCCCTTCTGATAACGTATCAAGTACAAGTGAATATTTTAGAACACCTTGAAAGGGAGTATGTATCTCTTGAAAATGAATAAACAAATAGGAATTCTATCACTGGCTGTTAGTATTCTTGCAGCGGGTATCGCGGGATCTCCTGCACCTACACGTGCGGATGTTGTATGGGATCATTGGACACAAGCAGAGACGTTGCAAGCGTCTGGAAATTCTAAAGCAGCAGTTCCCCATTGGATATATCTGGCTGACCATTATGCGAGTGCGGGGGACTGGGAGAACGCGGCCCTTTTCAGTGGCAAATTAGACAAGTATTTTGACGATATCGGTGATTATGATCAAGCGATTCGTTATTATGAACAGGAGAATCAATATTGGGTTAATGCAGGCAAGGATTGGGGCGCTGTTAAATTGCAGCGTGCGGATCAAATTCGGACAACCGTTGAATTGTATCGGGAAGAAAATATCGAGAGCATCGTTCAGGAGCGTTCCCAATCAGTCGGCTCGCGCTTAGCTAAGTTTGAACCAGCCTACGGGACATATTTAGGTATGTATTCCGAGCAAGACCCTAAAGTCGGTAATACATTTACAAAAATGCAATCCGTCTATGGCAAAAAGCATGCGATTTACTTAGCCTATGCTCACTGGGGTCAAGGTTTTCCATCCTCCTATGCAAAGCGTGCCAAAGACGCTGGCGGTGCCTTGCAAATCGCATGGGAGCCAGACAATGGACTAGATCCTGTTACAGATGGAGCCTATTTACGGAGCTGGGCCAAAGAGGCGAAAGCTGCTGGAATTCCTATTTTTTTACGATTTGCTGGGGAAATGAATGGCGCTTGGGTGAAATGGCATGGGAATCCTGCGCAGTATATCGCGAAGTTTAGAATGCTTCATGATGTATTTGCTACGGATGCGCCGAATGTGGCTATGGTGTGGAGTCCGGGAGATGTACCGGCTAACGATATCGATCCTTACTATCCAGGAGATGCTTATGTGGACTGGGTTGGTGTCAGTTTATACATCGAGCCTTACGAAAATGGAGATCCATCACTACCCTCCATGCTTGCGACAAGCAACGTTGAAAGACTTACAAGATTGTACAACACCTATGCGGACCGTAAACCTTTGATGCTGAGTGAGACTGGTGTTCCACATTACTCACATTCGGCTGGTGAAGATTACACGGAATGGGCGAAGTTGAATCTACAGCGTTTGTATGAAATTATGCCTTACAAGTATCCAAGATTGAAAGCTATTACGTATTTTAATGTGGATCAACAAATGAATAATGCGAAGAATGACTACTCGTTATCGACTTCCTCTGATATTCAAACTTATTACAGCCAGTTGATCGCGAATCCTTATCTGCTTTCTGAAGTGAAAGACGCAGCTAAACCAACTGACCGTGTAGGTTATGTGCCGATCGATGCTGATCACCAAGCATTTACGAAGCAGACGAGAATCATTCCTTTTATCAAAATACCTGAAGTGTACATTGGTAAAGTGGAGTATCTTCTGAATGGTCGAGTTATTGCTTCTCAAACGAGTTTACCTTACGGACTAGATCTTAAAGCTGGCGAGGTGCCAGAAGGCTCTGTTCTACAGCTGCGTGTCTTGAATAAATCCGGTCAACAAGTGGCGTTCCGCACGTTTGGAATTTCATCACAAGTTTCCGTGAATATCAATGGTAATGTACAGCAGTTTGAACAAGCCCCTGCTATTGTAAATGGATCGACATTTACGCCACTTCGAGCCATTTTCGAAGCAATGGGAGCTAAAGTTGATTATGAAGCGGCTACCCGATCCGTCACTGCAATCAAAGGGAACACTACCGTAAAGCTGACACTTGACCAAAAAACGGTCTATGTGAATGGCAAACCGATTGAATTGGAAGAACCAGCCAGACTAGTCAATGGCTACACACTTGCGCCTGCTAGATTCGTAGGTGAAACTTTTGGCGGGATCGTCAACTGGGATGGGGCAACTAGAACGGTGTCCATTACCAGCAAATAGTTCGTAAATAAAAAGCTGCTTCAATTTCTGACGACAAGTCAGATCTTGAGCAGCTTTTTGTTTATTGTTTCATTTGTGCAAAATTATACGTTCTGCAAGGCCTGCTCCACTTCCTGTACGATGGATAAAGCCGCGCTGCGCGCACTCGAGAATGCGCGTTCAGCAAGCTCGCCTTTCCCTGTGCAGCCGTCTCCACAGAAGTAGAACGGAATATTTTCCACGCGAGTTGGCAAAAGTCGATTGGTTGCAATATTTTTCACACTGGAAACCATCGCTTTCTTGGAAACACGCTTAACCGCAGTGACATCGCGCCAGCCCGGGTAATGCATGTCGAATAGGGCTTCCATTTGAGAGGTTTTATTGTCCAAATAGATCTTGCGTTCATCGTCGGTATCGAATTTATCACTTAGGTAAGCGATACCTTGGAGCAATTGTCCACCCTCTGGGACTAGTGTATGGTCTGTTGCAGAAACATCGCTGATGAATAGTTTATTATCCATGTCGCTAATGTAACTAAATGGTCTAGCGACGACGCGGCTTAATCCAATGTCATAAACCATAACTTCGGTTGCTGTGTTGGATTCATAGGGTGCTAAGAACGGTTCCCATGCCGAACCTTTAAGCAGTTTTACTACTTGTTGAACAGGCATTGCGAAGATCACTTTATCAAATGCCATTTCACGCGTTTTTGTTTTTAATACAAATTTACGATCCTCATAACGAAGTCCGTCGACACCTTCCTGTAAGGCGATTTCCCATTTGCCAGAAGTGGTCAACTTTTGTTTGAGCTGATTTGTGATAACAGCCCAGCTGCCCAAGACATAATTAACAGGCTTACTAGACAAGAACAAGTTGTGATAATACTCGCTGATTACAGCGCCGGACACGTTGCGAGCATCCTCAGGCGTAATGAAGAAGTTGGAGCAAACCAAATGCTCCCATAGTTCTTTAACATCTTCATCTGCGTTAGATTCGGCAAGATAGTCGGCTAAGGTAGCGTAGTTCTTGATATTGTGGATATTAGCAATAATGGCCGCGATTTCGCCTACAAAGCGAACTTTTTGAATCGTGCTTAGCAAATCAGTTTTGAGTAAATTAATGGCATCCAGCGGCGCGGTTGTAAGTTGATTGTGCTTCGCATAGACGACTTTTCGTTTATCTACTTGTTTAGAGGAGAAGGAAAGACCAAGTTCACGTTCCATCGTAGTCAGTGTATGACGATCAATTCCGTAGATGGCATGCGCACCGTAGTTGAGCGTGAAACCTGCTTTTTCATACGTAAATGCTCGCCCTCCCAGCTGTGGACTGCGTTCAAATAGAATACCTTCTACGTGTGGATTTTCTGATAAATACGCGGCTGCTGTTAAACCAGCTAAACCTCCGCCGATAATGGCTACTTTCATTCGCTTTTCCTCCTTGGGGACGGGTTCTACCTGCAACGATGCGTAAGGTTCTTCAGAACGAAGTCCTACCCAAAGCCAGGCTAAGTTGTTTTTCATCATGGAGAGCAGGTCGGCATCATCTTGATTGCACCAAGTGAGAATCGTTCCGGTATACATGCATACAAGCAGTTCAATCTTTTTAGGCTCCGGGAGCCAGTGCATTAAGCTTTGAGTCAGGACTTTCAATTGCTGAAGTTCTTCTGATTTTACCGTGTCATTTTGTAAAGAAAGTGCCTGTAAACTACGAATTAGTCGTGGTGACATTTGAATATTCGACGATAAGTCTAAAAATAGACGATTAATATGACCTTCTAGCGATTGTACCTTTGAGGGGGGCTGTTTCACCCAATCCTGAATCAGCTGCGTTTGTTTACTGTATAATGCTGAAATAATGGCATCTTTACTTTTGAAATAATGATAAAAGGTTCCTTTGGAGGTGCTGGTTGCTGCGATAATATCATCGACAGATACGTTCTCGTAGCCTTTCTCCATGAACATCGTTAAAGCAACTTCCATCATTACATCACGTTTTTTGCGGGTCGAGGCTCTCATGAATTGACTCATCCGCTCACTCCATTCAAACAATCCATTTACACTTATTATATGCAAAAATAGACTTACAGTCTACAAGTGAATTGACCGGTGTCCAAAACGATCTGCGGATTAAATAATCTAACTCATTCTTTCCCGTGTCGAGCTCATCAGATCGGTATATACTTCACATTAGAACCCCTTGAGAGGATGAAATAACCACTTGAATAAAGCAGATTTAGGATGGCATGTAAGTTTCGAAAAAGCATTTGAACCCTTTCTTAACGAAGAAGGATTTGTCGCAGGCCGCGTCTCCTTAGAACATAAACATATGTATCGCGTTCAGACGGAAGTTGGCGAAGTGTTAGCTGAAGTTTCTGGCAAAATGCGTCACCAAGCTCTACGTCGCGAGGATTACCCAGCAGTAGGGGATTGGGTAGTGATATCAATCCGTGAAGGAGAGCAACGTGCTGTGGTCCATGCCGTGCTTCCTCGTCGAAGTAAGTTTTCCCGTAAAGTGGCTGGACAAGTCACAGAAGAGCAAATTGTTGCGACCAATGTAGATACCGTTTTTCTGGTAAACGCTTTGAACCAAGATTTTAATGTTCGTCGAATTGAGCGCTACTTAGTCCTAGCCTGGGAGAGCGGCGCTAATCCCGTCATCGTATTAAGCAAGTCTGATCTGTGCGAGAACCCAGATGAGTTGGCAGCGGAAGTGGCGGCTGTTGCCATTGGCGTACCCATTCATATTATTAGCTCTGCCGAAAATCGCGGCTTTGATGAACTTGCTGGGTATATGACTCGCGGACAGACGGTTGCGCTGCTAGGCTCATCAGGGGTAGGGAAATCAACCTTAGTGAATCGAATTTATGGCAGAGATATTTTGAACACGGGAGACATTCGATCTGGGGATGACAAAGGAAAGCATACGACAACGCATCGTGAGCTGATTTTACTGCCGGATGGCGGTATTTTAATCGATACACCAGGAATGAGAGAACTGCAGCTTTGGAGCGCTTCCGATGGGTTGAGTACATCCTTCCAGGATATTGAGGAATATGCTGAGCAATGCTTCTTTCAAGATTGTAAGCATGAGAATGAACCCAAATGTGCGGTAAAATCCGCGTTAGACTCGGGAGCTTTGTCCGCGGAGCGTTTTCAGAATTATTTGAAATTACAGAAGGAGCTGGCTTATTTGGCTCGCAAAGAGGACAAAGGACTTCAAGCTGCTGAGAAAGCGAAATGGAAGAAGATCCACCAATCCCTCAAAAGTCAACCTCATCGCTAATTTCGATAAGATTTGGATTGGATTTTTTGAGAGCTTTCCGATAAACTTATAAGTAAGTAGGATAACAATGTCGGGAGGACGAATGGGTCAATGAGTGATTGTATCTTTTGTAAAATCATTGCGGGGGAGCTTCCCTCTAAGAAAGTCTATGAAGATGATCAGATTCTAGCTTTTCATGATATTCAGCCTGCAGCACCGATTCACGTCCTTATCATTCCGAAGAAACACTTTGCTTCACTATCGGCAGGACAGCCGGAAGATTGGGCAGTCGTGGGGCAAATGCAGCGTGTGGCTGCGCAAATTGCTAGAGAGCTAGAAGTAGAAGATTCCGGTTATCGTGTGATCACGAACATTGGAGCAAACGCTGGTCAAATTGTTCACCATTTGCATTATCATTTGATGGCAGGTGCTAGATTGGCACCGCTTGGGGTCCATAACTAATCTTTCTAGTAGGAAAGATCAGTTTTGCGATTGACACCCTAATTACTATCACCTATAATGAGATTTGATGAACCGTTTTGTCTTAGATGGTCTGTTCGGAGGGAGGGAAAACTGTTGTCAGAAACTCGAGTTCGTAAGAACGAAACTATAGATGCTGCACTTCGTCGCTTTAAGCGTTCCATCGCTAAGGATGGCGTTCTTGCAGAAGTTAAGAAACGTAAGCATTATGACAAGCCTAGCGTTAAGCGTAAGCTTAAATCTGAGGCTGCTCGTAAAAGAAAGTTCTAGGAGGCAACATGAGCTTAAGCGATCGATTGAACGAAGATATGAAACAAGCGATGAAGAGTCAGGACAAGTTTAAGCTCTCTGTAATTCGAATGGTACGTTCTACGATTAAGAATTCTGAGATTGATCTGAAAAGACCCTTAGACGACAATGAAGTGCTTGATGTTCTAACTCGTGAGATCAAACAGCGTAAGGATTCCCTCCAAGAATTTAGCAAGGCAGGTCGTGACGATCTAGCCGACAACCTGAAGGCGGAACTTGTTATTCTAGCTGAGTACATGCCGCAACAGCTTTCTGAGGAAGAAGTGAAAGCCATTGTACAGCAGACCATCCAGCAAATTGGTGCTTCTTCCAAAGCGGATATGGGCAAAGTGATGACGGCATTGATGCCTCAGGTTAAAGGACGCGCTGATGGTAAACTAATCAATCAGTTAGTTCAACAATTATTAGGTTAATACCAAATATGTTTCGTGAAGACCAAGTGGATTATTCCATTTGGTCTTTTTTCTACATAATCAGAAGCTTTTTCAAAATTTCTACTAATTTCCGAAACAGTTCATAAGTTAATACGTACATACCTATTGAGTAGGAAGTTTGAAGGGAAGGAGTGAACGACGATGTTTCTTGATAATCTATCCGCGTTTCTGACTCACCCTGTGACAGGTACTGTATTATTGATGGTTGGGATTATTGGTATAGCGCTGGAGCTGCTTTTTTTTAGTAGTGGATTGTTGGCTTTGGCGGGGGTTGCTGGCTTTGGTTTATATTTCTTAGGTTTTTACTTAGCTGGCTTTGCGAGTTTTGGAGACTTAGCCGTCTTGGGACTTGGTTTGGTTCTCTTGATTTTAGAATTGGTTGTGCCAAGTTTCGGTATTCTAAGTGTTCTTGGGGCAATTTGCCTATTCGGCGGTGTACTGATGGCTTCTTCAGATCCTAAGGAAGCGGCGTTCATGTTAGTTATTGCATTGCTAGTCGCCATTGTGGTTGTCATTGCAGCAATTAGAACGTTTAAACATCGCGGCATTTGGAACCGTTTCATTCTCAAGGAGCAGCTAACCATGAGCAAGGGTTTTACGTCGAGTCCAGATCGATCTAATTTAGTGGGTTTGACGGGGGAAGCTATAACGCCATTGCGACCTGCAGGTACGGCGTTGATTCAAGGAGAACGTGTTGATGTTGTCACGCATGGTAGTTTTATTTCCGTAAATAAAGCAATTATCGTTGTGGAAGTTGAAGGGGTTCGTGTTGTGGTGAAAGCCGCGGATGACCAACCTAATCATTAGGAGGATACAAACAAATGACGATTGAACCAGGCTTATACTTAGTGCTGCTTGCAGCCATCATTATCATCGTGTTATCGATTTTACTAAGTGTTGTACCAGTTATGCTATGGATTTCTGCGCTGGCTTCCGGTGTAAGAATCAGCATTATTACTTTGATTGCTATGAGACTACGTCGGGTAACCCCAAGTCGCATAGTAAACCCAATGATTAAAGCAACCAAAGCAGGTATTGATCTCAGTGTGAACCAACTGGAAAGTCACTATCTAGCAGGCGGAAACGTTGACCGAGTTGTGAATGCATTAATTGCTGCACATCGTGCCAAAATTCATTTGGAGTTTGAGCGCGCGGCGGCCATTGACTTGGCGGGTCGTGATGTGTTGTTAGCTGTTCAGATGAGTGTAAATCCGCGTGTTATTGAAACGCCGAATGTTTCAGCCGTCGCGAAGAACGGAATTGAGGTAAAGGTTATTGCGAGAGTTACGGTTCGTGCGAACATTGATCGACTCGTAGGTGGAGCCGGCGAAGAGACAATTATTGCCCGTGTCGGAGAGGGGATTGTGACAACCGTAGGTTCCAGTGAATCTCATAAGGATGTCCTAGAAAATCCAGACATGATCTCACGTACTGTTTTAGGTAAAGGCTTGGATGCGGGGACAGCTTTTGAAATTCTGTCTATTGATATTGCGGATGTGGATGTTGGTAAAAATATTGGTGCTCATTTGCAAACAGAGCAAGCGGAGGCAGACAAACGTATTGCTCAGGCGAAAGCAGAGGAACGCCGCGCAATGGCCGTTGCAGCAGAACAGGAAATGAAAGCACGAGTTGTTGAAATGCGTGCTAAGGTTGTTGAGTCAGAGTCACAAGTACCTCTTGCCATGGCTGAAGCTCTGAGAAATGGTCAATTAGGCGTAATGGATTACATGAATCTCAAAAATATTGAATCCGATACGCAAATGCGTTCATCTTTAGGTAAAGTAAACGATGGAAAAAATGAAAAAGAATAAGGTTTGTGAGGTGATCAAATGGAACAGCTTATCGCATTTTTATTTAAGAACTGGTATTTGGTCATTATAGCGTTAACCTTCTTCTATCAAATACAAAGCAGACGCAAGCGAGCTGAGCAGAGTGCGCAAAGGAAGGGGATGCCAACCTTTGGCAACGGCCCAGGCGACGCTAGAAGGTCTGCAGAAGCCAAGAAAGTACAACCAGCTCATATGGCTCCATCTAGTCGTCCAGAGCGCACACGAGACGAATTTAATCAGTCTGGGCTTGGTAGATCAACCGCAAGTGCTCAGAAGCAGAAGCCCTCACCCTTCACGCCAGTTGTGAAAAGTGGAACAACAGTAACTTCACCTATTTATTCTGATGAGATCTCAACTGCAAGCCAATTTCCAGATCAACCGAATCGGGATCAAGTGCTTCAAGGCGTTGTTTGGGCAGAGATATTAGGCCCGCCACGTGCCAAAAAGCCATACCGTCGATGACGACCATTTCATGAACGTCCTCTTGCTAATGCGAGGAGACGTTTTTTTTATGCCTCTTTTTCATAAAAGCGGCTACTGTCGCATAATTTGGTAGAAAGTCTATGCGCCTTTTCTGCATTCTCGATCTTCTAGTTAGAGGGGGTACTGCCCAGCTATGCGTCGCTTGACCCGCAAATGGAACCAGTTCACGGCCAAGATCCTTGATCTTCCCCAAGATGTTGTACAGGATTTGCCGCGAATCACGATGATCGGCAACGTACAGCTTTATGTTGAGAATCACCGGGGCGTACTGCATTTTTCCAGTGAAATTCTGAAACTGGAGTTAGCGAAAGGAACGCTGGAAGTATGCGGCCAACAATTGGTCATAAGAGCGATTCTTTCAGAAGAGGTATTCATTGAAGGCATCATCGATCATGTGAAATATATGCCTTAATGTAGTGGTAGTGCGAATGAGAACTGGAGGCTGAGTCATGAAACAATCCCTATTCATTGCCCGTTTGCGTGGCTATGTACGCATACAAATTAGAGGCAAGGACTGCGAAAGGTTGATTCGTCCCATGGTGGAGGGGGGCTTCTCCATTTGGGATATTCAAACTGGCAAAGATGGGAAGCTGGAGCTGTACATCCTTATCAAAGATTTCTTCCGACTTCGGCCGCTTTTGAAACGGACAGGCTGCAGAATGCATGTGGTAGAGCGGTTTGGGCTGCCATTTTTTATGGATAAAATTGGACGGAGAAAAGTATTATTTGGCGGCATTGCTGCTTTCATTATTAGTCTCTATATGCTCACGTCTTTGGTGTGGCAAGTGAGTGTGGACGGCAATGACCGTATTGCATCGTCGGACATTTTGCAGGCCGCATCCAAGCAAGGCATACATAAGTTTCAGTGGAAATTTAAGTTGGACAAGACCGAGGATCTCTCAAGGGCTATTCAGCAGCAATTACCTAGTGCAGCGTGGGTTGGTGTCGAAATTCGAGGGACGCACATCACAATTAAGGTTGTTGAGGCGACCATCCCAGGAAAAGATCCATTGAAAAATCCGAGAAACATTGTGGCTTCCAAAAGTGCGCTCGTAACGGAAATACAATCGGTAAAAGGAAAGCCGATGGTTAAACCGAATACCTATGTCCGCAAAGGGACTGTTTTGATCTCGGGTACGATTGGTGACGAGCAAAATAGTCAAATCGTGGTCGCAGATGGTAAGATAAGAGGAGTGGTCTGGTATACCTCCCGAATTGAAGCTCCGCTTACGAAACAATATAAGGTCTTCACAGGGGAAACAGAACATCGAAGTTATCTTGTAGTAGGTTCTAGAGCGTTGCAACTTACCGGCTATGGGAAGACAGCATTCGAACAATTTGAAACGATACCTGATCGCAAAACACTAGCTTGGCGCTCATTTTCAATCCCACTAGGTTGGCTACATGAGAAAATAATGGAGGTACATGTCGTTGAAGAGCCTGTGGAAGCGGCGAACGCGAAAAAGGTGGGAATCGAGCAAGCAAGAGCTAAATTATTGGCTTCTGCAGGTGAGGATTCGAGGATCGTTGGAGAAAAAATTTTGCATGAAAAAACAGAGAATGGTAAAATTTATATAGACGTTCATTTTGAGGTCGAAGAGAATATTGCTGAAGAACAACCAATAGTGACACAAGGAGAATGAGGCCCTGTTGATAGAAAATGCGCAATCTGTAAAAATTACATTGAAAAATCCAAATGAAGGACTAGCTTTGTTTGGTCCGCAGGATAAATTCTTACATGTCATCGAACGAGAAATTGAAGCTCAAATCTTTACGCGCGAAGCCGAAATAACAATTCAGGGCAGAGCTGCGGAAGTGAACTCACTTCAGCAGCTTTTTGAAGTTCTGCTGCAGCTGATTCGCAATAATTACACGGTAACTGAGCGAGATGTTCTATATGCTGTTGAGTTAGCGAAGCAAATGAAAGCAGAGCAATTATTAGATCTGTTCAAAGGTGAAATTACATCCACACATAAAGGAAAGCCGATTCGTGTCAAAACGATTGGGCAGAAGAAGTATGTGGACACAATCAAGAAGAAAGATATTGTCTTTGGGATAGGTCCAGCAGGAACAGGTAAGACCTATTTAGCAGTAGTTCTTGCCGTGACGCGATTGAAAGAAGGGGCTGTCAAACGTATTGTTCTCACACGTCCAGCCGTCGAAGCAGGGGAAAGTTTAGGGTTTCTGCCAGGGGACTTACAGGAAAAAGTTGACCCTTATTTACGCCCATTGTATGATGCTCTTAATGACGTCCTTGGGCCTGAGCAAGTTGCGAAGTCACTAGAGCGCGGACTCATCGAAATCGCCCCATTAGCCTATATGAGAGGGCGTACGTTGGACGATTCCTTCATCATTCTGGATGAGGCACAGAACACGACGCCAGAGCAAATGAAAATGTTTCTAACTAGGCTTGGTTTCGGTTCCAAAATGGTCATTACAGGCGATGTGACACAGATTGATTTACCTAGAGGGAAATCTTCTGGATTGGTTGAAGCGTCCCGTATTCTAAGTGGTATTGAAGAACTAGGCTTTATTTATTTTGATGAAGGTGATGTTGTACGTCATTCGCTTGTTCAGAAAATAATTGTTGCCTATAACGCTGAAATGAATAAGTAATGATGTAGGTTGGATAGATAGAGAGGAATGACCTCCGTAATGAAAAATGAAGTGCAAATGAAGGGCAAATTTCATTACCGGCTGAGCGGATGGAAATACAATACAGGCTTAAGAATACTCTTGTTTCTCATATTGGGATTGATATTCTATTTCACCCTGTATGCTAAGCTCGTTCCACAAGTATTTGATATTACCTTAGGTATGAAGAGTGAGAAGACGATTTATGCGCCAGAGCAGATTGAGAACGCTGTCGCGACGGAACAAGCCAAAGAAGACGCTGCAAAACGCGTTCAGCCTGTCTATAAGATCGTTAATCTCAAAAATGAAGTCATTAGTGATGCTATTTTTGATAAGTTATCTCAGATCAACGCCGATGATGAAGTGAAGTTCGATGATAAAGTTAGCATTTACCGTCGTGTCATTCCGCAGTTGATTAGTGACCTAACGAATGATGCTATCAAAACATTGCGCAATAGTGGGCAATATAATGATTTGTTACTGGAACAAATCCAACTCGGTCTATCGGATCAGAAATATCCGCTGCCAGAGGAAATTTATTTTAAACTGCCACGGTTGACCAAGGAAGACCTTGCTGACATGCGTCCCGTGACGAAAGAAATCGTGACTAAGCTTATGAATGATCAGATTCTCGACGCACAGACAGCGCGGGCGAAGGTAGCAGAGGTTGTGAATACGTCTACGCTATCGAAGAATACATCCCGTGAGATGGTAACCGAGATTGCCAGAGCGTTGATTACCCCGAATAAGTTTTTTGATCAAAAAGGTACCGATGATGCGAAAGGACAAGCTAGGGGCAACATGAAGACCGTTTATATTAATAAGAATGATGTCCTGGTTAAAGCTGGAGATGTCATTACGGAAGAAATATATACGCGGTTGGAAAAGCTGAAGCTGCTAAAGGATAAAGCGAATCATTTGCCTCAACTCGGTCTTGGTATCCTATGTGCACTCTTGTCCTTTGTGATCTTTATATTTGTTAGACAGAGTAACTTACAGGTCAAATACAATAATTTACAACTGGTAATGCTTGTTCTCATCTTCGTGATGAATATTGCAGGAATGAAGATCATTTCACTGCTCCAGAATTTTGATTATCCCTTTATCGGGTATTTGGCTCCGACAGCACTCGGCAGCATATTGATTGCTATATTACTGGATGCTCCGCTTGCTTTTATTTCATCAGTTTTATTCTCAATCATTGCAAGTATTATTTTTAATACAGAGCATGATGCGTTATTCGATTTTCGGTTTGGCTTAGTTAGCTTAGTGATATGTTTTAGCGGTGTATTTACGATTCAACGTGCTAGTCAGCGTGCGACTATTTTGAAAGCGGGCTTAATGATCGCCTTTTTCTCCATGTTAACGATTACGGCGATGCTGTTGATGGAAGACCACTTTCAACAAAGAGAAGCACTGATGTCCTTGTCTTTCGCTACAGCAGGAGGACTTGTAACGGTCGTTTTCGTTATCGGACTGCTTCCGTTTTTTGAAGCTTCTTTCGGAATTCTATCTCCGCTTAAGCTGGTAGAGCTTTCAAATCCGAATCATCCACTGCTCCGCAAGCTGCTAACGGAAACACCAGGGACGTATCATCACAGCGTGATGGTGGGCAATCTGTCCGAAGCTGCTGCTGAATCCATTGGTGCAGATGGTCTTTTGTGCCGGGTAGGTTCGTATTATCATGATATTGGTAAAACCAAGCGGCCTAGCTACTTTATTGAAAATCAAACGAATATCGAGAATCCGCATGATCGAATAGATCCAAATCTTAGCAAGTCCATTATTATTGCGCATCCGCGCGATGGTGTTGATATGCTGAAGGATTATAAAATGCCTAAACCGATCCGCGATATCGCTGAACAGCATCATGGAACAACACTATTGCACTTTTTCTATCATAAAGCGAAGAAGCAAGCTGAAGAAGAGAATAGTGAGAAAGGGATACGTGAAGAAGATTTCCGTTATCCTGGGCCTAAAGCACAATCGAAGGAAGCGGCAATTGTCGGAATTGCAGATAGTGTGGAGGCGGCGGTACGTTCATTGCGTAATCCAACCCTTGAACAAATCGATTCCATGGTAACCAAAATTATTAAATCACGCTTGGACGATGGTCAATTCAACGAATGTGACCTAACTTTGAAGGAGCTTGATAAGATCGCTAAAACATTGAATGAAACTTTGTTAGGCATCTTCCATTCTCGCATTGAATATCCAAGTGAATTAACGGCTAAGAAGCCAGGAGCATAAGAAGGAGGGCTTATCCCTATGGCAAGTGTAGATTTGACATTAGCATGGAGCAGTGAACAAGAAGAGAAAGAAATCTCGCCTGCGTTCATTGAAAAGCTCGAGGAGCTTCTCAAGCTTGCAGGTGAGATTGAAGGTGTATCAGAAGGTGAGGTTGCCCTCACATTCGTTGATGATGAGACGATCCAGGATTTGAACAAGCAATACCGCAATTTAGACAAGCCTACAGATGTCCTATCCTTTGCAATGAGTGAATTTGGGGATGACGAGATTCAAATTAACTATGAAGATGATGGTGACGATTCTGAGGGAGAGCTAGAAGAAGGTGAAACCGTATCAGAGGCGTTCATCGAGCCGCTTGGCGATATTATTATTTCAGTACCACGTGCGATTGCGCAAGCGGAAGAGTATGGTCATTCCGTTGAACGTGAGCTTGGATTCTTATTTGTCCATGGCTTCTTGCATCTGATTGGATATGATCACCAGAGTGAAGAAGAAGAGAAAGTGATGTTCGCTAAACAGGAGGACATTTTGCAGAAGGCAGGCTTGACACGCTAATGTCAGGCGGCTTCCGTAAATGGCGCAGAAGCTTTCGGTATGCCTATGAAGGAATCAAATATGCACTAGATACGCAGCGAAATATGAAATTTCATTTTTCCGTTGCGTTTCTTGTGTTATTAGCAGCTCTTTTTATTCATTTATCCAAGACCGATATTTTGTTTATTTTGTTGGCCGTCACACTTATGATTGTCACGGAATTAATTAATACGGCTGTCGAGAAAACGGTGGATCTTGCTATGCCAGACCGCCATCCGCTAGCCAAAATTGCGAAGGACGTCGCCGCGGCGTCCGTATTGGTGTCTGCTATGTTTGCAATCGTTGTCGGGTTAGTTGTTTTCTATGAGCCAGTCGATCGATTGTTACGGCACGCCAGACTCGAAGAAACACCGATGTCAGCGGGTGCGATATGGATCTTGATTGCATTAGTCATGCTAACAGTTATCGTGATTGAGACAAGGTTCTCGGACAAAGGGAAACTAGTTAGACCAAGTTTATTAACAGCTATCGCCTTTGCGATTGCTACTGTCATATTGGTATTAGTCACCGAAACGATCGCCGCGTTACTTGGGTATACGCTGTCTATAATTATCCTTATTGTCTTGTATGATAAGAAAACAAGGCCATTCCCAGCACTCTTTTTGGGAGCAATGATTGGTATTGTAGTGACGATCCTCGCTTTTTCCTGCTTAAACATGCTATAACTTAACTATTACTTAATAAAGGGTGGATGGCTATGAATCCGCAAGAACTCATTGAATTCGCTAAAGAAGCGATGAAGCGAGCCTATACGCCTTATTCTAACTTTCAGGTCGGTGCCGCATTATTGGATGCGAATGGACACGTGCATTTAGGGTGTAATGTCGAAAATGCAGCCTATGGACCGACGAATTGTGCCGAGAGAACTGCGTTATTCCGTGCTATTGCAGATGGGCATCCGAGGGGATCCTTTCAAGCAATCGCGGTAACTGGAGATACGGAAGGGCCGATTTCGCCATGTGGCGTATGTCGACAAGTATTAATTGAATTGTGCGAACCGGAAATGCCTGTTTATTTGAGTAATCTCAAAGGAGCTTTCGTTCAAACGACGGTGGCTGCTTTATTGCCAGGCGCTTTTACAACGAAAGATTTGCACACAAATGGAGGATAAGTAGAAGTGGCCAAAAAAGAATTTAAATCAGGGTTTGTCGCGATTATTGGACGCCCAAATGTCGGGAAATCAACACTAATGAACCAAATTATCGGACAAAAGATTGCGATCATGTCAGATAAGCCTCAAACAACTAGAAATAAGATCCATGGTGTATATACATCGGATAATGGGCAAATTGTATTTCTAGACACACCAGGGATCCATAAACCTACGTCTAAGCTTGGCGATTATATGAGTAAAGTTGCTCATGGGACACTTGGTGAAGTAGATGCTGTGTTATTTTTGGTAGACGTTGCAGATGGTATAGGTGGTGGAGACCGTTATATTATCGAGCAATTAAAGCATATTGAAACGCCTGTAATTTTGGTTTTGAATAAAATCGACCTCGTTCAGCCTGAGGCGCTGCTTGCCATTATTACGAATTACAAAGACCTGTATAATTTCGCTGAAATCGTACCTGTATCTGCGTTAAAAGGGAACAATGTAACGACGCTTCTAGAGCAAATTATTCGCTACTTGCCGGAAGGACCTCAATACTATCCTGCGGATCAGATTACAGATCACCCCGAGCAATTCGTATGTGCGGAGCTTGTACGTGAGAAAATATTGCATATGACACGGGAAGAAATTCCACACTCTATTGCCGTACAGATTGAAGATATGCGTGTCGAACCGAATGGGATCGTTCATATCTCCGCGGTCATTTTTGTGGAGCGTGAGTCGCAAAAAGGGATCGTCATTGGTAAACAAGGTGCGTTGCTGAAGGAAATTGGGCGACAAGCCCGTCGAGATATTGAAACACTACTAGGTTCCAAAACATTTTTAGAATTATGGGTAAAGGTAAAGAAAGACTGGAGAAACCAAGACAGAGTCCTTCGTGATCTCGGTTTCCGCCACGAGTAAATTTTTCCTAAGAGTACCAGTTTTTACATCGCATACTGAGGCGCCCAATGCACATCCTATGAACATCACGTTCGATGGGGAGGATGCTGAACATGAAAGATTTTTCGTGGACGTATTTTTCAAAGACCGGTGATGTGGACGCCTATCTGCTGTACAAACAAGTAACGGGAGAACCTGGTATGGATTCGGAAGTGCAAGAAGAGGATCAAAGTAACGAAGAGCCGCTTGATGGTCTGAATATGTGAAAGTAAGAATTCATGTATTCAGAGAGCGGCATTCATGGGGGAAGCTATTTGCTGCATAGCGTTGAAGGAATTGTCATTCGTAGTATGGACTACGGAGAAGGCAACAAAATTATTCGTTTATTCACCCCCGAGCTGGGGAAAGTGGGAGTCATGGCTCGCGGTGCGAAGAAACTGAAAAGCAAACATGGCGCCGTTACGCAGCTGTTTACGTACGGCGATTTTGTTTTTTTCAAACAACGAGGTCAGATGGGTTCTCTTAACGGGGCCGAAATTATTGAAGCTCATCATGCTCTGCGAGAAGACTTACATAAATCGGCCTATGCTTCGTATTTAGCTGAGATGACGGATCGCATGCTGGGTGATGAAGAGGGAAATAACTACATATTTGAACAGCTCAAGGCTGGTTTAATGGCAATTGAAGAAAATAAGGATATGCAAATTGTCACCCATTTATATGAAATGAAAATGTTTGATTTAGCTGGCTATTTACCAATAACGGATGCCTGTGTCGCCTGTGGTGAAACTACAGGAATAACGACTTTCGGTCCTAATATGGGCGGTACATTATGTAGTCGGTGTCGGTTTAAAGATCCTTCTGCGATTGCAATTGGTGAAGGAGCGCAGAAACTGCTTAGACTTTTTCCAAGAATGGATATGCGCAGACTGGGTACTGTTCAAGTGAAAGCCGAGACGAAAGAGCAGCTTAAGCAATGCATGCGTGCCTACATGGACGTTCATATTGGTGTACAGTGGAAATCAAGAGGTTTCATTGAACAAATGGAGAAATACAATATTTAAGTGACGATGGATTCAATTGACATGTGTTTCTCCCTTTGATATGATGTGGTTGAAAACACCTCGCCCTTGTGCTGTCCGCATATCGGTGAGGTTTTTCTCATGCTGTCGTTCTGTTCTAATGTTCTTTACATACAAATGCTAGTGTAGGGTCTGTCCCTGCTGAAAGGGGTTAGGAAGATGGAACATCCACAACCTACTCGTGTTTATGTTGTTTCTGATTCTGTGGGTGAAACAGGAGAATCTGTCGTTCGGGCAGCTGCTATGCAATTTCATCCAGTGCCTGTTGAAATCGTACGTGCTCCTTTTATTCACGATTTCGAGGGTATTGATAAAGTGATCAATGGGATTCGAACGCATGGAGGAATCGTTGTTTTTACGTTAGTTATCCCCGAGTTGCGTGATGATTTGATAACGAAAGCGATACAATATAATATTCCCTATATCGATTTGCTTGGACCCGTTGTGACGACGCTAGGGAAAGCATTACGTCAAGAACCACGTAGACAACCTGGAATGATCCATCCATTGGATGAAGATTATTTCAAGAAGGTTGAAGCCGTTGAATTTGCGGTTAAATATGATGATGGTCGCGATTTTAGCGGCATTCAGAAAGCCGATATCATTCTATTAGGTGTATCGCGTACGTCCAAAACACCGTTATCCATGTATTTAGCGCACAAAAGATTGAAAGTGGCGAATGTGCCATTAGTACCGGAAATGCAGCCGCCTGCAGCCATTTATACCGTGCCAAAAGATAAGATTATTGGGCTGCGTATTGATCCTGATAAGTTAAATGTGATCCGTCAGGAACGACTTCGTACACTTGGTCTTGCAGAAAATGCAACCTATGCGAATGTAGAACGTATTAAAATAGAACTGGATTTTGCTGATAAAATTATGAGTAAAATCGGGTGTGTCATCTTTGATGTCTCAAATCGCGCGGTTGAAGAAACAGCCAGTTTAATTATGGATCACATTGAACATATCTAGTAAGCTTTTATGTTCTGGCTTGCAGGATTTTTTGCAAGTCCATCGTATATAATAATACGGTGAGATTTCTTCTGAAGGCAGGGGCTGACACTTGAGTGCAAGAAGTATTATCGTTGATGCCGACGCTTGTCCTGTAAAGTCGGAAATCGAACAGGCAGGTAGACAGTTTGGCGTACAAGTTGTTCTAGTTGCTTCATTCGATCATAAGATGAAGGAAAATCCAGGTGTGAAGGTAGTTCAAGTAGATCGTTCCGATCAATCTGTCGATTTATATATTGCCAATCAGATTCGGTCAGGTGATATTCTGGTAACACAAGACTTTGGACTCGCCGCGTTAGGTTTAGCGAAGGGTTCGATTTGTTTGACGAATCGGGGGCAGGAATATACCGATAGTTCGATTGATTATCTGTTAGAACGCCGCCATGCCTCCGCCAAAATGCGAAGAAATGGTAAGCATACGAAAGGGCCAAAACCCTTTACAGAGACGGATCGTAAAAATTTTCTACATGGTTTGACAAATCTTTTAAAAAATTTGCAGGAAATCGATAACAAGTAGCGAATAGTAATTAGTCGGAAAAGCGACCTGAATTGTAGGTGGATTGAAATGAGGTACGGACGCATACCTGAAGAGGTTATTGAGGCTGTACTGAAGCGCCATGATATCGTAGATGTCATCGGCAGGCACGTACATTTAAGCAAACAAGGGCATTATATGAAGGGATTATGTCCTTTCCACTCGGAGAAAAGTCCTTCGTTTACGGTTACACCAGAGAAACAGATTTATCGTTGCTTTGGTTGCCAGGCAGGCGGGAACTTAATTCGTTTCATTATGGAAATCGAGGGCTTAAGCTTTGCAGAAGCAATCACGAAGCTTGCAGAAGACGCAGATATCCCAATAACTTGGGAAGAAGTATCTGACGAGCAGAATGAGCAGCAGCAAGAAAAAGCCACCCTTTTAAAGGCCTATGAATTTGCGGCCAAATTCTATCATTATGTCGTGGGTAATACCGATCAAGGTAAAGCGGCGAAAGGCTATCTGACCTCTAGAGGAATCTCAGATAAGTTGATTGATACGTTTCAGATTGGTTACGCACCGTTAATGTGGGACACGCTTGTTCAACAATTGGACAAACGAGGATTTGATTTAGCTCTAATGGAAAAAGGCGGTTTGATTTCCGCCAAACATGAAGGTCATGGGTACGTGGACAAATTCCGTGAACGTATCATGTTCCCTATTTGCGACTCTACAGGCAAGGTCATCGCATTTGCTGGCAGAGCCATGGGGGATGCGCAACCCAAATATTTAAATAGTCCCGAATCCATCCTTTTCAATAAAAGCAGAACTTTGTACAATCTACACCTTTCCCGGCCGAATATGCGAAAACTTCAACAAGCCGTTATTTTCGAAGGGTATGTGGATTTGATCAAAGCGTGGGAAGCGGGGATTACCAATGGTGTTGCGACGATGGGCACGGCATTAACCAAAGAGCATGCTGCCTTACTGAACCGCAACGCGGATGAAATCGTCATTTGCTATGATGGTGATAATGCAGGACAATCTGCAGCTTTCAAGAGTATTCCTTTATTGGAAGACACCGGAAGCCGAGTCAGTGTTGCGATGCTGCCAGATGGCAAAGATCCTGATGATTATATTCGTCAATATGGGTTTGACCGATTCGCAAGGGAGATTATTGGAGCTTCCGTGCCATCGATGAAATATAAGCTCTTATATATCCGCAAAAATTTTAAATTGCATGAGGACGGTGAACGATTACGTTATCTGCAATCCGCTGTGAAATTAATTAGCCAGTTGCATTCTCCAATGGAACGTGAACATTATCTCAAACAGTTAGCCTCAGAGTTTCCGGATTCTTCTTATGAAGCCATGAAGTTAGATCTCCATGAAATCTTATTACAATCGGAAAAAAACCGACCAGATGGGGATAATAAACCAATTCTGTGGAATAATGTTATGAATAATGGGAGACCAGCGGAACGAACAAAGAAAAAAACGCCCTCGCTACTACCCGCATATCATAATGCAGAGCGTTTAATTTTAGCTGTAATGATGCACGATCGTGATGTATGCGCTCATGTTGAAGCGCAATTGGGTGACCAGTTTAATGTTGAAGCTCACGCAGTCTTAGCTGCTTATTTATATGCTTACTACGCTCAGTATTTAGAGCCCGATGCAAGCCGATACATTGCCATGCTGCAAGACGAACAGCTGGAGAGCTTGGCTAGTTCCATCGTTATGATGGGAGCTGGTCATGGACTAAACGAACAAGTGATTGACGACTATATTCGCCAAATTCGCAAAGTTCCAATGCAAGAAGAAGTTGAACGCAAGAAAGAAGAACAAGCTCGCGCAGTACGCGAGGGAGACCATCTTAGAGCTGCACAAATTGCAATTGAAATTATTGCCCTAGAAAAACGGTTGAAGTCATCTTAGCTAAACTGACATGACTAGGGAGGAGGGAGTCCGTACCATGGCGAATGATCAGCGTACAGAATTAGAGACAGAATTGACCCTGGACCAGGTGAAAGACCAACTTATAGAACAGGGGAAAAAACGGTCCTCACTAACTTACAAGGATATCATGGAGAAATTAGCTCCCTTCGATCAGGATCCTGAGCAAATCGATGAGTTCTTTGAACAACTTTCCGAGCAAGGTATTGATGTGGGGAATGAATCGGACGAAGATTCGATGAATCCTGAAGAAAATGAGCGCGATGAATTTAACTTCGATGATGATCTGGCTTTGCCGCCGGGGATTAAAATTAATGATCCAGTTCGGATGTATTTGAAAGAAATTGGTCGCGTACCGCTTCTTTCCGCGGAAGACGAAGTGGGGTTGGCAAAACGTATTGAAAATGGGGATGAGGAAGCGAAGCGTCGTTTAGCAGAAGCTAACCTTCGACTCGTTGTAAGTATCGCCAAACGTTATGTAGGCCGCGGCATGTTGTTCCTTGATTTGATTCAAGAAGGTAATATGGGTCTTATTAAGGCTGTGGAGAAGTTCGACCATACCAAAGGTTACAAATTCAGTACCTATGCGACCTGGTGGATTCGTCAAGCGATTACTCGCGCCATTGCGGATCAAGCGAGAACGATTCGGATTCCGGTACATATGGTTGAAACGATTAACAAATTGATTCGTGTTTCTCGTCAATTGCTGCAAGAATTGGGGCGCGAACCTACGCCAGAAGAAATTGCTAAAGAGATGGATTTAAGCACGGATAAAGTTCGTGAAATCATGAAAATTGCACAAGAGCCTGTTTCTTTAGAAACACCGATCGGTGAAGAAGATGATTCACACTTAGGGGATTTTATCGAGGATCAAGAGGCGCTAGCGCCAGCGGATGCAGCGGCATACGAGCTTCTGAAAGAACAGCTTGAAGACGTACTGGATACGTTAACTGAAAGAGAAGAGAATGTGCTTCGCTTGCGTTTCGGACTTGATGATGGACGTACACGAACATTAGAAGAAGTCGGTAAAGTATTCGGTGTTACAAGGGAACGGATCCGTCAGATTGAAGCAAAAGCTTTGCGGAAATTAAGACATCCAAGCCGTAGCAAACGTTTGAAAGACTTTTTGGAATAAAATCGCTTGGAGTGGGCCCTGCCAAATTCGGCGGGGTCTTTTTTTGCGGATTTTCCATAAAAAATTTACTAAAATCTGAGCATTGAATCACCGATAAAGTAGCTAGGAAGGTGAGCGAATAGATGGATGCTGAGAGAAGAAAAGTAATAGTAAGAGAAATCGATCATTGGCGCCGGAGCAAGTTGCTTCCCGAGCATTATTGCGATTTTCTAATGAATTTGTATGTGGATGATATGACCCCTAAACCTGCTTCACTTTTAGGTGTTTCGGCTACGGCTGTAACAAACAGTAATTGGAAAATATGGTTGTTCGCATTAGCGGTAATTGCCGCTCTTGCCTTATCTGCTCTTAATTTTAACTCTTTTGGATTGCCAATGCAAATTGGTATTTCCACACTTTTTGTCATCATTTGTTATGCAGTCGCATACAGACAATTTAGTCGTACGCCTGTCATTGCTTATGTCTTGTGCGGCATTGCATCTATTGCTATGTTGCTTTTGGGGCTACATATAATGGATTTGTCGGGTATTCATACGTCAACTACGTATATTGGTTATTTGGCATTTTGCAGTTGTATTTGGTTATTCAATGGCTTGATTGGTCGAATGGCGATTTTCCAAATTTGTGGATGGCTAGGGCTTGTAGGGACTTATAGTTGGTTGTTGATACAAAAATTAGAGCATCCTGCTTGGTTTTCATTAGAATTAAGCTGGGTTCCTGTGAGTATTGTACTCATATGGATGGCTTGGCTTGCGCATCACACGAATAAACAAGCGGCTAGCGTGCTCATGCTAGTAGGAGGCTTGGTTTGGTTTATTCCTGAGGCGATGACCTTCCTTGTGGATATAGAAATGAGCTCGCGTCTCATTCAAATATCATTTACGGCCAAATTAGTTTCAGTAGGCGTAGCATTATTTTTGCTGCGAAAAAAATGGGTAGAGTGGGTAATGTAGCATATGGTTAAATTATCGAAAAGACTTCAAATGATTGCTGACCGCGTGCCAGTGGGTTCGAAAGTAGCCGACATTGGATCGGATCATGCTTTATTGCCGACATATTTGGCGCAGCAGGGGATTATTGTAGCTGCGGTAGCAGGGGAAGTAAACCCTGGACCTTTCGAGGCAGCGCAAAAACAGGTGCTCGAAAGTGGTTTATCTAAGATCATTCAAGTTAGATCGGGTGATGGTCTTGCCGTAATTGAGGCTGGCGAAGTGAATGTCATTACAATCGCTGGCATGGGCGGAAGCTTGATGGCGAGCATTCTAGAGGCAGGTAAATCAAAGCTTCCGGGTGTTCAGCATTTGATTTTACAGCCGAATGTGGGTGAAGATCATGTGCGCCGTTGGCTTCTGGCTAATGGTTGGAAGTTGGAATCAGAGACTATTCTTGAAGAAGACGGCAAAATCTATGAGATATTAACGGCGGTGACCGCTGATACAGAGGAACGCGGAACTTTAGAAGCGCTTTATGAGGAGCGCCTTCTTCCAGGTGGTGTTACTGTTTCGAAGGAACGCTTGCAGCAGATGGGGCCTTATTTAATTAATGAGGCGCCTGAGGTCTGGTTTATGAAGTGGGAAAGTGAACTGAAGAAACTTGCCATGATCGTAGATCAGTTAAAGCTGTCCACAGCAGAAGCATCTATTGCAAAAACAGAGCAAGTTAGCCAAGAAATGCATGAAATAAAGGAGGTACTTGCGTGCTTGCAAAAGGTCAAACCGTAATCCAGTTGTTTGAACAGCTGGCTCCGAAGCATTACGCGATGGCAGATGATAAGATCGGCCTACAGCTAGGCTCACTTCAAAAAGAGATCACGAAAGTGCTTGTTGCACTTGATGTGACAGATGCCGTTGTTGATGAGGCTATTGAAGTTGGGGCCAACCTTATCATTGCGCATCATGCGATTATTTTTAGACCTTTGGCTCATCTGCAGACAGAAACACCAGCAGGTCGTTTATATGAAAAATTAATTAAGAATGATATCGCCGTTTATATAGCCCATACGAACCTTGATGTGGCAGAAGGCGGCGTTAATGACTTGCTTTCGGAACAACTTGGCCTAACCGAAATGACGCACTTGGAAGATGTGCACACAGAGAAGCTGCAGAAGCTTGTAGTCTTCGTACCTGAGACGCATCATCAAGTCGTGTTGGATGCTCTATTTAAGGCTGGGGCAGGCGGTATTGGCCAATACAGCTCCTGCAGCTTCAATATCCCCGGGACGGGTACGTTCCTGCCGCAGGAAGGGGCAACTCCGTTTATCGGGGAAGTTGGAAAGCTGGAACGTGTACAAGAGGTACGCGTAGAGACGATCGTAACCGCTAGCGTGCAGCGCAAAGCGGTTACTGCCATGCTGAAGGCCCACCCCTACGAGGAGGTGGCCTATGACCTCTACCCGATGGACCTCAAGGGTAGAGTGTTCGGTTTGGGCCGCGTGGGCAAGCTGCCCGCGGCAATGACACTTCGCGAGCTCACGGAGCACGCGAAGGTTGTGTTCGACGTGCCGACGGTGCGCGTCGTCGGCGATCTATCACGGCCGATCCGCAAGGTGGCCGTGCTGGGTGGCTCTGGCGGCCGCTACATGCGGCACGCCATGTTTGCCGGCGCCGATGTGCTGGTCACCGGGGACATCGACTACCACACCGCACACGATGCTCTCGCGGCAGGGTTAGCCCTCCTCGACGTTGGGCATAACGTCGAGAAGATTATGAAGCGCGGCGTCGCGGATTATCTCGCCGCGCAGCTTTCCAAGACAGATACGCAGGTGCTCGCATCCGCGATTAACACGGAGCCGTTTCAATTCGTCTAGGCAGCTTACGGCTGCTTCTGGAAAGAAAGGAAACGATCATGTGTTGTAATTCGAAGGTATTCCTAGTATACTAGCCTATGCAATGGAAAGTTTGACAGACAATCGCTGGCTATGGGTAAGCCATAGCGAGAGGAAAGTCCGGGCTTCATAAGGCAGGGTGCTGGATAACGTCCAGTCAACGCGAGTTGAAGGATAGGGCCACAGAAATGGACCGCCGATGGCTTGAAATATAGCACAGGCAAGGGTGGAACCGTGGTGTAAGAGACCACGAGGTTCTATGGTGACATAGATCCTGGTAAACCCCACTTGGAGCAAGACCTAATGGAACACTAGCTGCTTTCGAGGCAGCAGTCTTAGCCTGAGACGCGTTCGGGTTGGTCGCTTGAGCTGTGCAGCAATGTACAGCCTAGATAGATGATTGTCGCTTCAATAGTGGCAGGGGAGCAGACGCCCGTTACGACCACTGGAAGTACAGAACCCGGCTTACGGCAAACTTTCCACTCAGTCGGTTACCCGCAAGGCTTCGGCTTTGCGGGTATTTTAATTTTAAAATGAATAAAACCTTCAATCCCACTAGGGTTTGAAGGTTTTTAACTGTGCATGGAAGGTGGTGAGTGTTCTATTTCTCAAGCCCCAAGCTGCCCGCATACTTCTTCGGTACAAGATGTAATTGGCGCGCTAGTTCCTGTGGCCAGTAGGACAAAGGTGATGTATCCTGCTTTGCCATTTCAAGTGCTTTGACGACATCAATGACCCCATAACCAAAGTATTTGTCATGACCTTTGTCGCCTAGATCTTGAGCGGACTGCCTCATAATTTCATAGACGTCCGTATTTTTTAGATTGGGATTTGCAGATCGAATCAAGGCTGCGAGTGCTGTCACATGGGGACTAGCCATGGATGTACCTGATAAGGCAGCATATTGATTGTTCGGATACGTACTGGCGATGGTAACACCAGGCGCAGTCACATCAATATAGTCGCCATAATTCGAGAATGGTGCTTTCTCATTCTGTGAATCTATAGCGGCAACTGCAAATACTTCAGGATAAGCGGCTGGATAGCCAGGCTGTTCGGTATTGTCATTTCCGCTAGCCGCGATGAGTGCGACATCCTTATCATAGGCATATTGAATAGCGTCATGGAGAAATCCTGAATCTGCGTAATTGCCTAGACTGAGATTCATGACTTTTGCACCGTGATCCGTTGCCCAAATGATCCCTTGAGCTACCGAATAAGTGCTGCCTGCACCTGTCTGATCCAGTACTTTAACGGGTAACACTTTGTTAAACCAAGTCATCCCCGCAACGCCTAGCTGATTGTTGACAAGAGCTGAAATGACGCCTGTGACATGTGTACCATGTCCAACATCATCTTGTGGATTATCATTGCCACTGATGACATTGTAACCAGGTAATAATTGTCCTTGAAGGTCTGGATGTGCCAGATCTACACCCGTATCCACAACGGCTACAATGACATTATCAGCGCCGCGGTTTAGCTGCCAGCCTTGTAAAGTTTCGATCAGCGGCAGATTCCATTGATATTTTTGATATAAATTATCATTGGGTATGAAGTTTGTAGAGACTGGTGTTTGATTGCTATTTGAATTGGTGCTGGATGGGTTTGAATCTTTATGTTCTTGATCGTCATAGTAATCATTGGTCATATAAAGAAAGTGTGGTTCAACATAAACAACATTCCATTTACCGAAATAAGCGATCAATGATTTGGCGTCTCTATCATTCGTGCGGAAAACGTAGGTATAGCCTAATTTTTGCGCAGATGTTGCATGGATTTCCTTCTTGATTTGATTGAGCTCATCTTCTGTTGGATCATTTTTGAAACGGACGACGACTTCATTCTGTTGATAGTGGCTAGTCCCTTGATTATCTTCGGGATGATCGACAATCTTCTCATTTAGTGTATTCGTTTCAACGGCTTTTACTTTCCAACGGTTCTCGTTGGGATAAGGTTCAAGTCTTAAATTTTTCATCTGATGATCGGTGACTTGTGCGAGTACATCTTGATGTATGACCCCAATAAGTGAATCCTGACCATTTGTTGAAGGAGTACCTTGGACGAAGTAAACGTTATGTCCAGCACCGAATTTAGGTGATTGGTAATGTTTGCCCCCATCTACCGCAGCTTTCGCTTCCTTCAAAAAGTTTGCGGCCTGGTCAGTATAAGCAGTGGGGAGTTCGCCCGATTTGATGCCTTGCTCCCAAGTTTGGCCGCGCTTTGACCACACAAGCACATCCATTTTCTCATGGTGAGTTCGCATGTTTTTTAACACATTGGTTACAGGTTCACCGCTCTCGATCTGACTGAGCATGGTCGTATAATCGATAGCGCATTGACTTCTGCAGAGTTCATCTGTAAGCTTTACATCTTGTTCTAATAGCGCAAGCTTGGACGTTGTTTCATACTTGGCACTGTAAACCTCAGGACCAGGTTTAGCACGTTGCCCCGGCTGATGAGGGAAGAGGATAACTCCTAATCCCAGAACAACCGCAATGGTGGAGAGATAACGCCACATGATCATGCCCTCCTTTTTGTTTGTAGAAAAAGGTCAACTCGTTAATGAAAAACATATTATCTAAGAGTAGGGTTAGGCGAGCGGGTATCTTTTATGCATGGTAACTGGTGTTTTACATATACCACTTCGGGATAAATTATGGTAGGATAGAAGTAGCGCAATTATAGGAGGTCTTCTAACATGGCTGTTTTTAATGTGAAAAATGTTTGTGATTCCACGCGTACGAAACTCAAAGAAACGACGGCCAAAATGGAACTGTTTCTTAATCAACATTCCCTCTCACTGTTAAATGTGGAAAATGATCCAGCAATGGATGAATTTTACCGCGGGTATTTACAAGATACTCGTCATCTTCTAGTTTTTTGTGAAGTGGCATATGAGAAATTGGGCGTTAGCTTAAGACGTCCTACTTTGTAATGTTGATTTTTCGGAAAAAGTGCTCTATGAGGTATACCATACATGTGTTAATACCTTTTTCTATCCTAAGAACGAGTGCTACTCCGAAGATGGTCGTTACGCTTACACAGGACAAGATGCGATTCGTTTCCGCAAGAAACCATCACGTGAAGTACGTGATTTAACGATCGAATTGTCCAAGGTGTTCGAAGAGCTTCGTGAAGATCTTGCTTATTATGAAACAGATTACATTACACAACGCCGTATGCAAGGCGAAAAAGTTTAATCAATTACAAAGAAACCTACAAAGGGATGCGGCCACAACGCATCCCTTTTCATATAAAAAGGGAGGAAATCTTATGAAGCTAGAACATTTAGTCAGCGTTAGCAAGGACATCATTAAGCTGAATCAACATCCTAGCGGAGGTTACGTAGCTTCTCCTCTTTTTTCAACCTATTCCTATAGTTGGCTTCGTGATGGTACTTTTATAGCAAATGCGATGGATCGTGTAGGAGAAACGAAAAGTGCGGAACAATTCTATCGCTGGGTGCATCGTGTTCTGAAAGACAAACGTCCGCGGCTAACGGAGCTATTGCGAAAACACGAGAATAGGGAATGGATTGATCGTTCCGAGTTTTTGGGGACAAGGTATCACTTGGATGGGCGGGATGATCATTCTGAATGGGGTCACTTTCAGTTGGATGGTTACGGCGCTTGGATCTGGGGGCTTGTCGAACATATTCGCATAACTGGTCATACGACACTTCTGGAAGAGTTCAGGGAAAGCATTGAGATAACAGTTGATTATATAATGACATTCTGGCACTATCCGAATTTTGATTGCTGGGAGGAATATCCTGATTATGTCCATCCCGCAACATTGGCTTGCTTATATGGAGGACTGAAAGCGTTGGGTAAGCTAGAAGGGCGTCAGGACTTGATCGAGAAAGCTGATCTCATACAAAATTTCATACATACTCATGCTGTTCATGACGGACGTTTCGTGAAGTCTATTCATTGTGTGAACGAAGTTTGGCAGCCTGCACTATTTGGTGTGGATGCAAGCCTAATGTGGCTCGCCTTACCATTTGGGGTATGTGAGCCCACTGACCCGATTATGCTTCGAACGGTGCAAGCGATTGAAGCTGATCTCAAACATAACGGGATTCAGCGCTACATCGAGGATAGATATTATGGTGGCGGTGAGTGGCTGCTACTGACCGCTTGGTATGGTTGGATCCAGCTTGAACTTGGAAATAAAGATGAAGCTCAGCGCTGTTTGGCATGGATAGCAAGTAAGGCTGATGAGCTCGGACGTTTACCAGAACAAGTAGATGATCATCTTCGCGAAGCGGCTGTGTATAAGGAATGGATTGAGAAGCATGGTGAGCCTGCGGTTCCACTGTTGTGGTCACACGCCATGTTCTTGGTCTTATCTGACAGACTTAACTAAGCATAGTTCACTCCTGAGGCGGGCAAATTGTTAAGGGGGTGATAATGATGCCAGCAGTCAAATGCGCAGTAGCGAATTGTGAATATTGGACACAAGGAAACAACTGTCATGCGGACACGATTATGATTGAAATTGATCAACATGCTCATGCTAGCTACAATGAAGAATTTGCTTCAGAGGAATCGTTTGATACTACTCATCATGATACTGCAACTAAAGCAGCTAATACGTGTTGTCACACGTTTAAGCCTGCGACTAAACATTAGGTATGTGTGACGCGGAGGTAGCATGAATAAAGAGGACAGTTCTTTAGACAATGCCACCAAGGAGCGATTCCAGAAGAGTCAGCTTCATCTCGAAAGCGGACTCCATGCCCAAGAAGAATACGCAGCTGAGATTGCTGTACCTCAGGCCAGAATAAGCCGAGATTATAAATCCAGTTCGACCTCGACAGTTTCTGATGAGGAAGTCGCTGAGCTCGTAGAAGCTGTAACGCGCAATAAAGCAGTGGGGTATGTGGCACTCTTTGTTGCTCTGGCCTCTTTATTTGTATGGCCAGTACTGCTTGGGATTTCAGGTATTATTCTCGGTGTTATTGCTTTTGTAATGGGGAATAAGAGCTTGGGGTCTTGGTCCGTTGCTCTTGGTTTTATTGCCGTTGCCGCCTATTTTTTATTGATTCCATATTATTCCTAGCGAGCAAAGCAAGCTGAGAAATCGGCTTGCTTTTTATTTTTTTATGAAAAAAAGGTTAAAAAGAGCTTAAGAATGCCACTATTCCTGTGTAAAAGCGCAAGAAGGGCTCATTTTAATGTGTTTACGCCCATTTGCTCGTACTATTTGGCTTCAAGTGTCATATTCGCACCTTTGAATGATTACAGTATTATTATATAATGAGTAGTGATATTTAATAAAATTAAAATCGAAAATTAAGGGAGGTGTACCTACTCTCCTGGGTGCAGCTTTTGCACTTGTTAGGGGATAGGTAAGGTATTGGAAGATCCTTTGCCCGAAACGTTAATCAGTTTTCTGTTAATGTTTGGACTAGTGTTGTTAAACGGTTTTTTTGTCGCAGCAGAATTTGCAATGGTGAAAGTGCGTGGAAGTCGGATTGAGTCGCTTGTCGGTGAAGGCCGGCGTAATGCGAAGTTTGCACAAGGAATTATGAATAATCTTGATGCTTACCTAGGTGCGTGTCAATTAGGAATTACACTCACCTCATTAGGACTTGGTTACGTAGGTGAACCGACGTTTGCCAAAATTTTAGAGCCTTTATTTGCTCCGCTGGGACTGCCAGACTCCGTTTTTCACACGATTACATTTATTATCGCTTTTTCTTTAATGACTACTCTTCATATCACATTAGGTGAACAGTTTCCTAAAACGTATGCGATTCGTAAAGCCGAACAAATTACGTTGCTCTCTGCAGGACCCATGGTATTATTCTATAAAATAATGTACCCGTTCATTTGGACATTGAATGGCATTTCGAATTGGATGCTGCGCCGTGCTGGGATTGAGCCTACAACGGAACATGAATCTGCGCATACGGAGGACGAAATTCGAGTCCTGATGCAGGAAAGCCACAAAAACGGACTAATAGATAACACAGAGCTCACGCTTGTTGATAATATATTCGGATTTGCTGAGACGACAGCACGCGAGATTATGATTCCCCGTACTGAGATGGAATGCTTATATGCAGGACTTTCTTATGCGGAGAACTTAGCTATCGCGATCAAAGAAATGCGAACACGTTACCCTGTGTGTGATCCAGATAAGGATAACATCATCGGTTTCGTTCACATTAAGGATTTGCTGAAGCCAGATGCCAACCTAAAAGGCATTAAGAAAATCATTAGACCGATTACCACAGTACCGGATTCCATTCATATCAGTGATTTGCTGAAAATGATGCAGAAACGCAAGAGCCAAATGGCTTTGCTCATTGATGAATACGGCGGTACATCAGGTTTAGTGACGCTGGAAGACATTATGGAAGAGATTGTTGGTGAAATCCAAGATGAGTTTGACGAGGAGCGCCCAACGATTGAAATGAAAGATGAGAATACATTCTCAATAGATGGACTGTTGTTGATTGATGAAGTTAATGATTACTTCGGACTTGAAATCGAGTCGGATGACTATGATACGATTGGTGGTTGGATTTATTCTCAAACGGAAATTCCTCCTAGTCGTAATCAACAGGTAAGTTATAACGACGAGTTTATGTTTATCGTTGAAGAAACCGATCATTTGCGCATATCACGCGTCACAGTAAGAAGATCATTGAATGAGAATGAAATGCTGCAACAGAATATTTCTTGAAAGGCAAGAGGGGACAGTCATTAGACTGTCCTTTTTTTATATGCGAATAAAAGTATAGTCGTCAGGGCTCAAAACGTGTACAATGAATACATCGAAAATGAAAAAGTGAGGTCTGAGAATGAACAGCATCACGAATACGCAAGGAATTGACCCTAGAGTGTTGAAGGAGCTGCTTCAGCTTCAGACGATGAGTAAATTAAGTCTTTTCGCTGATAACCCCTCATCTTCAAGCTCAGACGAAACCAGTGATTTTAGTGAGCTTTTGAACACATTGATGGGTCAAGGTGTGGGTACGGGGACTGATCCGTTAGATGCATCTGATCTTAATCAATCGCTAAGCAACCTGCCAAGCGCGTTAGGCGCTTTGAATAAATCATATACACCTTTGCAGTCCCTCTCTCAGTCAACATCAATCTCACAGTTTGAAGGGCTCATTGGACAAGCTAGTTTAAAATATGGCGTAGATACCTCTCTGGTTAAAGCGGTCATTCAGCAAGAATCTGCTTTCAACCATCAGGCGGTTTCCTCCGCAGGTGCCAAAGGATTAATGCAGCTTATGGACGGGACGAGCAGCGGTTATGGGGTCTCGAATCCATTTGATCCTAAGCAGAACATAGATGCAGGTACACATTTCCTTAGTGGATTACTAAAGAAATATAATGGGAACGAAGGCGTTGCGCTTGCTGCTTACAATGCTGGGCCTGGTCGTGTCGATCGCTTAGGGATAAAGACAGATCAAGATTTGGCCGCTAAGCTTCAGTTCTTGCCAAAAGAGACTCAAGCGTATGTGTCGAAAGTACTCGATCATCGTACTAATTTTGCTCAATAAATACGGTTCCAATGGGCTGGTTTTCGCATGTATTATGCGGAGATCGGCTTTTCGCATTGTAGCCTACTTACTTGAGTTCTCATCGGATATACGTTTTAATAGGAAAAGCATCCCATGAAACATGAAACAATTAGTTTAGGGGTATGAAGGGGAATCTGGAAACCATGCTATATATGGATTACGCGGCAACGTCGCCGCTTTATGAGGAAGTCATAGAAACGATCGCTGAAGTAATGAAATCTCATTATGGAAATCCATCCTCCATTCATCGGCTTGGTGTAGAAGCCGAAAAGCTTCTTCAGAGTGCGAAGGGAATCATAGCTTCATCGCTTAAGGTAACGCCAAACGAAATCATTTGTACTTCTGGCGGGACTGAGAGTAATAACTTAGCGATCAAAGGCGTAGCCTACAACTACCAGCAACGAGGCAAGCATCTGATTACTACGCAAATTGAACATCCATCCGTTAAGGAAGTATTTGCGGGACTTGAGCAGGAGGGCTTTCGTGTTACCTATTTGCCCGTCTCAAAGTCTGGCAGCGTGCAATTAGCGGATCTTCAAGCGGCGATTTGTGAGGATACGATACTTGTTAGCATCATGTATGTAAATAATGAGATTGGTACGATTCAACCGATTCGAGAAATCGGTCAATACCTCGCGGGATTTCCGAAAATCATATTTCATATGGACGCCGTACAAGGGATTGCTAAGCTTCCTCTAGAGCCGAAAGCATGGGGAATCGATCTCTGCAGTGCTTCTGCGCATAAATTTCAAGGGCCTAAGGGTGCGGGGTTCTTGTATCGGAGAGCAGGCGTACAGCTCAAACCTCTGCTTGTAGGAGGGGGACAAGAATTTGGTGTTCGTTCAGGTACGGAGAACGTCCCTTTGATCGTGGGCATGGCTAAAGCACTCCGAATCAGTATGGACAATCTTGCAGCGAAGATTGCTCACAAGCAGACGCTTAGGCAACAATTGTTGGCCGGCATCGGTGAAATACCTGAGCTTTCGATTTCTGGCTCTGAGCTAGAGCAGGAGATGGCTCCTCATATTGTTCATTTTGCTTTTGCAGGCATGAAAGCAGAGGTCGTCGTGCATGCCCTTGAGCAGAAGGGGATCTATATCTCTACGAGATCCGCTTGTGCTTCAGGGGAGTCGAAGCCTAGTGACGTCATGCTGGCATTAGGTTATCCGCGAGATGTGGCTGCTAGCGGTTTAAGAATAAGTTTTTCTGATGAACATCAAGAGCAAGATATAGCGCTATTGCTGCGCTCATTACAAGAGGTGGTCAAGGAGCTTGCTCCCATGAGAAATCCATCCGTCATTCATAGGGGGAAGCGAAATTGAAACCGGATTGTTTAATATTACGTTTTGGCGAAATGATGTTAAAAGGTAAAAATCGCAGACGATTTGAACAGAGCGTTATGATTCAAATACGTAAAGTTTTAAGTTCTTTTCCTGATGTTAGGTATATTCCTGAGTTTGGACGCGTATATGTGGAGCTAGGGGGTGCCGCTTATGAACAGGCTTCTGCTTCTTTACAGCGTGTTTTTGGACTTGCATCCTTCAGTCCAGCTTATCATGCGCCATTAGAACTAGCGTCGATTCAGGAGACAGCGCTGCGGATGATGCAGGCATTACCTAAGCAACCGGCGACCTTTAAAGTGACAGTTCGCAGGGTCAATAAATCATTTCCACATGACTCTCAGCAGATGAATTACTTAGTTGGCGGCTATGTGCTTCAAGCGATTCCGGGGTTACAGGTAGATGTTCGAAAGCCTGAGGTTGAATTGCGAGTAGAAATCCGAGAGGATAAGGTGCTTTTATACGTTGAAGTCATTGAAGGGGCCGGGGGATTCCCGTCAGGTACTAGTGGCAAAGCGCTGCTCATGCTGTCTGGAGGTATTGATAGTCCTGTTGCAGGGTGGTTAGCCATGCGCAAAGGATTGACGATGGAGGCTATTCATTTCCATAGTTACCCCTATACCAGCGAGCGGGCGAAGGATAAGGTCATTCAGCTTGCGAATCAGTTGGCAGGCTACACGGATTCCCTAAAGCTTCACATGGTGTCTTTCACGGAGGTTCAGACCTCCATCCATCGTGTGTATCAGGATAATCTGCTAGTCACGCTTATTAGGAGGGCTATGTACCGAATTGCTGAACGGATTGCTGCGCGTGAAGGGCTCGGAGCCATAGTTACTGGTGAGAGCTTGGGGCAAGTTGCCAGTCAAACCCTGCCAAGTTTAAATGCCATTGGTCGTGTGGTCACTTTACCGCTCCTACAACCGTTGATGATGATGGACAAGCAAGAGATTATTGGTCTTGCTGAATCGATTGGGACTTTTTCTATTTCGATTTTACCCTATGAAGATTGCTGCTCCTTATTTCTTCCGCCATCGCCTAGTACAAATCCTAATATAACCTTGGTGGAGAAGTTGGAAGCTAGCATGGGTTTTCTAAATGAGTTAATTGACAAAGCAGTTTTAGAAACAGAAACTATTGAAATCGTACATGGACAATTGAAACAGGAAACTAACGCCCATTTATTCTAACCCCTCGATGCTGCTGTGATCGCAACCTTTCCCATCACTTGCTCTCCATGTTCGCCAGGAGGTCGTGAAGCAATGATTGATGCGTTATTATTATTTCTACAAATTATGTTAATCAATATCGTTCTGAGCGGCGATAATGCTGTTGTCATCGCATTAGCCAGCAAGAATCTCCCGCTCGAGCAGCGCAAGCTTGCGATTTGGTGGGGGGCGTTCGGCGCTATTGCATTGCGCTTAATATTGACACTTGTTGCGGTAAGTCTGCTATCCATTCCTTTTATTCAAGCCGGCGGTTCTATCTTGCTCTTGTGGATTGCGATAAAGCTGCTTACTGACGAAGAGGGGCATTCGAATGTCAAGGAAGCTTCAACACTTGGCAAAGCGATTTGGACCATTATTGTTGCAGATTTCGTCATGAGTTTGGACAATGTATTAGCGATTGCTGCCAAAGGAAATGGCAATAACACAGTCATTATTTTAGGTATTGGACTCAGTATTCCGATCATTATTTGGGGTAGTACACTAGTGATGAATTTATTGCAGAAATACCCGATTCTGGTATTTATCGGAGCGGGGATTCTTGGTTATACAGCAGGGGAAATGTTTGTGAAAGATGAAAAAATGATTGATTGGCTGCTGCATGATTATGAGTTTTTACATGTTTGGATCCCCATTATGGCGACCATAGTCGTTATTGCTGCGGGTGGAATCGCCAAAGGGGTACGAACACTTCAATTCAAGACACGGAATGAATGAGTACTAAGCACGCTGACCATGGGTCAGTGTGCTGTTTTTTTTTGCCAAGTGAAAGCCCAGAAGGACCAGCCATAGATCAAGAGGAAAAGGATAATTAATGCTGTGGAATACCGATACATCATGGCATAACTGCCACTCCAGTTAGCGAGGGCCCCTAGCGCCATGGCGCCTAATCCAATGCCTAGATCGTTGGCTGAGAAGAAGGTTCCATTAGCGGCACCTCGACGGTCAGGGGAAGAACGCTGGATTGTCCACGCCTGCAGAGCAGGTTGTATGGAGCCAAACCCAACGCCATAGCATAAGGCCGCAATAGCAAGGCTAGTATTGGAGTGTGCATACGAAAGCAATATTAGACCAGTAATCGTGAATGCTGCTCCAGGAAGCAGTACCCACTCTGGTCCTTTACGATCAAAGAGAACCCCTGTTAGGGGGCGAACGAGTAGAACCATACTGGCATTGCATAAGAAGAATAAACCCACATTGGGGATACCTGCTTCTAAGCCGAACAAGGTAATGAAGGTCACGATTCCTCCATAACAGATTGCGCTGCAGAGTAGCAGGGCAGAGGGGAGGAGCGCGCTCTGTTCCCATAGACGATCGACAAAACGAGGTCGCTGACGTGGGATCACGGATAGAAGGGGCTTCGGATATGTAATGAAAAGCGAGCTAAACAAAGATAATAGCGCAAGAATGGTTGAGATTAAAAGTACATAAGAAAACCCAATGGACTGCATGACCCAGAGGCCCGTTAACGGTCCGAGAGCCATGGCCAAAGTGTTGGATAACCCGTAATAACCCATCCCCTCACCACGGCGTTCAGGAGGGATGATGTCCGCTATTACGGTTCCGAGCGATGTTGTTGACAACCCCCAGCCGATGCCATGAACAAAGCGTGCTGCTAGAATTAGTGTAACTGCTGCGATATACGAATAACCTGCAATCGTAAATGCGCAAATCGCTAAACCAACTAGAAGAACATGTTTTCTTCCTAAAAGATCTAATGCTCTGCCTGCGAATGGCCTTGTCAGGAGCGAGGAAATGGTGAAGATCCCAATGACAAGTCCAACCTGGATATTGTCTCCACCTAATTGTGAAAGATGGGTAGGTATCGTAGGGATCAGCATTTGAAAACTAAAAAAAAGCAATAAATTTGCGAGTGATGTGATTAGAAAGGCTTTGGTCCAAAGTGGTTTCCGTTGTGATTTGTTACTTCTAAGAGTTCGTTCCATGATACCTCCCCAGTTGAACATCAGAAAACCATTCGCCAGGGCAAATGGGTTCTTTGCGAGCTTTAGTATACCCAGTCAATTGGAATCAAACGCAAAGTTGTGTCCATTATAAACACCTAGCAATTTCATGCCATGTGAGCTAAAATATTTGTTGAAGGGTGTCGATTAATGAGCCGATTACCTTATTCAACCTATGCCCATTTGAGGAGGGATTCGTATCGCTAGAAATAGCTACTCCATTGGTATTGTATTTATTGGCTTGGCTGTCTTGTTGTTGCTAGGCAAATTGGGAGTCTTCCAGTTGTTGATATCCTTTTTTTGGCCGCTTGTATTACTCGTGCCTGGACTGCTCTTTCATTTGTTGTATTTCAACCGTCGATTACCAGCGGGCGTTCTCGTTCCTGGCGGCATTTTAACCGTATATGCCCTTATGTTTTTCTTTTGCAACTTATTTGGTTGGGGCTCTATGGCCTATATTTGGCCAGGTTTCATATTAGGTCCTGCAATTGGTTTATATGAACTCCACTTGTTTGATCGGGGGAGTGATCGTGGTATTTGGATCGCAGCTATGGTGTTAGGAATCATTTCGGCAGCGCTTTTTGCTTTGACTTTATTAGTCAAACTAGGGATTTATGTAATCGCTTTGATCCTTGTTGTTGTTGGACTTTCCATGATTTTCCGAAAGCGAAGATTGTGGTGAACTTGCTTCTTTCCAGTTAAAAGTTTTGTTAAGTGTGCCTTTTGTCTTGCATAATGTCGAGAAACTGCGTATACTAAGGGTAAATGTCAAGCGTCGGCGCTTATGTCCGACGCTTGTTTTATGAACAGAGACGAAAATTATAGGGTAGAGAGGGTTTGACATTCATGCATGCAAGAGACAAGATTCGCAACATTGCCATTATCGCACACGTTGACCACGGTAAAACAACACTCGTAGATAAATTGCTTCAACAATCCGGAACATTCCGCGATAACGAAGCTATCCAAGAAAGAGCGATGGACTCCAATGATCTAGAGAGAGAGCGCGGTATTACCATCCTTGCCAAAAATACGGCGATTAACTATAAAGATTACTTGATTAACATTGTAGATACACCAGGACATGCTGACTTCGGTGGAGAAGTTGAACGTATCATGAAAATGGTAGACGGCGTATTGTTGGTTGTAGATGCTTTCGAAGGTACAATGCCACAAACGAAATTCGTTCTACGTAAAGCACTTGAGAGCAACCTATCTCCAGTTGTTGTCGTAAACAAAATTGACCGTCCGAACGCTCGTCCACAAGAAGTTGTTGACGAAGTTCTTGACTTGTTCATCGAGCTTGGTGCTACTGACGAGCAACTAGATTTCCACGTTGTATATGCATCCGCACTGCAAGGGACTTCAAGTCTTGATCCAGAGAAACAAGATGATAACATGGAAGCTATTTATGAAACAGTCGTTCAGCACATTCCAGCTCCAACGGAAGATGTTGAGCAACCTCTACAATTCCTAGTTACATTGATGGATTACAATGAGTACTTGGGTCGTATCGGTGTAGGCCGTGTGAACCGTGGTAAAATTCGTCAAGGTCAGACAGTTACGGTTATGACTCGTGAAGGCGGACAAAAACAAGCTAGAATCGAGAAGCTTTTCGGGTTCAGTGGTTTGAAGCGTATTGAAATTGAAGAAGCGGCTGCAGGGGACATCATTGCCATTGCAGGGATCAAAGATATTAACATTGGTGAAACGGTAGCAGATCCTGCGAACCCAGAAGCATTGCCAGTATTGAAAATCGATGAGCCAACACTTCAAATGACATTTATCGTTAATAACTCGCCATTCGCGGGTCGTGAAGGTAAATGGGTTACGTCCCGTAAAATCCGTGAGCGTCTATACAAAGAGCTTGAAACAGACGTTTCCTTGCGCGTTGAAGATACAGACAGCCCGGATGCATTCGTTGTATCAGGCCGCGGTGAGCTTCACCTAGGGATTCTGATTGAAAACATGCGTCGTGAAGGCTTTGAATTGCAAGTTTCCAAACCAGAAGTTATCATTCGTCAAATCGACGGACAAAAAATGGAGCCGATTGAGCATTTGATCATCGACGTTCCAGAAGATAGTATGGGTTCCGTTATGGAGAGCTTAGGTTCTCGCAAAGCTGAAATGGTCAACATGATTAACAACGGCAGCGGTAACGTTCGTCTAGAGTTCAAGATCCCAGCGCGCGGTTTGATCGGTTACAGAACGAACTTCCTAACGCTTACTCGCGGCTACGGAATTATGAACCATGCTTTTGACAGCTATGGTCCATACCAAGGAGCAGGCGTTGGCGGACGTCACGAAGGCGTACTCGTTTCTAGTGAATCCGGCGTGTCTACACTATACGGAATTCTTTCTGTCGAAGATCGCGGTATCTTGTTCGTTCATCCGCAAACAGAAGTTTACGAAGGTATGGTTGTTGGTGAGCATACACGTGATAATGATATCATCGTTAACATTTGTAAAGAAAAAGCAGTAAACAACATTCGTTCGGCAAATAAAGAAGAAACAGTAAAAATGAAAACACCTCGCTCGTACTCTTTGGAGCAAGCTCTTGAGTACTTGAATGATGATGAGTATTGTGAAATTACACCGAAATCGGTTCGTATCCGTAAAAAGATTTTGAACAAAAGCGAGCGCGAGCGTGCTGAGAAGCACCGCAAAACAGCGGAAGCTAACGTTTAATTCACAAAGTATTCGAATAAAGGGAAATGTGAGCTTTCTAGCCGCATTTCCCTTTATTTTACCGCATAAGAATGTATTAATTTTCCGGTACTTGGAAGAACAAATTTTTATTGGCGATAAAAACTACATATAAAACGCGGTCGCTCATCCTCGAATTACTTCGATAGAAGTTTATATCATTGGCGTTTTGAGGGATAATGAGGAATGACTTACCTTAGACGACTTAACCTATTAATGAAAAGGAGTGTATGTTCGTTGACTGCCCTGAATGAATGGTTTGCCAATCACCTCTTGATCACGTATCTATTAATCTTTGTTTTCATGTCCTATGTGTACAATAAAGTGTTTCGTACACGCAAACTGCCTGTACTCAAAACGGCTCTAATCTATGTGCTGCTAGCAATCGGTTCCGTGATGCTCCTCGTCTTCCAAATCGTAGGCTTGCCTATTGTACTTTGTTTGGCCGTAGCGATCTCTCTAATGTTCATGGTGAGAATTCGTTATTTCATTGAAAAAAGAACCGGCAAAAGGCCGACTTAATTTAACGAGTAAGGAGCTCATGCCTAATGACGCGATATTGGTTAACACCTATTCTCAGTTATTCGCCGCTCGTGTTGGGAGCAGGGCGCATGAGTTGCATGCCTGACGCAGAATTCGAATCGTTCCGCCAGCTTGCTGGCCAACAACATCCTCGCTTGCTGCAGATGTTTAAAGCGAGCCTCCTGCTGAGTGATGATGAAGAGATATGTGGATCAGACCTCGTAGAATTAGATTTAACGAATGAAGGTAACCTTGTATTTGATGGTGAGCCATTTCATCTTTCGCACTGCGCAGAAGCCTTTCTGGACCGTTTGTTGACTAGGCGGGAGTCGAAGGCACTGCTAATGGCAATGGATGAACATAGGGAAGCTAGCAATGGTATGCATACCGTGTGGATCAAACAATGGTTGGATTGGTTAGACGCCGGTTATGATATTGTGTTACTAAGAGAGGATGGACGCTGAGATGAAGCTAGGGGATGCTTTTTTCAATTGGCTGCAAATGCATATTGTGTCCCAGGCTCGTCCTGAGGATGAAGCTGCGAAAGATACATTGGATTTTTTTGCACTTATTTTAGTCGAAGATCACGGGGTTAGTAATCTTGAAGTGCTGCCTATTGAAGATCCAATGAAAATATGGATTGGCTATGCCCATGAAGGGGAATATCATAAACATTGTTTCGACCGCGAGAGTGCGGAAAAGCTGTTGGATGATATCAACTCGAATCCCATCTACAATAATCAATAGCGGTTTAACGCTGTGAATTAAGGACATAACTTTAACAAATCAACGTACACTTTAATATATCTGGGCAATAAGGAGTGCCTGTTGATTTGAAAATAGATACATAATGGTGGAACGCTTGGCACTCGCTATGCTATACTGTAAGTGTAAGGAGCGTTTTCAACCACCTAGTAGGAGGCGCAAACGATATGGCTGAACTTCTAACAGCTGCACCGATGCAATGGATAGATAGCGCCCACATGATGAATAAAGCTGAATATGCGAAAGCTTGTGAGAGCCGAGATGCCCTTTTTTCACTCGGCCAAGTTTTTGATGCGATAAAAAAAGCCTAGATCTGCGTATGCAGGCAGGCTTTTTGTCATCTTCAGCGATTTATCGGGCTGGAACCTGGGGGCTATTCCCATTGGGACCTGCGTTATCGATGTCTGGATCATTGCGGATATCTCGTGGCAGTTGTGGCATCACACGACCAACGATATCAGCCATTTGTTCTGCAAAGCCTTGTATAGGTCTTCCTGCTTGAATGTTATCCCGGATGTTGCGTAAGCGTTGATCTAAATCCATATCAGCTGTCACGATTGCATTGACACCATAAGGATCCTTCTTGAGTGCCTCAGCCACCGAATATTTAATAGTTCCGACTTTGGCTCGATCAAGTTCCTTCTTAATGTTAATGCCTACGACAGCTGTATTGCCGAAGACGACGCAATGTGCGCTTTCAACCTGCGGGATACCCATTGCTAGGTTTTCCAAATGCGCTGCAACTGCCTTAGAATCTTTAATTTCTAGCTTTTGCGGAGCAATTTGTTGAACTTTTACTTGTTTTTGATTCGTATCTTGAGAGGGGGCACCACTTTTCGGCGCTTGACTGCAGCCTACCGCGAGGATCAGTATCAGTCCGCATACGTATATTAGTCTCACCAGAATCGTTCCCTTCTTTCCTTGAATCTCGCGTTTAGTTTGTCCTGTACGGTTAGGTTGTATGTATGAATATAACCAATGATCTAACGCCAAATCTGGGAGGGGACACACCAATGAAAAAAATTTACGTGTTAGATACCAATGTACTGCTTCAGGATCCCAATGCTTTATTCGCATTTGAAGATAATGAAGTGGTCATACCCGCCGTGGTGTTGGAAGAAATCGATTCTAAGAAACGAAATGCGGATGAAATCGGTCGCAATGCTAGACATGTCTCGAGACTACTAGACGGATTAAGAGCCAAAGGCAATTTATCCGACGGCATTACACTTGGACATGGCGGCAGCATTAAAGTGGAGCTTAACCATCGCAGCTTTGCGAAACTGCAAGATACGTTTGCTGAGTTAACGAACGACAATCGCATTCTAGCAGTTGCCCTTAATTACCATTTGGAAGAACAAGAAAATGATGTAGCTAGACCTGTCGTTATTGTCAGTAAAGATACGTTGGTTCGAATTAAGGCGGATGTACTGGGTATTCCGGCACAGGATTACTTAACAGATCGGATTGTGGCTCAAACCGATATGTATACTGGTTATATCACGCTCTTTGTTCATCCTTCGATCATTGATGAGTTCTATTCGTATCGCTTCTTGACCGTGACATCACTTAATTTGAGCTATATGCTGCACCCGCACGAATTCGTAATCCTGCGCGATGAGCTGGGCTCTTCCAAGTCCGCACTGCTCAAAGTTACACCAGATGCCAAAAAACTTGAGCCGCTTTACATGAGTAATGATCCCATCTGGGGAATTGCCGCGCGCAATGCGCAGCAGCGAATGGCTCTTGAGCTTCTGCTCAATGACGATATCCCGCTCGTCACCCTAACTGGGAAAGCGGGTACAGGTAAAACGCTGCTTACGTTAGCTGCGGGGCTAATGAAAATTGAGGATGATCGTAAATATAAAAAATTGTTAATTGCTCGTCCGGTCGTTCCGATGGGCAAGGATATCGGTTACCTGCCTGGTGAAAAAGATGAAAAGCTGCGCCCTTGGATGCAGCCGATCTATGATAATTTGGAATACTTATTCGATACCAAAAAACCAGGTGATATTGAAAAGATACTTGCCGGTCTAGGTAGTATTCAAGTGGAGGCGTTAACGTATATTCGCGGACGTTCCATACCTGGGCAATTCATTATTATCGATGAAGCACAGAACCTCTCGAAACACGAAGTGAAAACGATCGTATCGCGTGTTGGAGAGGGCAGTAAAATCGTTCTCCTCGGTGATCCGGATCAAATTGACCATCCATACCTAGATGCATCAAGCAATGGGCTTACGTATGTGGTAGAGCGCTTTAAACAGGAAGGCATAAGCGGACATATCACATTAGAACGCGGCGAACGCTCGCATCTGGCTCAATTGGCTGCAGATTTGCTCTAAATAGAGAAAAGCCCACATCAGCCGATGTGGGCTTTTTTGCTGCATTTAACGAAGAATTTCGATGCTGCAGCGATAAGCTTTGGCAATTCCGTGCATGAGCTCTTCGAGTTGCCGATCAACGACGTACACGTCGTGGTCACCTTCTTTGTACTGGGCGATGAGATGCTCTTCAACCTGAAGGACTGCTTGATCAACCTCGGCAGCGGGACTATTCGCAGTGAAGCGGAAAGGGATCACGATTTTATCGTATAAATAGTTATGTTCTGCACGACTAGTGAACCCGTAGTCACTGAACAAATCCGTTAATCCTGCTTCTTCAGCTAGCAAACGGAGCTCCATTATAGAAGTCTCGATATTAAAATGGGCCATGACATCAAGCGCGGCACGTTGTTGCTCTTCGTTACTTACAATCAGCATTTCTTTATCGCGATCGAATAACTCGACTTTGCCGGCAAGCGCTTTGACGATTTGGGCATAGAAGCCAGGTATTTTTCCGTCGGGTAGATCCATCATTAGACCAATTTTAGATTCCATTTTTGTTGTTCCTCACTTTTCCATGCATTATCCCTACTAGTTTACAGAGATAATTTGAGTTTAACAACTGCCACGCCTTTTTTGGTTTCAACACTGATCACATCGAGGTAGCTTACGACTTTTTTCGGTACAAAACCTAATGAAAATTCCTTCGTAAAGTCTGCAATGGTCGTATCTGGCAACTTGAAGCTATTAAATTCAAGATTATCAACAACAAAGCGGACTTCATTCAAGTTCTCTGCGTTCGTGAGAAGGACGAAGTTCCCTTGTATGGAAATCTGCAACTCACCTTTTTTGCCGGTCGCGACCATGGCTCCGTCTTTGAATTCAAAATTCAACGTCTTCAGAAGCTCGCTTTTCGAGTGAAGATACGTATTGAAATCTGTGTCCGTCAGATTGACAACTGGTGTTGTAGATGTGATGCTAATATATTTACTATCTGACATTAGAAATTGTGGCAGTTCGCGGAAAGCCAAAGATAAATTGTCCAGATAATCTCTGGCCAAAGGCAAGCCTTCTTGCTTCCATTGATCATTTAAACTCTTGATTTGGGTTGCAATAACCTGAGCTTGTGCACTGACAGCCAGCTGTTTGTCCAACTCTTCTTGAAGCTTGACAAGCCGCTCTCGCTGCTCAAGGAATTTAGTTTTGGTATTCTGAAGCTCAGTCCGAGAATTCGCTAATTCCGTTTGTAACTTAGTGAGCTTCTGAAAGGAATCCGTGAATTGCGCTAGTGAGCGATGGTCATTCGTGATGATCATCTGTAAGTATTCGAACATCCGCAAGACGTCGGTAAAGGAGTTTGCCGCGAAGAGAAGCATCCAGATCGAGTCTCGATCTCCTGTATAATACGCTCGAAGCACTTTGCCTGCATGCTTGCGAGTTGCATCCACATTACCGCTTTGCTTTACGATATCTTGTTCATTCTGTTTAATTTGCTCACCAATTTTGGCATCCTGCTCGTTAAGACGAGCAACCTCTTTATCGATTTCGAAAATAGTTAGCCCTTTCTGGAGCAGTTCCTTAGCTTCATCTTGTGTTGATGTCGTTTCTTCGGCCAGAGCGCCTCCAGAAGGCAATGTGATTTGCATGAGCAAAACAATGGACAACAGCAAGGCTGTGAGTTTTTTTGAATTCATTGATGGTATTCTCCCCCTATGAATAGATTATCATATTTCTATTAAATGAAGCACAAAAAAATACTTACCTTTGGGGAAAGGTAAGTATTTAACCTTGTTCCTATTTTTTGGAAGCTGGTGTTAAGAGTTTTAGAATATCATCAAAACTCTTCACTTTAGCAGGAATTTCCTTTGTCAGAGGTGTGCCTTGATTAATCGCATCAGTGGTTTGATGGAGGATAATGTGATTATCGAGGACTTTGCCATCTAGCGTTACAGAGAACGTGATATCGAGCGTCTGATCACGAATAAAGCCTTGATCATCTATCGCGATCTTCATGCTGCTTGGTGCTTTCAGCGCTATAGAAGCCATCCCATTTTTCTTGAGTGCTTCAGCTTTATCAGCTGTTAGTAAACCATTTGTTTGTAAGGTGCCAATGAACTCTGGTAATTTGGCTTGGAATTGCGTATTTATTTCTTTTACATTTTTGGTAGTCAGATCAACTTGAATCGATTTAGCTGTGAACCCGTCAGTTAGTTTAATAGGATCTTTGGCTTGCTTAAACCACTTCGCATCCAATCCTTCGAAAATCAATTTCGTAAGCGCGGTGGAAACTTGAGGTGTATTTTTCAACGTGTCTGCCGTTAATGGACTAGCCGGTGTGCTGCTCATTTTTTGTAAATCTATGGCATAAAACTCATCAGCTGTCTTATTTAAGGCTGGCATATTAAAATACAATTTGCTATCTTTAATGAGAATTGGTATATCGACGGGGGAAGTAGATCCCTTAGGCGTTATACGTAAGTCTGACTGATATTGGAGCGGGTCTACCTGGCTAATACCCTTCCACGTAATCGTGCTCTCTCTGATCAAAGATAACAACCCGTTGGTAAGAGGATTTGCTGATTTCATTAAACCATCACTGATCGCGAGAGTCGTGCTTCCATCGAACGTATAAGATTTCAATTCCGATTGTTTGTTTACAGATTGTTGAAATGCTTCTTTAACTTGCGTATTGTCTGTGCAAGCGGTCAACGAGACTAGGCCAATTGCCGTTATCGCTGTTAGGGTAATCCACTTTTTTGTCATGCTGGGCTGTCTCTCCTTCCATAATCCTTTATCATTATAAGGGTTTCCTACTCATTTGTCTGTAAGTAAAGAACTGGGGGTTTTACAATCGTGAATCAACTAGAGCCTGCTAGCGTTGCCGCTGCACTGAAGGAACATATTTGCTCGACACTAGATCAAAGAATATCCTTTCGCGACTATATGGAGATATGCTTATACCACGATACAGTCGGTTATTACCGAAAAGATCAAATAAAAATAGGTAAACAAGGAGATTTCTATACCAGCTCTTCCATAGGAACTGTAATGGGTGAAATGGTTGCTTCTTTCATTTATAACCATCTACGAACGCAATCCAATCTGCCTCCTCATTTTGAAATTGTTGAATGGGGGGGAGGCAATGGGCGAATGGCACGCCAGTTGCTTGATGAAATGAGGCTTGCTGCACCCGATCTATATGAACGTTTAACGTATACGCTAATTGAATCGAGTGCCTATCACCGCCAATTGCAACAAGAAAGGCTTGTTGAACATGTGGATCGAATTCGTTTTGTGGATGATACAGCTTGGTTAAGTGAGCCTCCGAGCGATCATGTGTATGTATTGGCCAATGAGTTGCTGGATGCCTTCCCGATTCATCGTCTGCAATACAAAGATGTGGCCTTCCATGAATCGTTTGTGATCTGGCAGGAGCAAGCGCCTCATTTGCAAGAGATCTGGTTACCTCTTGGGTCTGGACGCATATTAGACTATCTAACTGCATTAGAAGTTCAATGGCAAGACGGTCAGATTAGTGAATTGAATCTAGAGGCAGTAGATTGGTATGTTCGACTTTCGGGACGGATGCTAAGCGGGTGCGTTATGGCAATTGATTATGGTGATGTGGAGGAGGAACTGTACGCCTCACATCGGCATCAGGGAACATTAATGTGCTATCGTAAGCACGAAGCGCACGATAATCCTTTTATCGACCCAGGTGAACAGGACATCACGGCACATGTTAATTTTAGCTTATGTCAAAAGGCTGCGGTTTCCGCAGGGTTTGAGCCGTATGTGTTTCAAACACAACGTCAGTTCTTGGTTGAGCAGGGCATTTTGGATAAATTGCAAAATCATTTTGATCCGAATCCATTTAGTGAAGTGTCCAAAAGAAATCGTTCGATTCGACAATTACTGTTAAGTGATGGAATGAGTGAATTGTTTAAAGTGTTTATTGCCATTAAAAAAGGTGAACCGGCATAATTGCCGATTCACCTTTTTGCTCGTTATCTGCGTTAGACGGACATTTTGAAAAATGACCAATACGTAAATCCGCTGAAGGAGATAATCATGTATCCCCAGAACAGCAATATGTAAGTACGTTCTGACAAGCGCATATAGCCTAGAATGACGAATACGGCAGTTTGAAAAAAGAAAATCAGAGACATAGGTATCATATCGCCAGCTAAGCTCATTAGTGCGATAACAAGTGTCCAAAAACCTAGAACCCGAAACATGCGATCCATTCTCGTTACATCCCCCTCTCGTACCACGTTGCACAATAACTACAACACATTATACCGTTTGATCCAAGTGGTGTAAACCGTCAAACGGTGACGAAATTGAAAACATTTCATCATATAGACGTAGTATGTCTTTTTATACGAATCCCATGTATGAGGGTCAAAAAATTTGGCAATACCATTTAGTATCAAATAGATTCTATGAACTCTAGTACGGGCATAGAAATAGTAATAATGGCAACGAATCAATTGATACCTGTCTGACTAATTGATTCTTCTTTATGATGTATCCGCAGGTAGGAGAGAATTTGATCAGGAATCGAAGCTCCCGAAAAGGAGAGACTTTGCTCTCCGACCAAAGATCCCTATAATTTGTTAGGAGGTTTGGCCTTATGTCGGCAATTAGACAAGATGCTTGGAGCGATGAAGACGACTTAATTTTAGCGGAGTTGACATTGCGTCATATCCGAGAAGGAAGTACACAATTATCTGCGTTTGAAGAAGTTGGGGAGCGCATTGGACGAACCGCGGCCGCGTGCGGATTTCGCTGGAACAGCTTTGTACGGAAGAAATATGAAGCAGCCATTCAAATTGCGAAAGCACAGCGTCAGAAACGGACACAGCTGAAAAAGCATGCCCCTGTTTCCATTTCCGGATCTTCTTCCATTGGTTTACTGGATAGTCCAGATGTATCTACTGGCAAGAATGAAGTGTTTACTGAAGAAACGCTATCTATTGATGCAGTCATTCGTTTCTTACGGCAATGGCGCAGTACCTATCAGGATATGAATCGTCATATTAAAACGTTGGAAAAAGAACTGCAGGAGAAAGAGGACGAACTCGATAGACTTGGCAGAGAAAATAATAAGCTGAATAAACAAGTGAATGAAGTTGAAACCGATTATCGCGTTGTAAATGATGATTATAAAGCGCTTATTCAAATCATGGACCGTGCCAGAAAAATGGCCTTCCTTGTAGAGGAAGAGGAAGAAGAGAAGCCGCGCTTCAAAATGGATGCAAATGGTAATTTGGAAAGAGTCGAGTAATCTTTAGATGACTTAAAATGAAAAGCTGCAAATCAAGGGGAGCCTTGGTCTGTGGCTTTTTTGCTGTATAATAGTGGATACATGAATAAAGGTGGTTATTGCATGCATATCATGATCATCGGTGCTGGCTCTCTTGGTCTTCTTTTTGCTGCTCAGCTTGCCCCGAATTGTTCGCAATTAACATTAGTAACAAGATCTGAAGGACAAGCTAGAGAATTGGCGGAGCACGGCATCCAACTCGTTGGGACAGAGTCACTAGAGACGAAGCTTGCGAAGTCGATTGTATTTCAAAGCTATTCTGAGGAGATTAGTGGAAGTATGGCCCCAGTTGCGCGGGAAGTCGATTATATCTTCCTTATGGTGAAACAGACGGCAATCTCACCAGAACTTATCACTTATATTCAAAGCAAAATGACGCGTCACACCTACTTGATATGCTTTCAGAATGGTGTTGGTCATGAAGTGAAATTAAGCCAAGCCATCGGGTGGGATAAGCTATTATTTGCCATTACAACAGAAGGGGCTAAGCGAATTGGGCCTACATCCGTTAAACAAACAGGGCATGGAATCACCTATTTGGGGGAGTTAGAACCGAAGAATCTTGCTGTCACAAATCATCAACAAATTTTCATTGTGCAGTTGCTGGAGTTAGCAGGATTTCGTGCGGAATTGTCGAAAAATATGGAAGTTAGAATCTGGACTAAATTAGTCATCAATGCGGTCATCAACCCACTCACAGCCATTCTACGTGTTCAAAATGGTGAATTGCTACGTTCAGCATGGGCCCTTTCACTTATGCAAGAACTTTATCAAGAAGTGCTTCGATTGGCTGCTGCCAAAGGAATTGAGCTTCCGATTGACTTATGGGATACCGTTCAGGCTGTTTGCGAAGCGACAAAGACGAATCATTCCTCTATGTTGCAAGATATTGAGGCTTCGCGTCATACGGAAATTGACTATTTAAATGGCAGTTTAGTAAAGATGGGCAATGAATTGGGCCTCGATCTACCTGCAAATAGCATGGTATATAGAATGATTAAAGCGATAGAAAATTAAGAGGTGAAACTTTTTGTTGAATAGTTTCGTTAGTCTATTATCTACCTTATATGCCATGTTGGCTGTAGCGCCATTTATCACGTTTGTTTTAGTATGGTTTCTCATCTTTCTATTTCTGAAGGATAAGAAGATGACCACGAGGTTTACTATGGATATCACAACTTTGTTTCTGCTAGGATCCGTATCCTTGATGTGGAACAAACTTTTTCATACCCAATTTGGTTTTTGGTTAATTGTCCTAATCTTATTAATTGCATTTGGTATTATTGGGGGTTATCAAAATCATTTGAAAGGGGAAACTAATTTAATCAAAGTAGGCAGGCTGGTATGGCGTCTTAGCTTTGTAGGCTTATCGGCATTATATATTCTGTTATTTTTTGTTCATATAGGTAAAAACTACCTTTTTTCAACATGAATCTCTTTGTGGTTACCTGATTTTGGATTTTATGGGCATTAATTAAGCGGATCTTTGTAATATTTATTTGAGATTTGTAGAAAATAACAAACAAAATCGTCTAGATTTTATTAACCGTTGGTTGTATAATTAAAAACCGTGAGAGTAAATTTTTTTACCAGTTATTTAGACAGAGGTAAATTAATTATGGACAAACTCATCGTTTATGTTATAATTCCTTGCGTAGACTCTAGTAAATTTTTTTACCAGAGGTTCGAGGGATATAATATAACATTAAAGAAGCGGTTTCATTGTTCTCCGGGTTAAAGGTGTAATGCTAATGTTAGAAAAGCTGACAAATCACCTAACCATAGATGTCTAGACATACATATTTTAAAGGAGGAGTTTATATGAAAGCGACAAAGTGGGTTACTACAGCAGTAGCATTAACGCTTATGGGTAGCGTAGCAGTTGGTTGTGGTAAAAGTGAGGAAACACCAGCGGTATCACCAACTGATGGTACAAAAGGTACAACAGCACCAGCTTCCAACAAACCTCAAGAAATTAAAATCAATTTCTCGGCAGAGCCTCCTGTTATGGATAGCTCCAAAGCTACAGCGAATGCTGCTTTTACATTTATTAGCGCATTTAACGAAGGTCTATACCGTACAGATAAAGACGGTAAAGCAACTCCAGGTCTTGCAAAAGATTTCCCTAAAATTTCTGCAGATGGTCTAACTTACACAATCGACATTCGTGACAATGCGAACTGGTCAGATGGTACACCGGTTAAAGCACAAGATTTTGCTTATTCCTTCAAACGTACATTGGATCCAGCTACAAAAGGGCAATATAGCTTTGTAGTAGCATGGATTAAAGGTGGAGAAGCTGTTACTAAAGCTAAAACTCCTGAAGAAGTGAAAAAAGCGCAAGACGCTCTAGGAGTTAAAGTTCTAGGCGACAAAAAACTAGAAATCACACTTGAAAAACCGGTTGCATTCTTTACACAAATGCTTGCATTCGGAACTTTCTTGCCACAACGCGAAGATTTCGTAACGAAAGCTGGCGACAAATATGGCGCAGAAGCTGACAAAGTAATCGGTGCAGGTCCATTTATTTTGAGTAAATGGGATCATGGCCAAACACTTGAGCTTGTTAAAAATGAAAAATATTGGGATGCTGCAAATGTGAAGTTAACAAAAGCAACAGTCAATATCGTTAAAGACACAAATACAGGCCTTAACCTATATGAAACAGATGCGGCTGATTTGACTGAAATCAATCGTGATCAACTTACTTTGTACAAAGGTAAACCGGACAACCTGCCTAAACCAGAGTTGACGAACTCCTACTTGATGTACCAAGTGAAGAAACAACCAGCTCTTGCGAACAAAAAAATTCGTCAAGCGCTTGGTATGGCAATCGATCGTCAAGCTTATGTAGATACAGTTCTTGCTAACGGTTCCGTTGCTTCCACTGGTCTAGTACCAGGTGGTACTTCTGACGGTGCTGGCGGTGAATTCCGTAAAACAGCTGGTGAAACACAACCGAAGTTCGATGCTGCTAAAGCAAAAACTTTGCTTGCTGAAGGTTTGAAAGAGCTTGGTCTAACAGCACTTCCAAAAATGAAAGTGAACGCGGATGATACAGAAACTGCGAAAAAATCACTTGAGTTCATCCTTGCACAATGGAAGCAAAACCTTGGTTACGTAGCTGAAGCGAACCCAGTTCCTCACGCATTGCGTATTGAGCTTTCCTCCAAAAAAGATTTCGACATCGTTCTTTCCCTATGGGGCGCAGATTACAACGATCCAATGACGTTCTTGGATATGTGGGTAACTGGCGGCGAGTTTGATGAAGGTGACTACAGCAACCCAGAGTACGATAAACTTGTGAAGTCCGCTCAAACAGAAACAGATACTACGAAACGTGCTAAAGCTTTGGTTGAAGCTGAGAAAATCCTTATGGATGATCAAGGTGTAGCTCCATTGTACTTCCGTACTCGTGCGTACCTGAAAAAAGCGTCAATTAACGGTTTGATTCTTCCTTCGTTTGGACAAGAATGGGAATTGAAATGGGCTTCAGTTAAGTAATCTTTAAAAGTAGTTTAGAGCAGAAGGGGCCGTTCGCACCTCGTGGGAGCGGCCTCTTCTAACTTTCTTGTCTTATATTTTAATAAAGGAGGAGCAATATGATTAAGTTCATTCTTCGCCGTTTCCTATATGCGCTTATTACATTATGGCTAATTGCAACATTTACTTTCGTACTGATGAAAAACTTGCCAGGTAATCCACTAGGAGAAGGCGCTGAGAAGATTCCGAAAGCTACAAGAGATATGTTGATGAAGCAATACGGTCTAGATAAGCCGCTATGGGAACAGTACCTGACATTCATGAACAATATCATCCATGGCGATCTAGGAGCTTCCTTTCAATTCCCTGCTCACAAAGTAACTGATATTATCAAACAAGCTTTTCCTTCATCCTTAGAACTTGGATTAATTTCAATTGTAATCGCAATTGTTGTTGGTTTAACTTTAGGGATTATTGCAGCCTTGAAACATAACAAAGCTGGCGATTATACAGCTATGTTCATTGCGATCCTAGGTGTATCCATTCCGTCCTTCGTGCTTGGGCCTATGCTTTCTTATTATGTAGGTGTAAAGTGGGGGATTTTGCCTGCTGGTTTATGGAAAGGTCCAGAATACAAGGTATTGCCAGCTATTGCTTTGTCCTTCGGTACAATTGCGATTTTGGCGCGGTTAATGCGTACGTCCATGTTAGACGTTTTGAATCAAGATTATATTAAAACAGCGAAATCAAAAGGTTTGTCAACTATAACAGTTGTAGTTAAGCATACAATTCGTAATGCGATATTACCGGTTATCACGATTATCGGTCCAATATTTGTAAACGTCATCACAGGTACGTTAGTTGTTGAACAAATTTTTAGTGTACCAGGTTTGGGTAAACATTTTGTGTCATCTGTATATTCGAATGATTATACGATGATTTCTGGATTAACTATCTTTTACTCAGCAATATTGATTGTCGTTATCTTTATTACAGACGTTGTGTATGGCTTAGTAGACCCTAGAATTCGTCTTGGGAAAGGCGGGAAATAATTCATGCAAACTCCAAATGAATCAACAGAGACTAACTACAAGTTTGCTCCCGTTTCAAATAAATCTCTAACTGGTGAAGTAATTGTACGACCTTCACTTAATTATTGGCAGGACGCATGGAGACGACTTAAGAAAAATAGACTGGCTATGGCTGGCTTAATTATATTGGTAACTTTAATCGTACTTTCGATTATCGTTCCATTTGTTTCAAGCTACGATTATCAGACGCAAAATTTAAAGCTTAAAAATGCGGTGCCAAGCAGTTCGCACTTCTTTGGAACAGATGATTTCGGTCGAGATGTGTGGACGCGTGTATGGTGGGGTACTCGAATCTCTCTATTTATTGGTATTACGGCGGCATTGATTGACTTAGTAGTTGGTGTTATTTACGGTGGGATTTCCGCGTATTACGGTGGGAAAGTTGATGAAGTGATGCAACGTTCCATTGAGATTGTCTACGCAATTCCTTTCTTGTTGATTGCCATTCTATTGATCATGGTTATTGGCTCAGGGGTTTCTTCCATTATTATCGCCTATAGTATTACAGGGTGGGTACCTATGGCGCGGCTTGTTCGTGGGCAGATGCTTACACTCAAAGAACAAGAGTTCGTATTGGCTTCCCGTACACTGGGTGCTTCTCCCATGAGAATAATTATGCGTAGTCTAATCCCAAATGCGCTTGGTATAATCATTGTACAGATCACATTCGTTGTGCCATCTGCGATCTTTACTGAAGCATTCTTGAGCTTTATCGGTCTTGGTGTAAAGCCGCCGCTGGCATCGCTAGGTAATTTGCTGTCAGACGGTGCTAACTATATTCGGTTATATCCGCATCGCCTTATTTTCCCGACAATTGTGTTCAGCTTAATCTTGTTAAGCTTCAATCTACTCGGCGATGGGCTTCGTGATGCGCTAGATCCAAAAATGCGCAAGTAAGAAGGGGTGAATAATGATGAGCACCAAAGACAATTTGCTAGAAGTGAAAGATTTGAGAGTTTCATTCCAGACTTATGCGGGTGAAGTTCAAGCTGTTCGCGGCGTATCTTTTTCTTTGAAAAAAGGTGAAGTGTTGGCGATTGTAGGTGAATCCGGCTGCGGTAAATCCGTAACGGCACAAACGCTCATGCGTTTAATTCCTACTCCGCCTAGTTATATAAAAAGCGGCTCTATCATGTTTGATGGGAAAGTGGACATTACCAAACTTTCCAACAAGCAAATGGAGAAAATTCGTGGCTCAGAAATGGGTATGATTTTCCAGGATCCAATGACTTCATTGAATCCGACGATGAAAATCGGTGATCAGATCACGGAAGGTTTGATCAAACACGAAGGTTTAAGTAAAAGTGCTGCAAGAGATAGAGCTATCGAAATTCTAAAGCTTGTTGGGATCAACTCGCCTGAGGGTCGTATTCATCAATATCCACACGAACTTTCCGGTGGTATGCGTCAACGCGTTATGATCGCGATTGCTCTTGCTTGTTCGCCTAAGCTTCTGATTGCAGATGAGCCAACAACAGCGCTAGACGTAACCATTCAGGCGCAAATTATTGATTTGATGAAGAAGATCTCTGTTGAAACGGACTCATCCATTATCTTGATTACGCATGATCTTGGTGTTGTTGCTGATATGGCAGGGCGCGTTGTGGTTATGTATGCAGGAAAAATTATTGAACAAGGTACCGTAGATGAAATATTCTATGAGCCGCAGCATCCATATACATGGGGCTTGCTTCGTTCAGTGCCGCGGTTGGATACGAACGCGAATGAAGAGCTTGTACCGATTCCAGGTACACCGCCAGATTTGTTCGCTCCACCGAAAGGGTGTGCCTTCGCAGCTAGATGTCCATATGCGATGAATCACTGTCTGGAAGAAGATCCGGCACATTCCGTGCTGTCTGAAACACATTCAGCGGCTTGCTGGTTACTTCACCCGGATGCGCCGAAGGTTGAACGTCCTGTAGGAGTGGGAGGTAATCGACATGTCTAAAACATTGGCTAAGTCTGAGCAACCAATTTTGCAAATTCGCAATATGAAGAAACATTTCAATCTTGGAAACGGCAAGATCTTGAAAGCCGTAGACAACTTTTCTATAGAAATTAAACGTGGTGAAACGTTTGGTCTTGTTGGGGAATCCGGTTGTGGTAAATCAACAGCAGGAAGAACCATCATTAAGCTTTATGATGCGACGGAAGGCGAAGTCATTTTCGATGGCGAAGATGTTCATAAGCTGACTGGGAAGAAGTTGAAGGAATTCAACCGGAATATGCAAATGGTATTCCAAGATCCTTACGCATCCCTGAACCCGCGTATGACTGTCGGGAATATCATTGCTGAAGGTATTGATATCCATGGCTTATACAAAGGTGCAAAGCGTAAAGAACGTGTTATGGAATTACTTCGTGCAGTTGGTTTGAATGATGAGCATGCTAGCCGATTCCCGCATGAATTCTCCGGTGGTCAACGTCAACGTATCGGAATTGCTCGTGCACTTGCGATTGAGCCGAAATTCATTATCGCGGATGAGCCGATTTCTGCTTTGGACGTTTCCGTTCAGGCACAAGTCGTTAATCTTTTCAAAAGATTACAAAAAGAAATGGGCTTAACGTATTTGTTTATCGCGCATGATTTGGCGATGGTTAAGCACATCTCCGACCGTATCGGGGTTATGTATTTAGGGAATCTAGTAGAAGTAACAACTTCTGATGCCTTATATGCGAAGCCGTTACATCCATATACACAATCGCTGCTTTCCGCGATTCCAATTCCGGATCCAGAAGTTGAGCGTACACGCGAGCGTATTATCCTTCAAGGCGATGTACCGAGTCCGCTTAACCCGCCTAGTGGTTGCCCATTCCGTACACGCTGTCCACAAGCGATGGCGAAGTGTGCAGATTCCATGCCGCCTAGTAAAGAAGTGGAACCGAATCACTTTGTTGCTTGTCATCTATACTAATAAATCTAGCCGTCCCGTAAGGGGCGGCTTTTCCTCATTGTCTTAACCTTTACATAATTGTAATTAGAAAAAATACAGTTTTGACGATTTCAGGGCTACCGTGTACAATCAAAGGATAGTTGTTTTATTTGTTATGAAGAGGAGACACTAGTCGCATATGCAAATGGAAACTTTTCAATGGAAGAAAAATCAGACATTAGCGGAAGATTATATAACAGGTAAAGGTAACGCGAAGTCATTGTTCCCTTATCATTTTGGAAACGCGGAAGATTGGCAAGCTCGTGTGAATTGGCTGGACGGAGCTAAGGATGCTCCCCATGTCGGGCGTGAACGGCTTGTAGGGGTGCTAGAAGCCTACAATCGACGTGTAGGGAATACAGATGCGGCTCTCGCGCATATCGCAGCTTTAGGCGATCAGCAAACGCTAGCGATTGTTGGCGGTCAACAAGCGGGATTGTTTGGCGGGCAGTTGATGATCCTTTATAAGGCCATCACGATTATTCAATTGGCGCGGGAATGGCGTACTAAGCTGCAACGCGCAGTCGTTCCGATTTTCTGGATCGCTGGTGAGGATCACGACTTCGATGAAGTCAATCACGTCCATGTTCTTTCGAATACGCAGCAGATTGAGAAGCTGAAGGTGGAGCATCCAACTGGTGTAAGGACGTCCGTGAGTCGCCTGCCACTGTCCTCTGAAGCGTGGGAAGAGGCATTGAATAAGTTGGATCAATCGTTAATGGATACAGAATTCAAAGCGTCCTTGATAGATAAAATGCGTTCAGCTGCAGGAGATGGCGCGACGCTTTCAGATGCATTTGCTCGTTGGATGGCGATGTTGTTTGGCGAGTATGGCCTTGTATTGATCGATGCGGATGAGCCTTCGGTTCGAGCATTAGAGTCATCTATGTTTGAGCGAATGGTAGTGCAAAATGAGTCATTTACCGCTTCCTTACTGCGCAGTCAAGCTGAAGTCAGTCAATCGGGTTATGGGATTCAAGCGGAAATTCATGAGGATGCTGCGAACCTCTTCGTTTTTGCCGAAGGTGCGAGATTGCTGCTTCATCGTGAGGGAGAGCACTTTACGGATAAGAAAAATACGGTTAGTTACACGAAGGCTGAACTTCGTGATAAAGCGATGTCGGCACCTGAACAGTTGAGCAATAATGTCATGTCTCGGCCGCTTATGCAGGAATATCTATTTCCGGTTCTGGCGACAGTGCTTGGCCCTGGGGAAATTGCTTACTGGGCGCTGACGAAGCAAGCGTTCGAGCATTTTCATATGCGTATGCCGATTGTGGTGCCGCGCTTGGAGTTTACCTTGATTGAGGGTACGATAAAGAAACAGATGGACAAATACGAGCTGACTTTGACAGACGTTCTGGAACGCTTTGATGAGAAGAAACAAGCCTGGTTGGATGCGCAAGATACACTTCAGCTCAACGAACGGTTTGAAGCTGTTAAGGAGTCCTTCCTTAGCGCCTACGCTCCCCTTGTGGAGTCTCTCAGTAGTATTAATCCTGGTGTCAAAAAGCTTGGAGATACGAATCTGGCTAAAATTGTGGAACAAATTGATTATTTGCATCATAAGGCAAGCGAAGCGTCACATACGCAATTCGATGCAGCAATCCGGCAGTTGGACCGTGTTCGACTTACTATTTTTCCGTTAGCAAAGCCCCAAGAAAGAGTGTATAATGGGTGTGCTTATCTGAATCGTTATGGGAATGTTTGGCTGCATCATTTACTTGAGACGCCAATACCTGTAGACGGCATGCATCGTATCTATTATCTGTAGGAGGAACGAAGATGACAACTGCAACAAACAGTATTGTAACTGACATGGCGTTAGCGCCAGATGGTCATTTGAAAATTGATTGGGTTCAGGCGCACATGCCTGTTTTGAATCGAATTCGTGAACAATTTGAGAAAGAACAGCCTTTCAAAGGTTTGAAAGTAACGATCTCCTTGCATTTGGAAGCTAAAACAGCTTACTTAGCAAAGGTTGTTAAAGCTGGAGGAGCTGAAGTTACGATCACAGGTAGTAACCCGCTTTCCACGCAAGATGATGTATGTGCGGCGCTTGTTGAAGATGGAATCACGGTATTTGCCAAATACAACCCAAGTCCAGAAGAATACAAAGAGCTTCTTATTAAGTCATTGGAATCCAAACCAGATCTCATTATTGATGACGGTGGTGACTTAGTTTCACTTCTTCACTCCGAGCGTAAAGATTTGGCTGTAAATGTGCGCGGTGGTGCAGAAGAAACAACAACAGGGATTCTTCGTTTGAAAGCGATGGAGAAAGACGGGAAACTTGGTTTCCCAATGGTTGCTGTTAATGATGCCTACTGTAAATACTTGTTTGATAACCGTTATGGTACAGGTCAATCCGTTTGGGATGGCATCAACCGTACAACAAACTTGGTGGTTGCAGGTAAAACCGTCGTTGTAGTTGGCTATGGCTGGTGTGGTAAAGGTGTGGCTATGCGTGCCAAAGGTTTAGGCGCAAACGTAATTGTAACTGAAATCGATGCAATCAAGGGCGTTGAGGCGTATATGGATGGTTTCGCAGTGATGCCGATGATCGAAGCTGCGAAATTGGGAGATTTCTTCGTTACGGTTACAGGTAACCGCGATGTTATCCGTGGCGAACACTACAAAGTGATGAAAGATGGCGCGATTCTTTCGAACGCGGGCCACTTTGATGTTGAAGTAAACAAACCGGAGCTAGAGGCGTTGTCTTCCTCCAAACGTACAGTTCGACGTAACATTGAAGAGTATCAACTGACGGATGGACGCAAAGTGTATATCTTGGCTGAAGGCCGCTTAGTTAACCTAGCTGCTGGAGATGGTCATCCGGCTGAGATCATGGATATGACATTTGCGCTTCAAGCGATGTCCTTGAAATATGTGAATGATTCTTACCAATCCTTGGGAAATACAGTTGTTAATGTTCCTTATGTGTTGGATGAGCAAGTTGCACGTTTCAAGCTTGAATCACTAGGTACGAGTGTAGATGCGCTCTCAGATGAGCAAAAAGCTTACCTAGATAGCTGGGATGAGCACTAGAATATTAATGATGTTAATGATTTGATATGAAATGATGACGATGCCCTTTGGTCCACTGATGTGGATTGGAGGGCATTTTTGTTTGAGTTTTGCAACCTACCAACTATTAATTCATATACCGACAAACCCCCGAACTCCCGAACAAAAGAACCAATGAATCCACGAATGAAGCTCATATCGAACTGACTTACGAACCCGCATGCCTGCGAACTAGTATCATTTGAACCTTTTACGTGGTTGGGAGGAATTGTAAAATAGTTGGGTTGTTGATCGGAGTCCTGATGCAAGTAGCTGGAATTTGTACACTTAATTTAGTAGGAATGAGCTGTTTAACGGGATTAACTGGATTTTCTGTAGGTAATTTCAGCGATTTTCGTCGATTTGAGCAATTGAGGGAGAATTAACTACATAAAATACATCTAAATAGAAAAATCGGAGGTTTTCTTCTGAAATAGCTGTATGTTTTACATCTAATTCTTGAGGGGTGCATCTCATTGCCCCAGCACCCCCTGCAAACCTATCAATCCCATCAAGCAATCCCTGCCAATACTCGAACATTACAGTAGCCACTTCACTAATTCAAGTGTCACTCCGATAACTCAACTCCTCCTCCAGTCCAAAATACTTTATCTCTTTTATTATATTTCGCGTTGTTTCCATGCAACTTTCTTGTTCAGTATTCCGTTTGAAGGTTGTATAACCTATAAATGGAAATTGGGGGCGTGTTGCAATGAGGATAAAGATAAGAGCAAGCTTAGCCATTATGATTGTTATGTGTTTATTGGTGTTGGGAGTGCTGGCAGGATGCAGTTCCAGTTCCTCCTCCAAGAGCGCACAAGACGCCAAAGGCGAAATGAACAGCGTGCAAACGTCAGGTGCGACTGCGGATCAGTTTGCCAGCAAAGCAGATTTGAATGCAAGTAATGCCGCTCCAGCGGCTAAGGCGATGGAATCAGCACCGATAGCTCCTACAACGGATGGGAAAGCAGCTGCGCCAAATGTTGTGATGCCTGCTAGCGGGAACGACCAAGAAGCTGTTTTTAACCGCAAACTTATTTATAGGGCTAATCTCGTAATGCCAGTTGAAGACTATAGTAATGCTCAAACCCGGCTGCGGGATCTCGTTGCATTAAGCGGAGCTTACATTTTGCAGTTTTCCGAGAGTGCGAATACAGGTGAAAAGGGTGGGACGTATACGATTAAAGTCGCAGCGAATGGTTTTGTATCCATGCTGGACGGCCTAGAAAAGATAAGCCCAGCGCTCCAAAGGAATGTACAAGGGCAGGACGTGACGGAAGAGTACGTAGATCTTAGCTCTCGTCTGACGGCCAAACAGCTAGTTGAAACCAGACTACTAAGCTTTATGGAGAAAGCGACGAAGACGGATGATTTACTAGCATTTTCTAATGAGCTTGCCAAGGTACAAGAGGCGATTGAGCAAATCAAAGGCAGAATGCGTTATTTGGATCAAAATGTTTCGTACTCCACCATCGAGCTGCGCATGTATCAACAAACAGGTAAAAAACCGTTGCTTTCTGACCCGAATGAACTAACTCTAGCAGAACGTGTTGAAAAAGCATGGGGCTCTAGCCTGAATGTTCTGGTCGCTGTGATGCAAGGTGTCCTTGTTTTCCTAGCTGCCGCGGTGCCCGTTTTGGTGATATTACTTCTTATTGCATTCCCAATCTGGGTATACAGACGCAAGAGGAACGTACAGTTGAAAGCATTGCGATTGCAACTGAAGGAGCAACAAGTATCTGAAAATACACCCCAAGATACGGAACAAGGAACAAAAGGCACAGAATAGACCTAAAAAACGAAATAAATTTAATTAATCCTGCTAACTAAGCAGGATTTCTTTTATTTTTAGCGAATATTGATTCAAATGTGGTGAAAAGTGGTACAAAGTGGAGGGAAAGGGGGACTTGATGCTATGTTTATGGGTGAATATCAACATAGCATTGACGAGAAAGGCCGAATGATTATTCCGGCTAAATTCCGTGAAGCCCTTGGCGAAGCTTTTGTCATCACACGTGGTTTAGATCAGTGCTTATTTGTATACCCGCAATCCGAATGGTTAATTCTCGAACAGAAGCTGAAAGCATTGCCATTAATGAAATCAGATGCACGTGCTTTTACCCGGTTTTTCTTCTCTGGTGCAACAGAGTGTGAGCTTGATAAGCAAGGGAGAGCTAACATTCCAAGCAATCTCGTCGACCATGCCAAGTTAGAAAAAGATTGTGTCGTTATCGGAGTTTCTAATCGTGTGGAGATTTGGAGTAAGCAAGTTTGGGAAAGCTATGCCAATGAGTCTGAACAGTCATTCAATGAAATAGCGGAGAAGCTGGTCGATTTTAATTTTGATTTATAGAAATTTTGAGTTTCGCTGAAGCAAAACGAAGATTATGCTTACGAAGTCAGTTTTGCCAAGGCAAAACTTTTAGGAGGACAACAAGTGTTTCATCATGTGACTGTACTTAAAGAAGAATCTGTAGAAGGTTTACATATAAAACCAGATGGCGTTTACGTGGATTGTACGATGGGAGGCGCGGGACATAGCTCGCTTATCGCTTCCAAACTAGGACCAGAAGGGTTACTCATTGCCCTTGATCAAGATGATGTTGCTCTAGCCAATGCGCAAATAGTGCTTGCACCCTATCTAGATCGCGTAGCCATTATCAAGAGCAATTTTCGAGAAATCGAGCATGTATTGCGCGGAGTACCCAAAGCTATGAAAGATGGCAGACCCCAGGTTGACGGCATTTTGTTCGATCTAGGTGTATCTTCTCCACAGTTGGATGATGGTGATCGTGGATTCAGCTACAACCATGATGCTGAGCTTGATATGAGAATGGATCGAGATACGCTCCTCACGGCCAAAACGATCGTGAATGAATGGCCAGCTGACAAAATCGCTAAAGTGTTGTTCGAATATGGGGAAGAAAAGTTCTCGAGACGAATTGCTGGAGTCATTGTGGAGGCAAGAGAGAAGAAAGCGATTGAAACAACGGGGGAACTCGTGGAATTGATCAAAGAGGGGATCCCAGCTGCCGCAAGACGGACAGGTGGACATCCAGCGAAACGCAGTTTCCAAGCATTACGAATCGCAGTAAACGACGAACTAGGCGCGTTTGAAGAAGCGCTTCAACAATCACTTAACTGTTTGGCACCTCAAGGGCGCATTGCAGTCATTACGTTTCACTCCTTGGAGGATCGTATCTGCAAACAATTTTTCGTGAAAAATGTGGAGAAATGTACGTGCCCGCCAGCTTTTCCAATGTGTGTTTGTGAGAAGGCTGGGGATTTGAAGCTCGTTACACGTAAACCAATTCTACCTAGTGAACATGAATTAGAAGTCAATCAAAGAGCCAGATCGGCAAAATTAAGAATAGCAGAAAAGCTTTGACCAAGGGAGGAATAAGCGATGTCATCATATATTCAAGGCAATTTGGCACTTGATCCGAAACGTAAACCGAATCAACAACAACGTGTTAAGATAAAAGAAACAACCAAGGTTGTTTATCGCAATTCCTCATTGCCAGCGCAAGAGAAAATGCTCTACTTATTCACAGTTGTACTCTGTGTTATTGTTGCCGGCGTGATCATTTGGAGGTTTGCTGCGATTTATCAGATGAATGCGAATATTTTGAAAATGCAAGGTGAAATCCGTGAAATTCAAGCACAGAACAGTGCGCTTAAGCAAGAAGTTGAGAAACTGCAAAGTCCAGATCGTTTAAAAGAGGAAGCCGTACGCCTCGGGTTTAATTTACAAGATGTGAAGCAAGGTGAAATCGTAGCTCAATCTACGAAAGCGAAATCTAGTACAACGACAGCTACAACGAGTGGCAAAAGTACAAAAGCTGCTTCTAAACCGTAACAGGCAGGTACTCCTATGACAAAAAAAATTAAGTTACGTTCTTTGCTACTTGGAGGGTTTTTTACCCTTCTTTTTGTTGTCCTCATGGTTAAAGTCTATTGGATTCAAGTGGTAGAAGCATCCTGGTTGCTAGAGAAGGCAGAGAAGAGATGGGAAACGGATAAAGTGCTGGCTCCCGTACGCGGATCAATCTTGGATCGTAATGATAAGGTGCTTGCCGTAGAAGCAACAGCTTATACCATTGCGCTAAATCCGAAGGTGATAGATGCTTTGCACATTGCTGAGGATGTGACTCAGGGGTTAGCGGATATTTTGAAGGAATCTGAGGCGAAGCGTGCCGAGCTAGTAAATAAGATTCGCGAAAGAGCAACGAAAAAGAATCTCGATGGTACAGACTTCGCTGCCAATGTAGAAGTGCGCAACGAAGGCTGGAAGATTGATAAAGAGAAAGCGGATCAAGTTCGGGCGCTCATAACCAATTTACAAACGAAACTCAAATTGAGCACCAGAGCGAGCGTAGGAATTTCAATTCTTGAAGATGAGAAGAGATACTATCCGGGTGAAACGTTGGCGTCCCATATTCTAGGGTATACGAACAAAGAAGGTGAAGCATCACTTGGCCTAGAGTTGAAATTAAACGACACGCTTAAGGGTATTCCAGGGATGTTAAGTTATGAAAAGGATGGTAAAGGTGTAGAACTTCCCGATGCCAAAGTCAACTTTAAACCTGCGGAAGACGGAAACAATGTAAGACTCACGATCGACAAAAACATACAGTTTTATTTAGAGAGCGCGTTAGCCAAAGTAAACGACAAATGGCATCCGAAGAGCTTGACTGCGATCGCGGTTGATCCGAAGACGATGGAAATTCTTGGAATGGCGAATACGCCAAACTTTAACCCGAATACGTATTGGAATTATGATCCGCAGAAAGATTTTAGAAATGGCGCCGTCGCTTCCCGATATGAACCTGGATCTACATTTAAGTTAGTTACCCTAGCAGGAGCGGTGGAAGAGGGATTGTTTAATCCGACAGAAACCTATCAATCGGGTTCGATTAAAGTATCAGACCGTATTCTCCATGACCATAATCTCGTCGGGTGGGGGAAAATCACCTTCCTAGAAGGTTTGAAGAGGTCTAGTAACGTTGCTTTTGTAAAGCTCGGAATTGAGAAGTTAACGCAAAATAAACTACGCGATTATATTAATAAGTTTGGTTTCGATCAAAAAACGAACATCGATATGCCTGGAGAAGTATCAGGACTAATTGACATGAAATATCCGTCTGAGTACGCAACAGCAACCTACGGGCAAGGGAAAGTCGTTGTGACAGCCATCCAACAAACCGCTGCTTATGCGGCCATTGCTAATGGTGGTAAATTGATGTGGCCGCACATTGTGAAGGACATTCTTGATCCTAAAACAGGCAAAGTAATCACGGCGTATGAACCCCAAGTAATCAGACAAGTTGTGAGTCCGCAAACGGCAACGCAAGTGAGTGGTTATTTAGAGCAAGTCGTTTCCGACCAAGAAGTAGGGACTGGTAAGCTTGCTTATATGGAGGATTATCGAATAGCTGCAAAAACAGGGACAGCGAATATCGTACTTCCTGGTGAAAAAACCTACTCTTCCGATACATGGGTAATCTCGTTTATTGGCTATGCGCCAGTAGAAGATCCACGGATCCTGATTACACTTATCGCAGATCAGCCTGATCTAGGCGGAAACTATCATTTGGGCGGTCAAGTCCTAGCGCCTGCTTTCAAAGAAATCGTGGGTGAGTCTTTGCAGTACATGGGCGTTGCCTCAAGTAAAAAGCCGAAAACGATCACCAAAGAAGCGAATCGTCTGAATGTACCGAATTTGTTAGATGTTACATCCACAAGTGCTAAAGAGACTGCCAAAGATATAGGTCTATCACTTGAAGTATTTGGTAAAGGTGAGAAAGTAGTTGATCAGTTCCCGAAAGCTGGGACTCAAATTTTATCAACACAGCATATTTACGTTGCCATGCAACCCGTTGAGGAAATGCCGCTTCCGAATCTAGTTGGCAGATCCCTGAGAGACGCCGTTGAGACATGTTCATTCTTCAAAATTGATTGTCAAACTTCAGGGGAAGGGTATGTATCTGAGCAATCCGCTGTAGGTGAAGGTCGTGGCGTAACGCTGCAACTTAAACCGTTAAGTGATAAAGCGGATACGGCAAGTGGGTCGAACCCTGTTGCAACGCCTACAGGTTCACCGACGCCGTCGCCAACGCCTACCGCCAAAACGGAGACACAACGAACGACAACGACAGCAAATAAACAACGTTAGTGAACAGCTTGTTCTAACCCCTGTTTGTCCCGAATAGTCATGTTAGGAATGAACATGACAATAGTGGGAAGGGAGACTGAACGTTCATGCGGGCTTCTAACGTTACCGTTCGTCGCAGATTGTTTACGGCGTTAATCATTGGAACTGTCATCTTTACAGCACTTATTATCCGTCTAGCCTATGTTCAACTTTGGATCGGACAAGACCTCGCGAAGCTGGCCGAGAACAGTTGGCGAAGAGAAATTGGTTTTGCACCCAAAAGAGGCGAAATTCAAGACCGTAATGGCTTGACTCTTACGTATAGTATGAGTACTCCTACACTTGTGGCGATTCCTATACAAATTAAAGATGCTCATGCCACAGCCGCTAAGTTGGCAGAAGTGTTAGATGGAAATGAAGAGGACATATACAAACAAATTACCAAGAAAGAAATGCAAAACTATATAAAGCCTTCGGGTCGTAAAATTACGATAGAAAAGGCGCAGGAAGTACGTAATTTGCAACTGCCTGGCATCATCGTAGCGGAAGACAATAAACGTTACTATCCTTATGGTTCGCTTGCAGCGCATATCCTAGGCTTCGCTGGGATAGATAAAGGGTTAACGGGGATTGAGTCGAAATATAACTCGCAACTGACAGGCATCGCGGGCAATATTGCCTATATGACAGATGCAGCTGGCCGGAAATTAGCTGGCACAACGGATACCTACACAGCCCCTAAAGATGGGCTAAACGTGAAGTTGACCATCGACAGCCACCTGCAATCGGTGATGGAACGTTCGTTAGATCAAGCGATGGTGCAGTATCAAGCGCAGAATGTCATTGCCATCATGATGGATCCGAATACCGGTGAGATCCTGTCAATGGGCAGCCGTCCGACGTATGACCCAGGCAAATATATGGAGTCGCCGGCTGAAACGTATAATCGGAATTTACCGATTTGGAAAACGTATGAGCCTGGTTCTACCTTTAAGATTATTACCCTTGCCGCAGCACTAGAAGAGAAGAAAGTAGATCTTAAGAATGAACAGTTCTACGATCCAGGTTCCATTGAAGTTGGGGGCGCTAGGTTACGCTGTTGGAAACGTGGAGGACATGGCAGTGAAACGATGCTGCAGGTTGTTCAAAATTCATGTAACCCGGGGTTCGTTGTAATGGGGCAGCGATTAGGCAAAGAGAAATTATTTGACTATATTTCCAAATTTGGTTTTGGTAAAAAGACAGGAATTGATCTTGGTGGTGAAGAGAATGGGATTATGTTCAAACCATCGCAAGTAGGTCCTGTGGAATTGGCAACAACCGCTTTCGGTCAAGGGGTTTCTGTGACACCGATCCAGCAAATTACTGCGGTTTCAGCGGCGATCAATGGCGGCAAACTATTTAAGCCTTATGTTGCAAAATCCTTTTCCAATCCTGATACAGGTGAAGTTGTCGATGTTGTAGAGCCAGAGTTAGTTCGGAATGTTATCTCAGAGGATACATCAAGACAAGTTCGTGAAGCGCTCGAGAGCGTCGTCGCGAAGGGTACAGGTCGCAATGCATTTATTGACGGCTACCGTGTTGGCGGAAAAACAGGAACAGCCCAGAAGGTTATCAATGGACGTTATTCACCTGATGAGCATATCGTGTCATTCATTGGCTTTGCGCCAGCGGATAATCCGAAGATTGTTGTCTATGCGGCAGTGGATGATCCGAAAGGCATTCAATTCGGAGGCTTGATTGCAGCTCCTTTAGTCAGAGATATTATGGCAGATGCCCTGCGTTACATGAAGGTTGAACCAGACAAAAATCAACTTGATAAAGAATATCGCTATGGTGAAATTCCAATTGTTGAAGTGCCGGACTTGGTTGGAGCGTCAGTTGATGATATATTAGAAGACCTGAACATGAATTTTAAGTTAGCCAAATCAGGGAATGGGAAGTATGTCATCTCTCAAGCCCCTAAAGCAGGCTCACGTGTGGATCAGGGTTCTACGATTCGTATCTTCTTATCCAATGTGGATCCAGAGAAATAGAGATCTGGCCTATCACTCCAAAAAAGATTTACAAAGAAGACATGTTTAGCTTTTCTACTTGCATAAAATTGTCCATAATAGATAGATGAATCTAAGAAGAGAGGGTTGCTTATGAAACTGCAGGAGCTTGCTTCCGCACTGCTCATTACCCACATACATGGCGATAAAGACACGGAGATCACGGGAATTGAGGCAGACTCTCGTAAAATAAAACAGGGAGATTTGTTTCTTTGCATCCCTGGGTTGACAGCTGATGGCCACGACTATGCCCCCAAAGCGATTGCGCTTGGGGCTTCTGCGCTTGTTACGGAGAGAGTGCTGGACGTACCAGTCCCTCAACTCGTTGTAAAAGATGCCAGATATGCGATGGCGGCTCTTTCCGCCCATTTCTTCGGATATCCCAGCAAAGAGCTCAAAATTATCGGAATTACAGGGACGAACGGTAAAACAACTTCAACGTATATTTTGGAGAAAATTATCGCGGATCAAGGCTTTGTAACAGGGTTAATGGGCAATATCCATATCAAAATTGGTGATGAATACATAGAAAATAAAGCAACGAATACACAGGAAGCTTTGGAACTACAACGTATTCTAAGGAAAATGGCGGATACGGGGACTGATTATTGTATCATGGAGGTCTCTTCTCATGGTCTTGATATGGGAAGAGTGAAGGGGATTCAATTCCGTTCAGGTATATTTACGAATTTGACACAGGATCATTTGGATTATCACAAAACGATGGATGGCTATGCGGCAGCGAAAGGATTGCTATTCTCTCGACTTGGTAATGGTTTCTCAGCGGATCCGAATGCTCGCCAATATGCCATTCTTAATGTGGATGACGAGGCTTCACAGATGTTTCATCGCTTGACAGCTGCACAAGTGATTACGTACGGCATTGAAAACGATTGTGATGTGCGGGCTTCCGATATTCGGATGACTTCACAGGGGACTGAGTTTCAGCTGCATTCCTTTGCAGGAGAAGCTTTCATTCGCATGCAATTGGTAGGAAAATTCAATGTGTACAATGTGCTTGGGGCGATCGCTGCTGCCTTAGCGGAAGGGATTCCCTTGGAGGCCATCCGTACTAGTTTAGAACGTATCGCAGTAGTAGAAGGTAGAATGGAAGTTGTCAACGAGGGCCAGGATTTTCTGGTGTTGGTCGACTATGCGCATACGCCGGATGGTTTAGAGAATGCCCTATCCACGGTAAGTGAGTTTGCCGAAGGGAAAATCATCACCGTGTTTGGCTGTGGTGGGGATCGTGACAAAACGAAGCGTCCCATCATGGGGAAAGTGGCTGCGCACTATAGCGACCTTCTTTATGTGACATCTGATAATCCACGCACGGAAGATCCAGATGCGATTTTGGCAGATATTGAACCGGGGCTCAAAGAAGTTAATTACCCAGAAAATCAGTACATCTTACTGGCTGATCGTAAAAAAGCGATACAAAAGGCTATTGAAGAGGCAGGCCCTAAAGATGTAATATTGATAGCGGGAAAAGGCCACGAAACGTATCAGGATATCATGGGTGTCAAGCATGATTTCGACGATCGTTTGGTGGCTAAGGCTGCGATAAAGGGGAGAACACAGTGATTCAGCGTACATTAGATCAAATAGCAACGATGCTCCGCAGCGAGGTGTCCGGTGTTCATGGCGACATTTTGATTAAAGGAGTTTCTACGGATACTCGTTCGATTCAGGCTGGTAGTCTGTTTATCCCGCTTATCGGAGAAAATTTTGATGGTCACCAATATGCGGAAGATGCTTATCAGAAAGGGGCTGCGGCTATTCTCTGGCAAGTTGACCATGGTCCGGCGCCAAGCGGAATCCCTTGCATTCATGTCGAAGATACACTTGCAGCGCTTCAAGACTTGGCCAAAGCTTACCGCAAAGAGCTCTCTGTACGAATCATCGGCATAACAGGAAGTAATGGGAAGACGACAACCAAAGATTTGGTTGCAGCTGTTCTAGGCAGCACTTATGAAGTTCATAAAACAAAGGGAAACCTGAATAACCATATTGGTTTACCACTTACACTCCTGCTTCTTGAGGAAACGACGCAATTTGCAGTCGTTGAAATGGGCATGAGCGGACGCGGCGAAATTGCTTTATTGTCTGAAATCGCAGAGCCCGAAGCCGCTATTATCACCATGATTGGTGAGTCACACTTGCTTCAGCTAGGTTCTAGAGATGAAATCGCGCGTGCGAAAGCGGAGATTGTTACCGGTATGCCAATTGACAGCTTGATCATTTATAACGGGGATGAGCCGTTAATTGAACAAGCACTGGGCGAGCTGGATCTGCCAGAGGGCTTGCGGCGCATTCGTTTCGGCCAAGGCCACGATAACGATCGCTACCCATCCGATATCCGCATGGATGCGGATGGAGCTTACTTCACCATCAATTCCCCGGGGTACGAGGAATTGTTCATTCCCTTGCTTGGCACGCATAACGTCGTGAACACGCTCGCGGCCATTGCCGTCGGCGAGGCCTTCGGCGTCACGCCAAGTGCTGTTGCAGCGGGGCTGCGCGCGCTGCAGATGACAAGCATGCGCATCGAGAAGCTCACGGCAGCCTCTGGGCTGACCGTGCTTAACGATGCGTACAACGCCAGCCCCGCCTCGATGCGGGCGGCGATTGCCCTGACCGAGCAGCTGAGCGGCTTCGGTCGGAAGTTCCTCGTGCTCGGCGACATGCTGGAGCTTGGCGAGCACGAAGAGCAGTTCCATCGCGGCATTGGCGCGATGTTGTCTCCGGAACGTGTAGACTACGTCTTCACGTTTGGGCGTCTCGGCCGCTTCATCGCTGAGGAAGCGGCGAAGCAGTTCCCGCAGGCGCAGATACGCGCCTACGACGACAAGGCGCAGCTCGCGGAGGAGCTTGCAGCACTCGCAAGCCCCGAGGATCTCGTGCTCGTGAAGGGCTCGCGCGGGATGCGGCTCGAGCAGGTTGTCCATAGCTTATTAGCCTAATTAACGAAATCGATTGCATGTATGAAATAGAGTGACGGAAATGAGCAGGGGGAACCAACGTGGAAAACGCAGTATTATTAACAATGGGTGTGGCATTTGTGCTTGCGCTAATCATGGGGCCATTATGTATACCTATTTTAAGACGAATGAAATTTGGTCAGCAAATTCGTGAGGATGGCCCGCAGGGACATCTCAAAAAACAAGGTACACCAACGATGGGCGGCGTCATTATTTTACTCGCGCTCTCTTTGGCTACACTTCGTTTTGCTGATAAAAATACAGATTTACTCATTTTATTATTAGCTTCATTAGGTTATGGACTTGTTGGCTTCCTTGATGACTATATCAAAATTATATTTAAGCGTTCATTGGGACTTACAGCAAAGCAAAAGCTTTTTGGTCAATTATTGATTTCAGCCATTGTCTGTTATTTACTCGTTATGCAAGGACACAGCACAGATATTTATGTGCCATTCGTTTCTTTTCATATGAATGCGGGTTGGTTGTATTTCCCGTTAATGGCTATTTTGATGCTGGGCGCTTCGAATGCCGTTAACTTTACAGATGGCTTGGACGGCTTGTTAGCGGGGACAAGTGCAATTGCATTTGGGGCATACACGATTATTGCCATGAATAATACTCAGCCTGAAGCAGCTATCTTCTCAGCAGCAATGGTTGGTGCCGTACTCGGTTTCCTAGTATTCAATGCGCATCCTGCCAAAGTATTCATGGGTGACACCGGCTCTTTGGGAATCGGTGGTGGACTTGTGGCTGTTGCCATTTTAACGAAAGCAGAACTTCTTCTAGCTATTATTGGCGGAGTTTTCTTAATTGAAATTTTATCTGTTGTCATTCAAGTTGTTTCATTTAAAACTAGGAAGAAACGCGTATTCAAAATGAGTCCGATTCATCATCATTTTGAGTTGGTTGGATGGTCGGAGTGGCGAGTTGTAATTACTTTCTGGGTCGTAGGTTTAGTGCTTGCTGTACTCGGATTATATATGAATGAGGTGTTGTAGAACATGAAGCATCCGCGGGATTATCGTGGACTTGAAGTGATCGTACTTGGCTTGGCTCGCAGCGGTGTCGCTGCAGCTAAGCTTTTTCATCAAAAAGGAGCTCTCGTCACTGTCAACGACAAAAAGGAACGAAGCGCGTGCCCTGAAGCCGACGAGTTGGAGGCTCTGGGTATTTCTGTTGTATGCGGGTTTCATCCGGAGTCCCTCGTGCATGAGGGGGTTTCACTAGTAGTCAAAAATCCAGGCATTCCGTATTCGGTAGATCCAATTCGTAAAGCAGAGGAGCTGGGTATTGAAGTTGTGACAGAGGTTGAGGTAGCTTATCAATTCTGTGAAGCGCCGATTATTGGGATCACGGGCTCCAACGGGAAAACAACGACGACTACACTGATCGGCTTGATGTTGGATGCAGCGGGCTTGAAGCCGGTGGTCGCAGGCAACATTGGCCGTGCTTTAACGGAAGCTACACCTGAGGTGACGGCTGAGAATTGGATGGTTGTTGAATTAAGCTCGTTTCAATTAAAAGGCACAACAGCATTCCGTCCAAACATTGGTTTATTTTTAAATGTATATGAGACACATCTGGATTATCATGGCTCCATGGACGATTATATCGCCTCTAAAGCCAAAATTTTTGAAAATCAAACAGAGGCTGACACCGCTATTTTGAATTGGGATGACGAAGTGTGTCGACGTTTGATGCCAAGTTTGAAGGCGAAACAGTTTCATTTCTCATTGAAAGAAAAGCTTGCTTATGGCGTCTATTTGGATGCGGAGACGGACTGTCTTGTGTATGCAAACGGTCAGAACTCTGTCCAATCCATTATGTCGGCTTCTGAAATGGGCATGCCGGGTAGCTTTAACATTGGAAATGCTTTGGCAGCTGCTGCAGCGGCCATTACAGCCGGCGTAGCTCTGCCTGTGATTGCTGATGTGTTGAGAAACTTCCATGGCGTAGAACACCGTCTGGAGCTTGTGAGAGTACTGGATGGCGTAACCTTTTACAATAACTCTAAAGCAACGAATTCAGCTGCTACTGTGAATTCAATAGAGGCTTTCGATCAATCTGTCGTCTTAATTGCTGGCGGTTTGGATCGTGGTTCGGATTACATGGAGCTATTGCCAACTTTCCGTGAGCGTATCAAAGGAATTGTTACAATCGGGCAAACAAAAGAAAAAATCAAGCATATTGCCGAATTGGCAGGGATTAGTAAGGTGCAAACCGTCGATACTGCTAAGGATGCAGCGGACGCGGTTTCACAAGCCGTGCAGCTTGCCTGGCAAATGAGTGAGCAAGGAGACATTGTGCTTCTATCACCAGCTTGTGCAAGTTGGGATATGTTTCCATCCTATGAGGACAGGGGACGCATGTTTAAGGAGTCCGTGCATAACCTTTAAGTAGGGCTTATCCACATTTTAAAGGGAGCCCACAACTGACAAAGAGGTGTCTGTAATGGGTAAAGCACGCTCCGCTCCTGACATTTGGATTATTATTCCGACCTTGCTGCTTTTGACAATCGGCGTTATTATGGTCTACAGCGCTAGTAGTGTACTTGCGTTTCGTGAGTTTGGTGATTCTTTTTATTATTTAAAAAGACAACTTATCTTCGCCGTTCTAGGAATTGTAGCGATGTTCTTCACGATGAATGTGGATTATTTGGTTTGGAAAAGATTTGCAAAGTTAGCCTTGTTTGTTTGCTTTGGTATGCTGGTCATTGTTTTAATTCCTGGTATCGGCGTTATTCGTGGCGGTGCCAGAAGTTGGCTTGGAATCGGAGCTTTCGGGATTCAACCTTCTGAATTTATGAAAATAGGGATGATTCTCTTTCTTTCCAAGATGCTATCCGAAAATCAGTCTAAGATTACACTGCTTACCAAAGGGCTGATGCCGCCGCTAGGTATTATGGGATTGGCATTCGGTTTGATCATGCTGCAGCCGGACTTAGGAACTGGAGTTGTATTAGTTGGTGCCTCGCTCTTAATCATTTACACGGCTGGCGCGAGATTGCTTCATCTTTCCTATCTAGGTATGATAGGAGTTGCGGGTTTTATTGGCCTCGTTATTGCCGCTCCATATCGCCTTAAGCGGATAACAGCCTTTCTCGACCCATGGCAAGATCCACTTGGTGCTGGTTATCAATCTATACAATCTTTATATGCGATTGGACCAGGCGGACTAGTAGGACTTGGACTCGGAATGAGCCGGCAAAAGTATAGTTACTTACCAGAGCCGCAAACTGATTTTATTTTTTCTATTATCGCTGAAGAACTTGGATTTATTGGAGGTACGTTGGTTCTGCTGCTCTTCACCATTTTAGTATGGCGGGGAATGCGTGCGGCCATTACGGCACCAGATACATTTGCCAGCTTAATTGCAGTAGGCATTATCGGCATGATCGCCGTTCAAGTGATTATTAACATCGGCGTCGTTATTGGGATGTTTCCGGTAACGGGTATCACGCTGCCATTCATAAGTGCAGGGGGGTCTTCACTGACACTCATGCTGACATCTGTCGGCATCCTGCTTAATATATCCCGCTATTCGAGGTGACAGGGGAATGAAGACTATTGTATTTACCGGAGGAGGCTCCGCAGGCCATGTGACCCCTAATTTAGCGCTGATGCATAAGCTGAAGCAGCAAGGTTGGGATGTCAAATACATAGGCTCGGCTACAGGTATTGAAAAAGAGATCATTGATCGGGAAGGGGTTCCCTTTTATCCGATTTCATCAGGGAAATTGCGCCGATATTTTGATCTCAAAAATATAAAAGATCCATTCAAAGTGATGAAAGGTGTTTATGAATCGTATCGGTTGCTTAAACGTTTAAAACCCGCCATTGTCTTTTCGAAAGGCGGGTTCGTTTCCGTTCCTGTCGTTCTTGGGAGCCGTATGAACAATATTCCTGTTATTATCCATGAATCCGATATGACGCCAGGACTGGCGAATAAAATTTCGATCCCATTTGCAACGAAGGTATGTGTGACATTTCCTGAATCCCTTTCGCATATTAAGGGCGGAAAGTCTGTTCTTACGGGCTTGCCGATCCGTGAACATATTAGCAGTGGTAAAGCAACGCGCGCGCTTCAGCTATGTGATTTCCATTCTCAGAAGCCTGTTATATTAGTTATGGGTGGAAGCTTAGGTTCGCAGGTGCTGAATCAAGCTGTTCGATCTAACTTAGTTCGCTTACTCCAACAATTTCAAATTGTGCATCTGTGCGGCAAAGGAAATGTGTCTGTTGAGCATCTTCATACCCGTGGATATAAGCAATTTGAATACTTGAACGAAGAGCTTCCTGATGTGCTGGCGATGACCGACCTGGTCATCTCTCGTGCAGGTGCAACGTCTATCTTTGAGTTTCTAGGTTTAGAGAAACCCATGCTGTTAATCCCGCTATCGCGTCAAGCTAGTCGAGGGGATCAAATTCTGAATGCAGCATCTTTTCAGAAGGCAGGTTATGCCGATGTGATACAGGAAGAAGATTTAACCACTGAGGGACTTGGTGATCATGTCGAAGCGCTTTACAAGAACCGTGAGACGTATAAAGCAGCAATGCAATCACGTAATGAAAGTGATGCCGTAGCTGCTATCGTGAAATTGATTGAATCGCACAGCAATTCGTTGTGAATTTGTTAAAGCGTATAGGCGATTGTCACACTCTAACCGATTTTACATAAACTACACTATAACCGTGACAGACACCTAAGGCTTCATAAGTGAACAAGGAACGAAGAACGGCCGACTTCGCTCAGCTCCTTATGAATGAAATGTCAGAACTTGTATGTCTTACATCTTACATTTCTACATTTCGCCCTACGTTCTGTGAAGGAGGTTTTCCCATGCAGAAGTTAATAGCCGACTTAAAGGCATCAAATATTGGCGAGATAAGAACGAATGAACGACTAGCTCCATACACCACTTGGAAAATCGGCGGTCCGGCTGATTGCTTGATTATTCCGCACTCTAAAGAGCAGGTAGCTGCATCCATCAAGTTTCTTCATGAGCGTGGAGTACCTTGGACTGTAATTGGTAGGGGCTCCAACTTGCTTGTGGGAGACAAAGGGATTCGAGGCGTCGTGATTAAGCTGGGCCAGGCGCTTGAAACCCTTCGTTTTGAAGGCGCGATGGTTTATGCAGGAGGTTCCTATTCGTTCATTAAATTGTCCGTACTCGCAGCCAGAGAAGGTTTGACCGGACTGGAGTTTGCTTCAGGAATCCCCGGTACTGTGGGAGGCGCCGTCTACATGAATGCAGGGGCTCACGGGTCCGATGTGTCACGCATACTCAAGCAGGCTGAAGTCATCCTGGATACAGGGGAATTGGTCGTCATGCAGGCAGAAGATTTACAATATGCTTATCGACATTCTATTTTGCACACATTGCCTGGCATTGTAACAGAGGCTGTCTTTGAATTACAGGTTGGAGACCGCAATGAAATCGCAGGGGCTATGGCCGCTTACCGAGATCGGCGACTGCGTACCCAACCTTTGCAATTAGCTTGCGCAGGAAGTGTATTCCGCAACCCCGAAGGGGGCTTCGCAGCGAAGCTCATCGAAGAAGCAGGCCTGAAAGGCAAACGTGTCGGTGGAGCAGAGATCTCTATGCTTCACGCCAATTTCATTGTTAACACAGGAGAAGCTACAGCCGAGGACGTTCTTACCCTTATCAACGAAGTACAGCAGATCGTAGAGCAATCGTACGGTATTAAGCTAGTACCTGAGGTTTTGGTAATGGGTGAGAGGTAAATCGGAGGTGGAATTTTGGAGAAGCTCGTTATCGAAGGTGGAAGACCCCTTACGGGAGCCATCCAGATACACGGCGCTAAAAACGCCGCATTACCCATATTAGCTGCATGCTTACTTGCAAGTGGTACGCATACTTTACAGAATGTTCCTAATCTGCTCGATATCGACACCATGCTTCATATTCTTCGTTCACTTGGTTGTCGAGCCGAGCAGCAAGGAGATACAGTAACCATTACAACATCCACAGTTCATTCCTCCCACATCCCCGAAGAATTGATGGGTCAGATGCGTTCTTCCATCTTTCTCATGGGTCCGCTACTCGCTAGATTCGGCAGTGTCACCGTATATCAACCTGGTGGCTGTGCGATCGGTGAACGTAAAATTGATTTGCACCTCAAAGGTTTGCAGGCTCTTGGAGCCGAGATTGAAGAATTTTCCAATAAAATTGTCTGTACGGCCGAAACATTACAAGGTAATGAGATCTTCTTGGACTTTCCAAGCGTCGGGGCGACCGAGAATATCATGATGGCCGCTGTGAGAGCGGAAGGTACGACAACGATTTATAATGCTGCAAGAGAGCCAGAGATACAGGATTTGCAAAATTTCTTGAATGCGATGGGCGCAGATATTATTGGAGCAGGAACGGATACAATCACGATTCGTGGCGTTACTACGTTGTCACCTTGCACATATCGGATTATTCCAGATCGTATTGTTGCAGGTACCTTTCTAGTTGCTGCAGCGGCTACTAGAGGTAATATTACTTTGGAAAGAGTAAACCCTGCTCATTTAACCTCGGTTATCCATGTGCTTAAGCGTGCAGGTGTTCAAATCATCGCAGACGGTGATATAATACATGTAAGCTGCAAGGCAAGACCCAAAGCAGTTGAACGTATCGTGACGTCGCCTCATCCTTCTTTCCCAACGGATTTACAATCTCAAGTCATGGTACTTTTATCTCTAGCAGATGGACTAAGTGTGATGAAAGAAACGATATTTGAAGGTAGATTTAAGCACGTGGATGAATTGTCTCGGATGGGGGCAGATATTCGCGTAGATATGAGTTCAGCCTTTATCCGTGGTGTGCCAAGGTTGTATGGAGCCACTGTTGAAGCAACTGATTTGCGGGCTGGTGCTGCTCTTGTAATCGCCGGTCTAGCTGCGCATGGCACAACGATCGTTGAGCAAATTCATCACATCGATAGAGGTTATGATAGGATCGAACATATGCTAGTCAGACTTGGGGCTTCTGTGCGTCGACAAGCTCCGGTTCCCAGTGAGTAATTGGCTTCTGTGGCTATCGCGTATCCCTTCCTGCAAGCAGGAGGGGATTCACGATATTCACTTTCATTGTAATAAATATAATTAGGTGGTGCCCCTCTTGTCCGAAGATAACAAAGTACCAACGCTGCCTGTACCTAAGCCGCGTACACGTACGAATCGGAAGCTGCTCTCTTTTTTAATCATTTTTTTCCTAATTGTTCTAGTTATTTTGTTCTTCCAATCTTCACTAAGTCGAATCAGTCGGATTGATGTTGAGGGAAATGTGCTATTAGCCACGGATTCAATTGGACAAGCTAGTCAAGTTTCAGTAGGTGATCGTTTTTTTGCAGTGAGCTCTAAGACGATTGGACGGCGGATCTCGGAGATGCCAATGATCAAGAGTGCTGTCGTGAAGAAGATGTTCCCAGGAGTTATTCACATTCAAGTCGAAGAATTCCCTAAAGTAGCATTCCAAATTGATCCTAACGGTAAAAAGCAAGCTGTGCTCGCAGATGGCAACGTTATTGAACTACCAGTTGGTAGCGTTATCCCGCTCGACATGCCAATCTTAACGGGTTGGACCGATACCGATCCGAATAAAGCTGCGCTTTGTAAAATACTAGGGGAAATCCCACAGAGTGCTTTGTCAGACGTGTCAGAGATTAAGCCGGATCCTTCGGAATCGTACCCTGACAAAATTAAGATTTATACACGCTCACAATTCGAAATCCATACAACCATTTCCTATCTGCCTGATAGAATAGATAACCTGCCTGGTTATATTGCCGGTTTAGCAGAGGATCACATTTCGAATGGCGTCATCACAATGCTCGAAGTCGAATATCACACACCATTTGCAACAGGCGGGGATTCCAAGACAGATAACAAAACAGATTCCAAAACGGAACCTAAGACCACCCCGAAACCTACGTCGAAAACAACACCAAAGCCATAACAACCGTCATAGTGCGGAGAAACTAACAAAAATTCGTAGCAGAGACTACTCAATCTCTGAAAAAAATGTTAAAATTAGTTTTATGGTTAAATAGGCTCTATCTGCATACTCTATTTTTTCTTGTATTTACTAGACGAAATTGTTTGCATTTTACAACATTGAAAAGAGAAGTTGAAGTTGGTCTTCAAATGCAAAAAAAATGTAGAAAAAAGAGGGAATATGGCGGTTGTGTGGAATACGTATAAAAGTATTTGTGAAGATTTTGCAATTTTACCTAAGTTACAGGAGGTGCCAGGGGCTTGAGCAACAATGATATCATTGTTAGTTTAGACATCGGTACATCCAAAGTTCGAGCTATTATTGGGGAAGTTGTTAACGGAACCATTAATATAATAGGAGTGGGATCTGCCGAGTCAGAGGGTATTCGTAAAGGCGCAATCGTTGACATTGATCAAACTGTGCATTCAATTCGAAGTGCCATTGATCATGCTGAACGAATGGTCGGTATACAAATTTCCGAGGTTTACGTTGGAATTTCAGGAAATCATATTTCTCTTCAATCAAGTCACGGCGTAGTTGCTGTTTCAAATGAGGACCGAGAAATCGGAGAAGAAGATATTGATCGCGTCATTCAAGCGGCAAGGGTCATCGCATTACCTCCCGAACGTGAAATAGTTGGAGTTGTACCTAAGCAATATTTGGTTGATGGGCAAGAAGGTATTAATGATCCACGCGGTATGATCGGTGTTCGTTTGGAAGTAGAAGCGACGATTATTACTGGAGCGAAAACGGGCATACATAATTTAATGCGTGTTGTGGAAAAATCCGAATTGAAGGTTGCAGGACTTATTTTAATGTCGCTCGCATCCGGTAATTTGGCACTTTCCAAAGATGAGAAGGCTGTAGGGACCGTATTAGTTGATATCGGAGCTGGCGCAACGACTATTGCTGTCTTCGACGAAGGTAATTTAGTTGCAACGTCAACGATTCAGATTGGCGGAGAATTTATCAGCAATGATATTTCTATTGGCTTACATACGCAGCTGGAAATTGCTGAGAAGATCAAATTGAAATATGGCTGTGCATCCGTAGAAGATTCCGCGCCTGATCAAGTGTTTAAAGTGACGAGAATGGGCAGCAATGTTGAAAAAGAGTTCTCTCAGGTTGATCTTGCAAATATCATTGAGCCTCGTGTCGAAGAGATTTTTCAATTAATTCGTGCCGAAGTTCATCGTTTGGGATTTGGAAATCTTGCAGGTGGTTATGTACTAACTGGTGGAACAGTTTGTATCCCAGGTATTCTGGCGATTGCACAATCTGAACTGGCTACATCTGTACGTATTGCAGTGCCTGATTTCATTGGGGTACGTGATCCTTCCTACACAAGTGGTGTTGGTATTATTCAATTCGTCTCCAAATACATGAAGAATCGTAATTCAGGCATCACCAAAAAACTGGCTGTTAAGACTACCAAAAAATCCTCCGATAGTCAAAAGCCAGGATGGGTTGATCGAGTTAAAAATTTCTTCAGTGAATTTATTTAGTGAACGTTAAGTTAGGGGGATATGGCTCATATGTTTGAATTTGATATGGATTTAGACCAATTGGCTCAAATTAAAGTCATTGGTGTTGGTGGCGGCGGTAGCAATGCAGTTAATCGCATGATTGAAAACGGTGTTAAAGGTGTAGAATTTATTACCGTAAATACGGATGCACAGGCGCTTCATTTGGCCAAGTCCGTTCATAAATTGCAAATTGGCGATAAATTGACCCGCGGTCTTGGTGCAGGTGCAAATCCTGAAGTCGGGAAGAAAGCAGCAGAAGAGTCAAGGGAGACGATTCTGAATACGCTTCGCGGCGCAGATATGGTGTTCGTAACGGCAGGTATGGGCGGCGGTACAGGTACAGGAGCTGCTCCAGTCATTGCGGAAATCGCAAAAGAAGTTGGTGCACTTACGGTTGGTGTAGTGACGCGACCGTTTACTTTCGAGGGACGTAAGCGTTCCTTACAAGCAGAGCAAGGGATTGCTGCTCTGAAGGAGAAAGTAGATACGCTTATTATTATCCCGAACGATCGTCTACTTGAGATTGTTGACAAGAAGACTCCGATGCTTGAAGCATTCCGCGAAGCGGATAATGTTCTTCGCCAAGGTGTTCAAGGGATCTCTGATTTGATCGCAGTACCTGGACTTATCAATTTGGACTTTGCAGATGTCAAAACGATTATGACTGAACGCGGTTCCGCCCTTATGGGGATCGGAGTAGCTACCGGTGAGAATCGTGCGGCAGAAGCGGCGAAAAAAGCGATCTCTAGTCCTTTGTTGGAAACATCCATCGAAGGCGCACGTGGTGTTTTGATGAATATCACTGGCGGTATGAACCTTAGCTTGTACGAAGTAAATGAAGCTGCTGATATCGTGGCATCTGCTTCTGACATTGAGGTAAATATGATTTTCGGTGCTGTTATCGATGAGAAGTTAAAAGATGAGATCTTAGTTACGGTTATTGCAACTGGTTTCGAGCATAAAGCGGCTCCGATTCATCAGTCTATCAAACGTCCGGTTTCACCAGGACAACCAGAGACGGCTGCACCTGACAACCGCTTAAATAATCTTAAACCATTTGGCGCACAGCCTTCTAATGATCAATTAGATATTCCGACTTTCTTACGAAATCGCGGACGCAATACTGACAAATAATTACATAATAATTGTCTAGAGACCGAAGCCCTACTTGATGTAGAAGCTTCGGTTTTTTGTTGTTCTGTAAGCTTTTCTCCTGTGGACGAGACCGCGCTAACTGACAAAAAAAGTAGCTTCCTACTAGCATGTTTAGACAGACTTTGAACTTGGAATCCAATATACTGATTTAGAACCTTAAAGTTTCGTCACGAAATTGCTAGATAGTGCCCTTCTTGGAGGTGAGGCATGGCATGGTCGTCTATGCGGATCTCATTTTCCTGTTGAACTTTCTGGTGGATGCAGCCTTACTATTAGTCACTGCAAAAACGCGGAAAATAGCGTTCAAATGGTGGAGAATTGCACTTTCTGCAGCATTAGGGGCATCGTATGTCGTTATGATGTTTTTACCAGTTCCAACCTTGCTTTTTACATTTTCTGTGAAATGTATGTTTTGTACAGGTATGATTATGACCGCTTTTGGTTACGGTTCCTTACAAAATTTATTACGGAATATGGGAACTTTTTTACTCATCAATTTTGCTGTTGCTGGTGGGATGTTCGGCATCCATTATGTGCTTGCCTCTTCCTCGGATGTTATGAAGGGTATCGTATTTACGCAATCTGGTGTCGCAGTATTCCAATTTCAAATCGGCAGTATCTTGTTTGTGGTCCTATTGCTGCTTCCACTTCTCTGGTGGTTTAGAACCGTGTTTCAAAGTAGTAAGCAGCGTGAGGTTATGACGACCTATTTGGCAGAGGTCACGATTCACGTTGGGGATTTTAGTGCTACCTGCAAAGGTTTGATCGATACGGGTAACCAACTATATGATCCATTGACCCGAACCCCAGTTATGGTAATGGAAGTATCGGAATGGGGAGATGTTCTACCCGAGCTATGGCTGCAAAGGATACGCTCATCCGATGTGGATCAAATCATCAGCGGCTTAGGGGTAGAGGAAGAGTTTATTTGGCAGGACCGTTTGCGACTCGTACCTTACCGTGGGGTCAACCGGAATACGCAATTCATGCTAGCGATTAAACCCGATAAGGTGGTGATTATTCATAATGAATCGCAATTGGAGGCAACGAAGGTGCTTATAGGGCTCGACGGAGGAAAGCTGTGCAGCGATGGTTCCTACCAAGCCATTATCCATCCTGCATTGATTCAGGCTGGTTAATGATTCGAGAAGAGTGGCTAGTCCAGTTTCATGAGAGGTTTAACGGCAGTTCACAGTTCATTCTTACAAAGTCAGTTTTCCATTGGAAAACGCAGCTTAGCTTACGATGAAAGTTTTGCTATGGCAAAACTCTTAGGAGGAAACTAACATGTTCTTGAAGTGGAAACTGCTTGTTCAACTAACGTATTATCGTATTTTGATGCTGCTAGGACTTAAAGGTGAGGAAATCTATTACATAGGTGGTAGTGAAGCATTGCCACCACCGCTAACTCGTGAAGAAGAAGAATACTTATTGGAAAAATTACCATCCGGGGATGCAGCTATTCGAGCTATGTTGATTGAACGCAACCTGAGATTGGTTGTCTATATAGCGAGAAAATTTGAAAACACGGGCATTAACATTGAGGATTTAGTTTCGATTGGAGCGATTGGTCTTATCAAAGCCGTAAATACATTCGACCCCGAGAAGAAAATTAAACTGGCAACCTACGCATCACGCTGTATCGAGAATGAAATTCTGATGTATTTGCGCAGAAATAGTAAAATTCGAACAGAAGTATCGTTCGATGAACCGTTGAATATTGATTGGGATGGTAATGAGCTTCTATTGTCCGATGTACTAGGCACAGAGAATGATACCATTTACCGCAATATCGAAGAACAAGTTGATCGGAAGCTTTTGCATAAGGCGCTTGATAAGCTTAGTGAACGTGAGCGTATTATCATGGAGCTGCGGTTCGGGTTACAGGATGGGGAAGAAAAGACACAGAAAGACGTTGCAGATCTGTTAGGCATTTCGCAATCATATATCTCCAGATTGGAAAAACGGATTATTAAGCGGCTTCGCAAAGAGTTTAACAAGATGGTCTGAAATTTTTTTTTGGCAGTAAATGTCGAAATTGTTCAGGTGTCACGGGAGGGAGCGAGTCAGTACCCTTTTGTCAAGTCGCTGAGCAAGGGATATGGCAGGAATAAATCGACCGCTCACGGGGATAATTAACAGTAATGTTTCTCCTTGGGAGGTAATCACGGTGACCCGAAATAAAGTTGAGATATGTGGAGTTGACACCGCTAAACTGCCTGTGCTAACCAATGCAGAGATGCGTGAGTTGTTCACTGACCTGCAAACAAAACAAGAACGAACTGCAAGAGAGAAATTGGTCAATGGCAATTTAAGGTTGGTACTGAGTGTGATTCAACGGTTCAACAATCGTGGAGAGTATGTGGACGATCTCTTCCAAGTTGGCTGTATTGGTTTGATGAAAGCCATTGATAACTTTGATTTAAGTCAAAATGTCAAATTCTCGACCTATGCTGTACCGATGATTATAGGTGAGATACGCCGCTACTTACGAGATAATAACCCGATTCGCGTTTCTCGTTCCTTGAGAGATATTGCTTACAAAGCATTGCAAGTTAGAGACAGTCTAACGAATCAAAACTCACGCGAGCCATCTATTTATGAAATTTCTGAAGCCTTGAATGTACCCAAAGAAGATGTCGTGTTCGCGCTTGATGCTATTCAAGATCCAGTATCCTTATTTGAGCCCATTTATCATGATGGAGGCGATCCGATCTATGTGATGGATCAAATAAGCGATGAGCGCAATAAAGACATGTCATGGATCGAGGGTATCGCATTGCGCGAAGCGATGCATAAGTTGAATGCTAGAGAGAAGATGATCCTATCTATGCGCTTCTTTGAAGGGAAGACCCAGATGGAAGTGGCAGATGAGATTGGCATATCTCAAGCACAAGTTTCAAGGTTAGAGAAATCGGCTATTTGTCAGATGCAGAAACATGTAAAATCCTAAGTGCAATTAACAAAGACTGGAACGGCCTTGGTAGACAAGCCGTGAAGGTCTTTTTTTGTTTGACAGGACATTTTGCCCATAAGACACATATACTAATAAAAAATCAGTACAAATTCTAATGAGATATGTGGTGATAGGCCTCATGAAAATATCTGATTTCCAGACGAAGGACGTAATTAATATTGTGGACGGCAAAAAGCTTGGTCAAATCAGTGATTTGGAGCTTGACCTGCGCCAAGGACGAATCGAATCCATTGTTGTTCCGAATCAGAGTCGTTTTTTTGGATTGTTTGGAACAGGAACCGATGTTATCATTCCTTGGAAGCATATCGTAAAAATTGGTGCTGACGTTGTGCTCGTGAAGCTAGAAGACGTACGGCCATATCGACAAACGGACGACACAGAAGTGGTATATGAGTTTAATCGTCAATTTAAAAATTGACGTTGGACACACGGGGACGCTGTATCAGCACTATAGCAGCTGATCAGACATCGTGTGTCTTTTTATTTTGTGCTAAAGTAGAGATAAACAAAAAGGGCTGGAGGGATTAACATTGGAACCATTTGTCATACTACCATCCTTACATTCAAAAGAGGATCATCCGGTCCTTTTACCTATAGCTCCTTGGATGTCATTATTCCCTGAGATTACTGCTGGCTTCAGCTCTCGTTTAGGTGGAGTGAGTCAGGCCCCCTTTTCAACATTAAATCTCGGCTTACACGTGAATGATAACCAGCACGATGTTGTGCGTAATCGAGAGCGCGTTGCAGACGCAATTGGGCAGCCATTTACATCGTATACATATGCGGAGCAGGTACATGGGAAAGACATTGCTATCGTCAGTCTGAACGAGCAGGGCATGGGGCGTGATAGCAGAGAAACAGCTCTTCAAGCGAAGGATGGTTTTATATCAAAGGACAAAGGCATCGTACTCTGTGCGCAATTTGCGGATTGTGTACCGCTATTTTTCTATGATCCCGTTCAGCGTGTAGTAGGTCTTGCTCATGCAGGTTGGAAAGGTACTGTGTTAAACATTTCCATGGCTACAATATCCTTAATGACACATACTTTTGGTAGTCAGCCATCTGATATTCGAGCAGCAATAGGACCCTCAATTGGCGCCTGTTGTTATGAGGTTGATCAGACGGTAGCATCTCGCGTTAGGTTGGTTTTTGAGGAAACACAGATATTGCCTGAGGAACAAGAAGCAATTATCACCGATAAAGGCAATGGGAAGTACATGTTGAATTTGCAATTATTAAATCAAAAATTGATCGAGCAAGCAGGAATTTTGTCGTCCCATATCGAAGTAACTCAGTTATGTACGAGTTGTCGAACTGATCTCTTCTTTTCGCATCGAAAGGAAGGGGGTTCCACAGGACGAATGATCGCTTGGATCGGTCTTCGCCCTTAAGGAACGGGCAACGTGTTTGAATTGAGGTGTAGAGAGAATGAGCGTATTGGAACGCAAACTAGAGGTTGAAGCTCGGATAGCAACTGTATGTCGGGAGTCAGGTCGTCAAGAAAATGACATTAAGATCATCGCAGTAACCAAATATGTATCTTTAGAAACGACAGAACAAGTATTGAACATCGGTCTACAACATATTGGAGAAAATCGTTGGCAAGATGTAAAACCGAAGTGGGAAGCTCTGCATGAGCGTGGTACATGGCATTTTTTAGGGCATTTGCAGACGAATAAGGTGAAGGATGTCATCGGCAAATTTACTTATATTCACTCACTAGATCGGATGTCGCTTGCGAAAGAATTGGACAAGCAAGCAGCTGGTTTGGGAATAGAAGTCAATTGTTTCTTGCAAGTGAACATTTCAGGTGAAGCAACGAAATATGGCGTATCGCCTCATGAATTCTTCCAATTTGCTGAGGAAGTAAGCAAGCTTGCTCATATTCGCGTATGCGGATTGATGACGATGGCTCCTTATGAGTTAGAATCTGAAGAAACGAGACCTGTTTTTCGAGGATTACGTGAACTTCGGGATCAATTGAATGAACGTAGGTTGTTCCCTTATGAAGTGAAAGAGCTCTCTATGGGGATGTCAGGTGACTTCGACGTGGCCATTCAAGAAGGTGCAACTTGGGTTCGTTTGGGTACTGTATTAGTAGGCAAAGAGGGCTAAAGGGCATTAGGAATTTGATTCCGATTGGTATGATTTCGATAGGAGGGAAGCGCTATGGGTGTATATAACCGATTTATGAACTTTCTGGGACTTCAGGAAGAGGAAGAAATTGTAGAGCGTGAACGGATTGTAGAAGCAACAGAAGAACCTGAAACCAATCCATACGAATTACGTAATAAAAATAAGGCGAATGTCGTCAGTATTCATTCACAGAAGAATTCACGCGTTGTCCTTAGTGAACCCCGCACTTATGAGGAAACACAGGACATTGCAGATCATCTACGTGCTCGTAGAGCGGTTGTCGTTAATTTGCAACGAGTTCGCGGCGATCAAGCGATCCGAATTGTAGATTTCTTGAGTGGTACGGTTTACGCATTGAATGGGTCTATCTCTAAGCTAGGACCGAATATTTTTCTCTGTACACCAGACTCAGTAGATATTCATGGTCATATCTCTGAGATGATGGGCGAGGAATAGACGCATATCCCCAAACACATAGACAGAGGTGGGAAACAACGTGGATAACGTTTACTCTTTTTTAAGCGTTTTGACAGAAATTTATTATTTCATGATTATTGGTTACTTGATCTTATCTTGGTTTCCAAACGCACGTGGCAGTTTTGTCGGTGGACTGCTATCGAAGCTGGTTGAACCGTATCTGGCTCCATTCCGCAAAATCATACCAAGCATTGGTTTCATTGATCTCTCGCCAATCGTGGCGTTGATTGCATTGAAATTCGTCGTCATGGGTATCTTTGCTGTTCTTGATTTCATCGTGGGGATTTTCTAGTCTTGACGAAGGATATTTATGGGCATTTTCACCAAGACGAGCATCATTTTGTTGATAAAGCCTGGGATTGGGTTGAGCGAGCTGCCGAGCAGCATGCTGTGAAGTTAACCGATTTCCTCGATCCCAGACAGGCTTTCATTCTGAATTCACTCGTGAATCGACACCCGGATGTACATTGCCGACTTGATGGCGGCTATGAAACAGCAGAACGTAAGCGTGCTATTATTGCTCCTGACTACCGCAGTTTGGATAGTGAAGACATGGCGATGGCTGTGTTAGCTGTCTCTTCAGGCGATGGTAAATTTCTTACGTTAGAACATGGAGATTACATGGGCGCCATTCTTGGACTCGGCATGAAGCGGGACAAGGTTGGCGATATTCATGTTATAGAGGGGGGCTGCCATTGCTTGGTAACGCAGGATGCAGCCGACTATTTGCATTTGAATTTGTCACAAGTACATAGAGTGCATGTCCAAACGGAATTGCTCTCTTTAAATAAGCTAGAAGTAGCGCAAGTGCAATTGGATGAGCTCCATCTATCCGTTGCCTCCATGCGAATGGACGGAATTGTAAGTGATGTATTCCGACTTAGCCGAGCCAAAGTTTTAATACCGATCCAAGCTGGTCGTTGCCGCGTGAACTGGAAGTTGGAAGAAGATCCAAGCAAGCCACTGAAAGAAGGCGATATGATCTCCTTGCAGGGTTTTGGTAGATTTAAAGTGCTTGAAGTGGAAGGCGTATCGAAAAAAGGTCGAATACGTGTGAAGATTGGCAAGTTTGCATGATCGTGGATAATTTATCCACGAACTTTGCAGGAATTGCTAATTTTCTGTCGAACTGAACTGTATAGACATGGGTGTAGGCTAGCTTTCAGACAAGCTCAGCTTATGCTTACGAAGTCAGTTTTGCTGCGCAAAACGCTAAGGAGGGGCACTGATGCCATTAACACCGCTAGATATACATAATAAGGAGTTTTCACGTTCGTTTCGTGGTTATGATGAGGATCAAGTGAATGAATTCCTAGATCAAGTCATCAAGGATTATGAAGCGCTTATTCGTGAGAATAAGGATTTGCAGAATCAATCGATGGCCTTGCAGGAGCGTTTGGATCATTTCACGCATATTGAAGAATCGTTGAGCAAAACGATCATTGTAGCGCAAGAGGCTGCGGATGAAGTCAGAAGCAATTCGAAGAAAGAAGCTCAGTTAATACTGAAAGAAGCGGAGAAAAATGCGGATCGGATTATTAATGAATCGTTGACGCGTTCACGCAAAGTAGCTCTTGAGATCGAAGAACTCAAGAAACAAGCTTCCATTTATCGTACGCGCTTTCGGACTTTACTTGAAGCACAGCTTGAATTATTAAACACAGAAGGCTGGCAAAGTATGCAGTTTGAACATAAGGAAGAGTAGGCATGACGCAGTAGGCAGGTATCATATTGACTATGCTTGCCAGATTGGGTATACTCCTGTTAAAAGTATCGCAATAAAGCTATGACTGGAACGAGTAGGACGTTATGAGCAGTGTCAGCGAATTAGGGTTGTGGTGTGAGCCTAATCTCTGCAGCGTACCGAATATCCCCCAGGAGCGTCTCTTGAAATGAGTAGGGAGAAACGGGTCATGCCGTTACACATGATCGAGTGAAGAAGCTCAGTTCGACACGCCTTTAGGCGCGTGTTCATGATGCTTTTTAACGAGGGTGGTACCGCGAGTTGAGTTTCTCGTCCCTTTTGGGATGAGAGGCTTTTTTTGTTTTATAGACTAGGATAGATTGAACCAGGAGTGGAGTGGTAAAAATGGATTATGGAAAAACATTAAACCTATTACAAACAGAATTCCCGATGAGAGGTAATTTGCCGCAGGCAGAGCCGAAAATGCAAGAGCATTGGGAAGCAGAAGACATTTATGCGAAGGTACAAGAAAGTCGTAACGGGAGAACGAAGTTCATTTTACATGATGGGCCTCCCTACGCGAATGGCGATATTCATATCGGTCACGCACTAAACAAGGTGCTCAAGGATATTATCGTACGTTTCAAAACACTGCAAGGTTTTGACGCGCCTTATGTGCCAGGTTGGGATACACATGGCTTACCAATCGAGCAAGTGATTACGAACAGCGGGAAAGTTGATCGCAAGAAGATGACGGTTCCGGAGTTCCGTGAATATTGCAAAGAATACGCCTTGCAATCTGTTGAGAAGCAGAAGAGTCAATTCCAACGTCTAGGTATTCGTGGAGATTGGAAAAACCCGTATATCACACTGCAACCGGGCTACGAAGCACAGCAAATCCGTGTTTTCGGTACAATGGTACAGAAGGGCTTCGTTTATAAAGGATTGAAGCCTGTCTACTGGTCTCCATCCTCTGAGAGCGCCTTAGCTGAAGCAGAAATCGAGTACAAAGAGAAAACTTCAACCTCCATCTACGTAGCGTTCCCAGTAAAGGATGGTAAAGGCAAGCTGCCTGAAGATGCAGCCATCGTCATCTGGACAACAACAGCATGGACATTACCTGCGAACTTAGGGATTTCAGTACACCCTGAATTCGAGTACGCAGTCGTTCAAGCGAATGGTAAGAAATATGTGCTGGCACAAGGACTTCTTGCAGCAGCGGCTAAGGAAATTGGCTGGAGCGAATATGAAGTATTATCGACGGTAAAAGGCAGTGAGTTGGAGTTTGTTACCTGCCAACATCCTTTTTACGATCGTGAATCCCTTGTTATGGTTGGTGAGCACGTGACGTTAGAAGCGGGTACAGGTTGTGTTCACACAGCGCCTGGACATGGGGAAGACGACTTTGCAATTGGTCAAAGGTATAACATCGGTGTACTTTGTCCCGTGGATGATCAAGGACATTTTACGGCTGAAGCACCAGGTTATGAAGGTTTGTTCTATGAAAAAGGCGGAAAGCTGATCATTGAGCAGCTGAAGGAGTCAGGTTTATTGCTAAAAGCTGCTGACATACAGCATCAATACGCACATGACTGGCGTACGAAGAAACCTGTTATTTATCGTGCAACAGAGCAATGGTTTGCGTCGATTGATAAGTTCAGACAAGAGATGCTGGATGAAATCAAGCAAGTGAAATGGACGCCAGAGTGGGGCGAAGTACGCCTTCACAACATGATTGCTGATCGTGGGGACTGGTGTATTTCAAGACAGCGGGCATGGGGCGTTCCGATTCCAATTTTCTATTGCCGTAGCTGTAATGAGCCACTTGTCAACGAGCAAACGATTGAACATGTTGCTCAGTTATTCGAGCAAGAAGGTTCGAATGCTTGGTTCATCAAGGATGAGAAGGATCTTCTTCCACACGGTACTAGCTGTACGAAATGTGGTCACGGTGAATTCCGCAAAGAAACGGACATTATGGACGTTTGGTTTGATTCCGGTTCCAGTCATGTTGCGGTTCTCGAGTCGCGTCCTGAACTTCAATGGCCTGCTGATCTGTATCTGGAAGGATCAGACCAGTATCGCGGTTGGTTCAACTCTTCCCTGATCACTGGTGTGGCAACGAGAGAGAAGTCGCCTTATAAAGGCATTCTGAGTCATGGCTTTACACTAGATGGCGAAGGGCGCAAAATGTCCAAATCCATCGGTAACACGATTGATCCGAATGTGGTTTGTGGCAAATTAGGAGCTGATATTCTTCGTCTATGGGTTTCCTCCGTGGATTATCAGTCCGATCACCGAATTTCGGACAATATTTTGAACCAAACAACTGAGGTTTATCGTAAAATCCGTAACACAATGCGCTTCCTACTTGGGAATTTGAGTCAGTTCAATCCAGCTACAGACCTTGTTGCTTATACAAATTTATCCGAACTTGATCGCTATGCGTTGATTCGTTTGAATCGAATGATCGAGAAAGTTATCAAAGCCTATGAAGCATATGAATTCCATGTTGTGTATCAAACGATTCACCACTTCTGCGCGGTCGAAATGAGTTCCTTCTATTTGGATATCATCAAGGATCGTCTGTATGCAAATGCGGCTGAGGATCCAGCACGTAAAGCGTCACAAACTGTGTTATATGCTGCTTTGACTGCGATTACGAAACTTATTGCACCGATTCTTCCTCATACGGCTGATGAAGTTTGGAAGTACATTCCAGGTGTGGAGTTAAGTTCCGTACAACTTGCTGAATTACCGGAAGTTGAAACGAGTGTATACAATGAACAATTGGAAAATAAATGGAATTCCTTCTTGGAAGTGCGTGATGACGTGCTGAAGGCGCTAGAAGAAGCGCGTAAGGAGAAAGTCATTGGCAATTCCTTAGGGGCAGCAGTGAATTTGTATCCAAATGAAGCGATGTTTGCTTTGTTGACACAATTCGAGCAATTGGATCAGTTGTTCATCGTGTCCGCTGTTAACTTACACCCAGTTGGTACTTCTGTACCAGAAGGTGCACTTCAGTCCAAAGATGTTGCTATTGCCATTGCTGTTGCAGACGGTGAGAAATGTGAGCGTTGTTGGATAGTGACGCCAGAGGTTGGGCACAGTAAAGAGCATCCAACACTCTGTGTCAGATGTAATGATGTTGTGACTGCTCATTATCACGAGTAGAGGAACCAAACGAGCTTGCGCGAAATGCGAAGCTCGTTTGTCCTGTTTTTAATCAGGGTCATTTATTGTATTTATTCATCGTCTAAATCGGCAGTTCTTTCGGGTTCAAGAAAAGGGTCGCCTTCATCGCTGTGCATATACTCGTTGTAAGCTTTACTTCGTACAATGGTCACATGTTCACCATAGAGATCAGTGGCTACAAAGCTTTCGAATGACTCTACATAGCCTTCCAACTCGTCGGCTTCAATGTACATGTCATTGTAGCTTTCGACTTGGTTGCTTTCTGCGAAAGCGGGGGTATTTGAGGTTCCCCAGCTTTCAACGATTTGCCAGGCATCTTCACCGTCAAATTCGGTTTCGTTGTTTTTCTCATCGAAGCTAGTACGCCCGAACGGCGGGTAAAGAACCTGCTCTTCAACAGGGCGCCGGAACGATTGGTCGGGATCAGGGACATGTTCAATGCTGTATAAAGTTGTTGGAATGGCTTCTAGGCGTTCATACGGTATGGGTTGATGGCTAAAAACACAAATGCCATATTCGCCACTTTCCATACGTGCTAAAGCTTCATTGACTTGTTGTAAATGCATCTCCGCGTGTTCATTAAGCGAAATATCTTTGGCTCGTTCAAAAACTTCGGACCCGATATCCCCGGGATGATTATCATACATGGAGAGCTCGCCTATGGAATCTGAGAATGAATTTGCGAGTCCAAATTGATCATTCGAAGCGAAGTGCTTTTCAAGTGCAACCTTTTCCTCCAACAGTTGTACATATAAGGATTGTAATTGCTCATCGGTTAAATGGCTCATAGGTCATACAGCTCCCTTCTAACAGCTCATTCATACCGTTTATGATGCCGATAGACCGCTTTTTTTAGTGAGGTAATTCCTTGAAAAAAAGGAATGTACAAGCTTTTCACAAATGTAGGAGGTACTCTTAGATGAAATATTTGAAATATTACCTGTATGCACTTCTTGCATTCATTCTAGATCAAGTTACAAAATGGATCATTGTGAAAAAAGTTCCGCTTGGGGAAGAACGTCCTGTCATTGGTGATTTTTTTATGATTACATCCCATCGCAACCGTGGTGCGGCCTTCGGTATTTTACAAAATCAACGATGGTTTTTCATCATTGTAACGATTCTCGTGCTGTGCGGTATTATTTGGTACATGCAACGGACCATTCGTGAAGGCAAAGTGTTGTTACCGTTCGCATTGTGTTTACTTTTTGGAGGCGCATTCGGCAATTTCGTTGACCGTGCCTTATTTGCAGAAGTAGTGGATTTCTTCCAGTTTACATTCGATTTTAACTTTTTCGGCAAAGAAGTCGATTACATCTTCCCTATTTTCAATGTAGCGGATTCTTGCATCGTTGTCGGGGTTATCCTGATCTTTATTGAGTCGATTCTAGCTTCACGAAAAGAAAAAAAAGGAGCAACACATGAACACAAACCAGACCTCACCTGAGTCCGTGATGCAAGAGCCAATTGAATGGACAGTAGAAAATCAATATGCCAACGAACGGATTGATAAGTTTATTACAGAAGCGTTGGAAGAAGATATTTCTCGCACACTTGTCCAGCAATGGGTCAAAGATGGTCATGTTAAGGTGAATGGGAAAGCAGTAAAGCCCAATTATAAATTGTCCTTACAAGATGTGATTGCGCTAGTGATTCCAGAGCCTCAAGGTGTGGAGTTGCTGGCCGAAAACATCCCTCTAAATGTTGTGTACGAGGACAGCGATGTGATCGTCATTAATAAACAGCGAGGACTCGTCGTTCATCCTGCGCCGGGACATTACTCGGGTACCTTAGTAAATGCGTTAATGTACCACTGCAAGGACTTATCCGGCATTAATGGTGAGCTTCGGCCAGGTATTGTGCATCGAATTGACAAGGATACTTCAGGCTTAATTATGTCTGCCAAAAATGATAAGGCTCACGCTAGCCTTGCAGAGCAATTGAAGGCACATACCGTCAACCGCAAGTACATTGCTTTGGTTCACGGATATATTCAACATGATCAAGGGACGATCGATGCGCCGATTGGACGCGATTCTCATGATCGTAAGATGTATACCGTTACGGAGAAAAATAGTAAAACCGCGGTAACGCACTTCGTTGTTCTCGAACGATTTGGTGACTTTACTTTAGTAGAGTTAAAGCTGGAAACAGGTCGTACGCACCAAATCCGTGTACACATGAAATTCATTGGCCATCCGTTAGTTGGGGATCCGATGTATGGTAAGAGCAAAGGTATGTTGATGGATGGTCAAGCCTTACATGCGGCGATTCTGGGCTTTAAACACCCGCGAACAGGGGAATGGATGCAGTTTGAAGCGCCAATTCCACCTGATATGGAGAACCTAATATCAACGATACGGACAACATAGTTCTTGTTCAAGGGAGAGAGGAGAGCTAATAGTGTTGGAGCATTTGATTAACCCGCAAGTAAAAGATATTCAAATATCAGGTATTCGTAAAATTTCGAACCTAGTCAGTACGATTCCGGGAGCTTTGACCTTAACGATTGGGCAACCTGATTTCCCTACGCCGCGGCATATCATCGAAGCGGGACAAAGAGCATTGGACCAAAACAAAACGGTCTATACGCAAAACCCTGGTTTAATCGAACTTAGAGAAGCTGTTTCTAACTTTGTGAAGGTCAAGTATGGCCAGGATTATCGCGCGGCTGATGAGATTATCGTCACAGCAGGTGCTAGTCAAGCGGTTGATATCACGTTGCGAACCATTTTGACACCAGGTGCTGAAGTTATCATTCCGGCTCCGATTTATCCTGGTTATGAGCCTTTAATTCACTTAGCTGGTGGCGTTCCTGTCTATGTGGATACAAGGGAGAATGGATTAAAATTAACAGCTGAGCTATTGGAACCTTATCTAACAGAGAATACACGCTGTGTCATTCTTTGTTATCCGTCTAACCCGACAGGTCAGGTGCTCACGGAGAAGGAAATTGCTGATTTGGCCGAATTATTGGCAGATCGGGAGCTATTTATTTTATCCGACGAAATCTATAGCGAATTGGTATATGGTGTGCAACATCGTTCCATTGCGACAGTCGGTAAGTTGCGCGATAAGACAATTGTCATTAATGGCTTGTCCAAGTCTCATGCCATGACAGGCTGGCGTGTAGGCTTTACATTGGCTCCTGCGTACCTCACAGCGCACATGGTGAAGGTTCACCAGTATAATGTGACCTGTGCTAGCTCAGTAAGTCAGTATGCAGCCTTGGAGGCGTTGACGATAGGGATTGACGATGCACTTCCGATGCGTGAAGCTTATGTAGCCCGTCGGGATTATGTCTACGATCGTTTGAATGCAATGGGGATTGAGCTAGATAAGCCGGATGGCGCGTTCTACTTGTTCCCGTCTATTGCAAAATTCGGCTTATCCTCGCAAGAGTTTGCGATGAGACTGCTGCATGAAGAGCATGTTGCAGTCGTGCCAGGAGATGCCTTCACTTCATACGGGGAAGGTTATATCCGGATTTCATATGCCTATGCACAGGATGTGCTGGAGCAATCGTTGGATCGACTTGAGAGATTTGTAAGCAAGTTGTAGAAGGGAACCATCGCTGGTAGCAGCGGTGGTTTTTTTATAAGTGAGATTCAAGAGCAGCGATGAACTGAGCCGGTGCAATGTGGCTATACATCCAACATACGAAAAAAGCCTCCCCAATCAACCCAGTGGTTGATCGAGAGGCTTTTTCATATTAGCTAGACTTATATCGCAGGTATGCCGTAATCGTATCGATAGCTACATCGATGGCACGCTCATCCGGATCAAGTTTGGCGTTATGCAAGCCATGCGGTGTATCCACGCCTAACCAGAACATAAAGCCAGGGATTTTCTCCAAGAAGTAACCAAAGTCTTCGCCGGTCATGGCTTCTGTACACTCGAACAACGTAACGTTATCACGTCCACGAAGCCAGTTCATGAATTCCACGGTTAATGCTGGATCATTGTACACTTGCCGATAATTAGAGCCCCAGTCAATGGTGACTTGGCATTCGAAAGAAGCTTCAATGCCCGCGGCAACCCCTTCGATGCGCCCCTTGATCTTGTTCATGGAAGCAGCAGATAATGTGCGAATCGTACCCTCTAAGCGAGCCTTCTCCGCGATTATGTTCTGCTTCGTTCCAGCTTCCATTTTGCCAATCGTAATCACGGCGGAATCCAGCGGATTCACGTTTCGGGATACGATGGTTTGAAGCTGCCCAACCATTTGCGTTGCCGCGATGATCATATCATTCGCTTGATGCGGGTAGGCCGCATGGCCGCCTTTTCCAAGCAAATCAATGAACAGCTCTGATGTATTGGCGAACAAGATTTCAGGTCTGACAGCAATTGTACCGACCGGATACTCTGGTGCAATATGGAGTGCAACCATTTGGTCTGGCATCCAATCTTGCAATTCCTCTGCAGCTAGCATAGGTAATGCACCGCCAGGACCTTCTTCAGCTGGCTGGAACAACACGACAAGATCATCCTTCATAGGATTCTCTGTGAAGTGTGTCACAACGCCAATCCCGATAGACATGTGAAAATCATGCCCGCACGCATGCATATAGCCTGGATGCTGAGAGGGGAAGGGAAGAGTGGTCTCTTCCGTAATAGGAAGCCCGTCCATATCGGCACGATAGCCAAAGCGCTTGCTAGGGTTTAAGCCTTTGATATAAACTAGAATGCCCGTACGCCATGTACGGATCGTCAGACGATCCTGCGGCAGCTTGGCCAATTGCTCAAGAAGAAGTTGTTGCGTTTTGAACTCTTGAAATCCCGGCTCCGGGATTTGATGAAGCTGACGTCGCAGCTCTACAAAAGGGCTAAGCATAACGATTTCCTCCAGATCTAGTTCACCTTATAGGGTACGTAGGTCTGCTAGAATTTCGGTTTTGGATTTCGTTTTGTCGTCTACTTTCTTGATAACGCGAGCAGGTGCACCTGCAACCACTGTGTACTCTTCAACATCTTGCGTTACGATAGCGCCTGCTGCTACAACTGAACCTTTACCGATGCGTACGCCTTCTAGGATAACCGCGTTAGCGCCAACAAGAACGTCATCTTCGATCACACAAGGTTGAGCAGAAGGTGGCTCGATAACACCAGCTACAACAGCGCCAGCGCCAATGTGACACATTTTACCTACTTGTGCACGTCCGCCAAGAACAGCGTTCATGTCGATCATTGTGCCATCACCAACGGAAGCACCGATGTTGATAAGCGCGCCCATCATAATAATCGCGTTATCGCCGATATGTACTTTATCGCGAATAACTGCACCTGGCTCGATGCGAGCATTGATGTGTTTCAAATCTAGCATAGGAATCGCAGAGTTACGACGATCGTTTTCAACTACGAAATCAACAACTTTATCTTTGTTAGCTTCTAGAATTGGTTGAAGTACGCTCCACTCCCCGAAAACGACTCCGCTTCCGCCAGTGATAAAGGATTGACTGCCTTCGCCGAATTCAAGACCATCAAGGTTTCCTTTTACATATACTTTCACCGGAGTTTTCTTTTTGCTTTCTTTAATAAACTGGATAATTTCTAGGGTATTCATTTCAGACATGGTGACATCTCCTTCAAATTTATGATTGACTCTCCTATATTAGCAGAAAGGAGGCGTTTGAGCCAATCTGTTTCACACAGCTTTTTGCGCAAATTGACTCTGATAGAGTTCAGCATAGAAACCTTGCTGTTCGAGCAACTCGCCATGAGTACCTTGTTCAATGACAGTTCCTTGATTCATTACTAGAATAAGATCAGCTTCTCGGATCGTGGATAACCGATGGGCAATGACGAAACTAGTGCGATTTGCCATCAAATTGTTCATAGCTCGTTGAATAGACACTTCCGTCCGTGTATCAACACTGCTCGTTGCTTCATCAAGTATCAATATCGGAGGATCAGCGAGAACCGCACGAGCAATGGTGAGTAATTGCTTTTGACCATGGGATAGATTGGACGCTTCCTCATTCAAAATCGTATCATACCCATCCGGCAGTGTTCGTATGAAATGATCTGCATAAGCCGCGCGTGCAGCCTCAATAATCTCCTCCTCGGTAGCGCCATGACGACCATAAGCAATATTGTCGCGGATGGTACCGTTAAAGAGCCAAGTATCCTGCAGTACCATACCGAATAGCCCACGAAGATGACTGCGAGTCATATTCCGCGAGTCGACACCATCGATGGAAATTCGTCCACTCTGTAATTCATAGAAACGCATGAGCAGGTTGACTATCGTTGTTTTCCCTGCGCCAGTGGGTCCAACGATCGCAACGGTTTGCCCTGGCTTTACATCGATGTTCATGTTGGCGATAAGCGGTGTATCTGTTTTGTAGGCGAAGGAAACATCTTCGAACTGGACATGCCCCTTCACATGAGTAACGGAATCCGTCACTTTGTTCTCCAAAACTTCTTCAGTCTCATCTAATAATTCGAAAATGCGCTCTGCAGCTGCGATCGTAGACTGAATCACATTCGCGATATTTGCGACTTGAGTGATCGGCATGCCAAATTGACCTGAATATTGAATGAAGGCGAGAACGTCGCCTATTTTAATGGCGTTATGAGTAACCATGATGCCACCGATGACACTAACGAGTACATAACCAATATTCCCGATAAAGGACATCAAAGGAAAGATAAGACCTGAAATAAACTGTGCTTTCCATCCAGAATGATACAGCCGATCATTAATTTCATTGAATTTATCAACGGATTGCTTTTCTCTTCCAAAAGCTTTAACGATCGTATGTCCTGTATACATTTCTTCGACATGCCCATTGAGCTCGCCAATCGTTCGTTGCTGCCCTTTGAAATATTTCTGAGAGCGGGTAGCAATCATTTTGGTTCCTAATATGCTGAGCGGCAGGGTAACAATAGTAGCTAATGTGAGCAGAGGACTTATAGTCAGCATCATGATAATGATCCCTATTAACGTGACAACGGACGTAATCAACTGCGTCAAGCTTTGCTGCATCGTGGAACTGATCGTGTCCACATCATTCGTAGCACGGCTCATGGTGTCGCCATGACTTCTTGCATCAAAGAAGGAGAGTGGAACACGCGTTAGCTTCTCACTAATATCTAGGCGTAGATTGAAGACAATGCGCTGCGTAACTTTTACCATGATTTGTTGTTGGATATACAATAATATGGAGCTAAAAATATAGAGGGCAGCAAGGATTAGTACGATTTGTAGGATCGCATCAAAATCAATTTTGGCACCTGCGATGCCTTTCATCTTGCCGATAGCACCTTCAGATAACTTCGTAACTGCGTTACCCATTAATTTTGGGCTAATTATACTAAATAATGTGCTTAATATAGCTGCTAGGAGTACAAAGGATATGGACACACGAAAAGGCTGCATATAAGTCATGAGTCTCTTCAGAGTACCTTTAAAATTCTTCGCCTTCTGGACAGGCATCCCCATGCCAGCCATTCCGCCACGACCCATAAAACCTTGATTCATGCCAGCTGCGGGTCGCTGTGGTTCTTTGGGTTTCTCACTCATGCACTTTCCTCCTCTGATAGCTGAGAAGCAACAATTTCTTGATAAACCTCACAGGTTCTCATAAGCTCACTATGCGTACCTATACCTGCGATTCTTCCTTCATCTAAAACGATAATTTGACTCGCATCCATAATAGTGCTCACACGTTGAGCGACAATAATCATAGTAGCTCGTGCAGTTTCTGATTTAAGCGCAGCGCGAAGCTTAGCATCAGTTTTGAAATCAAGGGCAGAGAAGCTGTCATCGAAAATATAAATGTTCGGTTTACGTGCAAGTGCTCGTCCAATGGCAAGGCGTTGCTTCTGACCACCTGATAGATTAGTACCACCTTGTGCGAGCGTAGCTTGGAAGTTATCTTTCATACCTTGGATGAAGTCAGCAGCTTGTGCTGTAGAAGCTGCAGCGGAAAGCTCTTCATCTGTGGCGTCATCATTGCCGAATCGGAGGTTATCCGCAATTGTACCTGAGAATAGGACAGCCTTCTGTGGCACATAGCCGATTTGATTCCGAACACTCTCCAAGGAAAGGGAAGGTAGCGGCTGGCCATTCAACGTTATTGCACCGGACTCCACATCATAGAATCGCAGTAATAAATTGATGAGCGTCGTTTTGCCGGAACCGGTTCCTCCAATTATTGCTGTTACCTCTCCAGGTTTAGCACGGAATGAAATATCGTGAATAGCGGGCTGCTCGGCACCAGGATAACTGAAAGTTACATGATTGAATTCAACCACGGTTTGGTCCTCATGGAGTGTTTGTGCGTTGTCTGCATTATGTATGTTGGACTGAATGGCAAGGACTTCATTAATACGTACAGCGGAAGCGGAAGCTCGTGGAATCATCATGAATATCATGGTCATCATAAACATGCTGAACATAATTTGCATCGCATATTGGATGAAAGCCATCAAATCTCCAATTTGCATCTGATTGTTATCAATACGAATGCCGCCATACCAAAGGATAACAACAATGCCGAGATTAAAAACAAGCATCATGATCGGCATCATCGTAGCCATGATCGTGTTGACTTTGATGGCAGTCTGCGTGAAGTCTTGATTGGCTCGTTCGAATTTCGTTTTCTCATGACCCGAGCGGTTAAAAGCGCGGATGACACGTATACCCGTTAAATGTTCGCGCAGAACAAGATTGATGCCATCGATTTTAATTTGCAAGGTTTTAAATAAAGGTAAACTCTTACGCATGATAACTGCAATAACAAGGACAAGGATGGGGATTACAGCATAAAGGACAATTGCGAGATTCGTATCTTTGTACGATGCCATAATGACACCACCAATGAGCATGGTAGGTACACCAATGAACATTCGCATCATGACAACTAATTGTTGTACCTGTGCGATATCATTTGTTGTTCTAGTAATCAAGGAAGACGTTCCAAGCTTATCGAATTCATGCAAGGAGAAGCTCTCGACATGAGAGAAGAGCTTACGGCGTAGATCTCTACCAAAGCCGGTTGCCGTCTTAGCGAGCAAATAGCTGGCCACCATGACACAGACCATGCCTCCCATGGCGACTAGCAGCATATAAGCGCCAAATCGTAGAATGTAGCTTACATCACCTTTCACTACCCCGACATCTACAATGTCTGCAAGTAAAGTTGGTAAGTACAGCTGAGCAAGCGATTGCAATAACATTAATGTAATGATTGCAACCACGGAAACCCGGTAAGGCTTCAAATACCTAAACAATTTGAACATAGTTTCCTCCTTATTTTTGTAACCTCGATGAATTGGAATTTCCTAGGTGGAAAAGCGAGTTTATATGTAAATTATAACACATGGTCTTGATTTTGCTCAAAAAAAGAAGATCAAAAAACATTGACTTATCCTGTCGAAAGTGGCATAATTCTTTTAATTACATATGTGCCTTTAAAAACAGTCCAGAGAGGCTGGCAAGGTAAAACGATAAGAAAAGTCGGGTAATACTGAATCGAGAATTCAGTAAGCTTACGGATGTGCGCATCCTACAGCCCCGCTCTATCTCTTTATGCACTCGTAAACTCCTTGCCAAGAATTGGGCAAGGAGTTTTTTGGTTTTACCACCAGAAAACGTATGTGAATGCTGACGAAGATAGTTTAGCCAGGAGGCGAAAACGATGAATGAGACCACCGAACACACCATTATTGATGAAATGGGAATTCGCAGAGCACTTACGCGGATTGCACACGAGATACTGGAAAAGAATAAAGGTGTAGAGAATTGTACCTTGATTGGTATTCGGACCCGAGGCATTTACTTAGCGAAGCGAGTAGCAGAACGGATTCTAGAAATTGAAGGCGTACCGATTCCAGTGGGAGAGATTGACATCACGTCGTATCGCGATGATCGCGTGAAAGTCAGATCGGTGGAGAACGTGCAAGAAGGTGGCAAAATGCAAATCCAAGATCGCAAAATCATCCTTTTCGATGATGTGCTGTATACCGGCAGAACGGTAAGAGCCGCGATGGATGCGCTAATTGACTTAGGCAGACCGCAAATGATTCAACTGGCTGTCCTTGTAGACAGAGGGCATAGGGAGCTTCCAATCCGTCCTGATTATGTGGGCAAGAATGTACCGACGTCCAAGAGTGAGAGCATTGAAGTGATGTTAACGGAAATTGATGATAAAGATGAAGTTATTATCCAAAGGGGGAAACAGGAGTGAGTAGCGTGAGCACATATACAACTAGACATTTCTTGGGACTGAAAGGCGTTAGTGCAGAGGAGATCACAAGCATTCTGGATCGTGCAGCCCATTGGGAACAAAGCCCTAACAAAGTGAATAACCAATTCCAAGGCAAATTCGTATCCAACTTATTTTTTGAAAATAGTACAAGGACTCGCTTCTCCTTTGAACTTGCAGAAAAGCGCCTTGGTGCAGATGTCCTGAATTTCTCCGCGGCAGAATCCAGTGTTCAAAAAGGCGAGTCCATCTACGACACAGTTCGCACGCTTGAATCCATGGGGATTGATGCTGGTGTGATTCGACTAAAGCCTAATGGTGTGCTGCAAGAGCTAGCTGAGACAATCAAAATCCCGCTCATCAACGCAGGGGACGGCAATAACGAGCATCCAACGCAAGCGTTGCTTGATTTCTATACAATGCGCAAGCAATTCGGCGCTATCAAAGGTTTGACGGTCTCCATCATCGGAGACATTCTTCACAGCCGCGTTGCTCGCTCGAACCTCTGGGGCTTAATCGCCTTGGGAGCGAAGGTTCAATTCTGTGCTCCTGCAAGTATGCAGGCTCCAGAGTTGGCACAGTTCGCACCGTATGTGTCCTTCGAAGAGGCTTTGAAAGCTGATGTCGTAATGATGCTTCGAGTGCAATTAGAACGTCATGACACAGGGTTGCTGAACTCAGCTGAAGAATATCGCGCACAATATGGCTTAACTGTAGAACGTGCAAGCCGCATGGCTCCTCATGCGATCATCATGCATCCAGCTCCAGTGAATCGCAATGTGGAACTAGATGATGAACTCGTGGAACATGAGAAGTCCAAGATCTTTACACAAATTGCTCATGGCGTGCCGATTCGTATGGCTGTCATTGAACGAGCTTTATCATAAAAACACCCCATAAAGTGAAGCCAAGCTCTGAAGTTGATGCCGATTACTTTGCGGGGACCCCAAACGAATACTAGGAGGACAATATCACAATGGGAATTTGGATTCTAAACGGACTAACCGTTGATGCGAATAATGTACAAACGAAGAAACATGTTTTAGTCGAAAATGATAAAATTGCACAGGTTATTGATACTTCTAATGGTGAAATTCCGCAAACAGCGGGCCATGAAGTCATTGACGCTGGTGGCAAGCTTGTATCACCTGGTTTCATTGATATGCACGTGCATTTGAGAGAACCTGGCTTCGAACATAAAGAGAACATTGCAACTGGAACACGTTCTGCGGCAAGGGGCGGTTTTACTACGATTGCTTGCATGCCAAATACAAGACCGGTTATTGATACCGTAGATACGGTAAATTACATATTAGATAAAGCAGCAACAGAAGGTGTTGTACGCGTCATTCCTTACGGTACGATTACGAAGAACGAGCTTGGCCGTGAACTGACTGACTTCGCAGCATTGAAAGAAGCTGGTGTTATCGGGTACACGGACGATGGCGTAGGGGTTCAAAGCGCGCAAATGATGAAGGATGCCATGGCACTTGCCGCATCACTCGGTATGCCAATCATCGCACACTGCGAAGATGACACATTGGTTGTAGGAGCGCCAGTAAACGAAGGTACTTTCGCGACCAAGCATGGCTTGAAAGGTATCCCGAATGAATCCGAAGCGATTCATGTTGGCCGCGACGTATTGCTAGCGGAAGCAACTGGGGTACACTACCATGTATGTCACGTCAGCACAGAGCAGTCGGTTCGTTTGATCCGTCATGCCAAACAGTTCGGCATCAAGGTAACTGCTGAGGTTTGCCCGCATCATCTGCTTCTTTCAGAAGAAGACATTCCAGGGATGGACGCGAACTGGAAGATGAACCCGCCGCTTCGCACACCTCGTGATGTACAGGCTGTTATCGAAGCGTTGGAAGATGGCACGATCGACATTATCGTGACAGACCATGCGCCACATACCGAAGAAGAGAAAGCCAAAGGCATGATGATGGCACCATTCGGAATCCTTGGATTCGAAACTGCTTTCTCCTTGCTGTATACGAAATTTGTACTTACAGGCAAATGGACACTTGGTTTCCTAGTGGATCGCATGACCAAAAAGCCTGCTGACGTATTCGGTCTTCCATACGGAACTTTAGAGGTGGGCAGCGCGGCAGACATTACGATCGTTGATCTTGATACAACGAAAGCCGTTCTGAAAGAAGAGATCATTTCACGCAGCAAGAACACCCCGTTCATCGGTTGGGAGCTGCAGGGCTGGCCGATTGTCACGATTGCTTCGGGTAAAGTTGTATACTCCTAAGTTCAATAAATAGCCTTAATTTTAAGGCCTAAATCACGTGAAGCATCTATACGATTGCGTTAAAATCGTGTATATTTATACAGAAAGATTAATCTTTATGCAAGTCCTTGAATCATTACATGGAAGCATGACATCTGCGGTTCGTGAGAACCGCCTGACAATAGCGAAGGAGTTGAAAGAACATGCAGGCAAGATTGTTGCTGGAAGACGGCACTCTTTTTACAGGTAAATCGTTCGGTAGTGAAGGTGAATCCGTCGGCGAGGTTGTATTCAATACAGGAATGACAGGTTATCAAGAGGTGCTTTCGGACCCTTCATATTGTGGACAAATCGTAACAATGACATATCCATTGGTAGGGAACTACGGAGTGATTCGTGATGATTTCGAGTCCGTACGTCCTTTTATCCATGGTTTCGTTGTGCGTGAGCATGAAGAAATTCCAAGTAACTGGAGAGCACAATACACGCTAGGCAGCCTGTTGAAAGAATACGGGATCGTAGGAATCAGCGGCATCGATACACGTATGTTGACTCGCAAACTTCGTCATTATGGCGTTATGAAAAGTATCATCACAACGTCGAATAAATCCGTAGAAGAATTGATGGCAACTCTTAAAAACACACCGCTTATGACGGATCAAGTTTCCCGTGTGTCCACGAAAAGTGTATTCGGTGCTCCTGGGCACAAAGAACGTATAGTTCTTGTGGATTTCGGCGCAAAAAGCGGCATCATCCGTGATCTCAGCAAGCGCGATTGCGATGTTGTGGTTGTTCCACAAAATGCAACAGCTGAACAAATTCGTCGCTTAGCACCAGATGGCGTCTTGCTTTCTAACGGCCCTGGGGATCCGAAGGATGTTCCACACGCAGTTGAAATGATTAAAGGCTTGCTTGGCGACATTCCATTATTCGGAATTTGCTTGGGGCACCAATTGTTCGCACTTGCTTGCGGCGCCGATACAGATAAATTGAAATTCGGTCATCGCGGCGGTAACCACCCGGTTAAAGATTTGATCTCCGGACGTTGCTACATTACATCGCAAAACCATGGCTACACGGTTAAGGAAGATTCCATCCAAGGAACGAACCTTGAAGTGACACACATTAATAATAACGATCGCACGATCGAAGGCTTACGTCATAAGCAATACCCAGCTTTCTCGGTTCAATATCACCCAGAGGCAGCACCTGGACCATTCGACTCCAGCTACCTGTTCGATGATTTCATCTCGCTGATTCGTCAGCACAAACTAGATAACCCACAGCAGCCGCGCCAAGCGCAAATGCTTGCTCAGTGGAATGCTTCCACGGCATCGACATCTGTGAAGGAGGAACTGCAATATGCCAAAAAATAATACACTCAAAAAGATTCTCGTTATCGGTTCCGGACCGATCGTTATTGGTCAAGCGGCGGAGTTCGACTACGCTGGTACGCAAGCTTGCCAAGCATTGAAAGAAGAAGGCATGGAAGTCATCCTGATCAACAGCAACCCAGCTACGATCATGACAGATACGAATATGGCTGACAAAGTATATATCGAGCCGATCACGCTTGAGTTCGTTACGCAAATCATTCGTCAAGAGCGTCCCGATGGTTTGCTTCCAACTCTAGGTGGACAAACGGGTCTTAATATGGCAGTTGAACTTGCTCGTGCAGGCGTACTAGAAAGCGAGAACGTTAAGCTTCTAGGAACACAGCTTACTGCGATTGAGAAAGCAGAAGATCGTGACCTTTTCAGAGACTTGATGAGAGAACTAGAACAGCCAGTACCAGATAGCGTTATCGTAACGACAGTAGCGCAAGCGGTTGATTTTGCTAATGAAATCGGCTTCCCAATCATCATTCGTCCTGCTTACACGCTAGGTGGAACAGGCGGCGGTATTTGTAACACGATGGAAGAACTAGTGGAAATCGTTGCTTCCGGTATTCGTTACAGCCCAATCGGTCAGTGTCTCGTAGAGCGCAGTATCGCGGGTATGAAAGAAGTCGAGTATGAAGTTATGCGTGATGCGAACGACAACTGTATCGTTGTGTGTAACATGGAGAACTTTGATCCAGTTGGCGTACATACAGGCGACAGTATCGTAGTAGCACCAAGCCAAACATTGTCGGACCGTGAGTACCAAATGCTTCGTTCCGCTTCCTTGAAAATCATTCGTGCTCTGAACATCGAAGGCGGATGTAACGTTCAATACGCACTTGATCCACATAGCTTCCAATATTATGTTATCGAAGTTAACCCGCGTGTAAGTCGCTCTTCGGCGCTTGCTTCCAAAGCAACTGGCTATCCAATTGCGAAAATGGCAGCGAAAATTGCGATTGGTTACACACTTGATGAACTCGTTAACCCAGTTACAGGTCAAACCTATGCTTGCTTCGAACCAGCACTTGATTACATCGTATCCAAGATTCCACGCTGGCCGTTCGATAAATTTACTGCAGCTAACCGTAAGCTAGGCACACAAATGAAAGCGACTGGCGAAGTTATGGCAATTGGACGTACATTTGAAGAGTCCATTCAAAAAGCGATTCGTTCCCTAGAAATCGGTGTTCACCGCTTGTTCTTGAAAGAAACGGATTTACTAGATAAAGAAACATTAGAGCTGCGTTTGGTAAAACCAGATGACGAGCGTATCTTCTTACTAGCAGAAGCATTCCGCAGAGGTTATACCGTGGAAACACTGCAAAATTTGACGAAAATTGACTGGTGGTTCTTGAACAAATTAAGTGCACTTATTGCGTATGAAAAGGAAATTGCAGCGAAGGATTTGACAGCTGAGCTTATTTTCGAAATTAAGCGTAAAGGCTTCACAGACCGTGCTGTAGCGGAAATTCGTACATTGGCAGGTTGCTCGACTTTCACGAAAGAAGCAGACGTAAGAACTTTCCGTTTGCAAAACAACATCAAGCCCGTTTACAAAATGGTAGATACCTGTGCGGCTGAATTCGAAGCTTCAACACCATACTACTACTCCACATATGAGCAAGAAGATGAAGTAACAGAAACGACGAAAGAAAAAGTTGTTGTTCTAGGATCGGGTCCAATTCGTATCGGTCAAGGGATTGAGTTCGATTACTCCACCGTTCATGCGGTATGGGCGATTCAAGCGGCTGGTTACGAAGCGGTTATTATCAACAATAACCCAGAAACAGTTTCAACAGATTTTAATACATCGGATCGTTTGTACTTCGAACCATTGTTCTTCGAAGATGTTATGAACGTAATTGAGCGTGAGCAACCAATCGGGGTTATCGTTCAATTCGGTGGCCAAACGGCAATCAACTTGGCAGCACCATTACACAAAGCTGGCGTACGTATCCTAGGTTCTGACCTAGAAAGTATCGATACAGCGGAAGATCGTAAGAAATTCGAAGCTTTGCTTAGCAAAATTTCGGTAGCTCAACCTCCAGGCGGCACAGTAACATCAGTCGATCAAGCGGTTGGTACAGCTGCGAAATTCGGATATCCGGTTATCGTTCGTCCTTCCTACGTACTTGGTGGACGCGCAATGGAAATCGTCTACTCCGATGAAGAGCTTCTGAGCTACATGGAATATGCGGTGAAAATCAACCCTGAGCATCCGGTTCTAATCGATCGATACATGCTTGGTAAAGAGGTAGAGGTTGACGCAATCTGCGATAGAGAAACAGTTCTGATCCCAGGGATCATGGAACACGTGGAACGCGCAGGGGTTCACTCTGGTGACTCCATTGCGGTCTATCCGCCACAATCCATCTCCGATGAGATCAAGCAGCAAATCATCGAGATTACGACGAAAATCGGTTTAGAGCTTAACGTTGTGGGTCTAGTGAACATCCAGTTCGTTATTCATAACGATCAAGTGTATGTGATCGAGGTTAACCCGCGTTCTTCCAGAACTGTGCCTTTCTTAAGCAAAGTGACGAACATTCCGATGGCGAACGTGGCAACACGCGTAATCATGGGTCAATCACTAGCAGATATGGGTTATCAAAGTGGTCTATGGCCAGAAGATAAATACGTATCTGTCAAAGTACCAGTGTTCTCCTTCGCGAAGCTTCGCCGTGTAGATACAACACTCGGACCTGAAATGAAGTCTACTGGTGAGGTTATGGGTCGTGATGTGAATTTTGCAAAAGCCCTGTACAAAGGTCTCATCGGTGCTGGTATGAAGATCCCTGCTGCAGGTTCCGTCGTGGTAACCGTAGCGGATAAAGATAAAGAAGAAGCGATTGAAATCTTGAAAGGCTTCTATCGCCTAGGTTACAAAATCATTGCAACAGGTGGAACTGCCGAAGCGATTGCTCAAGCAGGACTTCCGGTTACAACCGTCAACAAGCTTAGTGAAGGTTCACCAAACATTCTTGACCTCATCCGCAGTGGTGATGCTCAGTTCGTCGTGAACACATTGACTAAGGGCAAAACGCCTGAGCGTGACGGCTTCCGCATTCGTCGTGAAGCAGTAGAGAACGGTGTAGTATGTATGACATCGCTTGATACTGTAAGAGCGCTAGTGAATATGCTTGAAGCTATCAACTTCTCCTCACGTGCAATGCCAATACATGTCTAAAGGATGGTGCCAAACATGAGTACGTTAACTCGCAACGATGTTACCGGACGCATCATGGTCGCCTTGGACTACGCGAATGCGGCAAGTGCTGAAGGGCTGCTTAAGCAGCTCGAAGGCATTCCGTGTTATGTAAAGGTAGGAATGCAGCTGTTTTATGCTGCAGGTCCTACCTTTGTCGCGAGTCTGAAGGATCGCGGCTATAAGGTGTTCCTCGACGTGAAGATGCATGACATTCCGAACACGGTTAAGGGCGGCGCGGAGAGCGTGACGCGCCTTGGGGTTGATGTGTTCAATGTGCATGCAGCCGGAGGCAAGTACATGATGGAGGCTGCCTTGGAGGGTGTCGACAAGGGGCTAGCTTTAGGGGCAGCACGCCCGATCGTGATCGGCGTGACGCAATTGACCAGCACCTCGCAGCAGGTGCTGAATGACGAGATCGGCCTTGCCGGTACAACCGAGCAGGCCGTCATTCGCTATGCCCGCTTGGCGCATGCCGCGGGGCTTAACGGGGTCGTCGCGTCACCGCTTGAGGTGACGGCGATTAAGGCGGCTTGCGGTGACGGCTTCGTCACCGTGACGCCAGGCATCCGCCCGGCGGGGGCCGACATTGGCGACCAGTCGCGCATTATGACGCCGGCTGAGGCGTTCGCGCAGGGGACAGACTATGTCGTGATCGGGCGTCCGATCACAGGCGCAGCGGACCCAAGAGCAGCGATTGAAGCGATTATCGATTCAATCGTCTAGGCACTTTATTTTAACATTGAAAGGAACGGTGAGCGTATGAGTAAGCTCGAAACAATCGCACAGCATATTGCAGCGTCGTTATTAGATATTGAAGCCGTGGCTCTTCGTCCACAGCAACCTTTTACATGGACATCGGGGCTGAAGTCTCCGATTTATTGTGATAATCGTTTGACCATGTCTCACCCTGCGATCCGTGATGCGATTGCCGATGGCTTCGTTGCTTTGATCAAGGAAAAATTCCCTGAAGCTGAAGTAGTGGCGGGAACAGCAACAGCTGGAATTCCTCATGCGGCTTGGGTAGCTCAAAAGTTAGGTCTTCCAATGATCTACATTCGCGATAAAGCGAAAGGTCATGGCAAAGAGAACTTGATTGAAGGTTCCGTGAAACCAGGACAAAAAGTCATCGTTATCGAAGACTTGATTTCCACAGGAGGAAGCTCGCTGAAAGCAGCTGTTGCCGTGAAAGATGCGGGAGCTGAAGCACTTGGTGTACTAGCCATTTTCTCTTATCAGCTGGATAAAGCAACAGACGCATTCGCGGCGGCAGAAATGCCACTTCATACACTTTCTAATTACTCAACCTTGCTTGAAGTAGCATTGGAAAAAGGGAAGATCCAGCAAAATGATATGGAGTTACTGCGTTCTTGGAGAGTTAATCCATCCGCATACGGCGTATAAGAGGTTACTTCAGTGAGGAAAATTGACGAACTGTGTTGAATTCCTCTATACTAGAGTGGTCTTGCAACAGACTATCAAGATTTTGCGAATACCAAGCAGGTTACCGTACGTTCGGCGCCTCACTTGTGTGCAGATCTTGAAATTGACTTACAAGTAGAAGAAGCTCTACCTTTTCGCAAAGGTGAGCTTCTTTTTTTCATTCCGCGGATTGTTTCGTCAACAATTGAATGAACGCTTGTAAGGGTTGTGACATCCATTTTTTCGGATGAAGCACTAGCTGTAAGTCCATGGAAAGTTGGTTATGCGTAAAAGGAAGCTGTGCAAGCTTTCCGATTGCCAGCTCATTCGCTACTGTGATCCGAGGTAACAAAGCGATGCCTAAGCCGCTCATGACACACTGTTTGATGGCTTCAACATTGCCTAACTCGAAACCGATTTGTAAGGCGACGGCATTGTCTTTAAGTAATCTTTCAAATTTCCCTCGATAGATACAGCCTTCTTCAGTGACAATAAATTCCGTGTTACCCAGGTCAGCAAGTTGAATATCCGATTGTTGAGTTAATGGATGATCTAAGGGTGCAACGAAGACGAGTTGTTCTTCTCGGACACTTGTACAAGCGAGCGTGGGATCAGCCGGATATTGATCTAAAAGAAGGCCAATATCATAATCTCCTTCTTTGACCTTGGAGAGAATAGAAGCTTCACTATCAGGAAATAGCTGAATATTTAAACCTGGATACAGCTGTTTAAGCTTATGCAAAAATGGGGGCAGATAATAGGCTGCTAATGAGTTAATGGTCCCGATGGTCAACGTTCCACTAACTTGATGGGCTATCATTTCCTTAGATTGGTCATAAAGTTCCAACAATTGTTGCGCTATTACTAGTAAGCTTTCTCCAGGTGGAGTTAGGCGTAACTGTCGGCCATACCTTTCGAATAAGGGGACACCATATTCACGTTCTAACTTTTGAATTTGCATGGTAATGCTCGATTGGGCATACCCTAATTCTTCAGCAGCACGCGTGAAGCTTTTCCTACGGGCAACCTCCCGCAAAGTGCGGAAATACGTCAGATCCATGAATAGCCTCGCTTCATTATCAATATTTTTGATGAGTTCTATCATTTATTATAGCTAACTGTGATGAAGAGTTCCATGCTAAAGTAAATGTACAAACAAACGAGGCAGGGAGATGGTTATTGTGCTAAAAGAAAAAGACCTACAGGGGTTATATGTACCCATTGTCACACCTTTTGATGAAGAGTTTGAAGTGGATGCTGCATCCTTTTATAATCAGGCTTATAACTTATTTCAAGATGAAATAGATGGATTGGTTGTCAATGGGACAACGGGAGAATCACCAACGATCACGAAAGACGAGCTTGGCGTGTTGTTTGCTACAGCTCAAGCAGCTCGCGACGCTGCTCACGTTGATGTGCCTTTAATCGTTGGAACAGGTACGAACGATACGCGTTCAACCGTTCGCAAAACAGCAGAAGCAGGCAAACTTGGTGCAGAAGCTGCATTAGTTGTAGTTCCCTATTACAACAGGCCGAGTCAGCAGGGGATTATTGAACATTTTCGTCAAGTAGCGGGAGTTGGTGTACCGGTGATCTTGTATGATGTGCCGCATCGCACAGGGGTAACGCTTGAGCTGGATACGGTGCGAACCATCCTAGATATCGACGGAGTCATCGGGATGAAAGACAGTACGCCTAACACTGGGCTGGTCACAGAATTGACTAGACTGGGCTCTAAACCTGTTCTGTGTGGTGAGGACACTTTGCTCTATGCAGCTTTGCAATCTGGCGCCAAAGGGGTTATGAGTGCCTCAGCTAATGTGGAGACGGAGAGGTTTGTTTCTTTTATCCGCAGCTTCGTTAACGGGGCACAGGAGGAGAGTCGAAGAGAGTTCGAAGAGCTCCTTCCGCTTATTCGTCTCCTATTTCAAGAGCCGAATCCAGCTCCTATTAAATGGCTGCTTCACCAACAAGGCGTCATCGGTTCAGGCGCTTTACGATTGCCACTATTGCCGGTGACAGAGGGATTACAAGCGAGACTAGCGGTTTATTTGTAAAATGTAAGGAGCGATTGCGTAATGAATCGAACGAGAGTGTATACAGGCTCACCTTGGGAGCCTGTGGTCGGCTATTGCAGAGCCATTCGTGTAGGTGATCGAATCGAGGTGGCTGGGACGACAGCCATGAAAGACGGCGAGGTTGTTGGTGTAGGTAATGCGTACGAGCAAGCCCGGTTCATCCTTCAAACGATTGAGCAGGCGCTCCAAGAGCTCGGCGCACAGCTTTCTGATGTGGTGCGAACGCGGATGTTCGTGACGGATATTTCTTTATGGGAAGAGTTCGGTAAAGCGCATGGCGAGTATTTCCGTGATGTGCAGCCCGTTGCGACGATGGTCGAAGTGAAAGCGCTGATTGACCCCCGATTGCTGATTGAGATAGAGGTAGAAGCGATTGTGTTCCAGGGCGAGTAGAGAGTGGCAGTGTGTGATCAATGAATGGTGAGTAGAGTAGATTAGAGTCAGTCTGTAGCGAAAGCGGATAGATGAATTTCTTCCATCTAAATGAAGTGGAGCTTCAGATATACCCCTTGTTACCCAAACGATCAACAAAAAAGCGCCACAACTCACTATGTCGCGAACTTGATTTCGCGAGTAGGGAGGCGTAGCGCTTTTTATTTTACAAGTGTCGACTAACCAACACGTTTGCCCAAAATGATCAGATCGCGCTCAACGCCATCTAGCTCAGCGACGCCAGGCAAATGCGCCCAATTCGTGAATCCGAATTTGCGGAAAAGCTGTAGGCTGGGCTCATTATGCCCAAATATAAAACCTAACAAAGACTTGATCCCTAGCTTGGGACTAGCTTCAAGGGCTTGTTCCATCAAATATCGACCGATCCCTTGGCCCCGATAGGTTTCATCCACGTAAATACTTACCTCGGCCGTTGCGTTATAAGCGGGACGCCCATAGAAGGACTGAAAACTCAGCCAACCACAAATGCCGTTCTCATTTTCAAGCACCCAAAGTGGGCGGAAATCAGCAGAGTGTTCGTGAAACCAGCGCTCCCGGGAAGCTGTTGAGACGGGTTCTGTGTCGGCAGTAACCATTCGTCCTGCAATCGTGGAATTGTAGATACGAACGATTTCTGCTAAATCTTCCAATTGTGCATCACGCATGTGTAATTGATTCCCCATAGAAGTTACTCCTTTTACTCTACCTTAGTTAGATTCTGTTGTAGTTGCAGCCAATGCAGCTAGCTTCAGCCAGTAACGACTAATCGTCTCTGTCCCATTGTCCCAATTCATCAAATGGAAATGCTCATTCGGTGCATGAAGATTCTCCCCTGGCAGACCAAAGCCCATAAGCACCACAGGTGCGTCTAAGACGCGACCTAACACTTCGACAATCGGAATCGATCCTCCGCTACGTGTGTACACAGGCCACTCATTAAAAGTTTCTTCATAGGCTTCAGCCGCCGCTACCATAACGGGCTCATCAATAGGTGTAATGAAGGGATTCCCTCGCAATTGGCGATCTAACGTAACTGACACGCCAGGAAGAGGTTGAGCATGAATATGGGCTTCGACCAGATCCATGATTTCCTCAGGGACCTGCGCTGCGACGAGGCGACATGCAATTTTGGCAGTAGCGCGATTTGGAATGATGGGTTTAATTCCCTCGCCCTGGAAGCCGCCACTGACTGACGTGATTTCAAGCGTAGGACGGGATGTCGTTTGTTCGTAAAAGGAGAATCCTTTCTCCCCATAAAGCTCTGTGACGTTCAAATTCGTGCGAACCTTGTTTTCATCCGGCTCCACTTTCTTGAAGGCTTCGCGTTCTTTGTCCGAAAGTTCGATAACACGGTCGTAGAACCCTTGTACGGTTACACGGCCATTCTCGTCATGAAAGGAGCTTAATAGCTTAGTCATTGCGTGAATCGGGTTCTGTACCGCACCGCCGAATAGACCAGAATGCAGATCACTATTCGCGCCATCGATTGTGATTTCGAATCCCGCTAAGCCGCGAAGTCCATACATAAGTGCTGGTTTACCAGGACCGTGCATCTGCGTGTCGGAGAGTACGATGGAATCAGCTTGCAATTTAGCTGCATGCTCTTCAACAAAGGCAGGGAGATTCTTACTAGCAATTTCCTCTTCACCCTCGATGCAGAATTTAACATTAACCGGAAGCGAGCCCTGTGTCTGTAGAAAAGCTTCAACGACCTTCACATAAAGCAACAGTTGGCCTTTGTCATCCGTACTTCCACGACCGAACAACTTATTATCACGGATTACGGGTTCAAAAGGAGGCGTTTCCCACAACTCTAATGGCTCGGCAGGTTGTACATCATAATGTCCATAAATAAGCACTGTCGGTTTGCCAGGAGCATGTAACCAATCCGCGTAAACCACTGGGTGGCCTTTCGTTGGCATAATTTCAATGTTTTCAAGTCCAGCCTTTTGTAAAGATTGAGCCGTCCACTCGGCGCATTTCTGCATATCCGGTTGATGCTGGGCAACTGCACTTATACTTGGGATCCGCAAAAAAGCCATGAGTTCCTCTATGTGTTTTTCCCTATGCGTTTGTAAGTAACTTTTGATTGATTCGATCATGGATGTTTTCTCCTTTTTTCTCACTGCCAAATTGTCTACATCACTTAACTTCCCCAAAAACAGGGAAAATCCTGCTATGCTTGTAAACCGTCACATTTTATTTGTCATATGGTCAAATAGAACGACTTTTCCTATAATTGAGATCGTCTTTGGACAATACTGCTAATAAGAGATCCTTTATATGGATAAGCTAAATGTAACGATCTGACTACAATGGAGGGATACGCATGAACTGGATATATTGGGCGAAATTATACGATTCGAAGTTTCAAGCAGGTGTTTTAGCGAAACGTATGGAAGAAGATTGGTGGATCTATGGGTATGAGTGCCCGCAGGAAGTTGAGGTTTATAAGTCGAAGAAAGGACGCTTTGGCGTCAGATACAATACATAAACGAATTAATTATGCATAAAATTAACGCTTGACTAAGCCATCTCCGTTGGTGTATATTTATTTTTGTCGCTGTTGAGCGGCATACATGACGCGGGGTGGAGCAGCTCGGTAGCTCGTCGGGCTCATAACCCGAAGGCCGCAGGTTCAAATCCTGCCCCCGCAACCAAATTTCATTAGGGCCTATAGCTCAGTTGGTTAGAGCGGTCGGCTCATAACCGATTGGTCGGGGGTTCGAGTCCCTCTGGGCCCATAGTACGGAAACCCTTTGTATATAAGGGTTTTTATTTATTTTAGCGACGAAAACAAGCCTCTCGTTCTCATCAATGCTGATGGGAATGAGGGGCTTGTGTGCGTTTATGCACGCTAGTGCGCACAGTGCTGTAATAATTATTGTTTCAGCTTTTTAAGCATGGTCATCCAGATTCTCAACCCAGTCACCCAGAGCGTCACAGCTGAGCCAAACCCGATAAACGTAGACATCGCAACAAGAGATACATCGCCGATCGTGGCGTTAATGGGTAAAAATAACGAAATAATGCCTAGCATACACATTACAATACCCGTACTAAAATAGAATTTTTCTTGAAACAATGATGCTAAAGGAAAAAAATGAATGCCAACTATGATTGCCATGACAGGGAAAAAGACTTCAAAATGATGGAGTGTATTACAAATGACGCTTGCAAGAAAGATTGCAACACCTTCCTTTCTACGCTGTTACGAAAAGAGTTAATACTTTGTTAATAATCCATTTAGATGGATTCAATAAGCGTATACTAAAATAACTAGTAAGGAAACGTTTCCCGCAAATTGTTTTAAAAAAGGAGAAAGAGAAATGAAACTTAGCAAAAAATCAATTACAGTACTTTCATTTACAGTAGGAGCCTGTTTATTCGTATCTACGGCATTCGCTGATGCGCTGCTTGGCTCCGGTTATGACAGGTTGAAGGATTCAGTCAAAAATACGGCGTCTGTGATGGAAAATGGTCTTAACAACTATACGGTCGAGACGATGTATACATTGAAAGATAATAATCAAATTTTACTACAATCGTCCAATTTCATGAAAATGGATACAGTAAATCAAGTCAAAGAGGATAACGAAGTAACGAAAAACGCCAAAGGTGAAACGACTTCCAGATATTCCTATGCCGACAAGACTCAAACGATTGACAAAAACGAATTGGACAATACATATTATGTATTTGATCATTCGGCGGAAGTGAACCAAAACCGTAAAGGTCCAGCCGATTTCCATAACCCTTTTAAAGAAAAGGGAGCCACGGAGGTTGAGAAAATCGTTGACGCTGTCGTTGGTTCTTTGAAAGACTATGTACAAGTTGAGGAAGGAGCAAATGGAGGTAAAGTGTTCTCGGGCAGTTTGTCAGAGTCACAAGTGCCGGCCATTGTGAATGCAGTCTCCTCCTTCGGTATCAAGCAAATGCTGGATAATGAAAGAGATTTACCAGCTATAGAGAGCGATATTTTCGTGAAAAAGGTAGTAGGTACGGCAAATGAGAGTAAAGATGGGTATCTAGAAAATCTGACGGGTGAGATCACGCTGTCAGGAAAAGATAAAAATGGGGTTCAGCATGACTTAAACCTCAATGTTATGTTGAAGCTGTCTGAGATTGGCAGTACGAAGATTACTAAGCCTGATCTAACTACAGCCAAGGTTGAGAAGGTTAGTCGTTCTGGTGGATTCAGCTCTAAATATGTGGGAACCTATCAAAACGATATTATTATGGACAAAGACGGTAAGTTCGTGAAGATCGGTGACCGAACAGTTAAAATCACAAGTGTAGATGGCGACAAAGTAACAGGTACGTATTCCGAAACCGTAAAACCTGGTTTTGAGAGCGAGTATCCAAGCAAGGATGTATTTAATTTCGAATACAATCTGTCGACATCCCCAACGTTTACTTATACAGATTCGAAGGGTGAACAGAAGCAAGGGATGATTCATCCAAGCATGGCAGGTAAGATTTATTTTGAAATGAATCTAGAGATAAGCGATAAAAATGCTTACAAACAAAGTAACAGCATGAAGCCTTTCTATGATGGAGAATTTAATCGCGTATTTGAATAGAAATGATTCTCAGGAGGCTGCGGATAGCGGCTTCCTGAGATTTTTTAGGGAGATGATGAATTGACAATCAAGGCGATTGAAATAACGGGCTTAACCAAGTCATTTACGAATGGCCGAGGAATCAGCGATTTGAATTTAGAGGTAGATCAAGGTGATATATTCGGTTTCCTTGGACCTAATGGTGCGGGCAAAACGACAGCTATGAAGATGATTACAGGACTCATGAAGCCAGATCGAGGCGATGTGAAGATTTTCGGAGCGAGCGTGGCAGAAGACTATGTTAACGCAATGAAATATGTAGGCTGTATTATTGAAACAGCGGAATCGTATCCTTATTTGACGGCAAATGAGAATTTGAGACTGTTTGCAAGATTTTATCCTGAAATCGATCAGCGTAGAATTGATGAATGTCTTGAAATTACAGGGATGCTGAAATATAAAAATGAGAAATCACAAAAATTTTCGCTCGGGATGAAACAAAGGCTGGGGATAGCGGCGGCGATTCTATCGAAGCCGAAACTGTTAATTTTGGACGAGCCTTTAAATGGACTGGATGTGGAAGGGATGCTGGAGATGAGGAAGTTGATCAAACAGCTTTCCCTGGAAGGCACGACTTTCTTTATATCCAGCCATTTGATTCACGATGTGGAATTAACGTGTTCGAGAATCGGGATTATTTACGGAGGCAAGCTGGTTAATGTAGAATATACCCAACATATTCTGTCATTTTATTCGTCGCTTGAGAATTATTTTGTTAGTGAGGTGGACAGGAATGGTAGGGTTTAAAGCTGCATTTATGAATGAATCCGTGAAGCTGCTTAAAAAGAAAAAAATTATGGCAGCCGCGATATTATCCATTCTTGCCGTCATGATCGGTCAAATTGCTGTAACGACGATAAAACATGGTCTTGGATTAAGAGTTGTAGGGAGTGTTGAATTCCCTATAGCCGTACTGTCGTTTGTTACGTATACACTACTACCGTTATTTGCAGTATTTGTAGCGATCGATATGTTTAATGGTGAGTCCTCATCGAATACGATGAAAATCACTCTTTTAAGACCAGTATCTAGATTCGGCGTGTTTACCGCTAAGGTTTTGAATTTAGCACTCTTTATTGCTGGTAATCTTTTATTTATTATGGTTCTATCGCTGTTAGCTGGGTTTATATTCAATCCTTCGTCCGCCAGTTTCATTGGAATCGTAAAAGTGCTGGTGTCATATGGCTTAACTTTCTTTCCTGTATTTGTGTTTGCGCTTATCGTCGTGCTGCTATCCAATCTCATTCAGGGAGGACTAGCCGTATTTTTCCTGTCCATTCTTGTATTCATTGGATTTAATTTTCTGGGCATTGTATTCTCATCCTATTCCAGTTTTTTTATCACGTCGATGTTTGACTGGTATACCCTTTGGATATCTGAATCCATCAATGTCTTCAAAATAAGCCGCCAGATTCTAATTATTTTTGGTTGTGGTATCATGTTATTTACGACGGGGTATTACTTGTTTGACAGGAAGGATATATAGAAAGGAATCTACATGCACTTAACGAAACGTTTTTTCACGATGAATACGCTGGCTGTGCTGCTTTCCATTGGTTTAACGATCTTGGCTGTCATTATTTTTATTGCTACGTATACGAAAGTTTTGGGCCGCGAAGCAGGTATAGAGCAGTTTCAACGAGCGTTTGAGGTTCGTGCAGCTATCAGTGAGATTAAAAGAGAAGCACTGACCATAGGGTTCGAGGGACTCCTGGATAAGAAGTATCAACAAGAGCTCGTTGATCGCGTGAACGTTTTGGATGCCAGTGCGATCCTTTTCGTTAATAGAGAGGTAATGTTCGCCACGCAACATTTTAATAAGATTGATATCGAGAAAAGCCTGATGCTATCCAGTGAGTCTAGTCATAATGAGATCGAGCTTGATGGTAAGACGTATCTGTTTAACCGAGCGGATTTCAAACTCACATCTGGCGATTCGGGTATTCTGCTGCTGCTGGCACCAATCAAAGTAAATACAAAGGTATATTGGATGCTTGGCATCTTCACGATTAGTTTTTTTACAGTTGTTTTTTTGCTAATGAATATATGGATTTCCTATAAGTTCTCACGTCGTATTATTATTCCGATCTCCAGATTAAAGGATGCTGCGGTCAAAATTAGGGAAGGCGATCTAAGTGGCGAGATTTCCGAGGATGGCGAGGGCGAAATTCGGGAATTAGGGATAACTTTGGAGTTAATGAGGATCAAATTGAAGGAATCTGTTTATTTACAGCAAAAATATGATGATAATCGAAAGTTTCTAATTTCAAGTATTTCACATGACTTAAAGACACCTGTGACTTCCATTAAAGGCTATATTGAAGGTATTATAGACGGCGTAGCTAAGACGCCTGAGAAAATGGAGGAATATCTGGAAACAGCCCGATCCAAAGCTATTATGGTTAATGCGATGATTGATGATCTTCTATTATATTCGAAACTCGATTTAAATCAGCTTCCTTACCATTTTGAGAAGAGCGATTTGGCCAGTTATTTTGAGGATTGTGTGGCAGATCATAAATATGAATGTGAAAAGGCGAATGTAGCCATCGCATTAATTAATGAGTTAAAAGAGCCTGTCAAAGTATTGATAGATGGCGAAAGATTAAAGAGGGTCGTGCAAAACATCATTGATAATGCCATGACGTATGCCGGAAAAGCGAATGGCAAGATTGACATTATACTCAGGGAAACTAGAACATCTGCGATTATTGAAATTAAAGATAATGGAAATGGCATACCCGAGGACAAGCTTCCTTTTATATTTGAACGATTTTATCAGGTAGATCCGTCAAGAAAGAATGGAAGTGGACTGGGTCTAGCTATAGCTAAGCAAATTATTGAAGGGCACGACGGGAAAATATGGGCCAAGAGCGCTGTAGGTGAGGGAACCGGGATTATGATTTCTCTTAAAAAGTTCTAAATAGGTTTGGAGGTTATGATGAAAAGAATTTTGATTGTTGAAGATGACCAGAGCATTGCCAATTTGCAAAGAGATTATCTGGAGTTAAGCGGTTATTCAGTTAAGATGGTAAACAACGGCACAGATGGTCTGACAGCGCTCAAGGAAGAAGCATTTGAGCTTGTTATCTTAGATATCATGCTGCCCGATATAGATGGATTTGAAGTGTTAAAAACCATACGAGAGCATGATGATATTCCCGTGCTCCTGGTATCGGCGAGAGCAGAAGAAATTTATAAAGTCAATGGATTAGGCCTCGGTGCGGACGATTATATAACAAAGCCATTCAGTTCGGGGGAGCTTGTGGCTCGGGTAAGTGCTCATCTGAAAAAGTTCGAGCGGATGAAGGAGCGGTTTGGTAAAGGCATGGAAGGGAGCTCAATCCAGATTAGGGGGCTTGAGCTTCAGAAGGATGCCAGACGTGTATTTGTGAACGGAAATGAAGTTGTCCTGGCTCAAAAGGAATTTGACCTTCTACTGTTTCTTGTCCAATATCCGAATCGGGTATTTGGCAAGGAAGAGTTATTCGAGCGGATCTGGGGAATGGATGCGATGAGTGACGCCTCTACGGTAACGGTTCATATTGCCAGGATCAGAGAGAAAATCGAGGAGACCCCTTCTAAACCTCAGTACATAGGAACAGTATGGGGATCTGGATATAGATTTATGGTATAGACCAATTGAAGGCCAGCTGCTGGGTGTACGCGATCTTGAAAAAACACATGCCATCTATTATATTGAGAACAGTGAACAGTGTATGTAATGGATAAAGGGATGCCTAGCCCGAAGGAGTACGATATGTGCCGAAATATTAAACCACTTTTCAACTATGAACCGGTCGTGACAGAAGATGAAGTTCGGGCAGCGTCCCTGCAATTTGTGCGCAAGATCTCAGGTTTTACAGAGCCTTCTAAAGTGAATGAAGCAGCATTCCAGTTGGCTGTACAAGAGGTAGCTTTGGCAGCACAGAAGCTAATGGACTCTTTGGTTACGAATGCGGAGCCTCGGAATCGAGAAGTAGAAGCGCAGCGAGCCAAAGAGCGAAATGCCATCCGCTTTGGTACGAAAGAAGTTTAATGGATTGAAGGAATGGGCTTTTCTCTAGGGAGAAAAGCCTTTTTTCATGCCTGAGAACGGGACTTTAGATGCCTGGTGGTGTCGGGTCTCGTTCTTTTGGCATATGCTGTGAATACCAATTGGAAAGTAGGTGATGGCAAGTGGCGAAAGGGTTTGATTGTTCAACACCGCTTACGGCACAAAAAGCGGCTGCTTTCGTCGGACAGGGTTATACATTTGTTGCCAGATATTTGGTGCCAAGTGGTGCAAAGGCATTAACGAAATCAGAGGCTGACGTCATTAGTGCAGCTGGTTTACAGTTGGTTTCTGTTTATGAAACAACGGCGAGTCGTGCTCTCGGAGGTAGAAGTGCTGGTTTGGCGGATGGTGCAACAGCTTTGCAGGTTGCCGCGCAAGTAGGTCAGCCGGAGGGCAGCTGCATCTACTTTGCTGTTGATTTTGACGTATCGTCTGCCCAGATGGAGGCGGTTATCGCATATATTAAAGCGGCGAGCGAAGCTACGCCTGCTTACACGACAGGTGTGTATGGTTCATACGCCGTAATGGAGGCTGTATATGCCGCAGGGGCTTGCTCACGGTTCTGGCAAACTTACGCTTGGAGCGGAGGTAAGAAATCGACGTTTATTCAAATTTATCAATACCTCAACGATGTCATGGCGAATGGTATTGCGGTTGACTATGATGAATCGTATGGGAATGAAGGTTGGTGGAATAAACGGATTACACCAGAACCACCTAGCTATCCACTTACGGTGAAAGATGCCAATGCGATCATTCCCTTCCTATCAGCAGGATATGGAGCAACCTCATCCGTGCCTGCGCAGAATGAGTTTCATCGACTCGCCAATGAATTACGTAAGGTTTCGGGTCAATCCGTGCAATAGAATTGATGTGAAAATAAATAAGTAAAGCCCGACTGCTTTGGGACTTCCAAAGTGGCCGGGCTTTACTCATTGGATCACCGCGCTGCGTATGTACCACCGATCTTGTACCGAGGCACGTTCAAGATGGAAGAGCACGCGGCGACTCGAAACCGCGGAAGCTCTAGCCCCTGTCATCGTTACATCGACAGCTGTGTCGAACTGCAGGAGCTGGGATGTATCCAGCTCCTTGAACTTGGACAGGCGGCGCATGCTTCGCACATGCATCGCCTGTTCTTGCCCTGTGGTGACCTGCAGCAGCTGCAGGTCACCTTGGTGTGCGGCGCTGATCCATACGTCGATCAGCGCCCAGGGCGAGAGCTTGCTGACGTAGTCCTGCAGCAAGCCTGCAGCTCGGTGCACCATGACCTGGTGCGCCGGGTCAACGGAGCGGGAGCCGTGGGTCACGCTCCCGAGGAAGTGAATACAGAAATGACCGTTGAAGTCATTTCCCGGTATACCATCACCGCCATGCGGCATGCCATGCATGGAGGCGGCGAGCGTGCGGCCATTCAGCTTCACTAGGACCGCGCGGCGGTCCCAGCTCCATTGGCCGCCATAAATGCTTTTGAGCGTCGCGGAGTCGGTTTTCGTTAGCGGCTGTACATCCGCATGGTGGGAGCCCGCGCGGCGCTGCCCTTCGAAGCTAAGTCCGCTCATCAAATCAACGACGGTAAATGAACTGTATTTGGGGAGAACGAGACTTGCTTCTTCCCAAGGTAGCATCTCGCCATAATGCTTAGTGCGAAGGGATTGCACTTGCGCTTGCAGCGTTTCCTGAGCTGATTTGGGGAGATTGATATGTTGCTTCGAAGTCCAATCAACGACGTCTCCGCTTGGGGTGACCCCAAGATGGATGGTTTGCCCCTTTTTGTCATACGTGAGTGTGGTGTCCGGCGGAATCGCTTCTAAAGAAACATCGCCTGCTGTCCCCTCTTCCAATGCGCGTTGTAATGCTTTATTGACGAAGGTAAGTTCGGATTGATAAAGAGCTCCTGGCGATGCTTTGACTTGAAGTTGAATGGTTCCCGCCTCAGCGGCCGTCTCTTTGTGTAACGGTTCCATATGTTGTGCTTGTGAGCGGCTGTTAATTCCTTGACTCAAAAGTTGAGTTAGAAGGAAGGTGAGAAATAGTAGTCGCAGTTTACTGCGTTTTCGGCTTGATAACAGGGAAGCTTCCTCCTTATCGTAGGGCATTTTTGTCAAAGATGCGAGTTGGTTGTTTTACAAGAAATTTACAGGCTCGGTTGGCTAAAGTTGTCTTGTCTGAGTTAGATTGTGATAAAATGACAAAAGTATACGATTGATTATTGATTTGGTAACGAAAGGCAGGAGAAACAGATGGAGGACTATAAAGGAATACCTTTTGAACTACATATGTCAGAGCAGCGTATCGTACGAGGCGATATTTATAAAGCAAAGCAAGAACCGAGTAAGGGCACCTTATTACTATTACATGGTTATAAAGGCTTCAAAAACTGGGGAATGTTCCCCCATGTCGCAAGCGAATTAGCAGAAGCTGTTGATGTCGTTGCCTTGAATTTTTCCCATAATGGGGTGGGTGAAGATTTGATGGATTTTACAGAACTAGAGAAATTTGCAGGTGATACCTATTCTAAAGATCTAGAGGACGTACAAGTTATTATTGCGGATATTCATAAACACGTAGGCACTGATAAGCCAATCCTCTTACTGGGTCATAGCAGAGGCGCTGGCGTGAGTTTGATCTATGCGTTGGATCATCCTGAGGAAATTGCAGGCGTCATCAGCTGGAATGGGATTGCTCATGTCGATTTGCTCACACCTGAGAATAAAGCGGAGATGAGGGACACGGGCCGCTCCTATACCTTGAATGGACGAACGAAGCAGATGATGCCGCTCGATCTTGAAATCCTAGAAGATATGGAACGCAACGAAGAGAGATTTGATATTGTTGGAAGAATTCGTGAAGTGACCTTCCCCATTGTACTTATTCAAGGCACGGAAGATGGAGAACGTTTGCTCAAAGGTTCTGAAAAGCTAGTCGCGAACAACGCAGCGATTCAATGGGTGAAGATTCCAGGGGGCAACCATACCTTTGGAAGTGTACATCCGTATCAAGGAGAGACGCAGCCTCTGAGAATGGCGATCGAGGAGACAAAAGGTGCAATACGTAGCATGCTGAATATTTAAAAAGTGTTAGAGGGCTTTCTGGACGTAGAACATTCTACTTCTGGAGAGCTTTTTTTAGTGCTATCGACCTACAAAGTCGTAAGCTTCCGTCGAATGATAGGTCTTTTAGGTGGTTGATAGATTTAAGGTGTAGAAGTCTTATGCTGAAGAACCCTGGGAGGGATTCTTTTTGAATAGCGGGAGATGTGAATGGAGGAGGTTGTGGTAGTAAGTTGGACCATCGTGATGGAAAAAGAAAACCCGCGAAGCACTAGGCTTCACGGGTTTCTGTTACATATGACCTGTAGTGGGCTCGAACCACTGACCCCTACCCTGTCAAGATAGTGCTCTCCCAGCTGAGCTAACAAGTCGTTTATTTATACATGTAGTAATATACCAAAAAACCGAGTGATTGTCAATTGTTGGGTTATGTTACTTCTGTCCCCAAAAGATCAACTTATGTAGGATAGAATAAGGTTTTCGTCTCTTTTTGGACCGCGTAATAATGAAGATGGTCTATATAGTGAAGTAATGTTCCCTATTTGAACGATGTTTCCTCATATAGCTTTCATCTTGCGTGAATTTATGGTAACTTGAGAACATTAGAGTTTGGGAGGATTAGTTATGACGAAACAACAACATCGCTGGAATTTACGTTTGAAGACTAGTAATATGTATCTAGGTACGGTGTACCTAGGCGATCCGCTACCTGAAGTGGAAGATGTGATCATGATCGGTGAGAAGAAATATACAATTCTTGAGCTCGGCAGCACACGTGACGCAAGTGATGTTTTTGTTGAAGAAGTTAAAAAGAAATAATAATGAATAGGAGAAGGAGCAGATCCAAGTGATCAGCTCCTTCTTTTTCTTATGTGATGTGGTATAAGGACGCAAGGCAATCGACAAACATTTTATTATACTCTTCACGTGTGAGGTCTTTACTGCAAGCGATGTCTCTTCCCAAAAATTGAAACCAAGTGATTTCTGTAAGATTTTTCTTGTACACAAACTTGTCATGCTGAATAAGAAAGGTATCATTTTCGAAAAAAGGTACTTTGTCAAACTGCAGGGCTGGTTCGTTTTGTTTTTCGCTCACTAATGTGGCCAGTAGAATTAACATGCGGAAAGGATCGCGGAAAATTTCGTATTGCGTGGTCATGGTTTCAACACTCCTTTTTCGGGTATCCGAGCAAGATAATCATACTAAAGCTAGAGGATTAATTATAGGTGTTTGTGGAAACTGGTGAGGAAATTCAAGGGAAATCGGAGGAATTTCAAGGAAATAGAAAAAAGACTGAAGGTCACTCTAAGGAGGATCGAGTGATTCAGTCTTTTTTGAGCTTGCTCCTACATCAAAGGATTAGCGTTTGTAGCCGCCTAAAGATTGTTCAGCCATTTGCACTAATCTTTTTGTGATGTTGCCACCGATTGAGCCAGCATCACGTGTTGCCAAATTACCGTTGTAACCAGATGGGGAGAGAGGGACACCAATTTCCTGAGCGACTTCATACTTCATTTGATCAAGTGCTGCCTTTGCTTCTTGTACGACTAAAGTGTTTGATCTGTTAGCCATTCAAAATCATCTCCTTTTTATTGGTACACCAGTATTATTTGAATGTTCAGAATATTTATTCGCTGAATTCAAAAAAAATTTTTATTAGTATATAAAATCAATAAACCCCCAACTGTGAAGTTGAGGGGGATATTTGATCATGTATGATAACGGTTACATTATTCTTCGGATTGTTCTGCTTCTTCCTCTGCAGCAGCTGCTTCTTCAATCGCTTCAGCGATTTCTTCTTCAGCCTCTTGACTCACCACTTCTTCAGTGGATTCAGCAGAGATTTCTTCTTGCTCATTTTGTTGAACTACTTCTTCTTCTTGGCTCATTTTTGTCACCTCCTCTGATACGTATAGTAACATTGTAGCACTTCTAATAGGTTATACAAGTAGGTTGGGAGCGAATCTATCAGATTTAATGTAGACTTAATAGTATTGTCATTCTATAGCGGAATTGCCTTGCAAAATAAGTCGAATACGTGGAGAAAAGCCGCTAATTTCGCGGATTTCAGCTTGTGTGCATGTTTTGTTTTACTATGAATATAAATGAGGCTAAGCAACAATATTTGATGTTTTACTATGCTGAGTTTCTATGAAAACTCATAGGAGGAATCCGAATGAATCGGTCGGATGTTATTTTAGAGCTACAACTTGTACCAGAATTATTGAAACAAGCGGAAGCCATTTATGTCGATGCCGTATCTGAATTGAATTGGGCAAAGCATATGCTTCTTACGAAAGAGTATGAAGTGATTGGCGAAGGGCTCGTAACAGGAAAGAATGAGCTGCAGCGGCAGGCGGAATTATGGCCATACACGAAAGAGTTGCAAAAACAGGTTCTACAGATGGAAGACGCGGTTGAGCATACGAAGGTGGAATTTCACTTTTACAAACGAAAATTAGAAAACCTACAAATCATCGCTAAGCTCATGACTATTTTATAATCCAGCTACAATGAACATGGAAGAGAAAGCCTGTAATCCAAAGATTGCAGGTTTTTTGCTTTTTCAAAGGTTGATTTAGAAAATTTGTTAGTTGTTATGTGGTTATCGTGAAGGGCAGTTGTGCATCCTAAGGGTAGAATATACCAATGTGTGGTTTTACAGGAGGATTGTACAATATGAAAACAGTTCAAATGATGATGACGGCCAGCTTGGGTCTCCTGATATTGACAGGGTGCCAATCAGTTAGAAGTACCTCAGTATCAGAGGCCACCACATCGCCAGAAACGATTCGTGTAGCGCTCATAGGTTCTAATAACCAATCCGTAGGTTCTGCACAATTAACCGCTGTTAGAGACGGTGTACAGATGGATGTAGAAGTAAGCGGTCTTTCTCCTGGCGTTCATGGTCTGCACATTCATGAGAAGGCTATATGTGAAGCACCAACATTTGATTCGGCAGGTGGGCATTTCAATCCACATATGAAGGAGCATGGCTTCCTTAATCCGAAGGGAGCACATGCTGGTGATTTGCCAAATCTCATTGTAGACGCACAAGGTAATGGGCGATTTAGCAGTGTTACGAAAGCAGTCGTCTTAGAAAAGGATAAGCCAAACTCGTTGTTCAAACCGGAAGGAACTAGTTTAGTTATCCATGAGAAAGCAGATGATTTGAAAACAGATCCATCTGGCAATTCAGGTAAGCGGATTGCTTGCGGTGCTGTGAAATAAGGGAAGGAAGGGTTTCGACAACATGATCAAAACACAGGATCTCAAGCTGCAAATGGATGAATTAACCAAACAAAATGATATGGTACTCATTGAATTAGAGCAGGTCAAAAAAATGTTGATCTCAAGTGCGCAAAGCTCACAAGACAGTCAGGGGCAGCAGCGAGCTTCCTCTAGCAATGGTACCGCCGCGTCAAACGACTCGACTCAAGATACGTCCCAAAGTCAAGGCCAAGATCAAGGTCAATCACAAGCACAGGGCCAATCGCAGGGTCAGAATCAGAATCAGAACCAAGGACAAAATCAAGGTCAAAATATGAAATCAGACCAAGGTAATTCGAATAATCAGCAAGTAATTGATTTGGCGAATGAACTTTTAAAAATTAAAGATTTAGTCGTGAAACTGGAACAAAAGACGTCCCAGTACGTTAGCAGCCAATCGAATGGCTCGCTAACGGAAAAGGATGCGGTGAATCTCATTTTGACATTAATGAACGGGATGGTTGACTGGGCGAGCGAGTTTGTCTCATCTAAAGCTTCCTCCAATGGTCAAGTACAGTAACAGTATCCTATGTAAAAAAGCAAAGTAAAAAGGCTGAGTTCTCTCAGCCTTTTTACTTTTGCCTATAAATTAATAATTAAAATGATTAGGACTGTACAGCGTTGGCTTGTAAATTCATTTGTTTGGCGCAATACTCTATAATTTCGCTACGTCTGACAATCCCGATGAATTTGTCGGAATCATCGACGACAGGTACGAAGTTTTGTGCTTTTGCCAAATCAATTAGGTCAACCATCTCAGCATGAATATGAACGGGTTTATTTTTAACACGTAGAGGAACCTCTTCAAGTACATGGCGATGAGCATTCTCAAAGCCGATATGCGCTGAATTTTTGAGAAACCAAAGTAAATCTCCTTCCGTAACGGTTCCTACATAATGACCATCATCGGAAAGGATCGGAACTGCGGTATATCGATGATACTCCATTCGCTCCAACGTTTGACGAAGGGTTGCTTGTGGAGTCGCGGTAATGACTTCGGATTTAGGTAACAGGAAAAAAGCGATATTCATCAGTCACACTCCTTACAAAAGAATCAATGTGTCTAGTATAGCAAACTTTGCGAATAGAATCTAAACCTGTGATGGATGCTAGTAGTGAGGTGAATGGAAATGAATCGAGCATTGACTACAGCTGTGATCGGTATTGGTGCCGCACAAGCCATCAAATTACCTTTAACGTATATGTTCAGCAAAAAATGGGATTGGTCACAATTGGTTCAAACAGGTGGTATGCCGAGTTCGCATTCTTCAGGCGTTACGGCACTCGCCACCTACATAGGGATGAAAAGAGGCTTCTCAGCTGTTGATTTCGCGGTGAGCTCCGTATTCGGCGCTGTTGTCATGTATGATGCGATGGGCATTCGTAGATCCGCTGGCGAGATCGCGGTAGAAGTGAATGATTTAGACGAGCAGGTGGAGCGGATTGCTAAGCAGCACCCGGGGATCTATCACGCTAGAAGACGGAAAGCTCTAAAGGAGAGATTAGGTCATTTGCCACGGGAAGTTGCAGTTGGTGCCCTATTAGGGTTTGCGATTGGTGCTTGCAGCTACTTGTTGGAAAAAAAGTAAAAGCTCAGAACATGGTACATGTGGACAACATTTCGGGAATGGGATAAGATCAAGAAACGATCTTAGAGAGGAAGAAGCCCACATGGAAACTATTCGAGTTAAAACAATGGATGAACTGAAAGCTTGTTTTGCTGTGCGATTTAACGTTTTTGTTGATGAACAGCAAGTCCCTGCACATCTGGAGATGGATGAAAAGGACGAGTCCCCTGAAGCCTGCCATCATTTGCTCATTATGGATGGTGAGACTCCGATTGCGACTTCCAGATGGTATGAATACCAAGAAGCAACAGCCAAATTGCAACGTGTCGCTGTCTTGAAAGATTATAGAGGAAGATCGCTTGGGAAACAACTCATACATGCAATGGAGCAACAAGCACTTGAGCTTGGTTGCAAATATGCGATTCTAGATGCACAATGTCAAGCAGAAGGTTTTTACAGTCAGTTAGGCTACACAGTGATCTCGGACGAGCCTTTCTATGATGCCGGAATTCTGCATGTCAGAATGAAGAAAACTCTTTAACTTACAGCTGAATTGTCATTCCCAGAAGTCATGTTCACGGCAAGTGGGAACGTCAGAATAAATCGTGTCCCTATACCGAGCTCACTCTCTACTTCTAATGTACCATGATGATCCTGTACGATTTTATAGCAAATCGATAATCCTAAACCTGTACCCGTTTCTTTGGTCGTAAAGAAGGGATGGAAAATCTTCTCGAGTTGATCACTTGGTATGCCGGGACCATTATCCGCAATGACTAAAGTCGCGTTCTTCTGATCGCGGCTTAATTTCATGTGGATGGAACCGTTTGCTTCCATGGCTTCACAAGCATTTTTCATCATGTTTAATAAGAGTTGTATCATTTTATCTTGATCCATAAGCATATGAACAGCATAGGTTGACTCATGAAAATGTATCTCATGTCCTGAGCTGGTCGCTTCGGATTCTATAAGCGAAATAACTTTGAGTACGCATTCATTCAACGAGTGGGTTTGAAAGACAGTTTGGTGTGGCTTGGAGAATTGAAGGAACTCACCAGTCAAATCACTCATCCGATCAATCTCATCCATGATGAGTCCATACCAATTTTCAATATTGTAATCGCTTGCTTTTGATAATTGCAGAAAACCTTTAACCGTTGTTAAGGGATTTCGAATCTCATGAGCCATACCAGAAGCTAGTTCACCGACGACACGCAGTTTCTCCGAGCGTTGCATTTGTTCTTCGCGTTTTAACCAAGATTCACGTTTCTTCATAAATAGATTATGCTCTGCGTGCAAAATAAGATCATCTTTGGTCAATGCGTCTTGAGGAAAGATGGCAATCCCATATGTATTTTGAATTCCAGTAAGCTTAGGGAGTTCAGAATCAAGCTTCTGCTGATAGGAGGCTGTTGTCAGAAAATCCTTATTGAGCGGCATGACGACTGCGAATTCATCGCCGCCATAACGCGAGATAAATAGAGCTTCTTTGAATAGGATCTGAAGGAGATCAGCCATTTGCTTTAGCACGAAATTACCAGCTTGAAATCCACCAGAGGTATTCATTGCTTTCAGATCTGTACAGTCGATAAGAAATAGTACAAGGGGTTGATGAAGTTTAATTTGCTGCTCAAGTCTTCGATGACATTCTTCATAATTATAGAGACCAGTAAGGGAGTCTTTTTGCGTTAATAAATGACGCTCATTGCGAATACGTTCCAATTTGCCACTGCGGAGATGTATGGTTCGTGTTAGCCAGGTGGTGGCAGCAAAGTCGAGGATACTCATGAATCCAAACATGGATTCTCTAGATGCGGAATGCGTTATGAAATTAACCGTAGACAAATAAATGATCATCGCACTTACGGATAATCCCCAAGCTCTCCACTTATTTTCTTCCTTGTAAGAATAATGTGAAAGCGTTAATAAAAATAAAGGATAACATAAGGTAGATTGTCCAAGTACATGAAGAGAACCAATGAGGAGTAGTTGAAGCCAAGGCATAGCCGAATGTGAGGAGTGGAATCGAACGGATAAGACAAATAGACAAACAGCTAGAAGAAACAAAGGGATATTCAAGACCGCGTGCAGATAAATCGTATAGAGGCCATATAAGATCACATACACATAATAAACCCCATTGATAATCACTGTATCAGCTCCCGATTGGAAATTTCCGCCGTTCATATACTCTTGTGACATGTTCTATGTTTGTCATAAAATTCCTGCTGTTCACGAAAAAAAATGAAAACAATGGGGGAAATTATCGAAAGAAGCCCTGAGAAATTTAATTCTCAAGGCTTCAGCTTGCAGCAAGATCAATCGGAGATCACGATGATTTCATGTTTGTGGATAAAGGTCATGGGACCTGTTTGACCAATGAATTCTGACATGTGATCGTCATAATGCATTAAGTATATGAGTTTCTGAATATCCTCTGGAAGGGTAAGTAGTTCATCCAATGTTGTGTGTACATAACCCGGTCCGTTTAATTGACAATCGTGAAAAATGGTGTGACAATTTCTTGTATGGATAACTTCGTTGAGGAGAAAGTCTTTATTAAATTGCAAATCAGCACTATAGAATGTCCGGTGATTAATAAAAATCGAATAGTTAAGTTTCTGAGCAATGTGCAAGGTAGGAACGATTTCAATGGTTAGCTCTGGTGATATTGGATAAGGTACTCTTTCCTGTAGAAAAACCAGTTCGAAATAGTCTTGAAGCTGATGGAAACCATCCTCTGGATTATAGAGTCCGCCTTTCAAACTATTCTCCCATAGAACTTCAGCTAATGCCTCTGTAACATAAAGCTGCACGCGTTTGCGGTTATATTGATAGTATAAACGAAAGGCTACTTCTTCAAGGCCACCTATATGGTCAGCATGAATATGTGAAATAAGAATTCCATCAATTTGATCGAGGTCTATCGCAATCTCGCTAAGTGATTTAGGAACTGTGGGTCCACAATCAATAAGAATAGTGGCATCGGTAGATCGAATTAATGCACTTGTATTGTAATACAATTTGGAAAAGGCACTGCCGGTTCCCAACATTTGAATTTGCAAACTCATTCAGTGTCCTCCAATTTTCGACAAAATCCATCTTTTTCTAATGTAACATGGGAGGTTGCCGACTTTCAACCACTATAAACAGAAATAATGATGCAGTAAAGTAAAAGTAAACAAATAGAAGGTGTTGATTTCATAATGATTGGGTTACTTGTTAGTTGCATTCTTTTGTTGATTTTGCTTGGTGTAGTTGGAGTTTCAACCTATGTGGGGTGGCAGTTAACACATCCTAAACGGGGGATCGTGGATGATACCCCGGAGAATTATAACTTGCACCGCAAGGATGTCACATTTCCAAGTCGAACAGATGGGGTGTTGTTAGATGGCTGGTACTTGGAGTCGCCTAATGCGGCTTCTTTACCTAAGACTAGGACAGTCATCATGTCACACGGTTATGCTGGTACACGACTAGAAAAAGGTCTTCCAGCCCTGTCATTAGCTCAAGCACTTGTGAACGCAGGTTATCATGTTCTCATGTTTGATTTTCGGAATTCAGGAAGATCCGAAGGGAATACAACGACAATTGGCTTCCTGGAGAAAGAAGACATCCTAGGTGCTATCGAGTGGGTACAGACCTATACTAGCAAACCAACGGAAATTATATTACTTGGATTTTCAATGGGAGGCACGTCGTCCATCTTAGCAGCTGCGGAGGCGAAAGATGTGGCAGGGGTCATTACGGACAGCGCATTTAGCCAATTACTTCCCTATCTCAAGGAAAACTTGCCGGTGTGGTCTAAGCTTCCACGCTACCCATTTACCCCGCTGATTCTATTTATTTTGCCAAAATTGATAGGCGTGAACCCGCATGCTGTTGATGCATTAGCTGCCGTTGACCAGATTGTGCCAAGGCCGATTTTGTTCATTCATAGTAAAGATGATCAAGCAATTCCTTATACCAATAGTGCCCAGATGTACAAGCGTCATCCAGCGGCTTTTGAGCTATGGATTACAGAAAAAGCAGGGCATGTCGGTTCCTTTCATCTTGAATCAGAAGCGTATATTAAGCGTGTACTGAATTTTATTGCAAAATGTTAAATTCATCGCAACTCTTCCTAAACATCGGCGTATAAAGATGCAGACAGACAGATGACTAACGAGGTTGGAGGTTAAAGAGAGATGAAAGTTCAGCGCATTTTTACGTTGATGGTTGTGTTCTTTGTTTTAAGTACGGCTGCGGTGGTAGCCTCATCGATATGGGGGGATTATAAAGGGTATAGTATCGCTAGATTAGTCGTTAACAATCAAACGAAGGAATTCGCAGATTCCGATGTTCCGCCGCTTATTGTGGATGGCAAGACGGTGCTTCCATTACGTGCAATGAGCGATGCTTTACAGTCCCTGCTCAAATGGGATGATGCCAGTAAAACAGCTTATTTGTTCAAGCCAAATGTACATATGTTCTTTACAACGGAAGTTCGTAAAGATTCGGCGATCGTCCCTTTCGGCGTAGTTGAACGAGGCAAACAAGCGGATTTTATCGTGTTCGCACAGGTAGACAACTTGAAAACGGGCATTAATTCCGTTCGGGTTTCCATTGTTTCTCCAAGTGGAAAAAGTGTGATTACACCTGTCGAAAAATCAATTTCCGACTCCAAAGAATCGTTCTGGTTGAAGGTTCCTGTATATGGTGTTTCATTCGATGAAGCGGGTACGTATGTTGTTAAATTTGCTATGCAGCAAAGTGGAAGCAGTGAGTATTCCGTCGTTTCGGAAAAGCAAATTCAATCCGAGTAACGCAAGCAGGGATTATCTGGTTTGACCTCTTAATATGAAAATGTTAGGATATTTAAGTAACTTATTACTTAATGAAATGAGGTTCTGCCTGTGAGCGATGAGAAGCATGATCATGTGCACGGCCCGGACTGTGACCACGATCACGACGAGCAAGGGGAAGATGTTTTTATCGTAACGGACGAGAACGGTGTAGAACATGAAATGGTCATGGTATATACCTTCCAATCTCAGGAGCAAGCGTATGCTGTTTTACTCGATCGTAATGATCCTGAAGCAGATGGCGTGATTTTCCGTGTTGAAGAAGAGGACGAAGATGCATTCCTCGTTAACATTGAAGATGAAGAAGAGTGGGAACGTGTAGTAACGATTTACAATGAAATCGTGGCTCAAGAAGGCGAAGAATAAGAGCTATACATAAGAACCCCCTAACAGAGTGATCTGTTAGGGGGTTTCTGTTTGTGTTCATTCATTTTCTAGGATTGAAATACATGATTCTACCGTTAAATAGATGAAGTTCAGCTTTCAGAAGTTTGCCCAAATATTTGCAGAATTCATTGCCTTTGCTCTTGTCACCATGTGTGGCATTGTCAGGTAATACGAATTGCACGAACTGGCGCTCTTGCTCCTGGTTTTGTTCAGAACCGACCCCAACCACGATCGTATGATATAAAGCGTTGGTGCCTTTCAAATAAAACCATTTGCCCTCGCCTTCCGGCTTCGTCTCAATCGTATAAGGGAATCCGGCTTCGTCATACTCCCAACCAAGTTGTTTGGCTGTCAGGCTAAGTTGATCTCGATAATGCAGCAGCTTGTCCTTGATTTCATCCAAGGTAAGTGCCGCGACAGCGGATCCTGTTACGAATTTAATATAAGCGCTTTGAGCCATTCCTTGATCACCTCATTCGCAAAACATCACCCATATCATAGCATCATGTAAACGGTTTTACAATATATCCCTCAGGGTAGAGAGCTTAGAAGATAGCTTGTGTTTCTACAATCACTTTCACCTGTTGGACACTACGATCTTCAGGTCCTTTGACAGGTAATCCGACCTCTACGTGCTCAACAATATAATCAATCAGCTCTTGTGTAATAACTTCACCCGGGAGTAGAATCGGAATGCCTGGCGGGTAAACATAGATGAATTCAGCAATGATTCGATCCGCAGAGTCTTTAAATGGCAGAACTTCCGTTTCACCGTAGAAAGCATCACGTGGCGTCAAAGTCAGTTGTGGAATCGCAGGAACCTTGATGACAACTTCTTTGACTTCGACAACATCATCATTAATGTGGGATAATTCACGCAAAGCTGTTAATAGAATGTCAACATTCTCGGGTGTATCTCCTGGTGTGAAGAGACAGAGGATGTTGTACATGTCACTCATCTCGACTTCGATATTGTAGTGATCGCGCAGCCAATTCTCTACTTCAAAGCCCGTGACACCTAGCTTACGAACATGTACGCAGATTTTGGTAGGATCATAAGCGAATGTGGCTTCATCACCGAGAATTTCTTCCCCGAAGCAATAGAGGTTCGGAATCTCGTTGATTTGCTTACGCGCATAGTGAGCAAGCTGAATGGTGCGTTCTGCCATTTCACGTCCGTTCAGAGCGAGGTGACGGCGAGATGTGTCTAACGAACCTAGTAAAATATACGAAGTCGACGTCGTAGTCAGCATCGAAATGATCGTTTGAATACGTTTCGGGTTCACGCGATTTCCTTTGACATTGAGGACAGAGCTTTGCGTCATGGAACCACCAAGCTTATGTACACTCGTAGCCGCCATATCAGCACCAGCTTCCATAGCGGACATCGGCAGGTTCTCGTGAAAATGAATAAGCACACCATGCGCTTCATCTACAAGAACGGGCATATTGTAGCTGTGAACGAGATCAACGATCTCTTTAAGGTTCGTACATACACCATAATAGGTAGGATTAATGACAAGCACGGCTTTCGCATCCGGATGCTTTTCAAGTGCACGGCGAACAGAACGAGTCGGAATACCATGATCAATTCCAAGGTTTTTATCGCGAGCAGGTTGAATGAAAACAGGCTTAGCTCCAACGAAAATAATTGCAGCTAGGACAGATTTATGGACATTCCGCGGCACGATAATTTTATCGCCTTCGGAACAAACAGTCATAATCATTGTCATAATCGCTCCGCTCGTACCTTGCACAGAGAAGAACGTGTGATCCGCGCCAAACGCATGCGCAGCCAGCTTCTGAGCTTCTTCAATAACGCCCATTGGCTGATGAAGATCATCTAGCGGTGCTATATTGATGAGGTCGATGGAAAGGGCATTATCGCCTATGAAAGCACGAAACTCCGGGTCCATGCCGACTCCTTTTTTATGGCCAGGAATGTGAAACTGAATTGGATTTCTTTCCGCATGCGCAAGCAATGCAGAGAACAGGGGTGTACGGGTATGATCCACCTGATTATCGCTTCCCTTCTATCGTGGATTGCTTGTCCAAAAGTTGCAACAAACAAAATGAGTATATCAAACTAGAGATTTGATGCAAGTTAATTTTTTCAAAATAGTTTGCACAAAATGGGGTCAAACTAACACGAGAATGTATAAATAGGCAATTAAAAGGAGAAATCGGATGATTTGGATGCGAAAATGGCGGGATAATCGACTTTTCTCACCATTTGTGATGGAATTGTTAATTATTATGTTTGTCGTAGAATTTGTAAAGGGAGCCTTGCTTTTAACCGTTTTGCCCGTTTACATGACAACATCGCTCGGTGCTTCTGCATTTGTTATCGGATGGACGTTGGCGGCGCAATATATTGGCGATAATGTATTACGTACACCTGTGGGTTGGATTATTGATCGGCTTGGCTATCGTGTGACTATGTTAACAGGCGTGTTGTTGACATTCCTGTCTGTTATTATCATGGCCATCTCAACTCAATATGTGTGGATGATCGTTGGTTGTGCACTGCTCGGATTTGGAACAGCCCCTTTATGGCCTTGTGTCATCACGGGAACGACTGAAGTGGCGGGGGATGAAGGCAAAGCGACGATCATGAGTGTGGTATATATGGCTTGGTTGTCTGGCGTAGGGCTAGGTCCTGTGGTGATTAACTTCTTCGTCGGTGAAAATAACTATGCCTTTGCATTCAAGTTGCTTATCGGCTGTATGACGGTAGTCGTGCTAGTCGCGCTCATGCTTCCTCGCAAAAAGAAGGTGGATACGACTAGCCGTGAAGTAGAGGAGAAACAGCTTGCCATCAAGTCTCAGCAAATTCAAAAGCCATCTTGGTTACAACGTGTATCTACCTATTTAATCGAGGTTCGGAGATCGATGTCAATTAGTCCATTGATGTTTCCCGCTATGTTTGCACAGACCTTTGCGCTAGGGATATTAACACCGATTCTAACGCTTTATGCCAAAGAAGTATTGATGCTATCTTCCTTTCAATACAGCCTATTTCTGGTAGCTGGGGGAGCGGTTACGGTTATTTTTCTAGTTCCAATGGGCAAAATGGTAGACCGCTTAGGGATTCGCCCGTTTTTACTTATCGGGTTTACACTAAGTGCAGCAGCCTTACTGCTCTTCACATATGTGAAAGCAATGAGTATGCTGTACATTTTAGTAGCGCTGCTTGGAGTGGGTTATGCGTTCATTATTCCATCTTGGAATGCGCTGATTGCTTCTGCCATTCCGCCTGAGAAAAGAGGGGCAGTCTGGGGTTTTTTCCTAACGATTGAAGGATGTGGGATGATTATAGGCCCTATCGTGTCAGGAAAGCTTTGGGACGTATATGGGTATCACGCACCATTCTTAACGAGTGGATTTGTACTTATCTTGTTACTTGTTCTTCAAATGTTCATTTCCATACCCAAAAAAGGTATGGTACGATAAGGAAAAAGAATTGGTTTGGAGGCTTAATGCATCATGAATAAACAGATTGGAATCATCATGTTGTTGCTGATGACGATCTTTATTGGTTTCGGAATTATCATTCCAGTGTTGCCAGAAGTCGTGACTGGAGCGGGAGCGAAGTTTCATAACGCTGTACTCTTGTCGGTGTACTCAGCAGCTTCCTTCTTGATGTCTCCCATTTGGGGAGGCTTATCGGATCGGATTGGTCGTAGACCGATTATTCTAATCGGACTTCTAGGCTTTAGTGTAAGTTTCTTGATTTTCGGATTCGCCAATGATCAGTTATGGATCATGTATGTATCCCGTATTCTAGGCGGCCTATTCTCAGGCGCAGCGACAGCTTGTGCTGTAGCATATGTAGCTGATATTACGACGGCAGAGAATCGCACCAAAGGCATGGGCATGGTTGGGATGTCGATTGGGCTAGGCTTTATCTTCGGACCAGCACTTGGCGGGATTGTTAGCAAATGGGGAACTTACACACCGTTCTTTGTAGCTGCTGCGCTTTCATTTGCTTCGTTCCTCTTTGCGGCTGCGATACTTAAAGAATCCTTGACATCGGATAAGCGCAGATCTTCGAAAGAAAAAGCGCCTTCGCGCTGGACAGCTTTCGATGGTGCTTCTAAGTATTTGTACGTATTGTCGTTCTTCGTGTCGTTCACGTTAGCAGGGCTTGAAGCAACGCTTCAGTATTATCAGATGGACAAAATCGGCGCCACGCCGTTTGACATCGGCATGATGTTCCTCGCGAGCGGCATCGTCGGTGCCTTGATCCAGGGCGGCGTTGTACGCCGCCTCGTGAAGCAAGGTGCCGAACAGTTCGTCATCGGCATCGGGTTATTGCTCTCAGCAGCTGGTTTCTTCCTGCTGCTGTACTCCAGCAGCGTCGTAACCGCTGCGATTTACTTATCGGTCTTCGGCGCAGGGAACGCGCTGATCAGACCGTGTGTGACGTCGCTGATTACGCAGCGTACGAAGGTTGGACAAGGCGTCGCGACAGGCCTCAGCTCCTCCATGGACAGCCTGGGCCGCATTGCAGGCCCGCTCCTTGGCGGAGCGGTGTTCGCGATCGCACATTCGCTGCCGTTCATCATCGGCGGCGTGCTTTGCCTAGCTGCGATCTTGCTGCTGCAGCGCTTCATTATGGTTGATCGCCAAGCTACCGCGCAACGCGCGGTTTAGCCGAACGTAGAAAAGCTGCACATCCACTTCTCCAGAAGGAGAGGGATGTGCAGCTTTTTGTTTATTTCCCATTTTATCGTGGAGATAGTCCGTACAAAATAAACTTAATCGTATAGTCGATTTCTTTCTCTTCATCCCACTCAGAATCTGGAACTAGAAGGAATCGTGTAATGAGAAAACCCATTATTGTGGAAACGATCAGCCGCATCGCTGTGGGTTCAGGGAGCTCTATGAGCTGTCCCTGCTTTTGGAAATGCCGAATCGCTTTATAAGCTTTCTCCAGCACCAGAACGGCCACTGTCTCTTTGAATTGTTCACGAAGCTCATTATGGAACGGGATTTCATGCATGAAAATTTTGATAATAGGAAAGTGCTTGCGAGCAAATTCTAAGCGATTCACGGTAATCGCGCGTAGGAATTGCTCGACATCAGGATAATCAGCTTCCAATACTTTCGTAAAATCTTTAACCGCAAATGGCGCAATGAGCTTAGACATCATCGGTGCTACGATCGAGAGGAGCAGCTCTTTTTTCGTTTTGTAATGACGAAAGATTGTGCCTTCAGCGACACCAGCTTTCTGGGCAATCTCGCTTGTCGAGGAGCCTGCAAAACCTTTCTCTGAGAAAATCTCCACAGCCGCTTGAACAATCTTAATCTGTTTATCGGTCATTTTCTCTTCTTCGTCATTCAGACGCAGCAGTTCAGTTAACCATGGCTCGATCTCGGACATTGCATTCACCTCTTTCTCAGTTCTAAACATCCATCCATTATATCTTACGATGCTTCTTTAATGCCACAATATTCAAGATCATAAAGACCAGAGTAAAGGATGCAAGCACAAGCACATCAAGCCAGATGCGATCCCAGCCGGCGCCGCGAATCATAATATTCCGCAGAGCATCCGCGCCATAATAGAGCGGCATCAAATGACCGATCCAGCGTAGGTATACAGACATCGTATCCAAGCTGAACAAGCCGGAGAAGAAGACCTGAGGCACAATGATGAGCGGAATGAACTGAATCATTTGGAACTCATTGTTTGCGAAGGCAGAAATCAGCGTTCCCAAAGAGAGCGCAGCCAGAGCCAACAACAGGGTAATCAGCAGCACATACCAGAAGGATCCTACCATCATCAGGCCGAGGACACTCGTAGCAAACCAAGCGATAAGTGTCGCTTGCAAGGTAGTGAAGATTCCAAAACCGAGGATGTAGCCCACTACGATCTCCCATCGACGTAATGGTGTGGCGAGCAATCGTTCCAAGGTTCCACCTGTACGTTCTCTCAAGAAGGACACACCTGACAATAGAAAGACGAAAAAGAAAACGAAAAATCCAATAAGTACCGGTCCGAAATTGTCAAAAGCGGCCATATCAGCTGCGCCATGTAAATACGTTATCGTTGGCGCAAGTACTGCTGCGGTGCCAGCCGGGGCAGAGCTCTGCAACGCCTTTTGTAGCAGGAAGAGAACAGCTTTGTTCTTGCTTGGATCACTGCCTTCCAGGGTTAGCTGCGGTGTAGTTCCATTCATGACGAGTACTGCGTCTAAGTGAACATTGTCAAGTTCCGTTTGCGCTTCTTCGTCCGAGTAAACGGTGACCTCCGCGTTCAAATCCTGCAGCTTCTGAATGAGCGGGGCAGGGACATTCACGGCGCCAAGCTTTGGCACGTAGGTGTTGCCATTGAAAACTAAGGACATCATGAACAAAATGAGCATAGGAGCTACCAGCATCATCATGAGTGTTCGTTTATCGTGGAAAAATTGGCGAAGGATGCGAATCACAATGGCCCGAATTCTCATGCTTTTACACCTCCATAAACTAAGAATGCTTCTTCAATCGTGGAGGAAGAGGTAGCGTGTTTTAATTCCTCTGGCGTGCCTATGGCGGTGAGACTTCCGTCTCGAATCATGCCGAGTTGATGGCATTTGTCTGCTTCATCCATAACATGTGTGGTCAAAAGAATGGTAGTACCGTTTAGACTCAGATTCGTCAGCTCCTGCCAGATCGATTTGCGTAAGACAGGGTCAATTCCTACGGTCGGTTCATCAAGAATAAGAATGCTTGGCTCATGGAGCAAGGAAATGGCAAGCGATAACCGTCGCTTCATCCCCCCTGAGTAGTTGCTGACTTGCTTCTTCAAATGATCGCTCAAATCCACGAGCTCCATGACAGCTTGAATGCGTTGCTTGCATTTGGTACCTTTGAGGCCATACAAGGCTGCGAAAAAAGCCAGGTTCTCCTGCGCCGTCAGCTCGGTATATAAGGCATCTGATTGCGCCATATAGCCGATATGGGAGAGCATAGCTAGCTGTGGCATCTTCTGGCCAAGTACCGTCACCTGACCGTTTGTGGGGGCATCAATGCCTGCAATCATGCGGACAAGTGTTGTTTTTCCCGAACCGGAAGGGCCTAGGAGTCCGAAAATCTGTGAACAGGGAACCGCAAGTGTAATGTCCTTCAGAACCTTTTTCTCACCAAATTGCTTGCTGACTCCTTGCACTTGAATCGCTGTGGTGGACGTCATGATCTGCACCTCTTTCCATTCATAATAAAGTGAGTAATCACTCATTTTTGTCGCTAAACTCATCATACGATAAATTTATGCACTTGAGAAGTGAGTAATCACTCATTTCATAAATAGGATATGGCTAATATGAAAAAGAGGCATTCCATAGAATGCCCCTCCTGTTGACGCCAATCGCTACTTTTTCGCTTTTGGTTCCATTTTGTGATCAACCCACTTCTCAATGGAAGGCGTTAATTGATCCTTAATCGATACCACTAGCTTGTCTTTGGAAATGCCTTTCGCTTGCGCAATTTCAGCCAAAGACTTACCTGCGTGCAGTTGTGCACGGAGTTCGTCTTTACTCATGCCAAGCGATTTTGCAAGCTTTTCAGTGTCGGGCTTTAAACCGAACTTATGCTTGCCATGCCCAGGATGGTGAGCTAGCAGGTTTTTCTCATTGAGAATGAACTTTAAATGCTCGCCGAGCTTTTGCTTCATGTGATCGCCTTGATCGGCAGTCAGCTTGCCATCTTTCACAGCGGTTTCAATCTTCGTCGTCCGAAGTTGTAGCAGCTTCGCAGTGAGATCGGCTTCCGAGATTCCTTTTTCGGCGGCGACTTCCACAATGCTTTTTCCGCTCTTCAGCGATTTGAAGAGAACTTCTTTGTCGACACCGATAACGGTGGCGGATTCTTCAATGATCGGCCATTTCCGCTTATGGTGTCCGCTATGTTCAGTCTCATCTGCCTGTTGCCATGTAAGGGTTGGCTGATCTTCAGAATCAGGGTTTTGTGCAACAGCAGTGAGGCTACCACCCAAGATACAGGTGAGTACGATGGAGCTGATGAGCAGCTTCCTTATGTTTGTTGTTTCCAATGGATTCGAGGCCTCCTTTCCTGATTATTGGGAATTACAGGATTTAGTCTGCGCAGGTAAGCCTCGTTTTAGTTGAAAGTAACCTTAATTTAACATAAATTTTTCATGAAATTAGAGCGATGGTGTGTTGACAGCAAGTTTGTACAAAGGAATAAGCTTCTCAAAGGTTTGTTCGATTAACTGCTCCAATTCAGCAGGGTTTGTTAATACAGGGTCATCGAAACGTAGGTTTCGACCGATGAGCAGCTCTGCTTTTTTGACATCACGGAAGCGAATTAAGGCTTCGTTCCAGCCTGTAGTGTCGAGTTGAGACACGGGAATTGTATCTTTTTTCATATGATCAAAGGAAAGTAGGAAATCTGTTGGAATTTCGGCTTGAATCTGCTTTACATTGTTCATATAAGTCGTAGCGATATTGCCTTTGTTCGGCAGCTCATAAATGAGTGCAAGCCAGATGAAAACGCGGTCATCGAAAAGTCCGACCTGGAAGTGAGGTACTTGCTTGTAGCCTCGTTTGTTAGGACAGATTGCCATCCAGGTGTCGACAGGCGGATTGATCTTACGTCGTAAGTGTTTTGCAATATGGAGGAACATTTCGGTTCCCGATTGTACAGATAGTTCGGTTGCCAATACGTCGCCAAGGGCTTTAAATTTAGGTTGAATTCGCTCGCGAATGGCGGCCATACGTCCGTCTAATCCCTCAATGGCGAAGGTATCGAAATCGTGTTGTGTAAATCCTGTAAAACTCATTATGGAAGGTCCTCATTTCACATGCATGTTTTTCAACTATTCTAAAGCAATTTCGCGCAACTCGCAATGAATCTAGCGCATTGTTTGGGTAGCTAGTATAGGTCAATAGACGGATATTGTCGAAATAAGGAGGTAAATTAAGGTAGTTGTCGAATGAGTTAAGTTAACAAGCGAGGAAAGTACAGGAGGAATTGGAATGAAGAAGTTGCCAAAATGGTCGAAAGTTGCAATCGTCGGAACGCTGATGGGAACATGCTTTGGGGCAGGCGTATATGCACAAGATGTACTTCAACGTGTCGATGCGTATCTCAGGAGTGATTATAAGGTTGTCGTAAATGGCCAAGCTGTTCAATTAGCGAATCCGCCATTAATTTATAATAATTCTAGTTATTTGCCCGTTAAAGAGTTGGCTAGTCATTTAGGCGCTGTAGTGAATTGGCAGGAAAGTACGAAAACGATTTATGTAGTCCCGCGTGTGAATCCGAATCAGCCAGCTGAGGGGAATGAATCGAATTATACGGAGATTATCCTGCAATATCCCTTCGCGCAATATATGGATTACCAGGGAGCAACTTACCCAGTCTTATTAAATAACACAGATCAAACGTATTATCGGCTAAGTGATATTGAACGAATGGGAATCCGAACGGATGGTTTACGCAAAGCAAAAGAGAAATTTACGGGTCAAGTGTACGTCAGTGAAACTGAATTGAAAAATGTCTGGGGGAACCAGCCCCCGCAAATGTCATATTCCAGGTATGAGTCATTTGTCGTGTCAGGTGAGACAGATTCGCTTAAATTAAAGGCATTGAAGACTTATGTTGAGTCTTACCGTTATTTTGTTGTAGATAAGGTAAGTTACTCCTGGAATCCAGTCATTATTGATAAACTGCCGGAAGAAAACACTTATTATTACTTGCTGAATAATAACGGACATTTCTTCAAAACAACGATCAAGTTAACGCCTTTTACCAATTATAGCAATGAAATTTCTGATTACTTAGTGGCTAGTACTTCGGTAGAAGACATCGAGGCGGGTAAAGTCGTGAATTAGTTTCTCATCCTCGTTGCTTCTTCAGATAGAATATGGCAATTTGCGTACGATCTCGAAGATTCAATTTACTTAAAATTTCAGTTACATAGTTCTTCACCGTACCTTCGCTCAGGAATAGCTCCTGGGCGATTTCTTTATTTGAAAGGCCATCGGAGATTTTAGCAATGATAGTTTGCTCATTAGCTGTCAAGCCATATCCATCAAATGGATGGGCGGGTGCATCAGTTTTGGAGGGACTAACTTGAATGAAACTGGTTAGTTTCTTAGCAATATCAGGATGAATAAGCAAATTCCCTTGCTTCACTGTCTTAACGCCTTGAATAATATGATCTGGGGAAATATTTTTTAATAAATAACCGCTAGCGCCGTTTCGTAGTGCTTGAATGATGTACGCATCATCATCAAAGGTAGTCAGAATCAGTATCGCGATTTCCGGGTAGGCTTCCTTGATTTGTTTAGTTCCTTGAACACCATCACAGAGAGGCATACGGATATCCATGAGGACTACATCTACTTGTGTGCCATTTTGAATAAAAGCGAGAGCTTCGTTCCCATTCGTACAAGTTCCAACAACAGTGATTTCAGGATCAAGTCCAATAATTAATTGTAAGCTTTCACGAATAAACGGATCGTCGTCGGTTATGAGTACATGAATCATCAACAATCCCCCCTTTAATTAGCTTCATTATGTCGAAAAGCTGGCAGTATGGTGGTTACGGTAAAATGTTGCTCATTCGAAATAAGAAGTTGCCCGCCAATTACTTTAATTCGTTCTTCCATACCAGATAAACCAAGTCCTTTAACCGTAGGCTCCATCTGACGTGTGCCATTATTGGAGACTTGCATGGTCACTTGATTGGCTGCGTATTGCAGCGTGATCTGAACGTATGTAGCAGCGCCATGCCGAATCGCATTAGAGATCGCTTCTTGCGCATTTCGGTAAAGAATGTATTCAAGGCTAGGATACAATTCATAAGGCATTCCCTGAATATCGAGTTCAATGTCGATAGCGTTCTCTCGAGTTAGCTCATCAATTAACTTAGCCAAGGAATAACTTTGCAGCGAATACTTGTTCGGCTTCAATCGACGTACAGTCGAACGAAGGAGTTCCATACTCTCACCGAGTTGATCGCGAACAGAACGTAACATCTCGGTACCTTTACTTGGTTGTGAGGGAAGGATGGTAAGTGAGGCCTCCATCATCATTTTGATTCGGATAAGCTTATGTCCTAAATCGTCATGCAAATCATGTGAGATGCGGTTACGTTCTTCCGTTTGGGCAATGTTCTCGACTTTTCGGGCATAATCCATTAATTGAAGACGGGCCTCGTCCAAGGCATAATGCTGCTTTCGGAGTTGATCATAGAGCAGCTCAACATCATCTTTATTTTTTTTCATGCGCTGAAGCTGGAAAAAGAGGATGGCGATTGTGCAAAACATGACATTCGCAACGATGAAATACATAGATGATTGATTTTGCAAGGAAAAATTAAGAACCAGAAGCTGTAACAGGATTGCACCAACTTGCTGCTGCCGATTCAGCTTGGGTACGTATGTCAGAAGGGTTGAGAAGAACGAAAGAAACCAAACTCCTTCGAAGTGATAACTCATCCAGCCTGTACAGCCGATTTCAAGGAGGAGCATCCAGTTCGTGTTCGGGAAGCGTGTTCGCCTGATTTCGGTCAGGCCAATAAATAAGAGTACGAATAGGGCATAGGTGTCATTGGATATGTAGGTTACCAAATACATGGAAGCGATCGCAGGTACAAGTAGGAGAAGATAGCGTATAAGTAAGAGTTGGTTTATCAATCCAGATTCGCATCCTTTATCTTAGTAAAGAAAGTATAGCATACGACTTTTCGTTGGATAACACTTTTCTTTGCAAAAATAAAGTGACTTTTGTCACTTTGTAAAATGACTTCTTCTACCTGTCGACTTGCTCACAAAAGCGTACAATTACGGTAATAAGTGCAGTGAAGAAAGGAAGAGATCTATGAGCTTTGTTCAATTGAAGGATGTAGTTAAGAAATATGACAATCGTATTTCTGTCGATCATTTGAATCTGACGATTCGAGAAGGTGAAGTGTTTGGCTTGTTAGGCCCTAATGGAGCGGGCAAAAGCACAACGATTAAAATGCTAAGCGGATTACTGAAAATCGACCAAGGTGACATTCTGGTAGGTGGCAAATCTGTTGCTAAATACCCAATGGAAGTCAAACGTAATTTGGGGCTCGTGCCCCAAGATTTAGCGATATATGAAAACTTAACAGCTCAGGAGAACGTCACTTTTTTCGCTAAATTATATGGGTTGAGAGGAAAGTTGCTTAAGGAGCGAGTGGAGGAATCTTTAGCCTTTGTGGGACTTCTAGATCGTGCGAGTGATAAACCTAGTTCATTTTCAGGTGGCATGAAACGAAGACTTAATATTGCATGTGCCATCATGCATCAACCGAAGCTCATTATTATGGATGAACCAACGGTTGGGATCGACCCTCAATCACGTAATCATATTTTAGATTCTGTAAGAGAATTAAATCGAATGGGATCGACGATTCTATACACATCGCACTATATGGAAGAAGTGTCGGCCATTTCGACGAGAGTCGGTATCATGGATCATGGTCATCTTATCGCTTGCGGAACACAGGAAGAGCTCCGTAATCAAGTTTCCCAAGACAATAAAATTGTGCTTCAAATTACGAACCTCACGGATCAAGCGGTTAAAGAGTTGAGGGAGTATCCGTTGATAAAACAGTTAAATGCTAATGACCAAACACTGGAACTGATCGTAAGTGCGTCGCAAAGTTATTTGCAAGATATCCTCTTCATTTTGTCTAAACATCAGGTTAAAATACAATCGCTCACGCAGGTGGAGCCTGATCTAGAAGCTTTGTTCCTGTCTTTGACCGGAAGAACCTTGAGAGATTAGGGGGAGATTCACATGCCAATTTGGACGATTGCTAAATATGAGATCATAAGGAAACTGCGGACCCGCTATGTGCTGTTGATTCAATTTCTGATGCCCCTACTGCTCATTTTTATTTTGGGATCAGCTCTTTCAGGCGTGTTTAAGGTCGAGGATAAAGTATTAAATTCAGTGAAGGTTGATATTCTTCAATCGGATTCTGGAGCTTTGCGGGAAGGTTTTCAAAGTTTCTTGGCGTCTCAAGAGACCCTAAAGCACCTGCAAACACATGTGATATCAACACGCGAGGAAGCGATACAACGGTTGAAGGATGGAGAATCTGAATTTGCAGTCATCATCCCGGTCAATTTCAGCGCTCAAGTACAGGCGGGAAAAGCAGCCCAGTGGGAGATGATAGTGGGACATGATTATTTAAAAAATCTCACAGCTCAAATGGTGTTTCGTACCTATTTCGATAAAGTTAATCAGATACAAGCTATCCAGATTACATCTCGTACGTCGTCTTTGGAGCCTCTAAAGCAGGTCGAAGACGTATCTTCACAACGTGCTGATGCAAACCCTACGATGGTACATGTAGGCCAATTAGCTGCTTCAAATAGCAACTACACGGCCATGCAATATTATGCGGCGTCGATTCTCGTTATGTTTTTATTATATTCGGGCATGATCACTGCTTTTAGCTTACAGAATGAAAAGGTGAATCACACGTTATCTCGTTTGAATGGCATGCCTATTCATGAGTATCAAATTTTACTCGGCAAAATTATTGGGAATATGTTCCTTTCTATTGGTCAGGTTGCAGTTATCATCGGTGCCACCAAGTTATTCTATGGTGTGGATTGGGGTTCTCAGTATCTAACACTCTTTCTTATTTGTTTATGTATGATTCTAGCTTCGATGAGTTTGGCCATCGTCGTCATGCTCCTCTTCCAATCAGATAGTACGATCGCGGTGACTTTTCAAACGGGCATTATGATCATGACATTCTTAAGTGGGGGCTTTACACCACTTCCTGATGGATTCCTTAAGCAAGTAGGTTCATACACGTTAAACTATTGGGGGATGCAAAGTATGTTTCAACTCATGCTGGGGAGAGAAACGACAATCGTAGCGCATCACTTATTGATTTTAGGTTGCATGGCCATTGGCTTGTCACTAATCGCATTTCTTGTTTACCGTAAAGGGGGATATCATGAATAGTCTGGCGATCGCTCTAAATATGCTGCGCCGTTCCCTTTTTCAACGAAAAGGATTTCTCATGTATTTGGTTATTCCGGCTGCCGCGGTTTCACTCATTATTACTGTTCTTGGTAAACAAAGTGAGAATCGAGCAGACATCGCTTATCTTAATTTGGATCAAGGTGCATTAGGCACACAGGTCGTACAAGAGTTAAGTGCATTACCTGATTATCGATTGACACTGGCTGCATCTGAAGCCGAATTGAAAAACGATGTTATTAAACAGAAGATAACGGGTGCCTTCATCCTTCCTGCAGATTTAAGTGAAAAGTTAATAGCAGGAGGAACTTTGCCGCATCTTGACATGTATCAACTCAATTCGAATGAATCCACGATTACTTTCAAAATAAGTCTGGAAGGAATTCTTTCTAGATATCAAGATACGATTGCCTTATACAGGAAACAAAGTCTAACAGAGACTGATTTGAGAGAGATCACCTTGCAAACCATTTCTCAAATTCAAAAGTACCAAGTTAGTCCTGAAATAACGGATTTACATCTTTATACGAATCCTAACATGCATATCGTGATTGGATTAATGTTGATTTTTATGATGGGCTTAATGAACAATACAGTGTCTCTCGTTATGGAAGATCGAAGACTTCGTACATTAGCAAGAACGTACACGGCGCCAGTACGCGCTTTTGAAATTGTAGCAGGAAATTTCTTGGGCAGTTTTGTTGTAGGTACACTTCAAGTGCTGGTTATCCTTTTCATTACTAGATACGTGGCTGGATATGAGTACGGTCTCCCATTCGCATCTCATTTTGTCATTTTAGAATTTTTCTTGTTAGCAAGCATGGGAATTGCCAGTGCTGTAGCGAGTATAGTGAAAAATGCGACCAATATGAACGTGATAAACGCTCTTGTTGTTACGCCAACCTGCATGTTAGGCGGATGTTTCTGGCCGATTAGTCTCATGCCGGAATGGATGCAAAAGCTCGCAAACTTTGTCCCGCAAAAGTGGGCGCTCGATGCTATCGAGCGTATGTCTGCAGGTGAACCATTGTCTCAGCTTTGGATGAATATGGGGGTATTGGCTTTATTCGGTCTTATCCTACTGAGTATTGGCTCAGCAATCCTCAATCCGGCGGAGACTGAAGCGGGTTAAATAAACTCAAAGGGCAGCACCTGAATTACGGGGCTGCCCTTTATCAATTGTGAAGTATTAGATTACAAAAGCGCTAGTGATAATAACCAACAAGATGAAAAGAACCAAAATTGCTGCAGAAGATCCATAACCACCGCCACAGCCAACTCCACCAACACCTGCTACGCCATAACCCATTTCATTCACCCTCTCTGTTTAAGTCTTGTTCATTGACTTTCGACATAGCATATGGAGCAATGGGGGAGATGGAATGGGCTATACCAGACTTCTGTTATGATTGTGCTGGTGTCCCTAGTCATATGCGGATTTTGTTTAAATTTATGGTATAATGATCGAATGGACAAGGAAGGGAGAATGATTGGAGAATGACAGCGAATGAAATTGCAGAGTGGATGCTGAATGAACTGAAATCGGCAGGGATTTTGTATCAAAAGGATGCCGTTGACTATATTGTTAAGAATTTTGGGGAATCTTATATTTATGTGAATGACAATGGGAATCAAGCCATTTCCAAAGAGGTTAAGAAAATCTTCAAGAAATTGCATGGCGGTAGAGCTGCATGGGAACGTGATGGATTTTTCTGGGGCTGGCATTAATCATAGGTTGGCGTGAACATGGGCTGTAGCTGATGGCAAACAGGCATCGGCTTTTTTGTGCGCTTTCTTTTAAAAAAATATCCATAATCCAAGTTGCTAAAACATAGAATTCATAATAAGATAACTGTAAGAACACAAGTTGTCTGAATATTTAAATAAATGGTTTGCGCCAATTATGGAGGGGATTGCCGTGAGTAAGAGTCATGAAGTGGAGTATTGCAACCTAGAGTTACGATTTGATCGCCGGCTAATCCGGAACTTCATTAAAGCCCTCATCCAAGAAGGATATTCGCTCTACTGGAACGAAAGTGAACTTCAGTTTATCATTTCTATTCGCACTGGACGAAAGCTGATTAAGCTGAAATTCGAACGGATTGGCGAGAAGTATAAGATTGTTGGCAATTATTCATTCAAAGATGAGAAGCTTGCTGAAATGATGGAGAAGCTGATCGGAGATACTCGCGGTCATGCCGTTGTAAAAAGATTTAAGGATCGGCAAATTCTCATTGAGAATATTATGTTCGGGGAAATCATCCGCATGGTGGAGATTAGCGGAATTGAACATAAGGTGCTGTATCAGAAGGAGCCTGCTGTGACCGTAGAAGAAGTCATGCAAGCACTAAGATCGAAGAGGACAGATGAACGCATCCCTATTTTGCGCATGGAGCTTGATTATGAATTAGCTACGCTGCAAGATGCACTCTCATCCGGGGATACCAAAGCTGCGATGGAAAGTAAAGTTAAATTAATCGAATTGAGACAAGAAATGCTTCTATTGGAGATGTGAGAATGAATAGTGTGCTGGGATGAAAGAGAGCCTGTATGAACGTATACGGGACTCTCTTTTGTGTGTTTATAGGGCGAGAAGAATGAAACATATACAGGAATGAAGCTTTCGATTATAATTGCTTCAATAAAATTAAAGCGCTTATACTTTTTAGGGTGAATTACAGGAGTTGAAGCCATGAAAGTCAGTATTTTTGATGTTGCGAAGAAAAGTGGACTTTCTGTGGTCACCGTCTCCCGCGTAATCAATCAAGCAGGTACGGTGCGGGAGGGAAATCGGCAAAAGGTGCTGCAAGCCATGAAGGAGCTGGACTATCAGCCGAACGCAGCTGCTCGCAGTTTAGCTAGAGGTAAGACAGGCATCATTGGTGTTGCGATTTCGACACTCAATGATTCATTCTTCGATGCCGTTGTGAAAGAAATGGATGATCGTCTAGCAGAACGGGGCTATTTTCTTGCTTTATCAGTCTCGACCGACGTGTTCAAATCCTTTGAGAATTCTTTATTTCAAGAAGATCGCGTAGATGGGTTAGTCGTCTTGTCTCCCACAAATGAATTTGCTTATGTAACGGAATTGGAAAAGAAGAAAATCCCTTTTGTGCTGATTGATAACCAGTATTGTCATGAATCGGTTTCGTCCGTCATTGTGGATAATTTCATCGGTGGCTATGAAGCTACCAAACATCTAATTGATCTCGGGCATCAAACAATTGCTCATATTCGTGGGCCAGAGCCTTTCTTGAGCAGTGCTGAACGTGAGCGTGGATATATTCATGCGATGCTGGAGGCAGGTTTGACTGAACTGTGGATTGAACAAGGCGAATTTAGCGTATCTTCTGGCTACGATATTGCAGACGGTTGGATACGTAACGTGAAGGTACCCACTGCTGTATTAGCAGCAGATGATTTCATTGCAATCGGCTTGATGGATGCATTTAAAACCGTAGGTTACCAGATTCCCAAAGATATTTCGATCGTAGGATTCGACGATCAAGTATTCGCTTCTGAATTTCGTCCGCATTTAACAACTGTGCGTCAACCTGCAGGCGAGCTAGGGCGTTGCGCTGTCGATGAATTAATACGAAAGATCAATGGTGTGGCAGACGCAGACACATATCACACGATAAAGTTGCTGCCTGAGCTAGTGGTGAGACAATCGACTGCAAAGAGATTTCATAAATAAATGGTTTTGGACTCCCTGAGAAGGGAGTTTTTTGGTCTCCCGAAAAGACTATTGTTAACGTGTGCATAGATGTGATATGCTTCTGTTAGAGGTGAATGTATGAGCGCAACTATTAAGGATATTGCGAAGCTCGCGGGTGTTTCCCACACGACAGTTTCCAGAGCGTTGAACAACAGTCCGCTCATCCAAGAGGAGACGAAGGAGCGCATTCGCATCATCGCTGAACAGCTGGATTACACGCCGAATTATAATGCGAAAAGTTTAGTGCTGGATCGTTCGTATAACTTGGGGCTATTCTTTACCACACTAAGCAATGGAACTTCCGCTGGTTTCTTCTACGAAGCCATACGAGGGGTTAACTCCGTGATTCGAGATCGCTACCAATTGATTGTCAAAGGTATTGATGATTACACTAGCTTTCATTCCATCACCAAGAAGAGCTTTGACGGCATTATTATTGTTAGCCAAAGTGACGATGATGGGCCGATCATTGAGCATATTGCGAACAAAGGGATTCCGCTCGTCGTATTGAATCGGCCAGTGGACACCGCCGGTGTTCTGAATGTCCTCTCTGATGAGGAGCAAGGTGCTTTTCACGCAGGAGCTTACCTTGTGAATCAGGGTCATAAGAAAATCGCCTTAATCGAGGGGCGCAAGGGTTTTAAATCTGCGCAGAATCGCAAGGCTGGCTTCGAACGAGCTATGGAGCATTATGGGATTTCCATTCCTGCTGCGTTCCGCATGCCGGGATTGTACGATTTGGAAAGCGGTCATCAAGCGATGCAGCAATTTTTGAGCCTCGAAGAGAGACCGACAGCGGTTTTTTGCTGCAATGATGAGATGGCACTGGGAGCCATTAAAGCTGTTTTTGAAGCAGGTTTACATGTTCCTAAAGATATCTCCGTGGTTGGTTTTGATGATACGGTATTCGCGGCATATGTGACACCTGCCTTAACGACCGTGCGCAGACCGATCGAACAAATTAGCAAAGAAGGCGCACTGCGTCTCTTAGGTAATATAGAGAATAAATTGCATACAACAGAGCAAGTTTTATTGCGAACCGAATTAATTGTTCGTGAATCTGTGCAATTATTACAAGTATAAGAAAGTGGGGAAAGTCGATGAGTATTCTAAGAGAATTGTTAAATGACATTCCGATTCCGCAAATGGTCAAAATTCGTCAGAAGTTTGATCGTTCGATTCTGGAAAATCCTTTGCAGGAACTTGCCGATAAGCTCGAAAGCAGTGGCGTAATGCCGAGTATCCTTCCTGGCCAGCAAGTTGCAGTGGCTGTAGGAAGCAGAGGGATTGCCAATATTGCGGGCTTCACGAAAACAACCTTGGATGCCATCAAGGCACGAGGTGCACATCCTTTTATCGTACCGTGTATGGGAAGCCATGGCGGGGCGACTGCGGATGGTCAGACTGAGGTGCTCCAGCACTTTGGCATTACAGAAGAAACGATGGGAGCACCGATTCGTTCTTCCATGGACGTGGTCAAAATCGATCAACTGCCGAATGGTTTGCCGGTCTATGTAGATCGTATTGCCTCAGAAGCAGATGCCATTGTCGTTATTAACCGTGTAAAGCCGCACACTGCTTTCCGCGGACGCATTGAGAGCGGCATCATGAAGATGATTGCGATTGGTCTAGGTAAGCAAAAAGGGGCTGAAGCGTGTCATCAGCTTGGCTTTAAATATATGGCAGAGAATGTTCCTGCTATGGCGAATTTGATGATTGAGAAGCTGCCAATCGTCTTTGGCGTAGCCCTCGTAGAGAATGCATACGATGAGACTTGTCAGGTTGAGGTTCTTCCAGCCGCTGAGATTGAAGCGCGTGAGGAAGTTCTATTGGTAGAAGCGAAATCACGTTTACCAAAAATTTTATTCGATGAAATCGACGTCCTTGTGATTGATTACATCGGTAAAAATATTAGCGGTGACGGCATGGATCCTAACGTAACAGGGCGTTATCCTACCCCGTATGCACATGGCGGACCCGAAGTGTCGAAGATGGTTGTTCTTGATTTGACTCACGAAACCAAAGGGAATGCGAATGGCGTAGGTACAGCGGATTTCACTACCCAACGTCTAGTTGATAAGACAAATTTAGAATTCACGTATGCTAATGGGTTAACTTCTACGGTTTGTGCACCTACGAAAATCGCGACAACTTTAGAAAATGATTTCTATGCGATCAAAGCAGCAGTGAAGACTTGTAATATTTTAGATTACACGACCTGTAAGCTTGTTCGTATCCAAGATACACTTCACTTAGGTGAAATTGAAATTTCGGTGAACCTCCTTGAAGCTGCTCGTCAGCATCCGGACATTGAAATTTTATCGGAGCCATTTGAACTAACATTCGATGCAGAGGGGAATATTTGCAAATGACGCAAAGTCAGAAGCCCTATATCATAGCTGCTGATATTGGAACAACGAGTACCAAAACACTGGTCATTGATCGGGATGGACAGGTACTTGCCTCCCATTCCATCGAATATCCGCTATTCACGCCTGCAGCTGATCGTGCCGAGCAGGATCCAGATCAAATCTTTGATGCTGTGGTGCAGGGGATTGGCGCCGTTGTTCGCAAGCAAGGCATTTCGCCTGAACAGGTGCTTTGCGTGTCCTTCAGCTCAGCGATGCACAGCATAATCGCCGTAGATGAGTACAATAAGCCATTAACACAATGTATTACATGGGCAGACAATCGTGCCGCGAAATATGCGGAGGATTTGAAGCAGAATGGACTTGGTCAACAGATTTATGCGAGAACAGGCACACCGATTCATCCCATGTCACCACTTTTGAAATTGAAGTGGTTCGGGGAGCATGAACCAGCGCTTGTTCGAAATACCCATAAATTTATAGGGATTAAAGAGTATGTGTTCGCCAAACTGTTTAATCAGTATCTGATCGATCATTCCTTGGCGAGTGCGACAGGATTATTCAATCTTGAGCAATTGGATTGGGATGCAGGTGCGCTTGATTATGCAGGGGTAACACCTCAGCAGCTTTCAGCACTTGTACCTACGACGCATCGTGTAGAGGGTATGAGCTCTGCTTATGCTGCTGCGATGGGCTTGTCCACGGAAACGCCATTTATTGTCGGCGCTTCCGATGGTGTACTTGCCAACCTTGGCGTAGGCGCCTTCGAGCCCGGCGTTGTCGCGGTTACGATTGGTACGAGCGGCGCAGTTCGCAGCGTCGTGAACAAACCGCAAACCGACCCCGAAGGGAAATTGTTCTGTTATGCATTGGCAGAAGGGTTCTGGGTCGTTGGTGGGCCGATTAACAACGGAGGTATTGTTTTCCGATGGGTAAGGGACCAGATCGCGACAGCAGAAGCTGAGGAAGCACGCCGCTTGGGCATGGATCCTTACGATCACTTGACGGCTCTTGCTGCTGAAGTGGGAGCAGGCTCCGAAGGTTTGCTTTTCTTGCCGCTGTTATCCGGCGAACGTGCACCTTATTGGAATGCTAACGCACGTGGTGTTTATTTCGGTTTATCGCTTAGTCATCAGAAGAAGCACATGATCCGTGCCGCTTTGGAAGGTGTCATGTTCTCCATTCAAGCCGTTGCCACCTCGTTGGAACGGATGATGGGACCTGCAACCGTCATTCGAGCATCAGGAGGCTTCGCTCGCTCAGAGTTCTGGCGTCAGATGATGACCGATATGCTCGGTACGGCCGTTACCGTTCCAGACTCCATTGAGAGCTCAGGAATTGGCGCAGCTTTGCTTGGTTTACTCGCAATGGGTGAGATTGAAGACTTATCGCATGCACATAAATGGATCGGGGTAGGAAAGGCTCACGAGGTGAATGAAAACGATTATCGCGTATATCAACAATTGACATCTATTTATACGAGCGTATATCATCAGTTAAAAGATCAATTCGACGCAATCACCGCTTTTCAAAGTCAGCACCTACGGAGTCCTCAATCATAATTCAATTTAGACAAAGCACTATTATTCGAGAGGATGACGACAATGAACTTATTCGATCTTTCTGGGAAAACAGCAGTAATTATTGGCGGTAATAGTACACTTGGTGGCTCAATGGCTTTAGCCCTTGCTGGACATGGTGCAAAAGTAGCTATCGTGGGGCGTAATCAAGAGAAAAGCGAGCAGGTTCAAGAGAGTATTGCTGCGATTGGCGGCGAAGCGAAGACTTTCCAAGCGGATGCAACCAAACGTGAAGATTTAGAGCAAGTACTTCAAGATGTTATCGCTTGGTCAGGCAGCGCGGATATTCTTATGAATTGTCCAGGTAAAAATAGTGCGACTCCTTTCTTTGACATTTCCATGGAAGAATGGGATTCTATTATGGAGGTAAATTTGAAAAGCGTCGTGCTAGCTTGCCAAGTGTTCGGGAAATACATGGTTGAACGAGGCGAAGGCGGAAGCATTATTAATATTTCATCCGTTTCCTCGGATCCACCACTTTCTCGTGTGTTCACTTACTCCGCTTCTAAAGCAGCTGTGAATAATATCACACAAAACCTAGCCCGTGAGTTCGCTCCGAGCCGTGTACGTGTGAACGCGATTATTCCAGGCTTTTTCCCAGCAGAGCAGAATCGTAAGATTTTGTCACCTGAGCGGATCGAATCCATTATGCGTCATACGCCAATGAATCGATTTGGCGAAGCTGCAGAGCTTCAAGGTGCTGCGGTGTACCTGGCTTCAGAGAAAGCTTCAAGCTTTGTAACAGGAACAGTTTTGAGAGTAGACGGCGGTTTTGGCGCGATGACGATTTAAACTATTTATATATCGGAAGGGTGTATGAGAGACATGTCTAAGCAACAAATAGGTGTTGTAGGTTTAGCGGTAATGGGGAAAAACTTAGCATTAAACATTGAAAGCAGAGGCTTTACGGTATCTGTATTCAACCGTTCTGCTGAGAAAACGAAGGAGCTTCTTAATGAAGCACCGGGCAAACAACTTGTAGGTACATATTCAGTTGAAGAATTCGTTCAATCCCTTGAAGTGCCGCGCAAAATTTTAATCATGGTCAAAGCAGGCGGACCTACAGATGATACAATCAACCAATTGCTTCCGCATTTGGATAAAGGCGATATTTTGATCGATGGCGGAAATGCTTTCTTCCCAGATACTCAACGTCGTAACAAAGAGCTCGAAGCCCACGGAATTCGTTTCGTTGGAACAGGTGTTTCCGGCGGTGAAGAAGGCGCGCTTAAAGGACCTTCGATCATGCCAGGAGGCCAAGAAGACGCGTATAAATTGGTAGAGCCTATCCTAACAGCAATCTCTGCAAAAGTTGGCGAAGATGCTTGTTGTACGTATATCGGGCCAGACGGCGCGGGTCACTATGTAAAAATGGTGCACAACGGTATTGAGTACGGAGATATGCAATTGATTTGTGAAGCCTACCAGTTGCTGAAAGATGTCCTTAACGTAAGCACAGAAGAGCTTCATGAGATCTTCACGGAGTGGAACAACGGGGAGCTGGACAGCTACTTGATCGAAATCACGCGTGATATTTTCACGAAATATGACGCTGAAACAGGCAAACCAATGGTTGACGTGATTTTGGATTCCGCAGGACAAAAGGGAACAGGAAAATGGACCAGTCAAAGTGCTCTGGACCTTGGCGTGCCGCTTTCTATCATCACGGAATCCGTATTCTCCCGATTCATTTCTGCCATGAAGGAAGAACGCGTAGCAGCAAGCAAAGTACTCAAAGGACCTGATGCTCCAGCATTCACAGGGGATCGCAAAGCGTTTATTGAGGCTGTTCGTCAAGCTCTTTACGCAAGCAAAATTTGTTCTTATGCGCAAGGTTTCGCTCAAATGAGAGCAGCTTCCGAAGAATACAAATGGGATTTGAAATACGGCAGCATCGCAATGATCTTCCGTGGCGGTTGTATTATCCGCGCTCGTTTCCTTCAAAATATCAAGGATGCGTATGATCGCAATCCTGAATTGAAAAACTTGTTGCTTGATTCTTACTTCACAGACGTAGTTCATAACTACCAAGGTTCATGGAGACAAGTGGTTGCAGAAGCGGTTGCTCGTGGTATCGCAGTTCCTTCTTTCGCATCCGCACTTGCTTACTATGACAGCTACCGTACAGAAAGATTGCCAGCTAACTTGTTACAAGCACAACGTGATTACTTCGGTGCTCATACGTTCCAACGTGTAGACAAAGAAGGATCCTTCCACTTCAACTGGATGGGTAACGAGTAGTTATTTCTCATCTTGTAAGCCGTACGCCGCTTCTCGCAGCCACATCTTCAGTCGATCAGCTTCTTGATCGAAGCCGTTGCGTTTGTGGATGAGCATGAGAGATATCTCAGCAAAATAACGGAAATTTCTTAATAATCGTGGTTGAGTTAGACCTTGCATCATCGGGTCTTCTTCAGCCACTTTTTTCTTAATAAACTCTAATATCCAGACGACATCCTCTTTGCATAGTGTATAGCTTGGGTGCAAAATTTGCTCCAGTTTGCGTTGTGTGCGGTTCGTCAAGGCGGTAGTTTGGTTTTGCTGCATCACAGTTGGGTTCAAAGCTCCATCTCTCCTTATCGGCGTGGTCTCTCTAAAATCTTAACTGTTTGTGCTAGAATTTATTCACACTACTATATGATTTTTTAATGGATTGTATTCATGCTGTAAGGGCTATGGTATGATGTTGGGAAAGTTTGTATGACTAGCATATGGGAAAAGGGGATTTGTGTGACAGTCAGAAATATTGTACTTGTTGGATTTATGGGAACAGGGAAATCAACCGTAGGCAAGAAGCTTGCCGAGCGTTTAGGATGGAGTTTTTGTGATTCTGACGCCGTGTTAGAAGAAGTTCAACAGACAAGCATTCCTGAATTATTTCGGGATCATGGAGAAGCACACTTTCGCGCTCTGGAAACCGAGACGTTGGCACGTATATTAGATAGCGAGGGACAAGTTGTTGCGACGGGCGGCGGTGCGGTACTTGCAGAATCTAATCGAATTTGCATGTTGCAGCATGGCTTTGTTGTTGCGTTGAACGCAACGGCAGAAACGATTATCCAAAGAGTGAGTGCGGATACGAATCGGCCTTTGCTGCAAGGTAATTTGGAAGAACGTGTTCATACGTTAATGGAACAAAGAAAACATGCCTATGATTTCGCTCATACGTCTATTGATACGACGGACTTAAGCGAGGATGAAATTGCAGATCGCATCATTCAGCAAGCGGTGCGCCATTAAGGAGAAGATAAGCTCTTCAGCTTAATCTTCCCACTCCAGCATGCCGCCGGTCATGTTCTTAAGACCTTTATAACCGTTGGCTTCTAGATAGCCTAGTGCGCGTCCGCTTCGATTTCCACTGCGACATACTAAAATGACTTCGTCGACTTGTGGGATCTCGCTAAGCCGCTCTGGCAATTGGCCTAATGGAATATGTATTGCGCCTTGAATCATGCCTTCAGCTACTTCCTCATCTTCGCGAACGTCAATAAGTGTTAACTGCTCTCCTTGTGCGAGTCTTGCTTTGATCTCGGATGGTAGAATCGTGTCCATGATACGCCTCCATGTTTGTATTTTCAGAAGAAAGCTTCTTACTTAGTATGATAGAAATATAACGACGTGATGTCAAACGAAGTGTTTCTTTAAAATATAGAATTTATATGTTGCACACGATAAACTGGCTATATTTCTAGATAAACGCTCCCGTCCAAGAAGGACGGCGGAGCCGTTTATTTCGTCTAGCTTTTCCTTGATACAGCTGCTAGGGGAGAAGGTTCCCAAGTTAGATTTCGTATGGTACACTGTCAATAAATCTTAGGATCTCTATCATCCTGCTGATGATTGGTTTCTTGGCATTCATTCTGCTGGATATACATATAAACTATTTGCGAAGGAGTTAACAAACGACATGAAAGCCATCGTTAAACCAACCTCCCATCTTGAAGGGGAAATTAATGCTTTATCCTCCAAAAACTACACTACACGCTACTTGCTAATCGGTGCGCTAGCTAATGGGACAAGCACAATCTATTACCCAGCTCATAGTGAAGATAGTGATGCTATGAGACGATGTGTACGTGATCTTGGCGCTATTATAGAAGAAGATGATGAGAAAATTGTAATCACAGGCTTCGGCAAGAACCCTAAACATGTGTCTGAATTGAATGTGGGTAACGCTGGCGCTGTTCTCCGCTTTTTGATGTCTACGGCTGCTTTCTGTCCGGAAGTGACATTTGTTAATACGTATCCGGAATCATTGGGTAAACGTCCTCATGATGATTTAATCGATACTTTGCAACAAATGGGCGTAGAAGTACAACATAATAACGGTCGTCTGCCGATAACAATTAAAGGGGGACAACCCCGCGGCGGCAAAATTACCGTTTCGGGTAATGTGAGTTCCCAGTTCCTGAGTTCTTTATTGTTTATGACGCCATTATTGGAAGAAGACAGTGAAATTGAAGTTCTGCATGATTTGAAGTCCAAAATTATTGTAGGGCAAACGCTTGAAGTATTAGCGCAGGCTGGCATCGTCGTTCATGCAAGTGAAGATTTAATGCACTACCGTATTCCAGGTGGACAATCCTATGAAGCTAAAGAATATGTCATCCAAGGCGACTATCCGGGTTCAGCAGCTATTCTAGCTGCCGCTGCGGTTACGAATTCGGATGTGCGTGTACTTCGTCTGGAAGAGAACAGCAAGCAAGGTGAGAAGGCATGTGTGGATGTTCTGAAGGCAATGGGCGTAGATCTTACGCACGACAATGGTGTTGTACATGTTCGTGGCAATCAGCATCTAGTTGCTGGAGAATTCGATGGTGACCATTTTACGGATGCTGTTCTTGCGATGGTTGCTGCTGCTGTATTTGCTGAAGGGACTTCGCGCTTCTACAATGTTGAGAACCTACGGTATAAAGAGTGTGATCGTATCACAGATTATTTGAATGAGCTTCGCAAGGCTGGAGCTGATGTAGAAGAGCGTCAGAGTGAAATTATTGTTCATGGTAAACCACAAGGGGTTGAAGGTGGCGTAGAAATCAACGCGCATTTCGATCATCGGGTCATCATGGCATTAACTGTAGTTGGTCTACGCTCTGAGAAGGGTTTAACGATTCGGGATGCCCACCACGTGGCGAAGTCGTATCCACAATATTTCGACCACTTGCGCTCCATTGGCGCACAGGTTGAGCTAGTGAGCGAGTCCTAGAATCTCAATTACATTGAATGGGTGAGTCAGCATGAGGATTATTTGGCAAGGATTGAAAGTGACGTTTGGATTGTTTCTCGTAGCAGGCCTTACATTTGCGAGCAGCGTATTTGCTGTATTGCTTTATGCGAAGGCCACAGGGAAAGAACCAGCTTTATTCGCTTCTGGTCCAGTAGTCTTAGCAGTTGATAAACCCGCCGCTGCGTTGAAGGCCACCGTGAAGCCGACACCGTCGCCTGCGCCTGCACAAGTCAAATCAGCGATGTTGGATGTCCCCATCGTACAACAACTGCCCGAGCTGCCTGCTGGCTGTGAGATCACAAGCCTCACGATGCTGCTGAAATACTATGGTGTAAACAAAACAAAGCTGGAATTAGTCGCCGAAATGCCTACAGACATGACACCAGCAACATTGGATGCGGGCGGCAACATCGCTTACTGGGGCAATCCGAACTCCGGTTTCGTTGGGGACGTAACACGTAAGAAAAGAGGCTTTGGCATCTATTCCGCAGGATTGTTTCCGCTTATGAAAGACTATATCCCTCAAGCGATTAATATAACAGGGGAAGCTTTTGAATTGTATGAGCAGCAAGTGGCGCATGGGATCCCAGTTATCGTCTGGACGACAATCGACTACAATCTACCGTACAAATGGGTAACGTGGGATACGCCAATCGGTCCTCTAAAGACAACGTATTCGGAACATGCTGTTGTCCTTGTAGGATTTGACGAAACGAATGTTTACTTAAATGACCCATTGAGTGGCAAAAAGCAAGTGAAAGTGAGTAAAGCACAGTTCGTTGAAACTTGGGAAGCAATGGGGAAACAAGGTCTAACCTACTTGAATAAATAGGAGAGAGATCCACATGACATTTGAGAATCCGTCTAGGGAACATATCAAAGAATTGCTTGCCAATGCAGGAAATATCGCTGTAGTAGGTTTATCCGATAAACCAGATCGCACATCTTATATGGTATCAGCCGCTATGCAAAGCAGAGGATACCGGATTATTCCTGTTAATCCAAATGCGGATCAAATTCTAGGTGAGAAATGCTACCCATCGTTATCGGACATTCCTGAGCCTGTTGATATCGTGAATGTATTTCGTCGTGCTGATCAGGTTGTTCCAGTGGCTGAAGAGTCAGTTAAGATTGGGGCGAAAGTTTTCTGGTTGCAGCTAGATATCGTGAATGAAGAAGCAGGACGTATTGCTAGTGAAGCTGGCTTAGAAGTTATCATGGATCGCTGCATTAAAGTGGAAGATGCGATACTGAACCCGCGTAACAATTAATTCATGTTCGCGTAAGAAGTAAGTTTCAAACCCAAAAACCGCTAGTCGATCTCCTTTACAGGGGAGCGCTTAGCGGTTTTCTCATACGTAGGAACTAGGCTTTCAACACATCGTGATCAACGTAACGAGCACCGTTAAGTTCACTAATCACATTGATAGCGACTTTGGCTCCATCACCAGCAGTGATAATCGTATGCATGCTGACACCAGCCGTCGTACCTGCTGCCCATACACCTTTGAGACTTGTATTTCCTTGTGCATCACAGTCAACAATAGATTTAATTCTTGGCTCAGTACCTTCTTTTGTCGCGATTCCAGCAGCTTCAGCAAGTTCAACGGATAAACCAGTTGCTAGAATAACGTGCTTACCTATATATGTATCATTTTCTGTGGTGATCTCAAAACCATCTTCATTCTTTACAAGCTGAGTCGCTTTGCCATGTACGAATTCAGTTCCGAATTTAGCGGCTTGTTTCTTGCCGATTTCAACTAAATCGGGCCCGCCAATCGCTTCAACACCATAGTGATTCTCGATCCATGCACGCTTCGTAACACTTTGCTCATTGTCGATGACGAGCGTTTTCTTGCCTGCTTTTGAAGTGAAAAGCGCAGCGCTTGCGCCGGTAGGACCTGCACCAATAATAATAACATCATAAGACATAAGCGTATTTCCTCCTTGAATCATGAATTTGGGGTACAAGTAAAGTATGACAGCTTTTAGGGGACTTAGTCAACTTTTGCGTTTACTATGTAGAATAACCTTGATGGTACACGCGATCTGCTTATTTTTTTTTGACAAAAGCACGAACAAGCTTTACGATTTGATAAGAGAATCTTATGATTATGGAAGATACGCTTCGAAATTGCTAAGGTAAGATGCTTACGAAGTCAGTTTTCTGACGAAAACTTTTAGGAGGTTAGCATTCGTTTGAACTGGATGGGGAACTTACAACAGCTTGGCCGCTCCTTAATGCTGCCTACCATTGCGCTTCCTATTGCTGCTGTGCTGCTTTGTCTAGGGGATTTACCTTGGGATGTCATACATGCTTCAAGCTTTGGGGAAATGCTGTCATTGGCTGGAAATACAATCTTTGATTATATTCCCATTATCTTCGCTGTTGGGGTGGCATTGGGATTAACAGAAAGTGCCGGAATAGCTGGTTTATCGGCCATGCTAGGGTATTTCATGTTTACCCGACTCATCGAGCATGGGCTGGGCACACAATTTCAATTAGGCGTTTCTGGCGGGATCTTGATTGGGCTGCTGGCTGCAATCATCTATCACCGCTGCAAGGAAATTAAGCTTCCGGAGTACATACAGTTTTTCGGTGGACCTCGGATGGTGCCGCTCGTCATGGGCCTCGCAACGCTCATTGTCTCTTATATTATGATCGGGATTGGTCCTTTTCTAGAGACGCTGATGGGCAAAATATCTAGCGGATTACTTGGATTGGGCGGATTCGGTGCATTCATCTATGGGATTGCTCATCGCTTGCTCGTACCTTCGGGCTTACATCATATTTTGAATAACTTTTTTTGGTTTCAAGTGGGGGCGTACGAGACGCCATCTGGTCAATACGCCTATGGTGATTTGCCGCGATTTTTCGCTGGCGATCCATCTGCAGGGATGTATATGGCTGGGTTGTACCCGATCATGATGTTTGCATTACCAGCTATTGCTTTTGCAATTATCGGAGAAGCGAGGGAAGATTTAAAGCCGAAGATCAAAGCTACATTCTTAACGGCTGCATTGGCTTCCTTTTTAACTGGTGTGACAGAGCCGATTGAATTTGCTTTCCTTTTTGTAGCACCTTATTTGTTCGTAATTCATGCGATCCTTTCGGGTGTAGCTATGTGGATCGCTTATGAGTTAAATATCCACCATGGATTCTCTTATTCAGCTGGGGCTATTGACTACATCATAAATCTGCACTTATCACACAATGGCTTATTATTGATTCCGATTGGGTTGGTCTATGGTTTACTGTATTATTTCTTATTCCGATGGGCGATTCAGAAGTTCCGAATTCCTACACCGGGTAGGGAAGAAGGCTCATCGCTAGAAGAGTGGGCTGGGGACATACCGTATCGTTCTCCGTTAATTTTGCAGGCACTTGGTGGGAAAGACAATATTAAGAAGATTGAAGCCTGTATTACCCGATTGCGACTTACGCTTGTCAATGATCGTCTGATGGACATCACGGCATTACGACACTTAGGAGCAGCAGGCGTCATACGTCTTGGAGGAGGCAATGTTCAAGTCGTGTTTGGAACATTTTCAGAGCTTATACGTGAAGAAATTATGAAGGTATTGCGCAAAGATATTCATGTCGTCTTATTTACATCTCCGATGCAGGGACGTATGATCCCCATTGAAGAAGTGCCTGATCGTATCTTTGCCTCCCGACTTGTCGGGAATGGTGTTGCTTTTATTCCTGAAAAAGGTGAATTGGTTTCCCCTGTAGCAGGTACCATTATGCACATTTACCCGACGATGCATGCGCTTGGGATTCTAACGGATGAAGGGCTTGAAGTTCTGCTGCATATCGGAATTGACACGTCCAGCTTACCAGGTAAGTGCTTTAATGCGGTGGTGAAGGAAGGCGATCGTGTGGAAGCAGGACAGCTGCTAGTGAAGTTCAACTATAACAAAGTTAAGAAATTCGCTTCATCCTTAGCGACACCTATGATAATTACGAATCCAGATATTGTGAAATCATGGAGCTTTGCTCCGTTTAAGCCAGTTAAGAAAGGCCAAGGCTCTGTTATGTCCGTTGTCCTTAAGCCGACTAAATCCGAGGGGGGGACGAACGGATGATTAGAGGTGTAGGCGCGTCATCGGGAATTGCAATGGGTCAAGCGTTTGTTATTCCCACTTGGGAATGGGATTTTCCAGAGAAAATGATAGATGTGACAGATTTAGCGTATGAATTCGAGCGATTGTATGATGGCATTCGGCATTCCAAGGATGAGCTGGAGCTAATCAAACAAGAGATCAAAGAAGTGGTTGGGCAAGAACAAGCCTATATTTTTGATGCGCATTTGGCTATTTTGGAAGACCCTATTTTCATGAATGAGATTCAAGGTATTATTGAGCTGCAATATAAAGCCGCAGAAGTCGCGGTGAAAGAGGTCATTGACAAATTTGTAGGAATGTTCAATTTAATCGATGATGAATACATGAAAGAACGTGCCTTAGATATTAAAGATGTCGGTAATCGACTCTTGAAGCATTTATTGGGGGATACAAGCACAACTGTCCCGCCGATTGATCATCCTTATATTTTAGTTGCGAAGGAGCTTACCCCTTCACAGCTTGCTCATTTGGATCCAACGAATGTGTTAGGACTGTTGACTATTCTGGGAGGCACACACTCGCACGTGTCGATTATGGCCAGAGCGATGTCTGTTCCTTATGTACTTGGATTAGAAGGAAAGCTGCTGCGTCCTATTCAAAATGGTGATTTCTTGATTATTGATGGTCAAGAAGGCACCTTGTATATTAACCCGGACAAGATCACCATAGAACGTTATCAAGCACGTAAGAAAAACTGGCTGGAGTTCAAGGAAAGCTTGCAAGAAATTGCCGATGTGGCTCCACTGACATTAGATAGAAGCTTGGTCAATCTACATGCGAATATTAATTCGGTTATGGAAATTGACCAAGTATTGCGCAATGGCGCATCAGGTGTAGGCCTGTTTCGTACAGAATATTTGTATATGGATCGCGATTCATTGCCTAGTGAAGAGGAGCAATTTGAGGTCTATCGCCACGCGGCCATGCAACTCAAAGGACGTCCAATCGTGATCCGAACCCTGGATATTGGCGGTGACAAGAAACTTGACTACATGCCGCTTGCCAAAGAAGATAATCCCTTCCTAGGCTACCGGGCCATTCGAATCTCTCTGGATCGAACGGATCTCTTTATGACGCAGCTAAGAGCGATCTTAAGAGCTAGTCATTATGGTAATGTGAAGATCATGTATCCAATGGTGACCTCCATAGAAGAGGTGCGTCAAGCGAAAGCGCACTTGGAAAGAGCGAAGCTGGAGCTAAGTAGTCTTGGTGTCCCTTTTAATGCTAATATTGAGGTAGGACTTACCATTGAAGTACCAGCTGCTGCCATCATTGCCGATGTGCTTGCCAGCGAAGTGAATTTCATGAGTATCGGTACGAATGATCTAGTTCAATATGTTCTGGCTGTTGATCGAATGAACGAGAATATCGCGCACTTATATAATCCTTATCATCCGGCCGTTATTCGATTACTCAAACTCGTGATCGACGCAGGCAAGCGTGTTGGCATTCCTGTAGGCGTATGCGGGGAAATGGCTGGAGATATTCGGGCACTGCCGATTTGGCTTGGATTGGGCATTGAGGAGCTGAGCATATCGGTTCAGACGCTCTTGCAAGTCAAGCACAGACTGCTTAGCAGTGATGCCGCGACATGCAAGGCATTAGTAGATCGTATTCTAATTTGCAAAACAAGTGATGAAATCTTGGAGCTTCTTGCTCAAACGGAACAAACGGAATCCATTGTAGGAGGTAATTAGTATGGAATTAGCAGGTTTGAAGGTGCTAGCCTTTGTAGATGAAGAATTTGAAGATTTGGAAATGTGGTATCCTGTCTACCGGTTGCGCGAAGCAGGAGCAATTGTAGATATTGTTGGACCTAAAGCGAAGACCGTATATCATGGCAAATATGGCGTTCCCATCACGACGGATTATGCGTTCGATGAAGTGAAATCTTCGGATTATGTTGGTCTTTATGTTCCTGGTGGTTGGGCACCTGACAAGCTTCGTCGTTATGCCGATGTACTTAGACTAACGCAGGAGTTTCATGCGGATGTAAAGCCTATCGCGCAGATTTGTCATGCTGGCTGGGTTTTGATTTCTGCCAAAATCGTTCAAGGCTACACGATGACATCCACGCCAGGCATTCGCGATGATATCGAAAATGCTGGAGCAATTTGGCTTGATGAAGAAGTGGTCGTGGATCGCAATATTATTTCAGGGCGTAGACCGCCAGACCTTCCGGCATTTTCCAAACGTTTTGTGGATGAAGTTATCTCGTTTAGCAAACAACAGGCAAAGTAACATCTCGCTTCCAAAGGTGGCAAAAACTACTATGTATCGATCAGAAGGAAATCTGATGACATCGTAGAATAACATAGTACAAGCAACTAATGTACATGCCGCCTGTCAGTGAAGGAGTGTTAGAATGCAAAAGTATTGTAAGTGCGGACGCACGATGAACCTTCGTCTGCGCACGGTTATTTATCAAAGTAAAGTAGATATTGAGAATGTTCCTATCTATTCCTGTGAGGCCTGTGGACGAAGTGAGGTCGTACCTCATGTAAAGCCTGAACTTACCGGTCTGATCGGTAGGCTGGGTAGTAAACCAGAGAAGCAGCAATTCTTCTTCCATGAAGTTTCGGAGGTTGCCTTTCTGCTGTTAAAAGTAACAGAAAAAGAGCGTATGAATGATTCGATGGAGAAAATTGTGGAGGAACGAATCAATGAGCTGTTGGACATCTTGTTGCTAGCGCAATCGCTAGGCGATGAGCCATGGGCGGAGGAAATTCGTAAACGGTTATCTCAAATCACTCAAAGCGCAATTTCAACCTAAAAATGGGCTGCCAATCTCGAGAAGAGGTTGGCTTTTATTCTATTTGTGACCCTTTTGAAAATAAAATGAAAATTATTTTCAAAGCATTTTCATTTTGCATTGCAAGATGGATTAATTTGTCGTATCATAACGATAATATACTAGGTTCGCAGAATACTTGTGAAAATGGAGAGAGTAACCGTGACCGTAACCATTTATGATGTAGCGAGAGAAGCAGGCGTTTCCATGGCAACCGTATCTCGGGTCGTTAATAATAACCCGAACGTGAAGCCGCAAACACGTAAGAAAGTTTTTGAAGCCATTGAACGATTGGGTTACCGTCCAAATGCGGTAGCTAGAGGATTAGCAAGTAAAAAAACGACAACAGTTGGCGTTGTTATTCCCGATATATCCAATTCTATTTTTGCTGAAGTAGCGCGTGGAATTGAGGATATTGCGAATATGTACCATTACAATATTATTTTGTGTAATGCGGACAAGAAGAAAGAGAAAGAAATTCGTGTCATCAACACGTTGCTTGAGAAACAAGTTGACGGGTTGCTTTTCATGGGTGGTGTTGTTACGGAAGAACATATTCAAGCTTTCCGTACGTCATCCGTTCCCGTTGTCCTATGTGGCACGAAGGATGAGAACCAAGCGATGGCATCCGTTGATATTGATCATGAGGCAGCTGCATTTGATGCAGTGAACGTACTTATTGAAGCAGGGCATCGCGATATTGCCATGATTTCTGGAACTCTACAGGATCCAGCGAATGGCTTCGCTAGATATCAAGGTTACAAACGTGCACTTGAAACCGCTGGTATTCCAGTACGTGATGAGTATGTACGGATTGGTAATTACCGTTATGAGTCAAGCGTGGATGCAGTCAACTATTTCTTGGAGCTTTCTCCTAGACCGTCCGCCATTTTCTCGGCAACGGATGAAATGGCAATTGGCGCTATTCATACGATTCAAGACAATGGGCTTCGCGTTCCCGAAGATATCGCTGTAATCAGTGTGGACAATATCCGCATGGCATCCATGGTAAGACCTACATTAACGACGGTAGCTCAACCCATGTATGATATCGGAGCTGTGTCGATGCGACTACTGACGAAGCTGATGAATAAAGAATCAACAGAAAATATGCAAGTTATTTTACCGCATGAAATCATTAATCGTCATTCGGTTAAAGCTCGAGCTTAAGTGAAAAATAAACCTCTAATCGTGTCCTTCCATTCTGGAAGAGACGCGATAGAGGTTTTCTCATGTAGGAATAGAGAGAGGGAAATCAATATGACTTGGAACAAAATCGCATTAATCGGAGCAATGAATGAAGAAATTGAGCTGCTCGTTGCTCATATGACAGATATAAGCGAAACGGTAAAAGCGGGCATTACATTTCGAGAAGGTACTTATTTCGGTAAAGATGTCGTTGTCTGTCGCACAGGCGTTGGGAAAGTGAATGCTGCAGTTACCACACAAATTCTAATTGATCAGTTCGGTGTAGAAGCTGTTATCTTCACAGGTGTAGCTGGCGCCTTAGATCCTGAATTACAAATTGGCGATCTAGTTATTTCCACAGAATGTGTACAGCATGATATGGACGTGACAGCATTAGGATTTCCGCGCGGCGTTATTCCGTACGCTGAGAACTCGGTGTACGCAGCTGATCGCAAACTCGTAGAGCTAGCCGTAGCTTCGGGAGAGAAATTGTTTGCAGGTAAAGTGAAGCAGGGTAGAGTACTTTCAGGGGACCAATTCATTGCAAGCCGAGAAGTAGTAGCTAGTCTGTATCAAGAGCTGAATGGTGTCTGTGTGGAGATGGAAGGATCATCTGTTGCACAAGTATGTGCGATGAATGGTATACCTTATGTTGTCTTGCGCTCCATGTCTGACAAAGCAGATGGTTCTGCGCATGTGAATTTCGCGGAGTTTACGGTGATTGCATCGGAGAATTCGTATAAAATGGTTGAAGATATGGTGAAGCAGCTGTAAAACGGCTACCCATGAATAAAGCTCAGAGCATCGCCTAGTTGGCGGTAATCTGAGCTTTTCTTAATTCCGGAACGATTTATTTCAAATACATCATCGCCAGTTCCTTGGTCTGTCGATTCTTCTCGGTGATCACCTGGCGCCTTGGAATCGGTGCCCAAGCTTCAACCGGGTCGAGCCACGTCTCCACGAGTGGGACGGGGCTCTTGCCCTGCCAGGCGTCTAGCCACGCCTGGGGCAGCCTCAGCTGGGGCTCCGCCTCCAGCTGACTCATAATCGCCTGCTCGCTCATCACGAGCCAGAGCAGGCTCCAAGCCCGTGGTACGACACGCCAGATGTCGTACCCGCCGCCCCCGAGCGCGACCCACCGACCTTCGCACCATTGGTGCGCAAGTCGATGGATGAGCTCGGGCATGGCCTTGTACACGCGCATGGAGCAATGCACATGCGCGAGCGGGTCGAAAGCATGGGCGTCGCATCCATGCTGCGAGATAATGACGTCCGGCTGGAAGCGGGCGATCAGCTCGGTAAGCACCTCGCTGAAACATTCCAGCCAAGAATCATCCTCGGTGTAAGGCTCCACCGGGATGTTTACACTCGTTCCGAACGCGTCGCCTTCTCCGCGTTCGTTCACAGCCCCCGTGCCGGGGAATAAATATTTCCCCGTCTCGTGAATAGACAACGTGCCGACCTGCGGGTCGGCGTAGAAACTCCACTGCACGCCATCGCCGTGGTGTACGTCTGTATCGATGTAGAGCACCTTAGCGCCATACTTCTCTTTGGCATAAGCGATCGCCGCAGATGCGTCATTATAGACGCAGAAGCCCGCACCTTTGCTCTGCAGGGCATGGTGGAGGCCACCGCCTAAATGTAAGGCATGAGGCGCTTGGCCGGTCATAACGAGGTCTACGGCAAGGATAGAGCCGCCTACGACCTTCGCAGTGATGTCATGCATCCCTGGGAAGTAGGGCGTGTCGTCTGTATCGAGCCCGAAACGGGCTGCTTCACGCACCCAGCGTTCCTCAGGAGCAGGAACACTCAGCGCTTTTACTGCCTCGATATAAGTAGCTGAATGCACCCGCAAGAGTTCTGCATCAGTCGCTGAGCGAGACGTTAGTACCGCCTTGTCTGGAAGTGCACCAGATTTACGTAGCAAATCAACGGTCATAATGAGACGATCCTGATTAAAAGGATGTGTATCATTAAATTTATATTGAATCTCTTGATCATCATAGATAAACACAGGTTCCGTAAACTTCATGTCCATTTCCAAATTCCCCCGAATTGGCTAACAATTTCGTTTGAAGATCTGCTGCTAACTACATCTCATGGAGCTAATACATAAAGCGCTGCTGAAAACGCACGCGATCAAACTGCTCGACTGACGAGATGGGTACTTGCTTCCCAATTCTCACCATCAGACAGTTGGCAGGATGTGAGCAAATTTCTGGATCATCGGTTGCAAACCAGATCATATCGACGCTTTTCATGAGTTTTTCCATCATTTGACGATATTCCCAAACGGTTAATTTACTCGTTTCCAAATCCCAATGCCAATAATATTCGGTTGTGAAGCAAATGACATTTTCCATTTGATCATCTTCAAATGCAAGCTGAATCATTTTTTTGCCTAAACCTATCGATCTGTAATCATCAGCGACTTCAATCGCACCGAGTTCAATTAAATCCTTCATATTGCCTTGTGACCATCGCTCAATTTCATCTGCGTAATGGAAGGTGACGTAACCGACAATCGTGGATCCATCTTTCGCAAGTATGATTCTTCCTTCAGGTAACCCCGCAATCTCGATGAGTGCTTCGAGTTGTTCTTTCGGTCTCCGGAAGGCGTCAAGCTTCGTGTGCATGGTAAGTTCCTGCAATTTCTCTGGTGAAACGGGACCCTCAATTATAATTTCAGGTTGATCGGGAGCAGTGCGCAAGCTTTGTGAGTGGTAGATTTTGATATGCTGCATAACTTTTGCTCTCCTTCTAAAAAACAGCATGATGGGCGTTTCCTTTACGAAGATTCATAGTAATTTTATACCAAACTTTTGTTTGAAATCATAGCAAAACTTAAACATAGGCGAAATATTCTGAGTATGTTATAATAGAACATGTCAAAAATCGATCACATTTTGCTCGAATTCATCAGTAAAGTGAAAGCGGTTTATTTCGTGAGGAGGGTTTTACGTTTATGGATCAAATTAAAGATGAACTCATTAAATCAGTATCCCTTAATCCAAACATGGCTAATTACGAACAAACACATGCGACATTTGATTGGGCAGACATCGAGAAAAACTTCTCCTGGTACGAAACAGGTAAAGTGAATATGGCCTATGAAGCTATTGACCGTCATGCGGAAGGCGGGAAGAGGGACAAAATTGCTTTATATTACAGCGACAGCACACGTGATGAAGCGATTACTTTTGGACAAATGAAGGAAAGATCCAATCAGTTTGGTAATGTGCTTAGAAATCTAGGCATTGGCAAGGGTGAGAGAGTTTTCATTTTCATGCCGCGGACACCTGAACTGTATTATTCTTTACTGGGATCACTCAAAGTAGGCGCGGTTGTTGGACCACTTTTTGAAGCATTCATGGAAACAGCAGTTCGAGATCGATTGGAAGATAGTGAAGCGGTTGCGATTATCACGACGCCTAGCCAATTATCACGTGTGCCTTATAGTGAACTTCCACACCTTAAGCATGTGATCCTTGTAGGGGAGAACATTGAGCTTGGTGAAGGACAAGTTGATTATCATAAAGAAATGGCAAATGCTTCTACAGAGCTTGAGATTGAATGGTTGGACCGTGAAGATGGATTAATTATTCATTATACATCCGGGTCAACTGGGAAACCGAAAGGTGTATTCCACGTTCAAAATGCGATGTTGCAGCACTATTATACGGGACAAATTGTTCTTGATTTAAAAGAAGATGACATCTACTGGTGTACGGCAGACCCAGGTTGGGTAACAGGTACTTCCTACGGGATTTTCGCTCCATGGTTGAATGGTGCGACGAATGTAATTCGCGGAGGACGTTTCAGTCCGCAGGATTGGTACAATACACTTCAGAAATATAAAGTAACCGTTTGGTACAGTGCGCCAACAGCTTTCCGTATGTTGATGGGGGCAGGCGATGATGTTTCTGCAAGCTATGATTTGTCGGCACTTCGTCATGTATTGAGTGTTGGTGAACCTTTGAATCCGGAAGTCGTCAGATGGGGTATGAAGGTCTATAATCAACGTATTCACGATACGTGGTGGATGACAGAGACAGGCGGACAGTTGATTTGTAACTATCCTTCCATGACGATTAAACCAGGCTCTATGGGTCGTCCAATTCCAGGTGTTGATGCTGCCATTATCGATGATGCTGGTAATGTTCTGCCTCCGAATCGGATGGGGAACCTCGCGATCAAAACACCTTGGCCATCGATGATGCGTAAAATTTGGAATAACCCGTCCAAGTATGAAGAGTACTTCCGTTTGACAGGCTGGTACGTTTCCGGAGATTCCGCTTATCAAGATGAGGATGGTTATTTCTGGTTCCAAGGTCGAGTGGATGATGTGATTAACACGGCAGGTGAGCGCGTAGGTCCATTTGAAGTTGAAAGCAAGCTTGTTGAGCATCCAGCTGTTGCTGAAGCTGGGGTTATTGGGAAACCAGACCCTATGCGGGGAGAAATTATCAAAGCATTTATCGCGTTGCGCGAAGGCTTTGTTGCTTCTGATGAACTTAAAGCTGAAATTTCTAAGTTCGTTAAGGAAGGTCTATCCGCGCATGCGGCACCGCGTGAGATTGAATTCAAGGACAAGCTGCCAAAAACACGCAGCGGGAAGATCATGCGCCGTGTGCTTAAAGCATGGGAGCTTAACCTTCCGACAGGTGACTTATCGACAATTGAAGATTAATTTAGGTTCATCTCTAGCTTTCTCCGTACCCTTAGTGGTGCAGAGAAAGCTTTTTTGTGCATCAAAAAAAGAAGAACCTGGCAGCACCAGGTTCTTCTTCAATTACGCTTATTTATTATAAGCGATGGTGGCAGAGAATTTAGACTCTCCAGCTTCATTAATGGCTGTGATTTTATAATAGCCATTGAAAGCTGCCGCGTAATAATGGAATTCAGTTCCATTCTCAACAGTGCCTAGCTTCGTGTAAGTGCCCTTTTCTTTATCACTAAAGTAAACGATATACTGTTTGACTTTGTCTTTGGCATCATTCGCTTTCCATGTTAGGACAAGTGAAGCTTCTTCAGCTTTTGCCTTGATGCCCGTTGGTGCAGAAGGAGCATCCTTGGATACCGGCTTGCCCGTAGGAGTGCCAGCTCCCGTTCCACCATTCGTTGTTCCTGGTGATGGGATAGTAAGATCTGTCAAAGGGTTGCCATTGCTATCCACACCAGGGATGATTAATGAATCTAGAGAGCTACCATCCGTATAAGAGGACCGGCTTGGTATGGATTCTTTACCTGCTACATCAACAGCAGTGACATAGTAGCCTGTTATAGCTGCGGTTTGAAGTTGATCAACAAACTTCGCTTCTGCACCCGCCAGCACGACTTTACCTCCCATGAGCTGGAACTTGCCTTGATTATCCGAACGATAAATGCGATAGCCTACGATATCTGCATCCGTGTTCGGTTGGAAAGTAATTGTCGCCGTATCACCTGATTTGACTGTCACGACGTTCAGAGGTGCTGGAGGTACTTTCCCATCGTCAACCCTTGGATCAACTTCGGAAGGAGCATCTACGTCATAGTCAGTTGGCTTATAGAAATCGATAGGCTTTCTGCTTTTCTCAGGAAGCTTTTGCATCGCTTCATCGATTTCTTTTAATAATTGGGTGATCGATTTTTGTCGTTTAATCACGACTTTCTCTGATACGAAATCAGCAGGTGTCGTTTCTTGAGCTACATAATTGAGCCCATTTAGCGAACTGATTTTCATTTTAACCATGACATTATCGGTTGCTGTAGGCAAATACTTTTTGTTGAAAATATCGGTCACCAAATGCTCGGAGCTTGTCGTCAGCTCACTTGGAAGCATGCCGGATAAGCTGGAGACTGTTGATGAAACGATACCATCTGGCTTCGCGAATGTTTTGTTCGGGAACAGATTAGGTTTTTGCTCAATTGTTTTGTTCAAGATGAGCGCCCAAATATCTTTTGCATGATTGGTTTGGCCCGTTTTGGAAGACAGCTTATTAATCGGCTGATCATAACCGATCCACACACCGACAGTTACATCAGGGGTGAAGCCCATGAACCAAGCATCAGCATCATCCTGTGTGGAGCCTGTTTTTCCAGAGATCTCGATTTTACCGTATGATTTGAATTTTTTCATGAGATCCGTAGCTGTCCCTTGGCTAGCATTGCTAATAACGGTTTTCATCATATCCGTTATTAGGTAAGCCGTTTGCGGTGAGTACACGGTTTGGGGCTTCTGCTCATGAGCATAAATGGTCTTGCCATTCGAATCTTTAATTTCACGAATTAAGTACGGTGCATTAAACACGCCTTTATTCGGAATAGATGCATATGCACCTGCTAGTTCCTTGACTGAGGTTCCACGACTTAAACCACCTATAACACCGGTTTGTGCGACATTATCCTCTTTGGTAAGAGACGTAATACCTAGTTTCTTAGCGAAGTCCCATGCTTGCGTAATGCCTACTTTATTGAGGAATATATCGATAGCTGGGATATTATAGGATTGATTTAAAGCTCTTCGCGCCGTCATCAGGCCATGGAATTTATGGTCCCAGTTCTCTGGTAGATGGAAGCCTTTAACGCCATCTTTGAGAATGATTGGGATATCATCTACGATGGTGGCAGGCTGAATGACCCCTTTTTCAAGTGCAGGGATATAAGCAGCAATTGGTTTCATTGTAGACCCAGGCTGCCTGTAGGCTTGCGTAGCATGATTCAGCTGCTCATCGAAGAAGTCACGACCTTCAATCATTCCTGTGATGGCACCCGTTTTGGAATCAATCATGATGGCACCAACTTGCTCTATGCCGCCTTTTTTCTCATCCGTAGGTGCGAAATTCTTCTCATTGCTTGATATCTCATGCATCGAATCATAAATTGTTTTATCAATCGTGGTGTAGATTTGATAACCGCCGCGTAATAGCTGTGTATGTATGCTTTTGAGTGCTTCGTTATAAGCGGCTTGGTTCGTTTTCGGGTCAAGCTCAGGATGTTGAAGCTTCAATAAAATCTCGGATGCTTCCTGCTCGGTTTCAATCATTAGATAAGGGTAGGTCGTATACGCTTTTTGAGCTGCTGCCGGCATGGAAGCTTTGAGATCGAATTTCAAGGCATCTTGATATTGATCATTGGTGATTTTGTTTTCTTCCATCATCCGCTTTAATACTAATTGCTGACGCGTTACCGCTTTTTTGAAGCCATCCTCATCGAAAGCTGGCTTACTTGTAAAAGCCGAATATTGCGATGGGGATTGAGGTAATCCGGCTAAATAAGCGGCTTGTGCAATATTCAATTTGGCTAAATCATCGATATTGAACAGACCTTTGGCAGCGGCTTTAATGCCGTAAAGATTATAACCCGTTGCCCCATTGCCATATGGGATTTTATTTAGGTAAGCAAGTAAAATTTCATCCTTCGACATGATGCGTTCCATCCGAAGTGCAAGCAGCAACTCTCTTGCTTTACGGCCGTCATCGCGATCAAGTGTGAGGAAAACACGTCTAGCTAGCTGTTGCGTAATTGTACTTCCACCGGTTTGCACATCTTCATTCAGAAGCTTCTGTGTGACTGCACGGTAGAGACCACGGAAATCGATGCCGCGATGATTGTAGAAATCTTTATCCTCAATGGCGAGGACGGCGTCTAGCAAGTTCTGAGGGATGTCTTCGAGTTGTGCAAGACGTCGATCTTCTTCGGTCCGTAATTGTCCAATCACAGCATCATCATTGAAGTAGGCGAACCCTGTGATCGCATTCTCTTGCATTTGTTGTCGAATCGCATCTTCGCTGCGGATAGGATCTTTTTTAACTAGTGCACTTACATATCCGAAAGCGGCGGATCCACCTAGCAGGCCAGCCAAAAACACACAAATAATGGCCCATTTTAATGAAATTCCAATTACTTTAAATGTCGTTCTAACCCAGGGACGATTCCATTTCGCGAAAAAATTACGCATAAGTTCCAATATCCTCCTTACATGACCCCTAATAGTATACCATAATTGCACCTTTTGCGGTAATGCTGATGGGAGAAAGGTTCAGTTCTAGGTTTGACAACCATCAGATTCCTATGTTATAACAAGTACAAATGCGTTGATGGATCAGCAGTAGGTAGCTTGTGGATGCTTTCAGAGAGCCGGTGGAGGGTGCGAACCGGTACCTGCAGGTTAGTGAATTACGGTCTTGAGCAGTAAATGGGAACCTGCAGGAATGTGCCTGCACAAGTAGTATTTACCGATTAAACCTCGTTATCGGTTCTTGAGTGAAAATAGCACGCCGTGCCTAGATGTACGTAACTGCTGTTTTAATTAGGGTGGTACCGCGAGTCAAGTCTTCTCGTCCCTTTGGGATAAGAAGGCTTTTTTGTTTTTTCATTTCATAATAAAGGATGGTTGTACATGAGTATTCTGAAGGATTTAGAGTTTCGCGGTTTGCTGCATCAAATTACGGATAGAGAAGGTTTAGACAAGAAGCTGAGTGAAGAGCGCGTTGTCCTGTACTGCGGCTTTGATCCGACAGCTGATAGCTTGCATATAGGCAGTTTGCTTCCCATTTTAACATTGAGAAGATTCCAGCTTGCTGGACATGTTCCTTTAGCTTTGGTAGGCGGTGGGACGGGGCTTATTGGTGATCCGAGTGGTAAGGCGAATGAACGAACATTGAACGGACCTGAAGTCGTTGAAGCATGGTCTCAAAGTATTAAAAATCAGCTCTCACGTTTCCTTGATTTCTCAACTGAAATTGAAAACAGTGCTGAGTTAGTGAACAATTACGATTGGTTAGGCTCCCTGAACGTGATTGAATTCCTACGCGATGTAGGCAAAAACTTTACAGTGAACTACATGCTGGCTAAGGATTCAGTGGATTCTCGTATTACGAAAGGGATTTCGTTTACAGAGTTCAGTTACATGATTCTTCAATCCTATGATTTCCTGAAGCTAAATGAAATGAAGAACTGTTCCGTTCAAATTGGTGGAAGTGACCAATGGGGGAATATTACGGCTGGACTTGAGCTTATTGGCAAATCAACAGATCGCCGCGCTTTCGGTGTGACATTGCCACTTGTTACGAAGAGCGATGGGCAGAAGTTTGGTAAAACGGAAGGCGGAGCTATTTGGCTGGATGCAAACAAAACTTCACCGTATCAGTTCTACCAATTCTGGTTAGGGACTGCGGACAATGATGTTATCCGATTCCTGAAATATTTCACATTTGAATCTCAGGAAGAAATTGAACGACTTGAAGCTGAAGTAGTCGCACAGCCAGGGAAGAGAGAAGCTCAGAAAGTGCTGGCTCGCGAAGTAACGAAGCTTGTTCATGGGGGGGAGGCGCTAGAGAGTGCGCTTAATATCACATCTGCTTTATTCAGTGGAGATATCCAGTCACTATCACGTGTTGAAATTGAGGAAGCGTTCAAGGATGTACCTTCAACAACATTAGAGCAAGATGATGTCGCGTTGATTGAACTTCTTATTTCTGTGGGAGCAGCACCATCCAAACGCCAGTCGCGTCAAGACATTGAAAGCGGAGCCGTAACAGTGAACGGCGTGAAGGTGACAGACCTGGAAGCGACGACGAAACAATTGGGTCGACTAGGTGATTCCTATCTCATTATTCGCCGCGGTAAGAAGAATTACTTCCTCGTCAAATTTGAATAAAACTTAAGTAACAAAATAACCCCCTTAGGGAAATCCCTAAGGGGGTTGCTTTTATTAACGGCTGTAGAACTCGACGATTTGTTTTTCGTCAATTTCTTGTGGAAGCTCGGAACGTTCTGGTAAACGGATGTATTTACCTTCTACGCTTGCGTCGTTAAACTCAAGGTAAGTTGGAAGGTAGTTACGGTTAGCAAGAGCTTCTTTCACAGTGGAAAGGCCTTTGCTTCTTTCACGAAGTGAAATCACATCACCAGTGGATACGATGTAAGAAGCGATGTCAACTTTTTTGCCGTTCACAGTTACGTGACCATGAGCAACTAGTTGACGAGCACCTGCACGGGAGTTGGAAAGACCAAGACGGTAAACCAAGTTGTCTAGGCGGCTTTCAAGCAATACCATGAAGTTTTCACCGGCAATACCTTTAAGCTTGGATGCTTTGTCGAACAAGTTGCGGAATTGTTTTTCGTTCAAACCGTACATGTGACGAAGTTTTTGCTTCTCGTTCAATTGTACACCGTAACCGCTCATTTTTTTGCGTTGTCCTGGGCCATGCTGACCTGGAGGGAATGGGCGTTTCAAGTCTTTACCGTTACCGCTCAAGGAAATACCAACACGACGGCTTAATTTGAATTTAGGTCCTGTATAACGTGACATATAGGGAAAACTCCTTCTCATGACAATTAGTTTGTAAATAGCATCTAGATGTCAGGGTGAAGACAAGTGCCCGATTTTGCTTACGAATCATAAAGTGATTCCCTGTCAAGAGTAGTTCAGCCGCTGTCTTGTCAGGAGCAAAAGCAGTGAGGGTGATCACAAATGGCATTCACCGAAATCATGGTGTTACTCGACTTCTAATTTTATTAAAAACAAGAGCAAGTGTCAAGTCTCTCATCGCCAGAATGAGAGGAAAATATCGTGCAATAGATGTGAAAAAATAGTATGATAGGAATAAGTAGTTTTTAAATTGGTACTTCAGGACTATTGTTAGTGAGTGAAGGAGAGCCTATGAGTGAACTTCGCAGTATACAAAAGCATAGTCGCACAGAACACTTTGACGTGTTTCTTCGGCAAGGCTTTATACTTTCTGGCAACTTTTCTTACGAGGGTTTGCAGGCAAACCCAAACTTACACCAAGTATTTGAAAACTGGAATCAACAATTCGGTCCGAACATGCTGCCTTCGCAAACTGCGCTGTTGTGCGCAAACGAGCATCTATGTGTGATCGACGCTTGTTCGAACGACACGCCTTCGATAGGCAACTACCTGCAACCAGGTAGTTCTTGGAAAGTTGCAGATCAAGGAGATAATCCGCTTGCCCGCTGTGAAGGTGCAGGTTATTTGCAATTAATGAATGGCGATGACTGGCACGCGCGAGAACTGACATCGTATTTGATTGCTGTTACGCCAGTTATGGATAATCATGGTAAAATTCAATTCTATTTAGGTCTTTTTACCCAATCTCGTATAAATATGGAAAATCTAGCACAGTTGCTATATAGTCTTGCACTTTCCTTTCAAAGTTCCATCCAAAATGTTGAAGAACGTAGAAAGTACGATCGGTTAAATAACCTTCATCATATGAAGGAAATGGAATCCAAAAAGCACGTCATTCTTTTTGAAGCATCCAAGAAACTACTTGCGAAGATTGATGTACATTCTGTTTTGACAGAAGTTATTGATTGTCTGGGGCGTGTTTACCCTAACACGCGTGTTGATTTACTTCTTTCACAAGATAATGATTCAACAAATTTGTCTGTTAAGCCTTTAAACTTCCAACGGACAGAGTCCGATATTCGAACGCGAGCTTTTATGGAAGGTCAAGTCATTTTTGAGCCAACCCTAAGAGGGAGCGCTTCAAGCTCGGGCAATATCGCGGCACCTTTATCAGGGAAACAAGGCGTGTATGGTGTTCTGTACATGGAGTTTACGAATGAACTAATTGATGCATCGGATTTACAATTCATTTCACTCTTAGCGGACTCTGCAGGTACTGCATTTGAAAATGCGAAACTGTACGAGCAATCGAATCTAATGATCAACGAATTGCGACTCATTAATGAAATTACCAAACAGCTTAATCAAAGTTTACGTCTAAATGAAATTTTTAATTCAGCGTCTAGTGAAATTTTAAGTATTTTTGGTGCTGATTATAGCTGTATCCTTCAAAACTCCAAAGATAGTGATCAACTTATTGTTCAAGCTACGAACTTACCTGCCATGTTTCATGAAACATTTACGCTTGATCAAGGGTTCTCAGGTCTGATTTACTCATCTAAAGAACCGATCATTATTTCCGATTATTGGAGTAATGATAAAGTGACTTCAAGCTTGATGCAGCGAACGAATTCTCGCTCACTTATTGGTTCGCCTATCCTTGTAAACGGTAACGTAGAAGGGGTAATCCTCATCGTGCATCGTTTGCCCAACTTCTTCTCTTATGATAATTATAAGCTCTTGCAAGTGCTCTCAAGCCATATTGGACTAGCCATGACGAACGCCTCCTTGCATGCTGAAGTGAAACGAATGGTGATTACAGATAATTTAACTGGGCTCTATGCTCGGCATTATTTGGATGAACAAGCGAATTTGATGCAGAAGAAAGACTTTTGTGGGTCTCTAATTGTCGTTGATATTGATAATTTCAAGAAAGTGAATGACACTTATGGTCACCAAATTGGTGATAAGATTCTTATTCATGTCAGCCAGATCATCAAGTCCAGTATTAGAGAGATGGATATCGCGGCTAGATGGGGTGGAGAAGAGCTTGCTGTCTATCTGCCTCAAGTGTCTAAGGATCAGGCGGTTCGGATTGCAGAGCGAATTCGGAGGCGTGTAATGGAAGAGACGCAGCCTCAAGTTACGGTGTCTTGCGGTGTATCTGACTGGAACTGGGAAGAGGATAAGATAAGTGTAGAATCGCTCTTCTATCGAGCAGATATGGCTCTTTATCAGGCCAAACATAATGGCCGTAATCAAATTCAAATCGGTTGACGCATAGTGGTGCTTGTCTTCTGACAGGCACTTTTTCTTTTGTTAAGCAGGTATGTGATGTCGAGATACAATCGTATCTATCCAGTTGAACGTATTTCTAAGTCCAGTGAGCATGAAGTCAGGATGACGATCACCTGTTTGCTCTTCCTGAACCTGTTGTAACATGTTACAATGATTTGGTCTAAGGGAGGATGGTCGAATTTTGTCGGCATTTAAAAGTAAACGTACAGGACTGCTTATTTGTATTTTTATTGTGCTCGTTGGCTTGCTATATTTCTTCTTCTTTAATCCTGTAGGCATTAAACTTGCACACAGTAATATGCGGCAATTGTCCGGACATTTAAGGGACATCGGCTGGCCCGGTAAAATAATTGGAATGAGTTTGATTTTCTTCCAAACCTTCTTCCCGTTTATTCCTTTTGTTCTCGTAGCGGGTACTAACGTTGCGATATTTGGAATAAAAATGGGATTTCTTGTGAACTATGTGATGTCGTGCTTAGGAGCCGTTGCTTCCTTTTATTTTGCACGTTACTATGGACATGCTTGGGTGGAAAAGAAACTGGAGCGTTTTCCGATCGTTACGCAATTTAGCAAGCGGATGGAAAGGCACGGCTTTTTCTATGTACTAATCGGACGATTGATTCCGATATTGCCATCGTCTGCTGTTAATTTCTCCGCAGGTCTAACTCGAATGAAATTTCGGCATTTCTTATGGGGTACACTACTGGGAAAACTTCCAATCGTATTCCTGGAATCGATGATCGCGCATGATCTATTTCATTTTCAGCGGTATAAGGGGAGATTGCTCTTATTGCTTGGGATATTGGTCTTGTTAGTATTCCTAGGAAATAGTGTGAAGAGGGCTCTAGCTCCAAAGGCAAAATAAAGGGCTTACATGGAGAATGCAGGAAATTTTGTAGTTGCTTTCCCTTCCTATTCCAAGTTATCATAGAGGAAGTAAGACGACCAACTCATTACGCGACTATAATGGAGGAATGAAATATGCCAAGTGCCAATAATGCAGCAATTGTTGAGATTTCCCAAACAGCTAATAAATTTAGATCATCTATCGTTCTTCAATACGACAATAAGTATATCGATGTAAAAAGTATCCTTGGCTTGTTTACGACTCTACTTAGCTCCAGTAACTATGATTTACATGTTCACGGACCGGATGCTGAAGAAGCGAAAACAGCTATGGCAGAAGTATTTGCAAAGCATAATCTAGGCGTAAACGTCGTTCAAGAGTAGTTTTGAATAAAGAGAAGGTATTCTCAGAATCTCTGAGGGTACCTTCTCTTGTATATTACGGCAATTTCGCTTAATATAGATCATATAAGGACGGATGACTTTGCGTATAGGGGGAAGTTGGGAATGTCTTCATCTGATTTATTGCTGGATATGAATCAAAAGGCGCTTAATCTTCTTCAAGAAGATGCAGATAAAATCGAAAAGCTGATCGAAGTTCAGATGGAAAACTTGACGACACGTCAATGTCCACTTTACGAAGAGGTATTAGATACGCAAATGTACGGACTATCGAGAGAAATTGATTTTGCCATTCGAGCGGGACTGATCTCCGAATTACCTGGCAAACAAATTCTCAATAAGCTTGAACGTAATCTTGCGCAGCTGTATGAAGCGTTGAACAATAAAAAGTAACCCCGAGGGGTTACTTTTTTTGTTTGCAGGTATTTAGACTAAGAAGAATACGACACCAAGGATGATATAGACGAACAAGAGAAGAAGTCCTTCATACCAGTTCGTAGATCCATCTTGTGTAATGGATTTGGTAATGAAGACGGCGACGCCGATCGCTGCAATCTCATAGGTGGTAAAGACAATGTTCATTGGCGTACCACTGATGAAGAAGCTGAGAAGGATTAGGACTGGCGCAACGAATAGAGCAATTTGTAAGGAGCTTCCGACCGCAATTTCCACAGCTGCTCCCATTTTATTCTTCATAGCCATCATGACCGCGGCACTATGTTCTGCAGCATTCCCGATAATAGCAATTAGGAATGCACCGACAAATAGGTCGGACAGACCGAATTTATCTTTAACTTCATCAATGGTTCCTACTAACCATTCACTCGTAAAGGCAACCATAGCAGTCGCAACGATGAGGAATAGAATCGAGGTGCCTTTGGACCATGGAGCCTCACCATGTTCAATGGCTTCATCCGACAGCACGCTTTTGTGGGTTACCATGGAGAAGTACAGCCAGAGCAGATAAGCTATGATTAGGATAATAGCTACAATCATACTCATGGAGGATGTTTCGTCAGTGGTCAAACCGCGGGCAAATAATGCGGGAATGAAGAGTGCGACAACACCTAGAATCATCAGTGACGAGTTGTGAGCAGCCAATTTAACGTTAAAGGATTGTTCTTTGAACTTTAAACCGCCTGCGAATATGCTGAGTCCAAGTACGAGCAACAAGTTCCCGATGATGGCACCAGTTAGACTGGCTTTGACGACTTCGAACAACCCATCTCGGACTAAGAAGAAAGCAATAATGAGCTCAGCTGCATTTCCGAAGGTTGCATTGAGGAACCCACCCATGCGGTCTCCTGCATAATGTGCAACGCTTTCTGTTGCTTTTCCTAAGAATCCAGCCACAAAAACGATGGCGATACATGCGATTACGAATTGCAATGTTGTATTCTGGTGCGTATAATGTGCGATTCCGGCTGCTATGAACGAAACTAACAAGCCTATGTAGAACAATTTTCCTTTCAATGGGAACCCTCCGACTCTAATGTATTGGAAATTTTTACACTTCTTTTAATATACCTACTTTGCGTACCAATGTAAATTAAAATGGATACAAGCAGGGAGTTCTTGCTTTAAGCTTTTGTTCTTATTACAATAGATTTATACCAAGTTTAGGGAGTGATCCGTATGTCCGAAGACAATCAAACCGGCTTAATTCGAATTTCTGATGACGTAGTATCGACAATTGCAGGGCTTGCCGCCTTGGAAACAGCAGGCATCGCGGGCATGTCAGGTGGTATTTCAGAAGGCTTAGCTAAGCGTTTAAGTGGTAAAAATGTGCAGCGTGGCGTTTCTGTTGAGGTAGGACAAGTTGAAGCAGCGATTGATTTACGAGTGATCGTTAAATATGGTTCCCGAATTCAAGATGTTTGCAGAGATCTCCAAGAGAACGTTCGGGAAGCCGTTGAAAATATGACGGGATTAAATGTTGTGGAAGTCAATGTGAAAGTAGAAGGTGTCGCATTTACTGAAGAAGAAATTGAAGATCAACTTCGAGTTAAATAAGACTCAAAAAAAAGACCCTATCGACGTTATATTATGTCGATAAGGGTCTCTTTTTATGGTTTTTTTGCGTTTTTTGTGAAGCTGGTAATTCTTTGTAGGATTGTTCACGAGAAATCCCGAGAATAACCCCCATGCTGATGAGAGAGACCATCATAGAGGAGCCGCCTGCTGAGATGAAGGGAAGCGTTACACCTGTAAGTGGAATGGTATTGGTGACGCCGCCGATATTAATAAAGGCTTGTATAGCGAACATGACCATGATTCCTACACCGGATAACATACCGAACATATCTGGACAACGCACAGCAATGAGAATTCCTCGCCAAATGAAGACTAAATAGATGAGAAGGAAGAGAGAGCTGCCAATAAATCCGAGCTCCTCGCCTATAATAGCAAAGATGAAATCGTTATGTGCTTCCGGTAAGTAGTGAAGCTTCTGAATACCTTGTCCGAATCCGGCGCCAGTTAGTCCGCCATGACCGAATGCGTACAAGGATTGCACAACTTGTAAGCCTGAGCCTTGCGGGTCAGCGAATGGATCCATAAAGGAAGTTATCCGATTTAGCCTAAAGTTAGAGTCAGTATCGCCTAATAACAAGTATAAGAGAATAGCAATACCAAGAAAAATCGTAAGAATAGTTCCAAGATAAAAAATATGCTTGAGGTTAGACCCGCCGACCATAATGACAATAGCTGAGCACGCCAAGAGAATCATACAGGAACCGAAATCGGGCTGTAAGAGGATCAAACTGCACACGAAGCCTACGATCAAGATGGCAGGGAGTAATCCCTTACGAAAACTTCTGAATTTCTCTTCTTTATTACTGATCAGAGAAGCTAAGTAGAGAATGACAATTAATTTGGCAAACTCGGTCGGTTGTATCCCGTATCTGCCAAGTGAATACCAACTGCTCGCCCCATTCGCTTTACTTGTAAAGACGACGAAGATTAAGCCAAGTACAATGAAGAAGAAAGCAGGGATAACAAGCTTCTTTAACTTCGTGTAGTGGATATTCATGCAAAATAACATGCCAATGGTGCCGACCCCGACAGCAAATATTTGCTTTCTCGTAAAGAACCAAGGGTCGTCCCATCGATAGGCACTTGTCATTGAGCTTGCACTGAACACCATAACTAAACCAAAACAGACCAATACAAAGGTTAATAAGAGCAGCAGAAAATCCGGCGTTCCTCTTCGAGGGGGATTCATGCTGATTCCTCGCCTAGTCTGCTAATAATTGTTGCAGTTGGTCTAATTTTTGTTTGGAGATCTTAAGTACGTTCTCTGGGATTGGAGAATTGTAGTCCAAGCCATGTGGGAACGTTTCTTTGCCTATGTAAGCTTCCTCTAGATACAGTACCGCATAAGGAGATTCTAGCTTACCTGTTTCTACTCGTGCATTTACACGTAAGAAGTAAACAGCTTTGCTTGCTTTATCTTCCATTTTAAAATCGTAAGTAGCACGGGTGTATTCCCATTGCCAGCGCACGAAACCAAGTTTAGTTGTTACTTCGTCCAAGTGAGCCAAATCGCTTTTTAGGCCTTTTAAGCCAGTTGCTTCAATAATCAATTTTAACGCCTCCATATTGTACGTATGCATTCTTTTCTCATGATAGTATGTTTCTAATGGTTCTGCAAGTCGATTGCCATCTGTAAATTCTAATATTTGATGGCACTTTAGAGATGAAACCGTGATTGATATTTGATAGAATAGGTTTCAAGAGATCATTTTAGATATATAGTTAGGTGATCACGCCTTAGGAGGTGGATGAACTTATGAATCATTTTCATGAAGATCTCCAAGCCATTTATGAAGAAATGGTGGGCTGGAGACGTTATTTACATCAGCATCCTGAGCTTTCCTACCATGAATATCAGACCGCAGAATTTGTAGCGAAGCATTTGCTAAGCTGGGATATTGAAGTGCGTACTGGCGTAGGCGGGAATGGTGTTGTTGGTTTACTTCGCGGCAACGGCGAAGGACCGACGGTAGCTCTGCGTGCAGACATGGATGCTCTCCCCATTCAGGATGAGAAGAACTGTGACTATACATCAACAAAGAACGGGATTATGCATGCCTGTGGACATGATGCACATACATCAACTTTGCTTGGGATTGCTAAGGTTGCAAGCATGCATCGGACGGAGCTCAAAGGGAATTTGGTGTTTCTATTCCAGCATGCTGAAGAAATTTCACCAGGTGGAGCCGACTCGATGATTAAAGACGGCGCGCTGGATGGTGTAGATGCTGTATTCGGTGTTCACTTATGGACACCGTTCCCCGTAGGTCATGTGTACACGCGATCTGGGGCTTTTATGGCCGCGCCAGATGAATTCACGATTCGCGTCCAAGGGAAAGGCGGACATGGCGGCTTGCCTCACCAAACGATCGATAGCGTGTACGTCGCCTCACAATTAGTCGTGAACTTACAAGCGATTGTAAGCCGTCAAGTTGACCCTGTTGAGCCTTGTGTGGTCAGCGTAGGTTCGTTCCATGGAGGGACTAGCTTCAATGTCATTGCTGAAACGAGTGTACTTAACGGAACTGTACGTACCTTCAATCCAGAATTAAGACAAGAAGTGAGAACGCGCATGGAGAGAATCGTACAAGCTACTTGTGACATGTCGCAAGCTACCTACGAGTTGGAATATAAGCTAGGCTATCCGACTGTAATCAATGATGTTAACGAAGCGGCTCGTTTCTTTCAAGTTGGCTCCGCTTTGTTTGGTGAGGAGGCTGTGCATGAATCTCCTCTTATTATGGCCGGAGAAGACTTTTCCTATTATTTGCAAGAGAAGCCAGGTTGCTTTATGTTCGTAGGTGCTGGTAATGTGGATGCGGGCATCGTTTATCCTCATCATCACCCAAAGTTCGATATAGATGAAAGATCTATGCTGAACGCAGCGAATTTACTCCTATCCATGGCCTTGGATTATATGGCATGAATGCTATCCGTGCTTTGGTGAATGCTAATGTAGCAATTATTTGTTGCCTAACAGGACACCAAGGAGGATGATGAGATTGTCAGATAAATTAGTGAAGGACATCATGAGTAAAGACTGTGTGACGGTTACCTTACTGGATAATGTGTTCGAGATTGCTTTGAAAATGAAACAGCACGACATTGGATTTGTTGGGGTTCTCGACGGGGATACCTTCATAGGCGGCGTTACGGATCGAGACCTTGTTATTCGTGGTTATGCGGAGAAGCATTCAGGGTCAACGGCTGTAGAAACCGTCATGACGAAGGGGATGACCACCGTGGCTCCTAATACGACTGTTGATGAAGCAGCTAAGATCATGGCACAGCACCAAATTAGGCGCTTACCCGTCATTGATAATGGGAAGCTTGTCGGTATAGTGGCGATTGGCGATTTGGCGATTAGAGGGAATTATGAAGATGAGGCTGGCGAAGCCTTAAGTCAAATTTCGAAAGAACGAACGCTGGTTGGAAGTCATTAACGAAGTCAATTTTCATGTGAAAGCAGCTTTCCCGAAATTGAGGGAGGGCTGCTTTTTTTGCATATTCTCTTTACGAGGTGCATCCAAGTAAGCGATAATAATAACGAAATGGTGAAGGGGGTCCGTATAGAATAGATGAGCACGTTTGAAGAGAACGCTTCCATTGGATTTATCATTCTAGATTCAAACTGGCATTTTATATACGCAAACGACTATGGTGCAAGTATTTTAAACCGATCTCCTGAAGAACTTCTTGGCAAAATGGCGTGGGCTGAGTTCCCTGCTGCTATTCGGCATGCTTCTTACAGTTATTTTCATCAAGCCCGCAAAAGTGGTAAAGAAATTTCATTCAATGAATATGTAAAGCCATCCAATCAATGGATACATGTTAGTGCCTTTCCCGTTGGTGAGAATTTACATATTGTTATTCGTAAAACAGAGATGCTTGCCAATCATTTTGCTATGGAAAACGATCTCTATCAAAAGTACACAAACTATATTCAAGATCTTATTACATTGACTTCAGAAGATGGCATTCTGCTGTATGTTTCACCCTCGGTAAAAAACCTTCTTGGATTTGAGCTGGAGGATATGTACGGTGCAAGCGTATTAGCTTTTTGTCACCCGGAAGATATGGATGGGCTGAAGAGCATTTTTATCAATGAAAAAGAGTGTGCTACGAATGATCAAGGAATTGTAACCTGTCGTTTCCTTCACAAAAAGGGTTGGTATGTTTGGTTGGAAAATAATTTCAAGTGGTTATTGGACGAGCAAGGTAAACGTACTCAGAATTTAGGGATTTGGCGTGATATATCAGAACGTAAGATTGTTGAAGATCGGTTCATACAGGCACAACGTTTAGGTCAATTCGGCAGTTTTGAACGAGATTTGGATGAAGATTCGATTGTATGGTCGGTCGAAATGTTCCGAATACATGGGCTAGAACCTGCTTTAAGAATTGATTTATGTAAAGCAATTGAGCCTATTGTCGTAGATGACCGTGAGAAAGTAGCGCTCGCGATTAAGCAAGCAATATTGGTTGGAATGTCAGATATAGAATACAAAATTATTCGACAAGATGGCGATATTCGTCATTTGCGTTCCCAAATTGAGCGAGTGGTTCTAGATGGGGGCCGAATGGCCGTACGTGGATTGGTTCATGATATTACCATTCACAAACGAATTGAGCAGGAGTTGACTCAAAGCAAAGCTAAGTTGGAAATTGCTCAAGAAATAGCAGGCTTGGGCCATTATGAGTGGGATACAATTAATAACATGGTTTATGTATCAGATGAATTGAACGCGTTATTTGGTTGCAAAGATGCGGTCCAAACGTTGCCTATTGAGGTACTTCATGAAAGTATACACCCTGAGGATAATTTAAGAATGAAGATGGCCATTAAAAAAGCCTTACATGAAGGGACAATGGATCTCATTTTTAGAGTCGTAGTTAGAGACGAGGTGCGCATTCTGCATACCTTAGCCAAAACTACGTATGATGAGTGGGGAAGAGCGTTGTGTTTATTCGGTACAGTCCAGGATATTACGGTTCAGAAACAAACAGAGGAGCTGCTTCGTAAAACGGAGAAATTACATGTTGCTGGCCAATTGGCTGCTGGTATTGCTCATGAGATTCGCAACCCGTTGACGGCGCTTAAGGGCTTCGTTAAGCTGATGTGTCACGCCAATGAAGAAAGTAAATTGCGCTATTATAATATTATGCAAGAAGAGTTTAACCGGATTGAATTAATTCTTGGTGAGCTGCTCATACTTGCCAAGCCGCAAGCGGTGGCTTACATGCCGCATGATCCTATAACGATACTTGAAGAAGTGATACAGCTCTTAAATACAGAAGCCATCATGAATAATGTTGAAATTATGCTGATTGCCAATACGATTCTTTCATCTGTCAATTGTGAGCGGAATCAAATCAAGCAAGTTTTTGTCAACGTGATCAAAAATGCGATTGAAGCGATGCCATCTGGCGGTATTTTGACCATCACAGCACACAATCAAGCTAACGGGGTCAACCTGCAGTTTGTGGATCAAGGCCAAGGCATTTCAGAGGACAGACTACCGCGGATAGGTGAACCCTTTTATACGACAAAGGAAAAAGGGACAGGGCTCGGTATGATGGTGAGTTTCACAATTATTGAAGAGCACCACGGTGTGATCCGATATCAAAGTAAGCTAGGTGTTGGAACGACAGTCAGTATTCAATTACCGGCATCTGTACAGTAAATTTGGTCCCAATCGTGTGTAACTGTCAAAGTTCGCAATAAGGTAGTCAATCTGCGACAAGATGCCTCCTCTTAAATATGCTAAAGTGAAAACGTGCTTAATAATTGTGAATCTGACAAGAAAAAGGTGACGTACAGTGGAGAAAGTAAGGATTGGTATCGTTGGTCTAGGTAACATGGGAACTGGACATGCCAAATATTTAGTGAAAAATGAAGTCAAGGGCGGCGTTCTTACCGCTATTTGTGAACCGCGAGCAGATCGTCTAGAGTGGGCAAAGGAAAATCTTGGTGAAGGTGTCAAGCTATTTGACAATCTTGATGATTTTCTGGCTTCTGGCTTAATTGATGGGGTTTTGATCGCAACGCCTCACTATGATCACCCTGAAACAGCTGTACGCGCTTTCCAAGCAGGCCTGCATGTTATTTGTGAAAAGCCGGCTGGCGTGTATACCAAACAAGTGCGTCAAATGAATGAAGCAGCAGAAGCTTCAGGTAAAGTATTTAGCATGATGTACAATCAACGTACAAATCCTCTATATAAAAAATTAAAGGATCTGGTTTCTTCTGGTGAATTAGGTGAGATTCGCAGAACGAACTGGATTATTACCAATTGGTATAGATCACAAAGCTATTACGATTCAGGCGGCTGGCGTGCAACTTGGGCTGGAGAAGGCGGCGGTGTACTTATTAACCAAGATCCGCATCAACTGGACCTATGGCAGTGGACGATTGATATGATGCCGAAGCGTGTTCGTGCATTCTGTTATTTCGGGAAGCACCGCAATATCGAAGTTGAAGATGATGTAACGGCATTCGTTGAGTATGAAAATGGCGCAACAGGATTGTTCGTGACGACAACTGGTGAAGCACCAGGGACGAATCGCTTCGAGTTGTCCGGCGACCGCGGTAAAATTGTCGTTGAAGATGGCAAATTGACGTTCTGGCGTTTGCGCGTTTCCGAAAGAGAATTTAATGAAACGTACAAGGGTGGCTTTGGTCAACCGGAATGTTGGAAATGTGAAATCCCAGTTGAAGGTACAGAAACAGGCCACATGGGGATCACACAGAACTTTGTTGATGCCATTCTACATGGCACACCTTTGATTGCTCCAGGAGCAGAAGGTATTAAAGGCTTAATGATTTCCAATGCGATCATGCTCTCAACATTCACAGACAACTGGGTTGATTTGCCGATCGATGAAGATCTTTTTGAACAGCATTTGCAAGAGAAAATCAAAAATTCCAAATCAAGTAAAGAAGCAGGTTCCTTTAAAACACTTGATGTCTAAGATCATGGGGGAAATTCAATATGCAAAAAAATGATGGCATGAATTATGCGCCAAAAGGGAAACCGAACCTTGTTGTTCAAAAAGGGGAGTTTACCTTTGCAGTAATTGCGTTGGATCATGGTCATATTTATGGCATGAGTAACGGACTTCTTGAAGCTGGGGCTGAGCTTAAATGGGTGTACGATCAAGACCCAGCGAAAGTAGCGGCGTTTGTCGCGAAGTTTCCACAGGCTCAGGTTGCTGCTTCTGAAGAGGAGATTCTTAATGATCCAGAAGTGAAGCTTGTGGCTTCCGCAGCTGTACCTTCAGAGCGTGGTCCTTTAGGGATTCGTGTGATGGAGCATGGTAAGGACTATTTCACAGATAAAACACCATTTACTTCCCTAGACCAGCTGGCTGCTGCGAAGGCTGTAGTTGAAGCTACAGGACGTAAGTATGCTGTTTACTATAGTGAGCGACTTCATGTGGAAAGTGCGGTTTTCGCAGGTCAGTTGATTGAAGAAGGTGCGATTGGTCGCGTGGTTCAAGTTATTGGCTTAGGACCTCACCGTTTAAATGCCTCAAGCCGTCCGGATTGGTTTTTCGAGAAGGATAAATATGGCGGTATTCTATGTGATATCGGCAGCCATCAAATCGAGCAGTTCCTCTTCTATTCGGGCTGTAAAGATGCGACAGTCGTTAGCAGTAAAGTTGCGAATTATCATGCGAAGGATTATCCAGAGCTTGAAGATTTCGGCGATGCGACACTGATTGGAGACAATGGAGCAACGAATTATTTCCGTGTAGACTGGCTGACACCTAATGGCTTAGGAACATGGGGAGACGGGCGCACATTGATTCTTGGAACTGAGGGTTATATCGAGCTGCGTAAATATATTGATATTGCTCGCGATCCGCAAGGGGATCAATTGTATCTAGTCAACCAACAAGGAGAAAAGCACTACAGTCTGCATGGACAAGTAGGCTTTCCTTTCTTCGGCCAGTTGATTTTGGATTGCATTCATGGTACAGAAAATGCGATGACACAAGCACATACGTTCAAAGCGGCTGAATTGTGCTTGATTGCCCAAGAGAAAGCCGTTCGTGTGGAGTAGTTTCACACATGAGCTGGATGAAGTTTGTCAAAGGTACAGATAATTGTCTTTTGGCATGATAACATAATTGCACATTCAATTTAAAATTCGGGTAGTTCAGCGGTAATATCGCTAACTGCCCGTTTTGTGTTTCCGTCGTTACGGTCGTTTTTGGCAGTAAGCAAAGGCCGAGCCCATGCATGGCGCATTTCTTGATCGTTTCATAGTTGTTGATCTCATAGGTGAGTGTATACTGCACATTATGCTTACGCAGCATCGTTTCAAATAATTTCCGGCAGCGTCCTCCTGAGATGGACATCAGAATTTCAGCGCCATTGAGATCCTCCGGTACAATAGCCGATTTCGCGGCTAAAGGGTGATCAGGTGCTGCCACAATGACAAATTCCTCTTCCTGTATCGTCCTATAGATTAAATCAGGATCGCTGAGTTCCTTGTCGACGATGAATCCTAAATCGCATTCGCCTGCCTTCAGCGCACGGGACGTATCATTTTCCAATAATTCATTGATGGTGATTGTAATGTTTGGAAAGCACTTTTTGAAAGCGCCGAGGAATGGCGGCAGCATGTAGGAGAAGAGCGTTGTTTCGTGTGTGCCAATCATAAAGCTTCCTGTCGTCTGACCAGCTACATTGATTTTGGATTCCTCATATAACTTCAAAATTTTCGCTGCATATCGCAGTAAAATGTCCCCCGCAGGCGTCGGTCTCATCTTTTTATCGATGCGCTCGAAAATTTCAACCCCGTATTCGATCTCTAGCTTTTGAATTTGGGAGGTCACACTAGACTGAGCGTATCCCAATTTTTCGGAAGCCTTCGTAAAGTTTTGCCATTTCGCTACTTCGAGCAGTGTTTTATATAAGGTAAGATCCATCTGTATGCACTCCTCAACCATCACTATTTTCGATCGAAACGATCATTTATTATAGATAACTCTGGTACTTCTTGCCATGTTAAAATCAATTCCAACCAAAGGATGGGGGGAATTACCATGTGGAACTTATACGATATAGAGAAAAAATTTGAGGCTCATGTGAAAGATGTTGAAGACCGCGCGAGGAAAGCGCATTGGTACACGAAAGAGGAAAAAGTTGGTGTTCGCCCTGGCGTAGTTGCAAGTTGGGTGTCTTTATTCGCCATCATGATTGTCGGGATTATTGCCATATATGAACTCTTTTGAGATACGTTAGCATGGAGTCCATGTTTAAATCAAGTACTTTCCCTTCATACTAAAGGAAAAAGGAGGGAATATGCGATTGACTATGGATCCTTCAAAGCCTCTGATTGTTCAGAGCGATTTATCTATCCTCCTCGAAACGAATCATCCTGAATTTGACAAGCTTCAAGGTAAGCTGGCTCGCTTTGCAGATCTAGTGAAAAGTCCAGAACATCTTCACACCTATCGGGTTACTCCGCTGTCTTTATGGAATGCAGCTGCAGCAGGCATGGGGTTGGAGGAGATGACAGCTTGCTTGCAGCAGCATGCCAAATTCGGTGTCCCTTCTGCTGTTCTTAGCATGATTCGCAAATATACGAAGCGCTATGGGATTCTACGCATGCTGCATGTGGGGAAGGAACTTTTCTTAGTAAGCGACGATACTGTCGTATTCAAAGAAATTTGTGCCTATGAATCCTTGCAAAAATATCTCAAGGATGCCCGTGGTGAACGGGCTATTGCCATATCACCGAGCTATCGGGGGATTTTGAAGCAAGAATTAATGAAGCTCGGTTATCCAGTGGAGGATCTAGCTTCCTACCGCAGCGGCGAATTTCTGGAAATTCCTTGGCGTGAGGAAGATCAGATGGATGAGCCGTTCCAACTGCGTGATTATCAAAAGCAAGCCGTAGACGCTTTTCAGCAGGTTGGCCATGGTGGAAGCGGTGTTCTGGTGCTCCCTTGTGGAGCAGGTAAGACGGTAGTGGGGATCGCCGCAATGGCGAAAGCAAGCTGTGCAACACTGATCCTTACCTCGAATGTAACGTCGGTGAAGCAATGGAAGCGCGAAATATTAAGTAAGACAGGTCTAACGAGCGATCAAGTAGGTGAGTACAATGGCACCACGAAGGAGATTAGGCCTATCACCATTGCCACTTATCAAATTCTAACGCACCGCGGGAGCAAAGAGGCTGAATTCTCGCACTTACGGTTATTTAGCGAGAGGGAGTGGGGCCTCATTATTTATGATGAGGTTCACCTTCTGCCTGCCCCCGTTTTTCGTGCGACTGCCGAGATACAAGCCACGCGCAGGCTCGGTTTAACGGCTACGCTGATTAGAGAAGATGGCTTGGAGGGTGACGTTTTCTCACTGGTCGGGCCCAAGAAGTATGACATGGCGTGGAAGCAGCTTGAAACGATGGGATGGCTGGCCAAGGTGACCTGCCAAGAAGTGCGCGTACCTCTGTCAATTATGGACCGCGATCGTTACCATGCCTCAGAATCTCGACACCAGTTCCGGATTGCTGGGGAGAATGCAGCGAAGCTTGCGGTCATTGATTATTTGTTGAAGCTCCATCCGGATGAACCGACGTTAATTATCGGTCAATATATTGATCAGCTTGAAGAAATTGCCGTTCATACAGGTGCTCCCATGATCTGCGGCAGTATTCCTCACGAACGTCGAGAAGAGCTATATGAGCAATTCAAAAAGGGTCAGCTCCCACTGCTCATCGTTTCCAAAGTGGCGAATTTCGCTGTCGACCTCCCAGATGCAGCAATCGCCATTCAGGTTTCGGGAAGTTATGGCTCGAGGCAAGAAGAAGCACAACGATTGGGTCGTATTCTTCGGCCGAAGCGAAATGGTGAGAACACAGCCGTCTTCTATTCGCTCGTTAGCGCAGACACGAAAGAACAGGATTTCGCAATGAAGAGGCAGCTTTTTCTTGTAGAGCAAGGCTATCAATATGAAATTACAAGCTGGAATGAAGCGATAAGATGAGGAGGTAGGCTTGGAAAATGAAGTACGAGCAAGTGGAAAGGAAAATGCCGGTTTCGTTAAAGGAGTCTATTTTAAGACAACCGTGGTGCTCTGCACTCCGTACGTCAGGGGACTCTTTAGGAGAGATTCTCACGCAGCCTACTCACCTAGCTGAACTCTATCGTCAGCTTTCATCCGATGAGCAGCGTACGCTGCACCTAGTGATGTCGACGTTCGGCTGTCTGCCTTTTACTAGCGAGAGGTTGGAAAAAGAAGCGGTGCTTCAAATGGCTGGTGCTCAAGTCAGTTTAGGGCTATGGGGACTTCGTCGTTATGGTGTCATTGTTGCTTTCCGTAAATCATGGGGAGAACAGTTGTATACGTTGCCTGAGGATGCATTCTCAGGGTGGCAGAGCCTAATATTTCCTACCGCATGGCCCGCCGGGCAAAATGAGTTAGACGAGTTAAGTGATCTCGATCTCAGCGACCGTATGGCAGATATGGATGAAGGCGTCCCTTCGAATCCACGGGGACTCGCGCAGCAATTGTTTCATTGTATGGTCAGCTGTTCGCGGCAGTCCGAACTTTCTCTTACGAATAAAGGAACTTTACATAAGAAGCAGTTGCAGAAGATTATAGAACATGTGAGTTTACCCCCAAGAATCCTCACGCAGTCAGGACTTACTTACGCATTCATGGACATGTATGATGAGCCGGCTGCATTGATGCTTGAATTGGGCATGCGGATGGGCTTTCTCTATAAAAATGAAGTGGGCAATCGGTTCCTATTCCATCATCGTAATTTCGAGCGTTGGCTTCAAAGCTCCTATGAACACCAACAAACTCAATTGTATCGTATTTGGCGGCAGGCATTAATTCCAGCGCCGGTTTGGCTCGAGCATGGGATCTCATTCATGGATAAGGCGACTGACTTACACTGGTACAGTTTTTCGGAGCTCATGCAAGCCGTGCTCTCTTGCTGCTCGATTGGACTTAAACCGATAGACGAGGTAGCTCTTCGTCAGGAGTTGATGGCAGTTTGGATCAGGCCATTGTTTACATTTCGTTTTGTCGAATTGGCAGAAGATCAAGAGGGGGAACTTTGGTTCAGATGGCTGATCAAACCGCGGTTGATTACAGGTGAGGGTTCAGACTTTCATATCGAACGGACTCTCCAAACTGAACCCTCACTCTATGTTCAGCCCGATTTCGAAGTGCTTTTACCACCCAATGCTTCTCTGCGCTTAGAGTGGGAAGTAGCTGCATTTGCTGACCTGCAGAACGCTGATCTCGTACGTACCTATCGTTTGACCAAAGAAAGCTTCGGGCGAGCGTTAGATCACGGTCTGAGGGCCTCAAACGTGATTCAAGTTCTGCGAGATCATGCTTATTACGATGTTCCAGAACAAGTAATCATCACCTTACAGCAGTGGGAGGAGCAGAAGGACAAGCTCTACCTAACGGATGTAACACTGCTTCGATGTCAAACAAATGAAGTAGCAGAAGCTTTGCTTCGGAATGAGAAGTGCCGCAATCTGCTCGGTGAGCGCCTGGGAGAAACTAATTTTATTATTTCACACGCGCATATTAAACATTTGACGAAATGCTTGGAAGCGATGGGGTTCCATCCCAATCAAAGTACAATTCCGAATTTATGGAGTGATGAAGAGCTGGAGATTCCATCATGGAATGAGCTTCAATTAGGTCTCTGTTACTCTAAAGATACCATTCAATTATATGAAATTGATCCGTATTTGCCGCGGCGGGAGGACTTATATCCAGATATGCAGCAAATTCCTATGAGTTGGATTAAAGAGTTACGCGACTATCATGCCTCTACTCGAAAGGATATGATTCGTAAAGCTATCGAATGGAAAAGTGTACTGCAGTTGAGAAAAGAAGGACGCGACTGCTTCATTATCCCCCGCATGCTGCGCGAAGATCGAACAGGTTGGATTCTGGAGGGGTGGGAAGAATATGAGGAGATCGCTTGGACCAGCGAGGATTGGAAAGAGATGAAGCTCATATTACCAGGAATCAACGATGGATCTGTGAGAGAAAAGGAAGAAACTCTTGGCGAACTGTGATATGATAGAAGTGTTATAGACTTTTTCGCGAGGAAGGATGAGGTTGTCGTAATGTTACAAACAATGGAAACAGAAACACTGGATATGTCGGCTATCCTTATGCAAGCCTACGATATGGGTGATATGATTAATTCTTCTGCGGAAGTTGCAGATTATTTATATTGGAAGACCGAGGTCGCGAACAGCAGAGAAGTGAAAGATTTGCAAGCGGTGTTTGCTAGGAAGAAAGATGCTTTTGAGGAGTGCGAGCGTTTTGGCCATTATCACCCGAGCTATCACGATGCCTTAGCAGCTGTGAATGAAGTGCAAGAGAAGCTGTTAGCTGTTGAAGCTGTTCGTAAGTACAAAGAAGCTGAGGATCGCTTGGATGACTTGTTGTTCACCGTTTCAACGACGATTGCTCACGCGGTATCAGATTCGATTAAAGTGCCAAGCAATAACCCCTTGCCAACCGGCAAAGGCTGCAGCTCCGGTGGAAGCTGCAGTGGGAATTGCGGTTAATGTAAGGACTACTTCAAAAGCGGCGGCCTCACAGGCAGAAATCGGGGCGGATGCGTCCGACCTCGGTTCCTTGCCAGTTGTGAACGGCAGGTGTATGGAATTCCTTGAGCTCACTGACCTCGGTTTCCGAGAGATACCCTAGCTGCTTTAACGCCTCAGTGACTGCGGGATACAAGGCACGAATGTTACCATCTTCTACCTTTAAGACGAAGCCGATGGCTTGCTCAGGTATGGAGAGGGCGAAGATTCCTTCAGCGCCCATTTTGCCTATGACTCGACCTTTTGTAACCTCGATTAATCGCGTATCGAAGCGGTCGCTTCCTGCGAGGAATTGAGGATATTTTCGCACAGCATTGACAATTCTCTGGCAAGCGTTTGCACGCTCTGCAGATAGTCCTTGGGGGCTGCCCAATCGGGCAAAAGCGAGCGCGAGATGGTTGATCGGCATCCCAAACACAGGGACGCCACAGCCATCAATTCCGAGCTCCATCTGCTCTTTAGGCACATCTGACATAGCGCTCACAGCATCTAACATTAACACCTGAACAGGATGCTCAGGGCTCATGTAGGTATCTGGTGAAGCGCCAAGATGGCTGCTTAAGGATAGCATACCCGAATGTTTGCCCGAGCAATTGTTGTGCAAAGTTGACGGGGACTCTCCCCGTTCACGCATCGCCTGTGCAGTTGGCGCATGGTACGGCTCGTGCGCACCGCATTGCAGATGCTTGGCATGATACCCTAGCTTGCCTAGGATGCCGCGGGCCGTGCTCACATGCTCGGCTTCCCCATTGTGGGAAGCGCAGCATAAGGCAATTTCGGCCTCTGTCAGGCCGAAATGATCAGCCGCGCCGGATTCAATGACCGGCAAGGCTTGAATCAGCTTCGCCGTCGAACGGGCGAAGGTGAGCAGGTGCGGATCGCCTGCACCGTGCAGGAGCGTTCCTTGGTTATCGACAACAGCAAGGTGGATGCGATGTAAGCTTTCTGTTATATGTCCGCGAGACACGCGGACAATAGTGTCTGATGGCTTCATGTTGTGAGATCACTCCATACTAGGATTATTGAAAAGAGGTTGCAATCATGATGATTGAGCGAAGCGGATTAATCATTTGGGTAAACGATATTAAAGCCGCCAGGAATTTGGAGCGGTTCGGTTCCCTTCATTACATATCCAAGAAAATGAATTATGCAGTTCTTTATATACATGCCAGCAAATTGGAAGAGACCACACGCAGCCTACTCAAGTTACCTTACGTCAAGAAGGTAGAGAAATCATATCGTAATGAAATTAAAACAGAGTATAGTAGTGACGTTCCTGACAAAACTAGATTTTACACGCTTTGAGGCTGTAGTGCAAAATGAAAGCTTCGTGAGAAGCTTTTTTCTTTTTTTTCTCATTATATGGACCTTGGTCGTTCTTGTTTGAATGACTTTGTTAGAAGTTTTCTCAATTTTCCGAAAATTAGGCATAGTTTGTTGTCTTCATAAATACTTATTAATAATTTTATATATTCTTCCATGGGAAAAAAAGTTATAATACAGTAAAATATAACTTACAGAACTTCTGGGAGTAGGTATTAAGTCCCATTTAAATAGGAAAGGGGATGTGATCATGAAAGATAAGGTTATGGGGAGATGGAGTACTTACGAACCATTCTTCGTACAGCTAGGTGATAAGAAAGTGGCGGATATCGTGATCACGAATCATGCTAAGCTGAGATGGAGCGATCGTATTTCTAGCGATAACAATTCACTTGAGGAAATCTGCGCGTTTCTTTGGGAGAAGCTAAAAAATGATAGCATGGTCCCTTATTATCGGAACGAAGAAGACGTCTATCTGATTGATGATGATTTGGTGGTTGTGGCCGAATTCTCCCATTTGGAGCATGAGACGGATCTTGTAGGCAATCCTCTGCACAAAATGATCATCGTTACCTTTCTTGGCAAAATGTCAGAGACCATGGAGCTGCGCGATTTGAAATCGTACTATTCCTGGTTGAGACACTCTCGTCGTATGACCTTAATCAAGAATAGTCGCAAGCGGCGCTAATCATGTCATTGAGCAGAGTATGTCTGGAGCTAGGGCAGACATACTCTTTTTTGCCGTCTTGATGGACTGTACGGGTTCGATTTCATATAATGGAGCAAAGAGAGGCGGTATATCATGGCACTTAATTTTCATCAATTACACATTTTCTATACCGTAGCGGAAAAAGGTAGTTTCTCACATGCAGCCGGTGCGTTACATATGACACAGCCTGCCGTGACGATGCAGGTACAGTCACTTGAAGATTACTTTGGTGTGAAACTCTTTCATCGCAGCACTAAGAAGATCGAACTTTCCGAAGCGGGACGAGCTTTGCTGCCATTTGCCAAAAATAGCATTGAGCTTATTCGGGACACCGATGTCGCGATGTCGAAATTTACAATGATGATCGAAGGGCGGCTACAACTAGGCGCCAGCTTAACGATGGGGGAGTACATTTTACCGCGGCTTCTTGGCCCCTTCAGCAAGGATTACCCGAATATCTCTGTTTCAATGAAAGTAATGAATACAGCACAAATCTTGGATGAAGTGCTTAGTCATCAACTCAATTTCGGCCTTGTTGAGGCACCTATTCATCATCCGGATGTTCATACCGAACCAATTCTTAGCGATGAGCTGAAACTAATTGTCCCTTCGGATCATCCGCTAGCAGATGCCCCGGTCGTTACGCTGGAAGAATTATTGAAGTATCCGTTTGTTCTGCGTGAACAGGGCTCAGGTACTCGGAGAGTCATGGAGGAGGAATTCGCTCGCTGCAACATGGATTGCTCCTCGATGAAGATTGTAATGGAGCTAGGAAGCACTGGAGCCATCAAATCAGCTGTTGAAGCGGGATTAGGGATTTCTATTCTTTCGCAATCGTCCGTGAAGCATGAGGTAACACTAGGCCTTTTTAAAGTGAAGAAAATCGAGAATATCGTGTTTGAGCGCAGCTTTTATGCGATTTATTTAAACTCGACCTTGCTGCCTATTTCGGCCGTAAGCTTCATGACGTTCTTGAGACAAGAAGATTTAAGTCGTTTTCTATAAGAAGGACGGGGGATTGAATGGAAGCAGACTTACATTCACATACAACAGCTTCAGACGGGACGCAGTCGCCGAGAGCGAACGTCCAAATGGCTCTAAACGCAGGATTAGGAGCAATTGCAATTACCGATCATGATACGATTTCGGGGGTAGCGGAAGCACTTGCGGCAGGCTTGGAATTGGGCATTGTCGTTGTTCCTGGCGTTGAAATTTCAACGGTTGCAAATGGCCAGGACATTCATATTCTGGGTTATTACATGAACATTGAAGATGAACAATTTCTACAACGCTTGTCGTCTTTACGTGAAACAAGGGATACTCGCAATGAGATGATTATTGCACGACTACAAGAACTTGGCATCGACATTACGATGGAGGAAGTTCTCAAAGAAGTTGCCAATGTGAAGCGCAAAGGTGATACAGTTGGCCGACCGCATATTGCTGCAGTGCTCATGAATAAAGGCTATGTGAGTACGATAACGGAAGCTTTCGATCGCTATTTGGCTACTGGTGCGGCTGCTTTCGCCAATCCACCTCGTATTGAGCCGGCAACGGCGATTACGTGGATTCATGAAGCTGGCGGCAAAGCGGTACTTGCACACCCAGGTATTTATCACGATGACGCTCTAGTAGAGGTCATTACTTCACAGGGATTAGATGGGATTGAAGTGTATCATGCCGATCATTCGCCAGAAGATGAAGAAAGATATAGGCTTCTTGCAGAGCGTAAGGGGCTGCTGATCACGGCAGGCTCTGATTTCCATGGCGTACGTGGTGATACTGCTTTCCACGGGGCTATCGGCTCGAAACGCATCGGCATGGATGTCGTGGAACTTTTACAGTCAAGCCTACGCTTATGAAGCGAGTTTTGAGCTTGCAATTTGACACTTCGCTTGCACCGGTTACTCAAAACTTTTAGGAGGATCTTTCATGAAAAAAATTCGTAAAGCCATTATCCCCGCCGCGGGACTTGGTACTCGTTTCTTGCCCGCAACCAAGGCGCAGCCAAAGGAAATGCTGCCCATTGTTGACAAACCAGCTATTCAGTACATTGTAGAAGAAGCGATCGAGTCCGGCATTGAGGATATTATCATCGTTACAGGGCGTAACAAACGCGCGATCGAGGATCATTTTGATAAATCTGTAGAGCTTGAGATGATGCTTGAAGAAAAAGGCAGCACACAGCTGCTGGAGATTGTGAAATCGGTGTCTAATCTAGCGGATGTTCATTACATTCGTCAGAAGCAGCCGCTTGGCTTGGGTCACGCTATTCTCTGCGCGCGCAAATTTATTGGAGATGAGCCATTCGCTGTATTACTTGGGGATGATATTCTTCAATCTTCTCCGCCAGGGCTTAAACAGATGATGGATATTTATGAGCAGACGGAAACCTCCGTCATCGCGGTTCAAGAGGTGCCTTGGGCTGATGTTAGCAAATATGGGATCGTTTCTCCTGCGACGAGTTACGAGAACTATCGATTGATTGAGGATCTGGTAGAGAAGCCTGATCGTGATCAAGCGCCTTCGAATTTAGCAGTAATTGGCCGTTATATCATTATGCCGGAAATTTTCCGCATTTTGGAGCGTCAAGAGCCTGGCCGCGGCGGTGAAATTCAATTAACGGATGCACTGCGTGTGCTGAACAAGGAACAGCAGATGGCGGCTTACCTGATGCAAGCGAAGCGCTACGACGTTGGGGACAAGCTGGGGTATATTGAAGCAACCATTGAACTCGCCTTACAGCGTCCGGATTTGCAAGAACAAGTAAAGGCTTATTTACTGTCATTAATTAAGCAATGGGACTTGTAGCAGTGGTGATTTACCTAGAGAATAGAAAAACCTATCGAGAATTATTCTCTTGATAGGTTTTTTAGTATGTCTATTTAATGGTCACTTTCAATTGCTTGATTTCCTCTTCTTCCGGGGTTACATAAAGTGTCTTCTGATTCACATAAATGACAAAGCCAGGCTTCGAGCCGTTTGGTTTATGGACATGTTTGATTGTTGTATAATCCACAGGAACTTGACTGGAGTTTTTGGCTTGACTGAAGTAAGCAGCTAGCTGCGCGGCTTCAAGTAAGGTGGTGTCGCTGAACTCACCGCGAATGACGACGTGGGAGCCAGGAATATCCTTGGTGTGTAACCATGTATCCATAGAAGAAGCAAGACGATTCGTCAGATATTCGTTTTGCGTATTATTTTTCCCAACATAGATAGGAACACCCTCGCTGGATTCGTAGCAGGCTAGAGCCGGCTTGTCTTTTTTCTTTTTCTTACGCTGCTTTTTGTTGCGGTCGCGCACATAGCCTTGCTCCATAAGCTCATCACGAATTTCTTCAATATCCGGCAAGGAGGCAACACTCAACTGCTGCAGTAGCGTCGTGAGATAGGTGATCTCTTGATGCGTTTGGGCAATTTGCTCCTCAACGATTACCGTACTATTTTTCAATTTACTATATTTCTTAAAATAGCGCTGAGCGTTTTCCGCCGGCCCAAGAAGCGGGTCCAATGTGATGGTGATCATCGCCTGATCTTCATCGTAGTAATTTATGGCTTGGACTTCTTTGTCGCCTTTCTTGATCGTATGAAGCGAGGCGGTTAACAGCTCTCCGAGAATGCGATATTTATCCGCGTCCTTGGAATCTTCGATCGTATCCTGGAGCTTTTCCAGTTTTTTTACATTTTTATTGACTTCATTTTGTAAAAATTTCAATAAATCAGATACACGTTGTTTAACCGTATCTCTTTCCGCTTTGTCGCCATAGAATTGCTCCAAACACAAGCTTGGCGTAGCGTATGATTTCGACGTGCCCTTGATATGCGTAAGTGGTGTCATCGCGAAGAATAGTTTGCCTGTAGGTTCTTGCTCTACAATGACAGGTTCATAGCGATCCTCGCGCATCGCGGTCATGACTTCACTGAACGCCTGCCAAAGCGATGCGGTATCGACTTCCGTTTTACCTTGCATACTGCGATATACAATTTCCTTGGCGATCAGTGGACTGAGTCCGCTGAATGCAGCAACTAGCTGTTGCTCAGGTTTAATAGGAGATGGAGATACGGAAACCTCATCTGACGACGCTGTCCGCTCTAAGGCTTGGAAGAATGATGCGCTATCAACCTCAAGTGGATTTTGTTTATCCTGTTCAGGCGGTGTTACATATGTACTCCCCGGCATGACAACCCGATACGAACTGATGGCTGGCGTCACATGATGGATGCCATCAAGAATTGTTCCCGTCACGGGATCGAGCAAAATGATATTGCTGTGGCGACCCATGATTTCCACAATAATATACTTGAGGGATATATCTCCTAATTCGTCACGATGACGAATCTGCAAACGAATGACACGTTCCATACCGATTTGTTCCACGACCTCAATGACGCCACCTTCACAATATTTGCGAAGCAGCATACAGAACATCGGCGCATCCATTGGATTCATGGTAACTTGTTCTGTCGTTTGAACGCGTGGATACGTAGGGTTGGCGGAAAGGAGCAGCTTCACGTTCTGCCTTTGGGTGCGAATTTGAAGTACGACGTCATTATCGCTCGGTTGGTGAATTTTATTAATGCGGCCTCCTACATACATTTGAAGTTCGTGAACAATTGCATGAAGGACGAGTCCGTCTAAAGCCATGATGCATACAACTCCATTCTTTGAGGCTAGTTGTCATTTGTCATTGCGGGTACATCTTCATTCCGTGTCTGACAACTTTGCTAATCTCTATGATGCCATACTTTTCACAAAAACTTAAGGGGCTCTGGAGAGGAAAGATGATTTCAGGGATATTTTCCTGCTTGTCTGAATACAAATACGTATAAGTGTGAGACAAGATCAAGTGGATGTGGGAGGGAGAAGGGCGGATGAGTCAGAATAAGTGGTACCAGTTGAACTCGGAGGATGTCTTGCAGTTACAGCAGGTGAATATGCAGCAAGGATTGCCCTGGGAGGAAGCTTGGAAACGGCAGGCTGAGGTAGGGCGAAACGAGCTCTCAGAGGGGCAACGTGTATCGCCAATCACGTTGCTGTTGAATCAATTTAAAGATTTCATGGTGCTGGTGCTATTGGGGGCGACTCTGATATCCGGCTTGCTAGGTGAATATTTAGATGCGATTACCATCGTCATCATTATTGTGATGAATGGGATTTTGGGTTTTACACAAGAGTTTCGAGCGGAACGCTCACTACGTGCACTGAAAGAGCTGTCTGCGCCGAATGCCAATGTGTGGAGAGAAGGAGCTATTCATCAAATTCCGGCGCGTGATCTGGTGCCAGGGGATATTGTGTTCTTGGAGAGCGGAGATAGAGTCCCAGCAGATGTTCGATTTCTGGAGACGAATGGTGTCTATATCGAAGAGTCCGCCTTAACCGGGGAGTCCATTGCCGTCAGTAAAACGATAGCGCCTATTCCTCATGACGAAGTACCGCTTGGTGACCAGCGAAATCTGGGCTTCATGGGGACGATGGTATCTCGTGGCACGGCGAAAGCAGTTGTCGTTCGAATTGGGATGAGCACGGAAATGGGCAAAATCGCTGACCTGATTCAAAATACTGAATCCATGGAAACACCGCTACAGCACCGTTTGGAGCAGCTAGGTAAAATCTTAATTATCGTCGCAATCGCGTTGACGATTCTTGTTGTTGTAGCTGGCATCATGCATGGACAACCACCGTATGCGATGTTCTTAGCAGGCGTCAGCTTAGCTGTTGCTGCTATCCCAGAAGGGCTTCCAGCGATTGTAACTATCGCACTAGCGCTCGGCGTTCAGCGAATGATTAAGCGTAAAGCGATCGTCCGGAAGCTGCCTTCGGTGGAGACGTTAGGTTGTGCTTCCGTTATTTGTTCAGATAAAACGGGGACGCTCACGCAGAACAAGATGACTGTGACCCATTTATGGGTCGGTGGTGATGTGCTTGAGGTTACAGGAGACGGATATGCGCCCGTTGGTAACATTCTTCTGAGCGGTCAACATACGGACGCACACAAGCATCCAACACTTTCGAAGCTACTCCACGTGTCAGCCCTTTGCAATAACGCAACCTTAATCGAAGAAAAACAAGAAACAAAGAGAAAGAAAGGGAAAGAGGGCAGCGAGGGAGCAGCTTCGATTTGGAACATTAAAGGGGATCCAACAGAAGGAGCCTTAGTTGTTCTGAGTGCCAAGAGCGGGATTACACAAGTTTCGTTGAGTGAAAAATATAAACGGATCGCCGAGTTCCCTTTCGATTCGGAACGCAAACGGATGTCTGTGCTGGTGTCCTCCGAGAATGGCCGCATGGCTTGTACCAAAGGGGCGCCAGATGTGTTGTTGCAGCATTGCAGTTATATTTTGTGGGATGGCAAAGTCATTCCCTTCACGTCAACACTGAAACAAAAGGTCATCTCAGCAAATGAAGGTATGGCCAAATCAGCGCTGCGGGTGTTGGGTATTGCTTATAAGGAGCTTAAAGCGAGTGATCGATATGATGATCACGAGGATGTTGAGAATGGCTTAGTATTCGTAGGGTTAACTGGCATGATTGATCCTCCGCGTAAAGAAGTGCGTGAAGCGATCTCGAAATGCCGTAAAGCGGGCATCAAGACCGTTATGATCACAGGGGATCACCAAACGACAGCAGAAGCCATTGCGAAGCAGCTTGGGATGATTCCAACCAATGGTGTCAGCATGAGCGGTCAACAAATTGGACAGCTCTCCGATGATGAGCTCGATGCCAAAGTCAATGATACCTACGTCTATGCGAGGGTGTCCCCTGAGCATAAGCTGCGTATTGTGAAATCGTTGCAGCGCAATGGACACGTTGTTGCCATGACGGGTGATGGTGTTAATGATGCACCAGCCATTAAAGCGGCAGATATCGGAATTGCCATGGGGATTACGGGCACCGATGTATCCAAAGAGGCATCTTCCTTAATTCTCAGCGACGATAATTTCTCGACGATTGTTGCGGCGATTGAAGAGGGACGCAGTATCTATGAAAATATCCGCAAGTTCATTCGTTATTTGCTTGCCTCTAACGTTGGCGAGATTATGACGATGTTCATCGCTATGATGGCGGGGTTACCGCTTCCGCTTGTGCCTATTCAAATTCTTTGGGTGAATTTAGTGACGGATGGTCTACCGGCGATGGCACTAGGTGTGGATCAGGCAGAGAAAGACCTCATGCAGCATAAGCCGCGTTCAGCGAAGGAAAGTATTTTTGCAAGACGCTTAGGATGGAAAATTATTTCCCGTGGTATCCTTATCGGAGTATGCACACTGGGGGCCTTCTGGCTCATCTTACGTGTGAATCCAACGGATGCAGAGACCTTGTTGAAAGCACAAAGTGTCGCGTTTGCAACCTTGGTTATGGCGCAGCTCATCCACGTGTTTGATTGTCGCAGTTCACGTTCCATTTTCCACCGGAATCCTTTGCAAAATAAATACCTAGTTCTCGCTGTGCTATCATCACTCATTCTTATGCTAGGCGTTATGTACATCGACGCACTCCAACCGATCTTCAAAACCGTTCCGCTAGGCTGGAAAGATTGGATTCTTGTTTTAATTGCTGCTGGAATTCCAACCTTCTTTATGGGTCTAGGCAGCGTGTTGTCGCCAAAACGCAACAAAGGTTCCAGAGGTTCAAACACCTCTGTGTATACGAAATCGTCTAAACCGAGTTTCCGATAAGGGACATGGAAAGATGGAAAAGAGCTGCCGAGAGGCAGCTTTTTCTCTATACAGCATCCGACTAACACGGTATTACTAACTACCTTAGCATCGATGCTCCTAACTATGGCAATTTAGCGACTATGACATGCTGCGAGGGCGCAGGGCTATGCATACTGACGATTTTACGCTATGATAATGGCTAAACCGCACATAGGGGTGCTTGACATGAATTTTACGAAAATGCACGGTCTTGGCAATGATTTTATTGTCGTAGCCGGAGAGAAAGAGCTGCCTGCCGGGGCGGACCAGTTGGCCATTCAGTTGTGTAATCGATTTTTTAGCATCGGTGCTGACGGTGTTGTCTTTATTCTTCCTTCAGAAAAAGCTGATTTTCAAATGCGCATTATCAACTCGGATGGATCTGAGGCCGAGCAATGCGGCAACGCGATCCGCTGTGTTTCCAAATATGTGTACGACCATAAGTTGATTGATGCTACTGAAATTACTATCGAAACCATTGGTGCTGGTGTACAGAAGGTTCAAGTACATGTGCAAGATGGCCGTGTTGTGACTGCTCGTGTGGACATGGGAGAGCCCATTCTACAAGGACTTCAGGTACCAACGACAGTTGATGCTGACAAGGTGATCGATTATCCAATCGAGGTAGATGGCACATCATTTCGTTTCACAGCGGTGTCCATGGGGAATCCGCATTGTGTCATTTATGTAGAGGATGCTGTGAATTTTGACCTGGCAACATGGGGGCCTAAGCTTGAGGCACATCCTATGTTTCCGCGTAAAATAAATGTCGAATTCGCAACTGTACGAGATCGCGCTTATACGGATATGCGAGTTTGGGAGCGTGGCGCTGGGCCTACGCTTGCTTGCGGAACGGGCGCGTGTGCTACGCTGGTCTCTTCCGTGCTGAATGGTCTATCTGATCGTGAAGCGACCGTTTCACTCAAAGGTGGAAACCTGTTCATCGAGTGGCTGGAAGAGGATAATCACGTCTATATGACGGGGCCTGCAGAAGAAGTGTTTACAGGCAAACTATAGATAGGGGAAATGATGCATGAAATTGGATCTTCGTGCAGCGCTGCAACAGGAGATTTTGACCGGTGACGGTGCTATGGGGACATACTTATATCAGATGGGATTTCCCGTCGGCATTTCATATGAAGAATTGAATTTGCTTAGACCAGAAACGGTCGCTGACGTGCACCGCCGTTATTTCGAGGCAGGTGCTCGTCTTATTGAAACGAATACGTTTTCGGCGAATCGGGAGAAATTGTCGAAATATGGGCTGGAAGGCGACGTTGAAGCCATTAACCGTGCGGGTGTTGAGCTGGCTAGGAACGCTGTTGGCGACGATGCTTATGTCGTTGGAGCTATCGGATCCATTCGCGCAGGCAAGCGGAAGAATGTGAGAACCTCTGAGGTCGAGCAATCCTTACAGGAACAGATAGGCATTCTGCTTGACTCACCGGTGGACGGGCTATTATTAGAAACCTTCTACGATTTGGAAGAGCTGCAGCTTGCTTTGCGAATTATTCGCAGCATGAGTGGGCTTCCTGTGATCTGCCAGTTTGCCAATGAGGGCACGGGCAGCACGCAGGACGGTGTTCCGTTGCAAGAAGCTTTCCTGCGGCTACGTGATGAAGGCGCTGATGTGATCGGCTTCAACTGCCGGGTAGGCCCGAACGGGATCCTGCGTTCGATGGAGAAGATCGCACCGATTCCTGGTGTTCCATTCTCCGCGTTTCCGAACGCAGGTTTGCCCGACTACGTAGACGGGCATTATACGTATGCGGCGACGCCGAAGTACTTCGCCGAAAGTGCGCTGCGCTTCGCTGATCTTGGCGCGCGCATCATCGGCGGCTGCTGCGGCACGACGCCGGAGCACATCGCCGCTGTTGCGAAGGCGCTGCAGGGCTACGTGCCGGCTGCGCCAGGCACAGTCCCTGCGGGAGCCGCTGCGATCGTGATTGAACCGGCACCGGCGAAGCCTGCGCCGCCGGCGGGCATACCTTCGCTGCTGGACATCGTGAAGCAGCGCAAAACCGTGATTGTCGAGCTGGATCCTCCGAAGGATCTCGACATCGAGAAGTTCATGCAGGGGTCGAAAGCCCTGCAGGAGGCGCATGTCGACGCCATTACGATGGCCGACAATTCTCTTGCTGTGACGCGCATGAGCAACCTGGCCCTCGGCTACCTCGTGCAGGAGCGTTTGGGCGCGCGTCCGCTCATTCACATCGCGTGTCGTGACCGCAACATGATTGGGACGCAGTCCCATCTCATGGGCTTGCACGCGCTGGGGATAGACCACGTGCTGGCCGTGACCGGCGATCCCGCCAAGTTTGGCGATCTCCCCGGGTCCAGCTCTGTGTACGACCTTACCTCATTCGAAATTATTCGGATGATCAAACAGCTTAACGAAGGCATCGCCTTCTCAGGTAAACCTTTGAAGCAGAAGGCTAATTTCGTTGTTGGTGCGGCATTCAATCCGAATGTGAAGCATTTAGATAAAGCCGTTCAGCGCTTGGAGCGCAAGATCGAGGCTGGCGCAGATTATATCATGACGCAGCCCGTGTACGATACGAAGCTCATTGAAGACATCTATGAAGCGACCAAGCATTTGCAAATCCCTATTTTCATCGGGATCGCCCCGCTGGCTAGTGGCGGCAATGCCGAATACCTGCACAATGAGGTTCCAGGTATTCGTCTATCGGATGAAGTTAGAGCACGGATGGATGGCTTGAAAGGCCCCGAAGGTCGCGCAATGGGTGTGGAAATTGCCAAAGAATTGCTGGATACCGCGATGCAATACTTTAATGGTATATATCTAATGACCCCATTTCTGGCGTATGAAATGTGCGTAGATCTGACGAACTATGTGTGGGAAAAGTCGAAAAGGCATGATTTCCACTTGTACCCACTTTCAAAATGAATTAAAATAGGGTAATGGATGTGATTAGAATGATTTGCAGTATGACCGGGTTCGGACAAGCGAATCGTTCTTTTGCGGGATACAACGTGTTTATCGATGTGAAATCGGTCAATCATAGGTATAGTGAAGTGTCGATTCGGTTGCCGAAGGAATGGGCGGCTTTTGAAGACGCTTTGAAGAAAACGGTATTGCATGCTGTGAAGCGAGGACGAGTAGATGTCTTCATCACGGCGGAACGTGAAGCAGCTTCCCCGAAGAACGTAACGGTTAATTATGCTTTGGCAGATGCTTATTTGGAAGCAGCTGAGCAGTTGAAGCAGCGGTATGGGATCACGGGTCAGGTAGATCTCAATGTTTTATTGAAACTTCCTGAGCTGATTCAAATGAAAGACGTACGTCAAGAGCCTGATGACGAGATTGAACAGGAGCTATGCGCCTGCTTACAGGAGGCTGTCGCTCAGCTTTCCGCGATGAGACACCGCGAAGGTGAATTTTTAGAGCAGGATATCCGCGAACGGCTAGCCGAGATGAAGCGAATTCATACCGAGTTAGAAGCACTTGCTCCTCAAGTCGTTCAGGAGTATGCGACGAAGATGACGATTCGAATTCAGTCCCTCGTTCTCGATGGGATACCTGTAGATGAGCAGCGCCTAGCGACTGAGATTGCTCTCTTCGCAGATCGTTCGAATGTGGATGAGGAATTAACGCGTCTGAAGAGTCATTTTGGGCAATGTGAGGCATTGCTTTTAGACAAAGAGCCTGTTGGTCGAAAGTTGGACTTCTTGATTCAAGAAATGAATCGGGAAGTGAATACGATCGGATCGAAGTCGAATCATTCGGAGCCTACGGCTAGAGTGATTGCGATGAAGGCAGAGCTTGAGAAAATGCGGGAACAAATACAGAATATCGAGTGAAGCTTGCATGTGCTTCGCGAGGAGGAAGTCCTAGATGGCTATCAAATTAATCAATATTGGGTTCGGCAACATCGTATCGGCGAACCGTATTATCTCGATCGTGAGTCCAGAATCCGCTCCGATCAAGAGAATCATTCAAGAAGCGCGTGATCGTCACATGCTGATTGACGCTACATATGGTAGAAGAACCCGTGCCGTTATTATCACGGACAGCGATCATGTGATTTTGTCGGCAGTACAACCAGAAACGGTAGCGCATAGACTTTCGAATAAGGACGATGATCATGACGAGTAATACGAACACTCTTGAGCGTGAGAGAGGTATTCTGATTGTTTTATCCGGACCGTCTGGTGTTGGTAAAGGAACGGTTTGTGCGGCGCTGCGCAAGGTTGCCCCTGATATTGTCTACTCGGTATCAGCGACAACACGTTCTCCTAGACAAGGTGAAGTAGACGGTGTTAATTATTTTTTCAAAACTCGCGAACAATTTCAGCAGTTGATTGAAACTGATGAAGTGCTGGAATGGGCTGAATATGTGGGCAACTTCTATGGAACACCAAGACGTTTTGTAGAGGAGACGCTTCGTTCAGGCCACGATGTGATCTTGGAAATCGAGGTTCAAGGTGCCCTTCAGGTCAAGCAGAAGTTTGATGAAGGTGTATTTATTTTCTTGTTGCCGCCATCTCTAGATGAGCTTGAGAATCGTATTGTTACACGTGGCACGGAAACGGATGAGGTCATCCGCAGTCGCATGTCAGTGGCTATCGATGAAATTCGTTTGATGGAACACTATGATTATGCGATCGTGAATGATCATGTAGATACCGCATGCGCGAAAATACAAGCGATACTAGCCGCTGAGCATTGCAAAAAAGATCGTATGTTTCCCAAAATCGTACAATGGATGGATGAGGTGAATTGAATGTTATACCCTTCAATTGATAAACTGCTTGATATCGTAGACAGCAAGTACTCCTTGGTTGTTGCAGCTTCCAAAAGAGCAAGATCCCTGCGTGACGGTGCAAAATCCGATTTAAAAGGCCAGAAAGCTCATAAACATGTCGGTGTTGCGTTAGAAGAACTATACGGTAACTACATCGGTTACGAGAAAATTAACACAAACGAGAGCGAGAAATACGCGAAGAAATAAACTGCCTTACCCAACAACCCTCGTGGTTGTTATTTTTTTCTCTCCACATAAGAAAGTGGCAGTTTTCGGATTCCGAATACAGCTTTCTTATTGGCGATAAAATTTTCCTCTAAACGCGGTCGCTCATCATTGAATGACTTCGATAGAGATTTTCTCATTTGGCATTTCGAAAGGGGATTCCCATGGGTGTATTGCAAGGCAAAACGATCGTGCTCGGTGTCTGTGGAGGCATTGCGGCTTATAAGGCTGCGGCGTTAACGAGTAAATTAACACAAGCTGGGGCTGTTGTGCGGGTCATTATGACACGCTCCGCGGTGCAATTCGTTGCGCCGTTAACGTTTCAAACGTTGTCGCGGCATCATGTTTTTGTCGATACCTTCGATGAGAAGGATCCCGCAGTTGTGTCTCATATTAATTTGGCGGACAGCGCGGATCTCGTGCTAATCGCCCCAGCTACGGCGAATACGATCGGCAAACTAGCTTTAGGGCTTGGCGATGATATGCTGAGTACCACGTTGCTTGCAACCATGGCACCGATCTGGGTGGCACCTGCGATGAATGTGCACATGTACGCGAATCCTGCGGTACAAACCAACATGGAGACGTTGCTTCGTCGCGGCGTTCGTTTCATTGAACCAGGCGAGGGGCAACTGGCCTGTGGCTATGTGGGCAAGGGGCGTCTTGCTGAGCCGGAGGAGATTTTTGCCGCGGTTGAGCGGCATTTTCAAGGGGAGCCTGGGCGCTTAGCAGGTAAACGTGTGTTAGTGACGGCCGGAGGCACGGTAGAACGTCTAGATCCTGTTCGTTATTTGACCAATGACTCTTCAGGCAAAATGGGTTATGCGATCGCGGAAGAAGCTGTGCGGATGGGGGCGAAGGTAACATTGGTTTCAGGACCATCGGCTCTAGCCGTACCTGAAGGTGTTCAGCTTGTTCCTGTGCAGTCTGCGCTGGATATGCGCGAAGCTGTGTTAAGCAGGCTCGGAGAAAGCCAACTCATCATTAAGGCGGCTGCTGTAGCTGACTATCGTCCTGCTGTGGTTGCTGAGCAGAAAATCAAGAAGAAAGCGGACTCGCTGACGCTTGAGCTCATTAAGAATCCCGATATTTTGCAGGAGATCGGAACGCTGAAGACAAAGAAACAGTTCGTCATCGGGTTTGCAGCGGAAACGGAAGCGTTGGATGAACATGCGATGGACAAGCTGAAGCGCAAAAACTGTGATCTCATCGTAGGGAACGATGTGTCACAAGAGGGTGCTGGCTTTGGCGGGGATACGAATGTGGTTCGCTTCTATGATCAGAACGGGCTTGTACAAGCACTGCCTATACAAAGTAAATGGGACGTTGCGCGCAAACTGCTCGAACTCGCTGCAGAGCGAATGGCTGTCGCGGCGGGGGAATCCTGATGTACGCCAAAGTCATTGTCGATGTCCCAGCCAAGCAAACCAATCGGGCGTTCGACTATGAAGTGCCTTCATCTCTGAGTAAGTGGGTCGAAGTCGGCAGCCGAGTGGGTGTACCGTTTGGACCGCGTGTTCTGCAAGGCTTTGTGGTTGAACTGCAAGAGGAAACGCAAGTCGATGCGAAGCGCATCAAGCCGATTCAAAATGTGTTGGATCTGGTCCCACCCTTGACGAGTGAACTTGTCAGTCTTGGACGCTGGATCAGTCGTATGTATATGTGTCATGAAGTAACGGCTCTGCAGGCGATGCTTCCTGCGGCTTTGAAAGCGAAATATGAGCGTGTAATTATCGTAGGGGATGAATCTGAGGAGCAATCCTTTCTCGATATGCCAGATATTGAAGCTATTATTAGCTTTGTGAAGAGTAAGGAATCGGTTTCCATGGACGTGCTGTTGGAGCGTTTTTCGAAGGAAGGCGCTCTGATCAAAGAACTGCTTTCATCGGGTAGGCTGACGGAAGTGCAGCTAGTGAAGGACCGGATGAATACCAAAAAGGCGCTAACCGTGTTTCCGCCAGCAGGTGGTCGTGGCTTGGAAGAGGCGCTTTCCGAGCTTCCTGCCAGAGCGAACAAGCAGAAGGATGTACTGCGCTATTTGATCGAGCATCCGCATGCCATTCGATTGACGGAGCTGATGGAAACGATTGAGGTCGGTGCGAGTACGGTCAAAAGCTTGGCGGATCGCGGCTGGATTGAGCTGCGCGAGGTGGAAGTGATGCGTGACCCGTATATGGGGCGTGCTTTTGAACGGACGAAGCCGCTTACTCTGACGGAGGAACAGAGCGGTGTGTTTGCCCCTATTCGCGATGCGGTGGCCGAAGATCGACATGAGGTATTTCTGCTGCATGGCGTGACGGGAAGCGGAAAGACAGAGGTATACCTACAATCCATCCAGCAATGCTTGGATATGGATAAGGAAGCCATTGTTCTTGTGCCGGAAATTTCATTGACGCCGCAAATGGTGGAGCGTTTTAAAGGGAGATTCGGCGACCTTGTTGCTGTTCTGCATAGTCGACTGTCCAATGGCGAGCGATATGACGAGTGGCGTAAAATTACACGCAAGCAAGTGAAGGTCGTAATCGGCGCACGTTCGGCGATTTTTGCCCCTTTTACGAATATTGGCTTAATCATTATAGATGAAGAGCATGAATCCTCGTATAAGCAAGAAGAGAGTCCGAAATATCATACCCGTGATGTGGCTGTTCAAAGGGCGAAGCAGCAAGATGCGGTTGTGGTGCTAGGCTCCGCTACGCCATCTCTGGAGAGTATGGAGAAAACGAGACGCCGGAGAGATCGCCCTAAACCTCCTTTTACATTGCTGACGATGAAGGAGCGGGTTGCTAGCAGACCTATGCCCCCCGTGACGATTGTAGATATGCGTGAGGAGCTGAAAACCGGCAATCGGTCGATGTTTAGCAGATCTTTGTATAAAGCGATCGAAGAACGGTTACACAAGAAAGAACAGACCGTATTGCTGTTGAATCGACGCGGTTATGCGACTTTCGTGATGTGTCGGACGTGCGGTTTCGTTTCACAGTGTCCGCATTGTGACATTTCATTGACGTATCACCAAAGCTCACATGCGCTGCGTTGTCATTATTGCGGTTATGCAGAGCGTGAAGTGAAGGAGTGTCCGAGCTGTCAGTCAGAGCATATTCGCCATTTCGGGACCGGGACGCAGCGTGTTGAGGAAGAGCTCAGTAAGATATTTCCTGGCATTAGGGTCATCCGTATGGATGTGGATACAACGACTGAAAAGGGCTCTCATGAGAAATGGTTGACGATGTTTCGCGAGAAACAGGCGGATGTTCTTCTGGGGACGCAGATGGTGGCCAAAGGATTAGATTTTCCTGATGTTACCTTAGTTGGGGTCATCGCGGCGGATACCGTGTTAAATATACCTGATTTTCGCTCCGCTGAGAGGACGTTCCAGCTCTTGACGCAAGTTGCAGGTCGAGCGGGACGGCATGAGAAGCAAGGAGAAGTGTTTGTACAAACGTATACACCTGAGCATTACAGTGTGCAATATGCGAGTCATCATGATTATATTGCGTTTGCCAACCATGAGATGGATATTCGTGCTAATTTAGGTTATCCGCCTTATCAAAGATTGATTTTAATTACGTTCTCACACGAGCAAGTACCGCTCTTGGTGCGGATGGCGGAAGCCTTTGTTACACGGTTGAAAGAGATCGCTCTCCCGTATACGAGACAGCAGGTAGATTTGTTTTCGGAAGCCGTATCGATGGATTCATCCTTTCATTTTGATGTGTTAGGACCTGTTGCGTCGCCTATTTCCCGAATCAAAGATAGATATCGATTCCAATGCGTGGTAAAATATCGTGGGGAAGATTTAGCTGCAGAGATCGTTGGGAAGACAGTAGCTTGGTTTGAGGAACGCTCAGCCAAAGAAAAGCTGCTAGTAAGCGTGGATGTTGACCCGCAATATTTGATGTAATAACCCCTAATCGAGAAGACTTAAAGGTAGGTGCACATTCATGGCTATTCGTATTATTGTTAAAGATCCAGATCCTGTGCTGCGCGAGAAAGCGATCACAGTTACGAAATTTAATTCCAATCTGCATAAATTGCTTGATGATATGGCAGATACGATGTATGAGGCGGAAGGCGTAGGTCTTGCTGCTCCACAAATCGGTATTCTGAAGCGTGTAATCGTGATGGATTGCGGCGAGGAGCATGGCGGGTTAATCGAAATGGTGAATCCTGAGATTGTTGTTTCCAGCGGGGAACAAATGGGACCTGAAGGCTGCTTGAGTATTCCTGGGCTTCGTGGTGATGTACTTCGTGCGTTGAATGTAACGGCGAAAGGGCAAGATCGCGATGGGAATCCGATTGAAGTGACAGGAACTGAATTGCTAGCTCGTTGCATTTTCCATGAGATTGATCACTTAAATGGCGTATTGTTTACGGATCTTGCGGTCAAAACGTATACGGCCGATGAAGAAGAGGAAGAAGAAGCGTGAATATCATTTTCATGGGTACACCAGATTTCGCAGTACCCTCCTTGCAGGCACTCTTGGAGGAAGGCTATAATGTGACAACGGTTGTCACGCAGCCGGATCGGCCGAAGGGACGCAAACGCGTCCTTACGCCGACGCCAGTGAAGGTAGAGGCGGAGAAGCATGGGATTCCGGTGCTTCAACCAGTGAAGCTGCGTGAAGCAGATTCCGTTGAACAGATTCGCCAGCTTGCACCAGATTTAATCGTAACAGCGGCTTATGGCCAAATTTTACCGAAATCGGTGTTAGATTTGCCTAAGTACGGCTGCATTAATATTCACGCATCGCTGCTTCCGAAATATCGGGGAGGAGCGCCGATTCATCATGCTGTCATGCGAGGTGAGGCCGAAACTGGCGTAACCATCATGTATATGGCGGTTGGATTGGATACGGGAGACATGATCTCGCGTGTTGCACTTCCGATTGAGGATACGGATACGACGGGGATGTTGTTTGAGAAGCTGAGTATTGCTGGGGCTGATTTGCTGAAGCGGACGCTGCCAGATTTATTGGCTGGTCGGATCGAGGCTGTTCCTCAGAATGAGGCTGATGCGATTTATTCCCCTAATATTCGCAGGGAAGATGAGCTTTTGGATTGGTCACGCTCTGCAATGGAGCTGTGGAATCACATTCGAGGATTAAACGCATATCCTGGCGCTTACACGTTCTGGAATGGAGATGTGCTGAAGGTATGGGCGAGCTTGAAGCCTATGCAATCAGGTCAAGATCGAACTGGCATAGTGCCAGGAACTGTGCTTAGCTGCAGCGAGCAAGGGATTGAAGTCATGACGGGAGCAGGTGCCTTGTGGCTAACGGAAATTCAACCTGCTGGCAAAAAGGCGATGCTGGTATCTGAATTCGTCCGCGGAGCGCAAATTCCTGCGGGTACGGTACTGGGGAACGCGTAAAGGTAAAATCGAAATATTGCGCACGCTTGGGCCGATTGGGCTCATGTAAGAATAATTTTTGAGATTGATGAAAATCAATTTACAATGCCACGAAAAAAATGAGGTATTTGATTTTGTCTACGACTAAACCAACTCGTCCGCAACATGGACATACGAATTCGCAGAGATCGGGTAAGCCCTCTGCGCCAAAATCATCCTCGGGCGCTGCGAAGAGCAGCGCTGTTAAGCGTTCTGCCCGTGATGCGGCACTGGATGTACTTATTCGGGTTGAAGAGAATCAGTCCTACAGCAATCTGCTGTTGAACCAAGTGCTGCAGAAGCATGCCCTTGAACGTGCAGACGCGGGATTGGCGACGGAGTTAGTCTACGGTACAATTGGGCGTCAGAATACGATTGACTTCTTCTTGGAACGCTTCGTCAGCAAGGGTCTTGCGAAGCTGGAGCCCTGGGTGCGATGCCTGCTGCGACTGAGCTTCTATCAGCTGCATTACTTGGACCGCATCCCTGACCATGCGGTCGTGAGCGAAGCGGTCAATATCGCGAAGCGCCGAGGCCACCAAGGCATCTCGGGCATGGTCAACGGCGTGCTGCGCGCGATCATCCGCAGCAAGGACGAGCTCACGCTGCCGGCTGCGCTCGGCGACGTGAAGCGCATCGCACTGAGCCATTCCCATCCGGAATGGCTCGTGCGCCGATGGATCCGTCAGCTCGGCCCTGAGCTGACGGAACAGATCTGTGCGGCGAACAACGAGCCGCCGCACGTGAGCATTCGCGCGAACGCGAGGCGGCGCAGCCGCTTGGAGCTGCTGGAGCAGCTCCAAGCTAGCGGCCTCAGCGCGGAAGCGTCAGGGCTGGCCCCGGCTGGCATCCTTGTGCAGGGGGCCGGGAACATGGCGTTAGTCCCCGGCTTCCAGCAAGGGGACTTCTCGATTCAAGACGAGAGCTCGATGCTCGTCGCCGAGGCTCTAGATCCGCGTCCAGGCATGAAGGTGCTGGACTGCTGCGCCGCCCCTGGCGGCAAAACCGCCCACATCGCGGAGAAGATGGACGATGTGGGTCAGATTTGGGCTTGTGATCTGCATGAGCACAAGCAGAAATTAATCGCAGATCAAGCGGAGCGTCTGGGACTATCGTCGATTCAGACGCTCGTGATGGATGCTGCGAAGCTGGATGAGCATTTTGCGGCGGAGTCGTTCGACCGCATCCTGCTTGATGCACCTTGCTCTGGCCTTGGGGTTATTCGCCGCAAGCCGGATCTCAAGTGGGCGAAACAGGAGGCGGAGATCGAAGCGATCAGTGAAACGCAGTATGCGATTCTGAGTCGTGTACACCGTCTGCTTAAGCCCGGTGGTGTGCTGGTGTACAGCACGTGCACGATTGAACAGGCAGAGAATGAGGGCATGGTCGAGCGTTTTCTTGCCGAACACAGCGAGTTCGAGCTAGCTCCGCTGCCAGCGGATGTTTTCACGGAGATTGACACGAAGGCGGCTACGTCTGGCATGGTGCAAATTTTGCCGCAGCAGTTCCATTCGGACGGTTTTTTTATCGCTCGCCTGCGTAAGCGTGACGTGTAACAGACAGGGACGTGTGTTCGTTCCTGCTTTGTGTTAAAATATTTTAAAATAGACGAAATAACAACAGGTTGTGATAAATGTGGGTATTAAGCCGTATCTGAAAGAGAAACCGTTTGTATATGATTTGAATTGGGATGAGTGGCAAAGCTGGGTCAAAGAAAATGGGGAGTCTGCGTTTCGTGCCGGTCAAATTTTTGATTGGTTATACATTAAGCGCGTTTTCAGCTTCGACGAAATGTCGAATTTGCCGAAAACACTTCGCGACAAGTTGAAGGATCAGTTTGAGTTCGTTACCCTGTCCGAGATTACGAAATATCAATCCCAGGATGGCACGGTCAAGTTCTTGTTTGAACTTGAAGATAAGAATGCTATTGAAACCGTCGTGATGAAGCATAATTACGGCAACAGTATTTGCGTGACGACCCAAGTCGGCTGTCGAGTCGGCTGTACGTTCTGTGCGTCCACTTTGGGCGGGTTGAAGCGGGATCTACGACCAGGTGAGATTGTCGCCCAGGTTGTGAAAGCGCAGAAATTGCTTGATGAGACGGGAGAGCGTATCTCTTCCATCGTGATCATGGGGATTGGTGAGCCTTTCGAAAATTATGAAGCGACCATGAATTTCCTGCGTGTCATGATTCACCCGAAAGGGTTGAATATCGGACAGCGTCATATCACGGTATCCACGAGTGGAATCGTACCGAACATTTATAAGTTCGCGGATGAGAATTTGCAAGTAAATTTGGCGATTTCGATCCATGCGCCGAATGATGCACTGCGATCGAAGCTAATGCCGGTTAATCGCAGGTTCCCTTTCGTAGATCTCATCGAAGCGTGTAAGTACTACATTGCCAAAACGGGCAGACGGATTACGTTTGAATATGCCCTCATGGGCGAAGTCAATGACCAGCCTGAACATGCGGAAGAGTTGGCGCTTGTTTTGAAAGATATGCCGCTTAGCCATGTGAATCTGATTCCTGTCAACTTTGTGGCTGAACGTGATTTCAAGCGTACACCCCGAGATGATATTTTTACCTTCCAACGTATTCTGGAGAAGGGCAAAATTAATGCCACCATACGCCGTGAACAAGGTAGTGATATTGCTGCTGCCTGCGGACAATTGCGAGCTAAGCATATGGAGAGCAGTAAATGAGGTGAGAGCCGGATGAAGATGGTAAGTCGTACCGATATAGGGAAGGTCCGTCAAGTCAATGAGGACCGTGCCGCTATCTACCATCAACTCAATGGTCTATCTTTGGCTATTGTTGCGGATGGAATGGGGGGGCATCAAGCTGGTGATATTGCCAGTCAAATGGCCATTGACACGATTGGAGCGCAATTGCAATCCATCCATTGGGGAATGTCGGTGGAGTCCTGTAAGCAAATATTGAGGGAAGCGATTGAGAAGGCGAATGAGGAGATTTATGCTTTTGCGTCGGATCAAGAAAAGTACCATGGCATGGGAACGACTGTCGTTGCCATTATTGCTTCACAGGAGCTTCTCATTATTGGACATATCGGGGATAGCCGTGCGTATAAACTGACTGGGGAATCTATCCAACAACTGACGGAGGATCATTCCTTAGTTTACGAGCTTGTTAAGAATGGGCAGCTGACGATGGAAGAGGCTGATCATCATCCAAGACGTAATTGGATTACACGTGCACTAGGCACTGAGCCTAGCGTGGAAGTGGATCTGTATGAGTACACGTGGCGTCCAGACGATGTTATTCTCATTTGTTCGGATGGTTTGAGCGGATTGGTTGATGATGCGGATATTTTGCGAATTGTTCGGGAAACCGAGCAGTTGGAAGATGCGGCAGATGCGTTAATCCAGAGCGCGCTTCGCGAAGGCGGAGATGATAATGTAACGGTCCTTTTATTTGCACATGATCAGGATTCGGACGGAAAAAGGGGTGATGGGAATTGATCGGTAGAAAGCTTGGAGGCCGCTATGAGATCTTAGAACGTATTGGCGGAGGCGGCATGGCTTTAGTCTACAAAGGGCATGATTTGCTTTTGAATCGTAAAGTGGCTGTCAAAGTGCTGCGTTCACAGTATGTGCACGATGAAGAATTCATTCGTCGTTTCCGCAGAGAAGCACAAGCAGCCGCTTCCCTATCTCATCCTAATGTTGTCAGTATTTATGACGTTGGGCAAGAAGAGGATGTCCATTACATCGTGATGGAATATATCGAAGGCAAGACGCTGAATGATTTGATTAAGGAAAAGGCGCCATTACAGGTGGAAGATGCGGTTCATTATGCAAGTCAAATTGCTGATGCACTTGATCACGCCCATCATAATGAAATTATTCACCGTGATATCAAGCCGCACAATATTCTAATTGGCAAGAACGGCCGTGTGAAGGTGACGGATTTCGGTATTGCTAGAGCTGCGACATCATCTACGATTACACAAACGGGGTCTGTCGTCGGTTCTGTTCACTATTTCTCGCCTGAGCACGCGAAAGGCACGAATACGGGGGAGAAATCTGATCTGTATTCGCTTGGCATTGTGATGTATCAAATGCTGACCGGTCGACTTCCTTTTCTAGGGGAAAGTCCGATTTCCGTCGCCTTGAAGCATTTGCAGGAAGATGTGGAAGAGCCGCGTAAGGTGAATCCGCTGATTCCGCAAAGTGTAGAGAACATTATACTCAAGGCGATGCGCAAAAAGCCGGAAGAACGGTATCAATCTGCGAAGCTGATGATGGCCGATCTCGATACGTGCTTGGCTCCAGATCGTCGGAATGAAGCGAAGGTTGCTTTCTGGGATGCTTATGGCATGGATGAAGAGCGTACGCTGGTTATGCCAGCCATTCGCGCTGATCAGCTTGCTCAATTCGATGACGACGACGATGATGAACCAGACAAGCCCGCTTGGCGAGAAGAGCCAGCTCCTTCGAAGGGGAAAGGCTGGATTAAGCCGCTCATCTGGATTGCTGTGTTGTTAATTGTGCTGGGTGCCATGTGGTATATGGTTGGTTATGTGAAAGGAATGTTCGCCATTGAGACCGTTGAGGTCCCGAATGTCGAGAACAAGATACTGACACAAGCGCAAGCTGAACTAACGGTTGCCAAATTAGGCTGGACGGTCGAATATGACGCGGATAGCAAATTGCCCAAAGATACAGTCATTCGTCAAGATCCCAGCGGGATGAGACTGAATGTTGGTACGAAGGTCATACTTTACGTGAGTAAAGGCATACCCAAAGTCAAAATGGACAACTATGCGGGGCAAACCCTAAACGATGTTAAATTAAAGCTGCAGGGACTCGGTATTAAGGATGACCAAATTACGATCAAACCTGAAACATCCGACAATGCGCCTGATCTAATTCTCAGGCAGTCACCGCCTCCTGGTGAGGAGTTTGAACTGGAAAAAGCCGCAATTACCTTAACGGTGAGCAAAGCGAAGGAAACGGTTAAAATGCCAGACTTAGTTGGCTTGGCGGAAGCAGAGGCGAAGGCACAAATTACGAAGCTGGGTCTGAAGCTCCCTGTCAATGGCATTACTCGTGAGAAGAGCTACAAAGTAGCTAAAGGGAAAGTAATCGCCCAGTTTCCTTATAAAAAAGATGAGGAAGCCTCCATTGGCGGGGAAATTTCACTCGTCATTAGTGATGGTTTGCCAGAGGAAGCTGGTCAACTCACGGTTAGCGTACCTGTGAAGCCTACAACAGAAGGCAAGGACTCTGTGTTCAAAATCATTGTGAGCGACGCCCAATATGAGAACTTCGAATACTTGACGGAAAAAGTCTCGAAGCCGCAAAACTTGGATGTCAAAGTCATTGTTTCACCGGACAAAAAAGCCGTAATCTTGATCAAAGAAGGAGACAGCTTGGTTAATTCAATCACACGCACCTATCAAGATTATTTGGATCAAAAAAATGGGAAAAACGTATCGCCAAGTCCATCCCCGACTCCGAAGACACAAAATACCGGACCCGCTATCCCCGTTGGTGGGAATGGCCAAGGTCAAACTGGTGGAACAGCTTCTAAACCACCTGCTGGAGGGGCCAATTAATGCCGCAAGGACTCATTGTCAAAGCGCTTAGTGGTTATTATTATGTATTGCCTGAAGGAGCTGCTCTTCTAGAGGGGAATACGGTTACTTGTCGTGGAAGAGGCGTGTTCAAAAATAGAAATATAACGCCGCTTGTTGGAGATCGTGTCGTGTACGAAGCCACGGAGAACGGGGAGGGAACCGTTACGGAAATCCTTCCTCGCTCCTCGGAGCTTATTCGTCCGCCGATCGCGAATGTGAACGTAGTTGTGCTTGTTTTTTCGGTGACAGAGCCTGTTCTAAATACACAGCTATTGGACAAGTTTCTGGTGCATATCGAGAATACGGGGATTGATGTGCTGTTATGCTTCACCAAAAGCGATTTGCTGACGGAGACGGATGACAATGTCTCTCATGCCAAAGAAATGACTTCGACGGAATTTAAGCGGATTACGACCCTTTATGAGGGAATTGGTTATCCCTTCGTTACGACGAGTTCTAGACTAGAAGAGGGCGTAGAAGCGATTCTACAGCATTTGGATGGCAAAGTGAGTGTGTTTGCTGGACAATCCGGCGTTGGCAAGTCCTCTTTATTGAATAAAATGATTAGCGGTCTTGATCTCGAGACGAATGCGATCTCTCAACGATTAGGGAGAGGAAAGCATACAACTCGTCATGTGGAGCTGTTGCCTCTTGCTAATGGGGGCCTTGTTGCCGATACACCGGGCTTCAGCCAGCTGGACTTCATGGAGGTCGAGGCGGAAGGGCTTAGCAGCTGCTTCAGAGAGTTCGCGGCTGTTGCTGAGGGCTGTCGATTTAGAGGCTGCTTGCATTTGCATGAACCGGACTGTAAAGTGCGGGACGGCGTTGCCAGTGGGACGATCGCAGCTTCTCGTTATGATCATTACTTGTTATTTTTAACTGAAATCAAGGATCGGAAGAGGAGGTATTAGGCGTAATGGTATATGTAGCACCTTCTATTTTATCTGCCGATTTTGCCAAGCTTGGCGATGAGATTAAGGCAGTGGAGCAGGGCGGAGCGGACTGGATTCATGTCGACGTTATGGATGGACATTTTGTGCCCAATATTACAATTGGTCCCTTAGTCGTTGACGCGATTCGTCCAGTCACCAAGCTGCCTCTGGATGTTCATTTGATGATCGAAAAGCCGGACCGCTATATTCCTGATTTTGTAAAGGCTGGTGCGGATCTGATTTCTGTGCATGTAGAAGCCTGTACGCATCTGCACCGGACGCTCGACCTAATTAAACAAAGCGGTATTAAAGCTGGCGTTGTGTTGAATCCTGCTACACCAATTTCGCTGATTGAGCATGTGCTTGATGAGCACTTGGATCTCGTGCTTATTATGACGGTGAATCCAGGCTTTGGTGGGCAGGCGTTCATCCCTGGAATGCTGACTAAAATTCGCGCGTTGCGTGAGCAGGCGAATGCGAAGGGTCTCACGGGGCTTCACATTGAAGTAGATGGCGGTATCAACGAGATAACAGCTCGTCAGGTCATAGAGGCGGGGGCTGACGTCTTAGTAGCCGGCAATGCCGTATTCGGGCAACAGGACCGTGCAGAGGCCATTAAACGAATACGCGGCTAAAAGGGGACGAAGGACAATGAGATTTCTCTGGTTACTGATGTACAGTCTGCTTTGCGCGGTATTATTGACGTGTTTTTCAACCATAGACGATTTTGTGAAGTACATTTTCTCGCTTGGCGCTCTCTACGTAGGGATGCGGTTCTTCCGTCGATTTGAACAAATTAGTTTCCGCGTATGGTTTATCGTCATCTCGGTATTCTTCTATTTCATATTTAGTTTAATTGTTGCATTGTACAATGAGGTGGGCATAACGGCTCCATAGCCGCATACATATAGTTACAAGAGTGATGCGCTCTTGTAGCTTTTTTTGCTTTCTGGAAGCAACTGAATTGTGGGAGGAAGTAAAAATAGAAGGCACTTTTTCTACGCTCTGGGCATACACTGTTGTAATGATGTTTTAGGAGCAGTCATGCACGTTGTGAAACGTTTGCTCAAGAAGGTCAGTGAACTGGCGCTAGAACAAGCAGAAGCTTGTGAATAAGGCGGCTGCGGGCCGCGAAGTGAATGCTTGAACGAGGTCAGTGAGCTGACGACAATTCTAAGCTGATGCTTTCGAAGCCAGTTTTCTGACGAAAACTCTAAGGAGGGGTAGAGAATGAAATTCTACACAATCAAACTGCCGAGATTTTTGGGAGGATTCGTGAAAGCTGTACTTAATACGTTTAGTAAAAACTAGGGTTTGCTCATACTTACGTCATTCTCCCCAGGAATGCAAAAAAAGCACCGATTAAGGTGCTTTTTGTCATTCACATAAGTAAGTTAAGTATCCGTAGCTACGAATTAAACGCGAGCCACTTTTCCGGATTTCAACGCACGAGTACTTACGTAAACCCGTTTCGGTTTACCATCAACGAGGATGCGAACCTTTTGAACGTTAACTCCCCAAGTACGCTTGTTTTTATTGTTAGCGTGGGACACGTGATTTCCTGAACTAGGACTTTTACCTGTAATGAAACATTTGCGGGACATGTTTGACACCTCCTTCGGCAGTATACAAAGAAGCCTGGGTGGCAAGCCTAAGCTTGACATGACAGTATTCCTCAAATTTTTACTTGTGATACGTGAACGTAACCAGCAAAAACACACTTAAACATAATAGCATAGCAAAAGGAGCCTAGTCAACGAATTAAGCGCATTTTTGCCGTTTATTTATGAAGTATGTTATAGTACAATGAAGATTAGTCTTGGTAAAGCGAAACTTGAAGGAGTTGTTACATAATGCCGATTGAACTCACAACCGAGTATGGAAAAGTGTATATTACCAATGAAGTGATTTCAACTCTGGCCGGATCTGCTGCGTTAGATTGCTATGGACTTGTAGGCATGGCAACAAGAAAGCAATTGAAGGACGGTATAGCTGAGCTGCTAGGTCGAGACAATTTGAGCCGTGGTGTCGAAGTTCGTAGAGAGAACGGCCGACTTGAAATTGATCTTTATATTATTGTCAGCTATGGAACCAAAATATCCGTAGTGGCAGGTAATGTCCAAACGAAAGTCAAATATATTTTAAATGAAGTTGTAGGGCTGCAAGTAGACGACGTGAACATCTTTGTTCAAGGCGTGCGAGTGGCCAAATAAAAGCCCGATAACCAGGAAGGGGAATCACTTTGAGTAAGCGCTTTATTTCAATAAATGGAAATGACTTCACTGCCATGGTCTTGGCGGGTGCGGATAACCTTCGCAGGAATGTAGATAAGGTTAATGGATTGAACGTATTCCCTGTACCCGATGGAGATACTGGCACCAACATGAATTTAACACTCACAGCAGGCTGTGAGGAACTGAAAAAGAAGCCATCTTCTCATATTGGGAAAGCAGCTGATGCATTGTCCAAAGGGTTACTGATGGGTGCAAGAGGCAATTCCGGTGTGATTTTGTCACAATTGTTCCGCGGTTTCGCGAAATATGTGCATGAATTAGAAAGTGTGAATGGCCAACAATTCGCGGCTGCCTTGCAGCAAGGCGTAGAAACAGCGTATAAGGCTGTTGTGAAACCGGTTGAGGGCACGATTTTAACGGTATCCAAGGAAGCCGCTAAACATGCCGTGCAATTCCGCCGCAGCAGTGATGTATTGGATTTGATGAACGAGGTTTTGGGCAGAGCCAAGGAAGCATTGGCCAAAACGCCAGATCAACTTGCGATTCTTAAACAGGTCGGCGTTGTTGATGCGGGAGGCCAAGGTCTTGTCTGTGTCTACGAAGGTTTCGTTACGTCGTTAAGCGGCGGATTGGTACAAGTCGACGAGGACTTTGCAACGATGGATACGAATCTAGGTGAGGTATCGCTTCTTCCTGGCATGAACTTGGCCAAAGAAGTACATGCTCACATGCCAGCACAGGCCCATTTAGCCACGGAAGATATCGAATTCGGCTATTGCACGGAATTTATGCTGACGATTGCTCCAGGCAAGGTCAAGGGTTTTACATTCGATGAAGGTACGTTCCGTGATCAGCTTAGCAAGCTAGGGGATTCGCTCCTTGTTGTTGCTGATGAAGAGCTCGTGAAAGTGCATATTCATGCGGAATACCCAGGCGAGGTTATGAATCAAGCGATGAATTACGGCGCACTCAGCCGGATCAAAATCGAAAATATGCGTGATCAGCATTCACATATATTAGAAGACGTGACGCATGGATACGAGGCTCCTGTCGTGAGTCCTGCTGCTGTTGCAGTAATCACTGCGCCAAATAAGCCGTATGGCTTCGTTGCAGTTGCACTGGGTGACGGGATTACGGACATTTTATCCAGTGTGGGTGTGGATGTCGTGCTGTCTGGCGGACAAACGATGAACCCAAGTACAGAGGATATCGTGAACGCAGTGAACAGTATTGATGCGGATACGATTTATGTGCTTCCGAACAACTCGAATATTATTTTGGCCGCGCAGCAAGCGGTTGATCTAGTCGATAACAAAACACTGATCGTGATCCCATCGAAATCCATTCCGCAAGGACTAGCAGCTATTCTGGCTTTCCAGGAGAAGGCGGATGCACAGACGAATACGGACGCGATGAATGAATCACTGCGACGTGTGAAATCCGGTCAAGTGACGTATGCGGTGCGTGACACGAACATGGATGGGATAGATATTAAACAGGGTCATTTCATCGGTATTCAAGATGGGCGGATTGTTTCTTCACAGCCAAGTCTGATGGACGCTTGCAAGAAGCTGCTGGAAGAAATGATCGATGAAGGCAGCGAAATTGTAACGATACTGACGGGCGAAGATGCGACGGAAGAAGGAACGGGCGAGCTGGAAGCTTTTATCCAGACGATGTATCCGGATATGGAAATTGAGCTTCATCCAGGTGGACAACCCTTGTATGCTTACCTTTTCTCCGTTGAATAGGATCGTACAAGCAGGTAGTGTAAATTCGTGATTGGAGTGAGCCCTGTGACAAATATTCGTATTGTAACGGATAGCACGGCCGATATTCCATTGGCTGTCAGAGAAGCGTTGAACATCGAAATGGTGCCGCTCAAAATTAATTTTGGCGAAGAACAGTTTCTGGACACGGTGACGCTTCAGTCGGAGGACTTCTATCGCAAGCTGACGTCATCTGCGCATTTCCCAACAACATCAACGCCATCGCCAGGTGAGTTTCTGGACGTGTATCAAAGCTTGTTAGAAAAGCCTGATACAGAGGTCATCTCTATTCATTTGTCTTCTGTGTTGAGTGGTACGTACAGGACGGCTGAGCTAGCTTCTACGCTGCTTGAGGGCGATCAGCTCGGCAAGGTTCACGTCGTCGATTCTTGCTCTGCTTCGTATGGTATTGGCGCGCTCGTTGTGGCTGCTGCTGAGGCTGTTCAGGCAGGCAAGAGTGTCGATGAAATTGTAACGCTAGTTCAGACCATGAGAGCGAACTTTTATATATACTTCCTTGTCGATACGTTGGAGTTTCTTCAAAAGGGTGGTCGAATTGGCAAAGCGTCCGCGCTTCTTGGTTCTTTATTGAATATTAAGCCAATTCTTTCGTTGGACAGCGCAGGTGAAGTGAGCGTCGTTGATAAGGTTCGTGGTAACAAAAAGGCGATTGCACGCATTCTTGAACTGTTAGCGGCGGATGTGTCGGACAAGACGATTCGCTCGCTGCATATTGCTCATGCTAATAATTTGGAAGGTGCGGAGCAGCTGCGGGAGGCCATCGTGCAGCGGTTTGCTGTGGAGAACGTGGCGTATATTACCCTAGGCCCTGTTATTGGCGCACATGCTGGTCCAGGTACTATTGCAGCCTTCGTGAGTACGGTGTAAGAGATGGATTTAAATCAATGTCAGGTACGTGAAGTCCATGGAGTTGGCGCTCAAAAAGCACTTGAGCTAAACGCCATGGGCGTTTTTACGGTTATGGATTTGCTGGAATATATTCCGTTCCGGTACGAGGATTATACGGTTCGCAATTTAGCCAGTGTTAAGGATGGCGATCGTGTCACTGTGAAAGGCTATATCATCGGAGAACCGGTCTTGCAGCGCTACAGCGGCAAATCTCGCCTATCCTGCAAGGTGATGGTCGATGATTTCTTGCTGACGGCGGTGTGGTTTAACCGCCATTTTCTGAAGGATCGCTTGCGGCCGCAGCAGGAGATACTCTTGACTGGCAAGTGGGACGCCAAGCGGCGGCAAATGAGTGTGTCCGATTCGGAGTTCCCCGGACAAGGGGATTCGAATAGCGGCACGATCCAGCCGGTGTATTCGGTTGCGGGCTCGATTACGCAGAAATGGATGCGTAAAGTGATTGGGCAGGCGCTGACGCAGTACAGCGCTTTGATCAGTGAAGTGCTGCCGGCGGTCATTACCGGCAGGTATGGGTTTATGCCGCGCAGCAAGGCACTGGCTGTCATCCACACGCCGAGTGGCGTGGAGGAGGGCAAGCAGGCGCGCAGGCGCATGGTGTATGAGGAGCTGTTCCTATTCCAGCTCAAGCTCCAGGCTTACCGGGCCGTGACGCGCAGCCGCACGGATGGGTTGAAGCAGCAGGTCGATCTGCCTGCTGTTCGCGCCTTCGTGCGCGCGCTCCCCTTCCAGCTGACGGAGTCGCAGAAGAAGGTCGTTGGTGAGCTCCTGCACGACATGCAGGAGCCCTACGCGATGAACCGACTGCTGCAGGGCGATGTCGGTGCGGGGAAGACGATCGTCGCGGCTATCGGGCTGTACGCGACGGTGAAGGCCGGCTACCAAGGCGCGTTGATGGTGCCGACGGAGATTCTCGCTGAGCAGCATAATCGCTCGCTCAGCACGTTGTTCGAGCCTTATGGGCTGCAGGTCGCTTTGCTGACCGGAAGCTCAACAGACCGGCAGCGACGGGATCTGCTGGCCTCTTTACAGATGGGCTTGATCCATGTGTTGGTCGGGACGCATGCGCTGATTCAAGAAGATGTGTATTTCCGACAGCTAGGTCTAGTTGTGACGGACGAGCAGCATCGCTTTGGGGTCAACCAGCGCAGCATCCTGCGGCGCAAAGGGATGAATCCAGACGTGCTGACGATGACGGCGACGCCGATCCCACGCACGCTGGCCATTACGGCGTTCGGCGACATGGACGTCTCAACGCTGCGCGAGCTGCCGAAGGGACGTAAGCCGATCAAGACGTACGCGGTTCAGCATGCGATGCTAGAGCGTGTGCTTGGCTTTATTCAGCGCGAGGTGGCTGCAGGCCGGCAAGCTTATGTGATTTGTCCGCTCATCGAGGAGTCGGACAAGCTGGACGTGCAGAATGCAATCGACGTCCATATTCAGTTGCAGCAGCATTTTCCGCAGATGCGGATCGGCTTGCTGCATGGGCGTATGAGCGCGCAGGAGAAGGAAGCGATCATGCGCGCCTTCAAGGAAGGCAACGTGGAGGCGCTCGTGTCGACCACGGTGATCGAGGTGGGCGTGGACGTGCCGAACGCCACGCTGATGGTGATCTACGACGCTGACCGCTTCGGGCTGTCGCAGCTGCACCAGCTGCGCGGCCGGGTCGGGCGGGGCGAGCACCAGTCTTTCTGTGTGCTCATCGCCGACCCGAAGACGGAGGTCGGCAAGGAGCGCATGAAGGCGATGACGGAGACCACCGACGGCTTCGAGATTGCCCGGCGCGATCTCGAGCTGCGCGGGCCGGGGGATTTCTTCGGCACGAAGCAGAGCGGGCTGCCGGAGTTCCGCATCGCCGATATGATGGCGGATTTCGAAATCATGGAGCAGGCGCGAGATGATGCAGCCGAGTTGGTCGGCGACTCGTCCTTCTGGACGGGGGCTTCGTTCATGCCGCTGAGGGCGTATTTGGAGCGGGCTCATATTTTTGACAGCGAAGTGCTAGATTAGTAGATAATGGACTGCGACACAAGTTGACCCCTAGCGAGTTCCCTTTTAAGATAGGAGTAGTTGCACTATTTTAGGGGAATGAAGGTGTACAGCCGTGACTTATTTTCTTATTTATTTATTATTGATGAATATTATTACGTTTATTGAGATGGGACATGACAAAGGACAAGCCAAAAAAGGCGGGCGCCGTGTACCGGAAAAACGCCTGTTCCTACTCGCTGCTCTCGGCGGTGGGATAGGCGGTTGGCTCGGCATGCGCATGTGGCGTCACAAAACGAAGCATACTTCGTTTGTTGTGGGCTTTCCGCTGCTCATTGCGTTAAATTGCATTTGCGTTATTTTCATCGCCATGTATATGTAAGTGAAGGGGACAGCTGCCGGGAACGGTGGCTGTTTTTTGTTTGGTATTAGGTAGGATGATGGCTCCTGCCGAACCCCCACCTAGCCGGCCACGCACCTACCCCTGAACAATTTAACGGAAAAACTCCAGCTATTTTCTCAGAAATACCCCACTAATGAAGAGTAGATGGATATTATGTAGATACCCCTGCCATGCGTCGGGCCTTACGCGGCCCCGGATTCGCGTGCTGCGTGTACAGCAGGGAAAGTACCCGAGTAGCGATCATTTTGCTGTAAATATCTTGTACCGTTTAAAACTAACCTCATAGGTTTTTCTTATATGCATCCGCCTCAGTCAAGTTTACCTATATTCACTCATAAGATAGGAGCATGACGGGTATCGGAGGTGCGGGTATGAGTTATCAGCAATATGGCATCGATCCTGCGCTCGTGGAGCGTGTAAAGTTCAAGATGAAAAACCCCGAGGTAAAGGAACGCATCAAAATGCTGCTGCAAGGCGTCACGAAGGCGGATTTACAAAACACGGCGAAGGTTACGCGCCTAATCGGTCTCGCTGCGGGCATTTTGGGAGAGAAGCTAAGTGGGAACCAAACGCATCAGATTTTAACGTTTATTCTGGCGCAAAAGATTGATCCGAACAACACGTTTCACTTGATTCGATTATGGTCTATATTTCGATAGCTGCGTGATGAAAACGCCGCATGTGGAGCGTGAGATGCTCTGTTTGTGGCGTTTTTTCCTATGCGGGCATAGCAGAGAGTGACACAAAGCTCTCCTGTGATATTTGATGTCATGGCTACGCTTACCGCAATCTAATCGAATAGCTGCGAAAGACCTTTGGGTAAACTCCGTAAGGTCCTTTTTCATGTGGGTACATTTTTATCCAAGGGGAGACATGAGTACAAGCATATTAAGCTGAAATTCATTTACTAGTAATAGAGTCGTTGAAGCAAGGAAGGTTCTTGTATGGTTTGCTTTAGGGAGGGTATGATTCGTGAACTATTGCGGTCCTGCAGACGAGGATGAATTTCAAGAAAGATCACATAGACATTGTTCATGTTCAGTTGCTTTAAGTTGCAGCGGAATTCCGTGCGTATGCCCAATCGGTCCAACGGGGGCAACAGGAGCAACTGGAGCAACGGGAGCAACTGGAGTGACCGGAGTAACCGGGGCAACTGGTGTTATCGGATCGACCGGAGCAACTGGAGCAACCGGAGCAACTGGATCGACTGGAGCAACCGGAGCAACGGGTGTAACCGGCCCAACCGGTCCAACAGGTCCAACAGGAGCAACTGGTGCAACCGGTGCAATTGGACCGAATTTTGCGTCGACTGGATTTTCTGCATTCTTATCTACGCTGTCCATTGCAACAAGTACACAGCTTACGAATTGGTCGACGGCTAGTCCTTATTATGGACATGCGAACTTTAACGCAGTTACCGGCAACTTCACGGTACCGACAACAGGAAGGTATACGTTACTGGCAACGATTAATTACTCCACGACTGCAGCTGTCAGCGTGAGCCTAGGCCCCGGGGTCAACCCATTTTTTGCCGTGCAGCGAACATCCCCTTCCGCCGTCAATTTGGTGAGCGGTTTTCTACCTATCTTAAATGTTAATGTAGCATTGGTTCTAACGTTGCGCGCAGTATTGGGAACCGGTGAAATCACATTGGCTGGGGATGTTGCGTTGTCGGCGGGCGATGTTGTCGGCCTATTCTATAATGCGTCTGGATTAACGATTACGATCAATATAGGCAATGGTACTACTGGCGTTGTGTGGTCGATGCATCGGATTGCATAGTCTAATATTGAAATAAATCAAAAACATGTATAACCATTGAGGTGGAACATTCATCTAATATAAGTATGCAAAGGAATAGACTTAAAGGGAGGAGGAGGGGCGGTGATCAAGAAGAAAGGCAGCGCAAAGAAAAAGGTTATAGAGCTGACCATCGTTCACAAAACATCGTCTTCCTGCCTATCTTTAAACAAAGGAAAAGTCAGTAGGCCGAAGCAGACAAAAGGGGGGGATCGTCGGTCGCTGAAGAGGATCACACATCCCGTTCTCCCTTGTTCTCGCAGCCGATATCCAACCAATAAGTCAAAGTCGGAATGGAACCTAAATCCAAAACCAAATATTAAGCTAATATATAAGCCAATGGTTAATCCTTGTCCTTCACTTAAGCACCACCATTGCCATCCTTCACCTCCACCGACTCCGCCAGCGCCGCTGACAACGATCAATAAAGATTGCTGCGGCAATATACTTCTTCAAGGCAATCAGCCTGGATTTCGGATATGGGAGATCGATGTGGAGTCCAAGATCGAAGTAGCTCAGATTAGTATATATTCGAGTTCGAGTAGTACCCAAGCCATAGAGGTTGACATTGAAACCGATTATGCTGATAACAAACGACTGAGCATTCCTCCCGGCAGTACTATAAATTTTATAGGCCAGGGTGTCAGAGCAATTGACATCTCTTCACTGCGTGACGAGATGGCTTATGTAGAGGGTAAGTATGCCATTTCTACAACACTCCAAATCCAATCTGAACATCCATCCTGCGAATGAATAAGGTGGTTTCCCACGGTTAAGGTGAAAACCACCTCAATGGTAGCATACTTCTTACATACTATATCGCACGGTTATGCAAAATTCCCCGGTTGCCGCTGCTGTCGTCGTAATAGTAATCGTATCGAACCGCCCGACAGTAAACGAGGTGCTGCCTCCTGGCTGCACCGTGATAGCGGTTATGACGGGAGCTGCCGAACGGAGAAAGGCTACCGTAATGTCAGCGGTCCCAGTTTCATTCTTGACATATCCAGTGCCACTAATCAGAGTTGCCATATTATCGGTGTAAACAGTGGTTGTACCTGCTGTAGTCATCAGCCAATTCGTACATACTTTATCCTGTACGTAGGTTTTTTCGGAACAACAGCAAAGAGCCGAGTTGCAAGAGCACATGATGAGTACCTCCTTTCGTTGTCAAATGGCATTATTGAATTGAATAGCGGGTTGTGATACAAAATTCGCCCTGATATAAACCAGGGCTTCCTCCAGCCAGCGTTAACTGTATAGTGGCGAAGCGTTGGTAAGTAAAAGCCAGACTTGTTCCAGGTGAAATGGGAACGGTAGCCGTTAAGATGGAAGCACCCGCACTGTTCAATACATCCAACGTAATAGCAGTAGGTCCGGAATCGAATTTCACATATCCCGTGCCCACAAGGTTCGGATTAATATTATTCGTGTAAGCGACAATGTCTACTTCTGCGCCAGTTACTGTGCCGGTCCATGGCGTACATACCTTATCCTGCACGAAATTTCTCTCTGAGCAGCAAGTTAAAGCAGTCGCCGAATTATCGCATGCCATAGGTAAGAAAACCTCCGTTTCTTTGTTTCTAAACTATCTAATGCAGGCAATTGCCTGAACGCTTGGACATCTGCCTGAATGACGAATAATTAATATGACAAGTCTGGGTGCGGCTTCAAGAGTTTGGCGCAAGTTACGATAAGGGGATGCTCGTTTTCAATAAATAGGTAAAAATTAGGTGGAGTAATTGAAATTAACTCTAGTTCATCCTTTTATTAGTAAAAAAATATCCAAAAAACCACTTGCATAACGAATACGTGTTCGGTATATAATATGGAAAAACGAATATATGTTCGCATATGGTGGTGAGAACATGAGTGGTTCATCAAGAGTAGAGACAGAAGAGGATGTTCAAATGATTAAGGAATACACACTGTTGCCGATTTTGCTTGATATGCTGGCAAGAGATATGGAGGAGCTTAAGGTTTATAAAGATAAAATTGTTTATAATCATATTCTTTTCTATCTCAGAGAGGTTGAGATGGGGATTTATCCAGAATTACAGCAGTTGAAAAGTAAGATGAAGCAGCGAGAGATTAAGGTGATTCACACGGAAATGAATGCGTTAGGGATTCAAGTCGAATACAAAGTTCGTGGTTACATTCATCATTTCACGATGCTGCGTAGTTTGGTCAAGGCTGAGCTTATGACTATGCTGATGAATATGCGGGGGGAATTGCGATGAGTAAGGGGAACAAGGGTGGGGAACGAACGATCTTCCTGGCTGACTGTCAGAGCTTCTACGCAAGTGTAGAAAAGGCCGATCATCCAGGTCTAGAGAATAAGCCGGTTGCCGTAGCAGGAGACCCTGCGTTAAGGTCAGGTATTATTTTAGCCGCCTGCCCTGTTGCCAAAGGATATGGGGTATCGACGGCGGAACGGTTGGGTGAAGCGCTCAAGAAGTGCCCTGAGTTAATTGTTATGCGGCCGAGGATGCAGCATTACATTGATGTATCGCTGATGATTACGAGCATTTATCAGGAATTTACGGATCTCGTTGAAATTTTCAGCATCGATGAGCAGTTCTTAGATGTCACAGGGAGCCTGCCGCTCTTTGGAGACGCGGAGAAGGTTGCGATGAGTCTGCAGTATAAGGTTCTCAAACAAACGGGCGTTAAGCTCCGTGTGGGAATTAGCTCGAATAAAATCTTAGCGAAAATAGCGACAGATATTTGGGCCAAAAAGAATGCAACCGGCATTTTCACATTGCTTCCATCCGCTGTAGAGGAATATCTGTGGGAACAGCCTGTCAGTAAAATGTTCGGTGTGGGTTCGCGGATGACGGCCCATTTTGCCAAATTGGGCATGTATAGCATTGGTGATGTGGCGCGGACGCCGCTGCCTCAGCTGAAGCAGAAATTTCGTGCGCGTTTTGGCAAGCAGTCGGACATTCACGCGGAGGTCATGTGGCGAACCGCGAACGGGCTGGACGATAGCCCAGTCACGCCGGGTACGTTCGATACGCCTCCGAAGTCGATCGGTCATATGATGACGCTGCCGAGGGACTATGCAGAATCGTCAGAAGTAAATACGATCCTCATGGAGCTGACAGAGGAGGTGTGCCGGGATTGCCGGCGCAAAGGCTATATGGCTTCTATCGTGACGGTCAGCTGTATGTGCAGTCCCTTTGATGCGCCGACAGGCTTCTCGCGCCAGATGAAGATGCCAGACCCGACGAATCATACTGGCACTGTTTTCCAAGCTGTGAAGCAGCTTTTCTATAAATTCTGGGACACGATGCCAGTTCGTCGTGCAGGTGTTATGTTAAGCCAGTTTGTGGACGATAAAACGTATCAGCTCACCCTTTTTGAAGATCAGGTGAAGGCACGTGAATTGGAAAAGGTAACGGATAGCATTAAGGATCGGTTCGGCAATGCAGCGATTGTTCGCGCGTCCTCCTTGACGACAGCTGGCCAAGCGAAGGTTCGCTCGCTCAAAATCGGAGGTCATTATAAATGAGCAAAAAATTGCAGAATAACGGTTTATGGGAGTCAAGCCGCATGATGCTGCCCCAGCACCGGGAAGCAGCGCAAAGCCAGCGTCATGACAAACCTGTTCCTACGAAGCGCCCGACAGCGGATGATATTAATATTATACGAGAATCTGTGCTTCTGCCGCTCATGCATACGATTATTGTACGAAGGGCGCGTGAAGTGGAGCGTTCCTCCGAGATGCTAAGGACACTCTATTCGAAGGTAGCCCAGGTGCTGGCCAAGAATATGCACGCCGATTTAGCCAAAGTGAAGCGTCATATGCTTGAGAATGACATGCATGTCGCCGAAGAGGAGAAAGACGATCAGATGATCCGTTACCGGTATCGGTGCCGTGAGCATGAAGATCGATTTACGATGACGAGGGACTATATGCGTGCGGAAATTGGTGCGCGAATCGGTCGATATGCCGACAGTCTGGTTACAACCATTTATGGAACGGATCCGCGTGTGAGTGTGTTAGAGAAGGAAACGAAGAAGAAATCGTGAATCTGCCTGAATATATCGCTAGTGCCCCTTCGTACAGCCTGAAGAAGAACAGTTCTTCGGGCTGTACGAATTGACGTAAGCCTATCTTTTTTCCATAATGGAGAAAGGGGAATGGGATAACGGTGTGAAGGAGAAGGATGTTAACCTATGTGCGGACGCTATACGATCACTGTAACGTTAGAGGAATTGATGCTGCGTTACGATATGTACGATACTTTTATGCCGAGATATAGCCCTAAATATAATGTTGCGCCCGGACAGCAGGTGATGGCGATCATCCATGACGGGCAGCGAAATAAGCTAGGTGAACTGCGCTGGGGGCTGATTCCAGAATGGGCCAAAGATGAGAAAATTGGCTATCAGATGCTTAATGCGCGCTCCGAGACCTTGGCGGACAAGCCTGCCTTCCGCAAGCCATTTGAACGTAAACGCTGCCTGATCCCAGCAGATTCTTTCTATGACTGGAAAGGAAGCGGCAAGCATAAGCAGCCCATGCGCATCATGTTGCGCAGCAAGGAACTGTTCAGTATGGCAGGGCTTTACGATACATGGACATCTCCCGAAGGTGTGCGTATCTCAACTTGTACGGTCATTACAACGGAATCGAACGAGATGATGAAGGATATTCATGAACGTATGCCAGTCATTTTGCCACGGGAGAAGGAAGCTGTTTGGTTAGATCGCAGTAGGAAGAATGTGGATCAACTTCGTCCACTTCTGCAGCCATATCCTTCGGAGCTTATGATGGCGTACCCGGTGTCTAGCCGCGTGGGGAATGTGCGGAATGATGATGAGCTATGTATAGAGCCGATCAGTCTTTTGCTTTAAACGGTAGCGGGTAGTAGAGAATAGGAGCGTCAAGAAACATGAGAAATGGTATGTTGCTTAGGGTCACGATTATACTTGCTATTGTAGCGGCGATCAACGGCTATATAGGCTGGCACTTGAAGGTTTTTTTATCGCATCTATTTGGTGCTTCATTTCATCCCTGGTTGTATTGGCCTGTGTTTTGGATCGTTGCGTTCTCTTATGTCATCGGACGGTTTGGAACGAAGGTTCTACCTCCAACGCTAACACGACTGCTTAACATCATGGGTTCCTACTGGTTGGCTCTCATCCAATTTGGTATTCTTATTTTGCCGGTCACGGATGTGGCGATTGGTGTGCTTTACGGTGCTTCTGTTTCGTCAGCTAGTTATGTGCCTATCCTGGGGTGGATCGTTATAGCCATTGTACTTATTCTCCTCCTAGCAGGCTCTTATCTGGCGCGAACACCGGTTATCCGCAAATATGAGATTACGATTCCTAAGCAAGCAGGGGACTGGAAACAGCTTCGGGTCGCAGTCGCTTCAGATATTCATTTAGGTGCCGTTGTCGGCAACCGCCAATTGCGCAAGCTTGTCAAGCATGTGAATGGGATGAAACCTGATCTGATTCTGCTGCCGGGCGATGTCATTGATGATGATATTAAACCTTTTATTCGTTATCGAATGGGACAGACCATGCGAGAGTTGCAGGCTCCATTAGGCGTGTATGCTGTGCTTGGCAACCACGAATACTATGGCGGACATATTCCAGCCTTCGTGGAACAAATGGAACAAATCGGCATTCGTGTGCTGATGGATGAAGTCATCCATGTCCAAGAACGCTTATTTATAGTGGGGCGTAAAGATAAATCAGCGGAACATGCCGCTGGGGGACGTAAATCGTTAGTCTCCTTGATGGAGGGACTAGACCTTGCGCAACCGATTATCGTTATGGACCATCAACCGTACCAGTTAGACGTAGCGGCCGCCGCAGGCGTTGATGTGAATTTGTCAGGTCATACACACCGTGGTCAAATAGCGCCGAACCATTTGTTCACTAGACGGATCTTTGAACTAGATTGGGGCTATTTACGCAAAGGGAATTTACATGCGCTGGTGTCCTCGGGCTTTGGTACATGGGGACCGCCGATACGATTGGGCAGCCAATCGGAAATTATTGAGCTGACGCTCCATTTTACAAGTAATGATAGAGAAGAGGGGTAGCACCTATGCAAGAGTTAGAGAAGAAACAAATTACACCTGTGGAGCTGGCGGCAGCGATGATGCAGTTTACGATGAAAAGTATAGAAAATAGCTGGGACACGTTGAAGCCTGCTATCATTGCCTATCTACCACAACCTGTCTTAACGATGGCCAAAGAAGATGAACTGTTAAGAGACATTTACATAGCGGCTTTGGCTCTGGAGATTTACTGTATCCCGCACGCTTTTGAGGAAGAAACAGCACGCCTAGTCAGCTTGGGTATGGGCGAAGTGATGGCTTCAGACAACTTAGCGGAGCATCGACTATCGGAAGCGATTGTAGAGCATTATCTCCCTAGATTAGAGGCAATAGCCAAGGCGGCTCCAGCGGATTTGGCGCTTGAGCTTGTCCAAGAAGCAGCGAAAATCCTGTACGAACGCATAGAGCTTCCGTTGAAACCAGCAGATCCAAGTACAAGTTTATTGTGGGCAAAATTATTTCCTTTTTTAGCTGGTATCGTTGGGAAATGGCCTATCTTGGCTACGAAATTTGAAGTGAAGACAGAGTAGTAGTGGGCGTATTAGCGTTAAGATGGAGGGGAGCAGCACGAATGGTCAACAAACGGGTTCATGTCTATGTGTTATCTGGATTTCTGGGGAGCGGTAAAACGACTTTACTTACCAGAGCTATCGATTATTTCACCGAAGCGGGCCGTAAGCCGGCAGTGATCATGAATGAAATAGGCGAAGTGAATTTGGATGGACAATTAATCGCCAATGAAGTTCCCATGTCGGAACTGCTTGGCGGATGCATATGCTGTTCAAGTCGTGGTGATCTTGCCACAGCATTGAACGAATTAGTGACAGAAGAGCAGCCAGATATAATTTTCGTTGAATCGACGGGGATTGCGAATCCTATGGAAGTTATTGACGAGATAACGGACGCTTCGCTCATACTTCCGATAGAGCTTTCAGCCATTATCACGGTTGTGGATGCCCCGCAGCTGCTTGAATTAAATCGAACAAGTCGCGGCAAAACCTACCGGCTCATGCGAGATCAAATTCGTTGTGCGAACCTCCTCCTGCTCAATAAGACGGACTTGCTGCAGGAATCGGCGCTTCAAGAAGTGCATGATCTCGTACGGGAATGGAACCCTTATGCGGATTTGCATTATACGGTGTTCAGTCAGATTGATATCAAGCTAATTGAAGACATTCATACAGAAGGTGCTAACGGGTCACCTGTGCAGGTAGCATCGAACGAAGAGGCAGTTCCGCACAGCCACGAGCATCATCATGAGCATGATCATCATCATTCGCATAACCATGTCATGGCGTATACTCATTTTTTTGAACGGGCTGTAGATAGTAATGCATTTGAACAATTCGTGAGTCAACTTCCTCAGGAAGTGTATCGTGCCAAAGGGATTCTCAGCTTCTCGGATACATCGAGTCGGTTCTTATTCCAATACGCCTATAGAGAAATGGATTTTGTGAAAATAACGCCTAAAGGCGATGTGCCTGACGTAGCAGTCTTCATTGGGGAGAACTTTGCCAAAGATGTCATTCGCACAGAATTGCTGAAATTAGAAGCGATGTCGGATGCATAGAAGATAAACAGCTTCTTGGCTAAATCCAGTACATACAATTTCCGCCATCGTTCTACACTTGACGCAAGTGGCCTATTTGCTGCACTATAATAGGAGAACATTTCAACACAGAGGGGTAATGCAAGTGAGTACGCATACGGATACGATCGATGAGATGCTAAGAGCGATGTCGCAGAAGGGCTGGCGTATTACAGAACAGCGCAGAAGCTTAGCGACCTTATTCGCAGAATCGGGCAGTTACTTATCGCCGAAGGATGTTTATGAGCATATGAAAATGAAATATCCAGGCGTAAGCTTCGATACGGTGTATCGTAATCTCCGATTGTTGAGCGAGATGGGTGTTCTGGAGCAATTTCATTTGGCGGATGGCTTGAAGTTCAAAGCGAGCTGTTTGTCCCATCATCATCATCACATGATTTGTGTCAGTTGTGAGAAGACTGTGACGTTTGAGTTCTGTCCGATGAAGCTTGTAAAGGATTTGCCGGAGAGCTTTGAGATTCAAAGCCATCGGTTTGAAATATTTGGCTATTGTGCCGATTGTAAATCAGCTATGCCTACCGCTCAGGTGGGCGAGTAATTGACGTTATATGCGCATAAAGAAAAAAGCAGTCTGCAGTGAAGTGCACCCCTTAAAGTTAGACACCATCTAACAATTGGGGTGCACTTCACCGGTAAGGCTGCTTCTTTTTGCATTTGCATTATTTGCTTTTGGTTACGTGCAGCAGCTCAGGAACTGTGACGAACGTGTAGCCGGCTGCTTTAAGCTTAGCAATTAACGGTCCAATTGCTTGCACAGTGCCTGATAGGTCTTGGCTATCCGCGCCTCCAGAATGTTGAAGAATAATGGACCCCGGCTTCGTTTGCTGCATAATATTGTGAAGGACTTGATCGGAATTCAGTGATTTCCAGTCGAGGGAATCGACATTCCAGTTCACAATTAAATAGTGGTGATTCGCAATCCATTTGACCTGTTCTTCATTAATTGCGCCATAAGGGGGACGGATTAACCTAGGGGCGTAGCCAATGAGGTTCTGCAAAATAGTTTCAGTACTCTCAATCTGGTTTTGAAATTTATCCACGGAGAGCTTCGGTAGATTCTCATGGCTGTATGAGTGGTTGCCGATGACATGACCTTCATTCACGATTCGCTTGATGACGTCGGGATGTGTATTAGCCATAGCACCAAGTACGAAAAAGGTTGCTTTGACTTGATTTGCCTTTAAGGCATCAAGTACTTTTGGCGTAAACCGTGTATCGGGTCCATCATCAAAGGTTAAGGCCACTTTCTTCTCCTGGCTGGAGCCGCGGAGCTTGAACGTATCGGGGTATTTAACAACGAGCTGTGAGAGTGTAAGTTTTTTCTGAGAAATTCTTACTTGGCCTTGATTTTTTTGAACGGGCAAAGAAGGTCGCTTAGAGGCCTCAGATTGTGATAATGACCTTTTCGGGTTGATCTTAGGCTTTAAGCTGGGCGTCGACGTAGGACTTGGCGCTCGTGTAGGTGCTGTTGGCCAAGCAGAAGCAGAGGGCGTGCTCGCGGCGGGTGGCAACATGCTCAATCGCTTGGAATCAGAAGCGTCTGTAACGAACGGGGACTCCGCGAAGTCCCTACTAGCCTCCAGGGATGTCTGAGTGACATTTGGAGTGGAATGTTGGGTTGAGCTCTGATCTTGAAAAGGCTTCGTTAAAGGCGCACCGCAGCTAGTTACAAGCAGACAAACGATGCTAAAGGACCAAAGCCGTTTGGTCATGGCAATCCCCTCCGAGCAATATGACTATGCTCTAGGTTTTGTAAGGAGAGGCGAAATTATCCCGTGCAAATAACGGAAATAGATTGTTCTAGAGATAAGTCGTAGAACAGGTGGGACGGACTAAGAAATAATTTTTTGAAACGTAACAATATCTAAAAATTGACCCCATTTGAAGCCGACCTCACGGTAGTGAGCGCATTGTTGGTAGCCATTTCGGGTAAACATATGGATGCTAGCTGAATTATCTGCACAAACAGTTGCAATTAAGGAATGAAAGCCGCGCTCCTTAGCGATCTCTTCTACATATTGAATAGAGGCAGATCCGATCCCTTTGCCGACGCATATAGGATGAAGATAGATAGTCACTTCGCCAGTTGTATCATAGGCTTGTTTTTTCTTATGGGGCATAACTTGAACATAGCCTTGCAGCTTCTCATCTTGAAGAATGACATACGTTTGATAACGGGGATTAGCGTGGACGACACTTTCTGTGAACTCGGGTAATGCAACAGGTTCTGTATGGAAAGAATAAGTAGAATGAATAACAAAATGATTGTAAATATCCATCAGAAAGGGAATGTCGGACGTCTCTAATGGCTTGAATGTTAAGGTAGACATGATGTGGGCACCTCGCTGAGTTTAGTAGACCAATTACAATATAAGTTCAACAGGGTAAGCTAGTTCCCTGCTTCGAAATGCCATTTTCAAATAGACATTCCGTCCTAATCCATGTATCTTAGATATTATATCTACTAGAATTAGGGGGAGTCACATGTCGGGCAATTCAAGTTATATTCTCGTAATCGTTATTGGTGTTATTGTACTCGCTGGCCTGACTTACATGAATCTTCGCAAAATTAGCAAATCCACAGCCGATTTGACACAACTTAAGAAAAGAACACTTCTCTGGAGCGAAATCTCCCTTGCGTTGTTCGTTGTACAATTGTTTTTCCGTGATCGTAACGGCGGATTCTTATTGTTCTTCGGTATATTGACCTTGTTCACAGGGGCTCATTACTTAGGAGTCTTATATTATTCACGCAAAAGAAACCGATAAAAGTGAAGAGGCTCTCCACGTAGCTAGCTACGGAGGAGAGTCTCTATTTTATTGTCCCAATCTATACGCTGGCAGGGGCGTTCTAGTCGTTCCAATTCGTTGGCTTCGTCTTTGTCGGCGTTTTCCATTTCTGATACCATTTCTTCTTCTGCTTCTGTCCCATTAATGTTCGTAACTGCAACATCACAAGCTTGGCGCGGTCTTCATCGGCATACTTGTCACGTAGATTCTCAAATACAGGTTGATCTTTCATGGCTGCCCTTCTTTTCTGACTGTAGGATGAATGTGAAATATAGAGAATGTATGTTCTTGTTTTTGATTATAGCATAAAATGGAAGGGAGAATCAATCCTAGCAGAAGGAGAGCGTGTTGTAAATGTGGAATGTAAGTAGCAGTCAAACAAATTCCTAACGAGGTGCACAATGAAAAGGTTTATATTATCTTTACTAGTACTATCTCTCCCTGTTGGCGTAGCGGGAGCTGCCACTTTAAATGGAGATTTCGAAGGAAATCCTATCGTACAAGTAACATCCGCTGGACAAAGTTTAAAAGTCGATGAACTACCCGCAATGATATATAAAGATCATACCGTTGTGCCCTTGTCCATGTTACGTCAGCTTGGGGTTCTCGTAACGTGGGATCCTACTACGTACAGTGTAAACGTGACAATGCCCCAATCCGCTTCAGCCAACCCATCAAATCCTGCCAAACAAGAGTTAGAAAACTTGATAAATGTCTATCAATGGCTGAAGGATACGGATACCGCCTTACTAACTTTCTCACAACAACTTCAGCAGTATGCCAATTTAACGAATGGTAATGAATTTGTGAATCAAATAAATATAGATTATGAAGAATTAATGAAACAATATAATGAATCCATCCAAATGGCACTAAAGCTTTTAGAAACAGTGAGTCATTCAGATGATCTTAAATCCATCATTAAGAGTGAGAGCGATGCATATAACAATGTTCAACAAACGAAGAGTTTGCTCGTGTTTAAACTTACTGGAAACAGCGTGCCCGAATTTGAGAAACAATTTGGGATTAGCCTGCTAAACGCTACGCGTTCGGCACAAAAAAACTTGAACAACACGAATGCCATCATTCATGAACTGCAACGTAAAAATAACGAACTCTTACAAGTTAAATCTTCTAATACAAGTACCTAGACAATAGGGGAAAGAAATGTGTTGTATCGGGTATACGTGATATTCGTATTATTTGCGGCTATGCTGCTTAATAGTTATACCCTAACGAGTTATGCCAATGATGGGAAAAACTCGGTCGGAGTAAAGATTCAATTGACCGACGCTTTCAACACCGCCTGTGCTGTTAAATAATACGACAATGGGTTTTCTGCCCATTTACTGCAGCCGTAACATCGTTTATGGTATCCAAGCAATCGATTTTTGAACTGCAGGAATCCGGAAATCTGAGGTTCGTAGCTCCCGTAGACATAAAGGAAGAGATACTGAGGGTATACGAGGATAACGGAGCTCTTTATGTCGAAGGGCAACGACAGATTTGGGAAGTAAAGACAAATGGTGAAACCCAGCCTTATGTTGGTTTGAAAGATATTGCTGCGTATAACACCGGTCTCTACCTCCCCAAATCAAATACGTACGACGCCAGTGCTTTTGCCAATAGAGGGGTTTCGTTTGGAGGGATGCTATCATTTAACGTTTTTGCAATCAATCAACACGGGAATGTAGTGATGTATAACGGGTCATACCACTTGTTGAGAAGGATTAATGTTTATAGGCAATAGGGTGAATGGTGTGGGTGGGGATGAACAATAAGCAAATTTAAAACTGCCACAGTGATGGCGGTTTTTTTTGTGATGCAAAATTATATACTCAAGGTGATATTTCATTAGAAACAAATGGTTGATAAAAATTAATGTTCAAGTTAATTATTTTCCAGTCAAGAACATTAAAGCATCGATTTCAAAAAGCACTACAGAAAATGATAAACCAAAACCATTCTAGCACCTTCACCAAAACAACTATACCACCTGTTGCAGTCATTAAAATGTATTATCATCGTTTTATTTTGATGCGAGAGTTTAATGATTTCTATCTGTAGAATTCTTCATTACAAGGAAACGAAGGTACCTTTGTCAACATTAATAAAAGGTGATACCATCTAAATTTTTGGTATGAAATATAACGTTGACACAAGGGAATTCGCTATCAATGAAGATACATTTTTTCAGTGTATTATCTTAAGCAAGGTTAGCCGTTATTGAAGGAATGGGTGGTTATATGGCGAAGACTTCGAAACATCAAGTGCAAGAGATTGGGGGGGATTTGACGAGGCAAATATGCGGGATCCGCATTTTGAATTGAAGAATCGTTCCTCGAGGTTAAAAAGTGCTTGGCGAGGTGTTTGTAATAAATGAGTGCTACATCGCTACACTGAAGAAAGTCCGTAGAGGGATTAGCTGCAAGAAGGCAGGATGACACATGGCATGTAATGTGGGTATCGACCCTTTGGAGGTGTCGGACGGCAAACAAACGGATCTTCATCAGTAAAGGATTCTTCGAGATGGATTATGGCCATACAACATAATGAATATTGAGGGCTTGGGAGAGAATCACCTCACTTCGAGTTGTCATGTTTTTCTACAGTAATCAGTACTGAGGTTCGATTTTCCTCTTCCATTTGCTGAATAATCTCGAGTAAATAAATGGCAGCACTATAGTTTGCCTGATCAATGAATTCGCGGATGAGTTCAATAACGTCTTGCTTAGATACTAAATAGTATAGCTGCAAAGGACCACATCCCTGAACAAGTACTTGCAAAATATTTTATGCAAAGCATTCATTGAGTGTATGGGCATCGGCTGACTAAATTTATGCTGGACTACTGAAAGCTCAGATCCGGAAATAGAAAAGCCAGGACAGATGGGATGCATCGTTGAAAGTAACGTTACTATTGAGACGAAAGGTAACGTTCTTGGTAATAAAGGCGGGGCTCCCAAAGGGAGTAAGAACGCTCTTGGTAACCGTGGAGGAAACGGTGATTCAATTGGAAAAAAGAAAGCAGTATCCAGCGGAGAGTTCGAATCCATTTGGATGGATACTCTCGAGGAAGATGAACAAGAGCTTTTGCTGCAGGTGGAGACTAACCCCATTTGACAGTAAATGCCGCAGGTAGGAGAAGTAGAGGAACCACTTGGGACTCCGAATCGGTGTTTTAACCCAAAGGCGAGCTTTCAAATTGAACTTCAGAAGGTGCCGTAGGATACGCTGGAACGCTTAGTTGTTGCTGTAGGACACGATGGTGGTATTAGTAGTATTTCTACGTTGGGTAAAACGGTTGATAGACTCGTATTTAACGAAGTCATGGGAACGATGGCAGTAAAGATAAATGGACAGTTAAAATCTTCATCCAAGTATGCTACAATGTCGGTATCAGAACAAAAGGCATACTTTTCGCATGCCGTAATGTTAGCCGGTATTGAGGAATTGGGGTGGTTATATGGCGAAGAGTTCGAAACATCAAGAGCAAGAGATTGGGGGATTTGACGAGACCTATATGAATAACCTCAACCCCGAAGATCCGGACTTTGTTGAAAAGTTCATTGAATCTGTAAAACGGCCGATTGAGATTGTAAAAGACGAAAAATAGAGGCACTCACATTGAAGAGCTTATTTATTTGTCGCTCTTAAACCCAATGTAACCCAAACATATTTGAAATATTTATTAATACGGTTCAGATATAAAAGTTTAAAAAAATTTTTGTTAACGTTGAGGGGTTAATTGGTGATATGAGTGGCGGATAAAGTTCTATTAAAAGAAGCTTGGACAAAACAACCATTCGGAATTATTGGCTATGAAATATTGAATGAAGATCAGATATTCGTTGAATATGCTAATAAGTATGGATTCAGGGTGGCAGTTCGTGATTTAAAGATTGATCGGTCGGAATGGGATAGATTAATCAAGCTCATGAGAAGTAGATGAAGCAAAGGAGCAAAAGTGTCGGTTCAATTTTTGATGAGAGTGACTGGGATTCCGTTAGTTTCTCATTCATAACCGCTTTATCAAGAGTCAGTTTTTCTTTTGGGTGAAATCAACATTATTGAATATCAGAACCATCTTTTAGGATTCCTGAATTTTCGGGAGTCCTTTTTTTGTTGACCTACCAAAAGGCCTTAAATTGGGTGTTTCATTCACCAAAATAACACCAGTGAAAAGCGAGGGTGAGATAAATGGATTGATTGAAAGAGCTATTGAAAGCACAAGGGCTTTCGGATACACAAATCGCTGCAATTGATGGAGGTGTTGAAACGAATTATAAGGGATCGAGAAATTAGGTAGTACATATGAAATCATGCTCCTCCAACCAGAAGAATATAGAAAAGTGTTAAATGCAAAACTTCAAGAAGAGTTAGAAGAGAATAATCATCGAATGATGATGTTGAAGAATTAGCTAATATATAGAAGTAATTTATGCGATCGAAGAAAACAGAGGGATGAACTTAGAGGATTTTGAAGAGGCGGATTCTGTACTATATACTTTTTGGTGTCTGTTATAGTCAAATAAACCCTTATAGTTAAGGGTTTCTGAAAACTCTCCTATAAAATAATAACGACGGTCGTTTGCACGACCGTCTCATGGGAGAAGTGAAATATCAGTTTTTTTCTATTCTGTTACAGTGGAGTTAATGTTGATTTGGTGCGGTTTTTTTGAAGTGCTATAAGGTATATTCAATCTAATTAAAATATAAAATTATCTATTTGGTACCTCAATAGTACCTTTTGGTACCTCGATGGTACCTTGATCTTGTCCTTTGTTTACCTTGTTTTTTCTACTATCGAACAGGAAATCAAGCTTGTTAGCAGCTGCATGATCAGCAGTGCGTAGAACGTGTCCGTAGACATTCATTGTAGTACCAATGTTGGAATGTCCTAGTCTCTCGGAAATAACCTTAGCATGAACGCCCTGGTTGATCAAGAGTGTTGCGGAGGTATGCCTGAGGTCATGAAACCGGATGTATTTAATTGCACCATTTAATTTCGCGTGGAAATAGTGCCATTGCTTTGTTGGCCAGTTCTGCGAATAGGCATTACCAAATGTTGAGCAGAAAACAAATGAGCGAACCCCACCTTGCCACTTGTCATTAATAGCATCTTTAGCAGCCTTTTTGTAATCATAATACTCTTTGAATTCTGAGATGACGGATTCGGGAAGGGCGACTTTGCGGAATGAACTATTATTCTTGGGTACTTTGATAAGAGGAACTCCATTCTTAAAACGGGGGAGAGACTGCTTCACTTCGACTGTGCCGGCTTCGAGATCTATATGGTGCCATTCTAAGGCTAGTAGCTCACCGCGGCGTAATCCGGATGTCAATGCGAGTGTGGCTATCATTCTGAAATCAGGGCGCTCATTCTGTAGTGCCTCAAAAATAAACATGGTTTCCTGCTCGTCATACGCCTCGCATTCCACTTTAATCTCTTTTGGCTTTACTGTTCCAACCATCGGAGATACCTTTATTACTTTCCAGTCAATAGCTCTCATAAATACACTACGTAGTACTCTGTAAATGTAAACTTTAGATGAAGAAGAAAGAGGTTTAAGGCTACCGTCGATTCTTGCTCCAGGCTTGTCCAATGACTCAATGAAATTCATAACATGGAATGTCTGTATTTGATCTACGCGCATATGACCAAAGTGGGGGATGAGTCGATTGTTCATGATGCTGATGTAATTCTCTTGCGATGTTTGCTCTAGCTGCTTCATCACAAATTTGCTTTCCCATTCTTTTGCAAATTGATCGAACTTCATTTTGTCAGGTGAGATATACTCCCCGACTTCGACCTCTATTTTAAATTTAGAAAGCTCGCTATCTAAAAAACGTTTTAGCTCCAGCTTTTTCATCTTCTCTGCATTTTCTACACAAACGGTCTTACGCTTGTATAACCGCTTCCCGTTTACGTCATAGCCAAGATTGACCTGGAGCCTCCAAGAATTTCTACCACTTTTCTGAATGCTTGCCACAGCTCATTACCTCCATTCATAAAAAGGTTTTACATCCATCTGCATAATTTCCTCAATATCAGCCACTTGAATAATGAATTGTTCAATGTCGCTATATTCAAAATGTAGCCCCTCTTGGTATTTCAACTTCTCCAATCGACGGACAACACTATGTATATCGATTCCAAACTGATTAGGACGCTCAGGATTCCTTGTCAGGTCCTCAAAATGAATAGAGACGCCTATAGAGTCATCTGCGTAGTCTTCAGCCATCTTGGGGCGAAATGGAGCTTCTAAAGGTATGTAAAGAAAATTCTTATGCCAGGCAATGTTTCCTGAGCCAAATGAGATATTTAATTTGTCCGGTACCGGATGGAAATCCTCGGGGTGCTCCGAGTAGAAAACGGATAATTTAGCCATGCTTATGCTCCTTCTAGTTGTTTGCGACCCAGTTCTGCGATCACACGCCTTACATGGTCATCGTCTATTACGATCTTCGTATTGCGACGTCGAATCAGTTCTTCTTCGTATTGAGCCGATTGGACACGCTTTTGAATTTGTTCTAATCGATGCTGAACAAATGGTTCTGTTAAGCAAAACTCTTCAGCTATTACCTTTACAAGTAGGGATGGAGAGACTGATTTAAACTCCTCAAGTAGGTAAGAAGGCATGGCTGCATAATGTTGAAAGTTTTTAGCCTGGATTTCCTGCAGTTCAATAAAAGACTTGGGCATGATTTCTTGCTGGCCTACATGCTGCAGGGGATGGCAAAGCTCATGAAAAAAGACCTCACGTCTTTGTTTTTCGTTAAGATAAGCGTTTAGGAAAATGAAGGAGTATTCATCTTCTTTCCACTCAGCGAAAGAGGGGCCAGCATAGGTTCGTATTTCGACATCGAAAATGGATGAGATTAGGTCTAAGTCCATATCTGACGCGTACTCGATACCGATACTTCGGTACTCTTTTTCAAGCCATTTTTCTAGTTCAGTAGGTCTATAAAGTGATAAATTCATAAGCTACCTCCAATAGTCTGATAGTAGCATAAAGAATCATAAATGGGAATATATGTTCGTAATTTTGGTGCGCCATTTGGCTAGTACCTGGTTAGCGGAAAAGGAAATTTCCACCTTAGACGATACGAAGAGTTCGGTATACAATGTGAGTCTGAAGGAGAAGATTGATACAACAACCACATAGTGTATATTTTTGGTAGTTTGAACTCTACTTCGGGAGCAAGTAAGTGAATACATACCGCGTATAAAAAGCAGGAAATAGGAAACGATTGTGGAATTTTTATAAATGATTACAACAAAGATAACAACAAAATGTGTATTTCTATTTGGAGGATATAATGGACCAATATCAGCAAAACGTACAGGTGTTACTTAATAAACTTGATTGTGCTCATCAGTATGTTGAAGAAGAATTATTGAAAGAAGTCGCCTCTTTCCTTGGGTATGAACTGAGGAAAAATCCAATTAATCCTGAAAGCAATTGGCGTATGTTAGGGCATTCTGATTTTGAAGGCTCTCACGTCATAGCTATTAGATATATAGAAACACTTACTGCGGAGAGTACTGTAAATGATTTACGAAAGCTCTTCGAAGATGTGGAGACATATAGCAAAGAGTATGGTGCATCTGAAGCAGTAACCTTACTTGGATTTGTTGGAAGGAAACGTATCGTTTGGTTCAGAGCTATGGGTGGTAATCGAGATGAAAGATTGGATATATCAGAGATGTCAATTCAAAGGGTCTCACTATATGCAGAACTTTTTATTAATACACTTAGTTACGGAAAAGCCAAGATTGAGCCGGATGAATTCGGATTTGGATTCAGAATGACTGGTATTGAGCGCTTATTTACTAGAGAGTTGGGGTCGCGATTCCATTATATTGTTGGTCTTTATCGTAGACGAATGGCGGAAATAATTGTTCGTGATAAGATGCTTCGTAGCTATTTACTTCCTTTATTAACTGAGGAGGCAAAAAGTCTTCTGAAAAGATCAGATTTACATGGATTAGTTGAAACAGTTTCTTTTAAAGCAGCGGTTGGGGCAGTAGTAGATACACTGGTGCTTCGTATTATTTTAAGACATTTTTTAGAGGCATACCACGGACCTGTGGTATTTACCTCAAAAGTGAATTTTGAAAAGATAGGACTGGGATTCGCGGAAGGACGAATGGAAGATGTTCTCGATAAATTAGTGACGATTGAATTCCCGGACGTAAAAGAGGAATTGCTTAAGGAAGCCGTTCAGATTACGTTATTTGATGATTTCTATGAGGAATTAACACCAAAAGTTCAAAAACGACCGGGACTGGAAGAAGAAGTGCGAAGTTTTCAAAATCATTTACGGGAGCAGTTTGAATTAGCCTATGGTGGCGATCTGTTTGCAGGGGATGTCGCTGAGGTAGCGACTACGATTGAAAAAGCATTGATCAGTGATGGCAGTATAGATCTACTTAAACTTATTGCTGACACTAGTTCGGATCGTTACAATTTTCGATATCAAGATCTGCCACCGGAAATGATCCAGAACCATTATGAAATTTCAATGAGTAGTGCTATTCAGATTGACTACACATCAGATGATTTCAAAATTCATTATGGTTCTGATAAGCAGGAGCAAAAACAAAAAGGTGCATATTATACTGATAATCGTCTTGTTGAATATATGGTCCGTCAAGCGCTTGGTAATGTTTTTCAACAGCGCCTATTAAAATTACAAAAATTTGTCTCAGAAAGTAACATTGATCAAGCAATAAAGGCAATTGAAGAGATCACTGATATTAAAATCATTGATATTACATGCGGTGGAGGTTCGTTCTTAAGAGGAGCTTTTCGTTACCTATCAGCTCACCGTAAATCGGTTGCAAAGACAATAGAACAAGTCCCTGAGCTAGTTAAATTATTTCCTTATTTCACTCATGCTGAAGAAGCGCAAAGTCTATGGGAACGTCATATTTTACTTAATAATATATATGGAATAGATATTGATTATAAAGCTCTTATCATTAGTTCACAAACGCTAACACTTGCAACACTTGAAAATTGGCAACCAGGGGTTAACTTCCCACGAATGATCGGTTTAACTTTAGCTCATCAAAATGCACTGATTTCCCCATTCTCACATGGCAAAGGAAAAAGTACATTTAGAAAATACAAAACCAAAATTGCTAGATTAATTGAATTGCGAACAAAAATCAAAAAAGGGGATCCGACCGATACGAATTGGAGAGAAATGGCTGACATCCGACTTAATATTCGTAATGAGTTAATTAGGGAACTTTCATATGTAAATGGGTTTACAGAAACATTACGTATCGATATTCTCGAATTACATTTTCCCGAAGTCTTTTTCAATCCAGACGGGGGCTGGAGTGATAACGCAGGTTTCGATGTAGGTCTTGGAAATCCACCATGGGAAGCATGGAAAATAAACCCTGATGAGTTTTTTGAGTCATATTATGAAGGATTTTCGGCAATTAGCGATAACAATATAAAAAAAGAGATCGAAAACGAGATATTCATTAAATACCCACGCTTGAAGCAAGCCTGGGAAACCCAGATTAGGATGTATGAATCTGCAAACGAGTATTTTAGACAAGAGAATATGTATAATTTTCTCCGTTGGAGGGTCAGTGGAAGATTTACAGGCAGTGACCTTAACCTATACAAATTATCAATTGAACGATTCTGGCAGCTAATAAAGGCAGGTGGAATTGTAAGTGTGTTAGTACCTGGTAATATTGGTACTGATCTAGGTTCATCTGGGCTTCGCCATTTGTTATTTGATAAGACGAATCTGATCGAAATGCTGGGATTTGAAAATAAGAATAAAAGAATTTTTGAAAATGTGCATGGGAGTTACAAGTTTACCGTCGTCACATTTCAATGTGCTGAGGCATCAACCGTTAGCGAATTTAAGGCATTTTTCTATAGAAATACATTAGATGATTTAAGCGCAGATTCTTTGAAAATTGACTATCCTGTGGACTACGTAAGGGAATTAGCACCTGAGTCTTTAGTATTAATGGAATATCGTTCAAAAGAGGAGTTATCTATCTCCAGAAGATTGATGAAATTTCCTACCATTAAGGAATGTTTGCAATTAGAATATGGTTTTGAGTTTAAAAGTGGTTTGCATATGACTAGTAAACGACAATTATTCAATACTGATGGAGTAGGCATTCCCTTAGTTGAAGGAAAACATATTTCACAATTCGGCATGGCAGAAGATTTCAAAGAATCAATTCGATATTGGATAGATACTTCTATACATAGTCAAACTGGAATTAATGGCAAAGGAATCATAAGATTGCTGCTACGGGAAGTTGCAAGGGGAACTGATCGAAGGACAACTATAGCAACAATTGTTCCTAAACAAACTGCAATAGCTAATACATTGTGGGTACTGGATACTTCATCTAACTACAAAAAAATGCTATATCTCTGCGGAATATTAAATTCGTATACGGTTGATTTCTTTTCGCGGCGCAAAGTGGATAAGCATTTGAGTAAGTTTATATTGGAAAGCTTACCACTTGTTTTACTCGAAGAAAATGATCTGAGATTTCAGGCAATTGTTGAAAGAGTTGCCAAATTAGTTTGCACATCAAACGACATGGCAGCATTAGCAGATGAACTGAATATGCCAATAAAACAACTGGATTTAAACGAAGTGCAGACATTAAGAGCGGAGATTGATGCGATTATAGCCTCACTATATGGTCTTAAGCGAGAGGAAATCATTATGGCAATATCGACGTTTGAAAGCCCTATGCATGTTTCTGCAGTGCGTAAAGATTTACAAAAGATCCTTGAATATTATGATGTTATTACCTCAAAAGAGGAGGAACATTCATGTCCATAAATTCTAATTATAACTGGAAAGAGGAACGGGTAATAGATAATCAACTCGTTACTATGCAAGAGGCATTATCATATTACCTAGGTAAATCTATTTGCCTGGATATTGCAGTTGGCTATTTTTTTATAAGTGGTTTTAAATTACTTCAACCAGCTTTAATGAAGATGATGGAACATCCAGACTCAAGAATACGATTGTTGATGGGTACTAAGACTGATTTTAGAACTGCTGATGTTCTAGACGAAGGCTATAGTGTTAATCTTACTCCACAGGAAGCTTTAATGGCTGAGATTGCTAGCGGTCAAGCTGATGAGAATTCATTGCATTGTCTAGTCGAATGGATTAAGTCAGGGAGAGTTGATGTTAAAGTATATAAAGGCGAGGGGAACTATTTTCACTCGAAATTATACTTGCTTCACCGTGAGCCACTTGAGGATAGGGAAGGTTATGCGATTATAGGCTCAAGTAATTTTACTAAAAGTGGCTTGACAATTAATTTAGAGTTAAACGCTGTAACAATGGATGCATTTATGTCATTATCTCGATGGTTCGACGTGATTTGGATTAGTGAAGAGGCAAAGGCATACTCAAGAGATCTTATTGAAATAATTGAACGAGAAATATCTAAAAGCGCTCATTATTTGACTGGACAGGCAACCTATGTTGAGTTTGCAAAATCATTTGCAAAACCACTGCTTGATAGTTATATAAAAAAAGATTTTACTGAAACCCTGTATGAGCACCAAAAAATTGGGATTGGAGAACTAGTCGCCCGAATTACTCAGTTTGGTTGTGCAGTTTTATCCGATGGAGTAGGTCTAGGTAAAACTAGAACAGCAGTCTCCATTATACGTGCGCTTGGAGATGTGAAAACAATCATAATCGTACCCAAAAAACTGCAGAATCAATGGGTAGATGAGATTAATATTGTTAATGTTCCTTTAGAAGCAATTGCATTTTATTCAAAAGAACAGATTTCACGTATGAGCTTAAAGGAACTACGGGAAACTTTTAGTGACATATCATTTGTTATTATCGATGAAGCCCATCAGGGGTTACGCCATTCAACTACAAAACTGTATCGTAATATTCATCAATTAACTAAGGAATTCCATGATATCCAAGGCTTATTGTTGACAGCAACCCCTTATAATAATTCTCGTAGGGATATTTATCATCTTGGTCGCTTATTTCTTCGTCCTATAAAAGTGACGAAGAATAGCTCGTATAAGGAATATTTAGGTTTTGCCAATAGAAAAGCGGCTAAAGGTTTTGAATTGGATGACGCAGCGTTTAAAGAATTTTGGCGCGATTTATTTCTCCAACGTACCCGTCGAACCTATGGAGGCAAAGACGTAAGCTTTGCGAAACGTGAGTTTCCTGTAATTGAAATTCGATATGAACCGGCAAAACAAACGGTTTTTGAATTAAATTACGAAAGGATTGGAAATTTGCACTTACCTTATATGAATACGTTTCGCTATTATGAATCGCCTGAATGGGAAGAATTATCTAGCGAGCAACTTAAACTCATGTTGTTAAAAAGAGCTGATTCGTCATGGTATGCTTTTTTGTCATCGATTATAAAAGTTAAAAGTAAACTGAATGCTCTTATGATTGATATTGAGAGGATAGAGAGTGCTCCTAACTTACTAAAAGAATTTAAAAGGTGGCTTTCTGTAAATTATGGTATTGATGAGAATTTTAGTGATTTTGAGGAATGGTTTATAGAAGATCACGAATTAACTGATTTTGAATTACGTTCTCGTCAAAGACGTGCTCAATATGTCCGTAGGATGCTTGAGAAGATAGACGCGGTAAAAAAGAAAGACGCGACGCAAATGCTTAAACGAATGAGGCAAGATTCTCAAACAGATTTAAATCAACTAAAACAAATCGAAGATTCGCTAAAAGAGGGGTTTCAAAGATACGACGAAAAATATGAAAAAGTCAAAAAAGAGATTCTTTTGTATATAAGTCAGGGAGAAAAAGTACTGATTATCTCGCAATTTCGTGATACCGTTTTGCATTATTTTGAGCGGCTGGAAAAAGAAATCCATAACTTAAAAATAGGACTAGTATCAGGGCAAGCTGCTGATGCGCGTGTCACTGGAGAACAGGGCTTACAAACAAAAGAAAATATTCTAAACCGCTTTTCGCCTGTTTCTAAAGGTCATCCAGAGTATATTGGGACAATTGAAGAAATTCAAGTTGTTATAGGTACGGAGACTTTATCGGTTGGTCAAAATCTTCAAGACTGCAGAGTACTCTTTAACCTCGACTTACCGTTTAATCCAATGAATGTAGAACAAAGGATTGGGCGAATTGATAGACCACGTAATGATGGACAAGTCGGGGAAGTACTGATACTTACATTTCCTTCTATGTCTGCTATAGAAGCAGAACTCAAAATGGTGGAGAGACTTGGAAAAAAATTAATAGGGGTTTATCAGGATACTGCATTTGATGAACTTGTTATGCCAGAATATCGTAAATATTTAGAAGAAAGTGTTAAGAACAAACAAGTTACAGGAAGTATGATTTCAAGGATGATTGACAATGTTGTCGATCGGAGTCATGTAATTGTAGATGAAGAAATGCATTCTCAGGCTTATCATACTTCTCAACAGCGTATGTGGGAATCAATACGTCTTAGTCCACCATTAATTATTAAGCCTGTATTTCTAGATATTAGTTATGGTTTACAGGATTATTTTGTTTGTATAGTTCGGATTATTTATCGTGACACAAATGGCACGTTACTTAGAGAAGAAACCATTCCAGCTGCAAGGTTAAGTGAACAATGGATTTACAGTCTTTCAGAAGTAGAAACCTTATGGTATCAAGGTTCTCTAGAGGATATAAAATCAACCAAGGGGCTATCGGTAGAAACGGCAGAGAAATTAAAGAAAGCAGCAATAATGCTTTTAGATGAACTTAAGCAAACACGAATTTCACATTACAACGAAGCAATAGTGCCAAAACGAAAACGAGATGAACTAATAGACGCGAGAGTAAAACAAGTAAAAAAAGCAATAATAGAAGATATCAATGGTCAGAATCGGCGATATATTCTGGATAAGTTGAATAGTAAGTCTATAGAGCCAAGAGCGGTTAAAGAGTTTATTGATGCGTTAGACACTATTGATATACAGGACCATGAGTATGAATTGATCATAGATTTATATCAAAATGTTTCCACTCTTTGGGAAAGATTTGAGGAGTTTTATTTTACAATTTTGGGCTCTAGGGAAGAACACGGAACATCACAGACTCAATCAGATTTACGTCTCGCGGATAACTCTCAGAGTGATATTAGTTGGATTATTGGCCATTTTGGTGTTAAACAAGAGGAATTTATCAAACAGTATCAATAGCAGCTTTTATTTGATAGTTGCATCATCAACTGATTGTGCTTTTTTTTATGAAATGAACAATATACAGAAGATAAATTCCTTATTAATTAAGATCAAAAGCAGTCTTGCGCCACATCCTCCAATGGTCTGGGATATTTCTGATGGCAAAGTTGGCTCATCGTCTCTCCATAGGAGAACGGTTGGTTCCAAGACCAATCCTATCACGAGGAAACAGTTACTTTCTACAAAGGGATGGCGCAAAAATTGTATAGAAAAAGGAGATAATCGGGAAATAGCGATTATCTCCTTTTTCTATACAATCCTTAAATCACAATTCATATTTTTTAAAATACCTTCCGCCATATTCATCGACATTTACCAAAGGGATAAAATGACTCTCTTTCGAAAAGCTGATTGCAGTTATTTTATTTATGCCTATCGTGTCATTATGTGGAATTCATACATGTTGCGAGAAAACCAAGAATCACCTATTTTTACATATTTGTCACAGTATTCGCGTATGATGCCTGCGTTTTCTTGCATATCATCTATGCTAACAACTACATATGTTTGTGAAAGGGCGGCCGCGAAGAGCTCAATATCGGTTGATAATACTTTGTTCATTAATAAAACCTCCGGAATAATAATATCCTAATATAGAAATATATTCCATAATTATATCATAGTCCTAGTTCTAAAGATACAAAAATTGTCTATTCAGGTCGAATTTAGTGTGGTAAAATTATGGGATTATATTCTATATATGGAGAGCAGTGAATTTATAATGACAATAAAAATAGAAATGTTTCCTGCAAATGAAGGTGATTCTTTTTTAATTACGTTAGGTGAAGACCATAAATATAACATAATAATTGATGGGGGACGGGAAGAAACATACGATAATTTTTTAGAGAAACGATTAACCGAAATAGCGAAAGAAGGAGGAAAAATTGATCTATTAATTGTTACTCACATAGATGAAGATCACATAGAAGGAATATTAAAATTATTCTCAAGTAATGGATCTTCAAAAGCTGCAAATGTTATCAAAATCAATGAAGTTTGGCATAACAGTTATAGACATCTTGAGATTGAGAAGATTGATAAAAAAGATATGTCCCCGGAAGAAAGAGAGATCCTAGGAGATTTAATTTCAACCTTTAGTAGTAACAGAAAGAGAATTAATAATAATGAGAATGTTGATATCAGCGCCAAACAAGGTTCTTCATTAGCTGCTTATTTATACGGTGGTGATTATAGTTGGAATAGTATGTTTGATTACCGAGCAGTTAATGTGGATCAGAGAAATTATTTAGAAATAAATAAAGACATCAAAATTAGAATACTATCTCCGGATAAAAAGAAACTAAATGGGCTGCGAAAAAAATGGAGAAATCAATTGAATTCTACTAAATTAGGTATAAAATTTTCGGATGACGATGTATTTGATGATGCTTTTGAATTTTATTTGAGGTCATCTCCAGAAAGTGAATCGATAGATGAAAACGATGAAATCTCGCATAGAGAGACTAAGTTGAATTTAGATAAACTGTCTAAAGTTGAAGGGACAAAAGATAATTCTGCAACAAATGGCTCATCTATTTCTTTTATCATAGAATACAATGATAAATATAAATTGCTTTTTTTAGCAGATAGTCATTCAGATATTATAGTTGATAATCTTAAAAAATTATCTAACGAAGAGAATTATGATCTCACTTTTGATGTCGTAAAAATTGCACATCACGGGAGTGAAAGAAATAATACATCATTATTACTTAACTTAATTAACTCGAAGAATTATTTAATCTCAACTGATGGAACAAATGGGCATCCAGATCTGTCAACAATTGCGAAAATTATTACAAAAGATATAAGTACCCCTAAAACCATATATTTTAATTATAAAAATAAGCAATATCATCAATTTAACAATTCAGAATTAAAGAGTACGTTCAATTATGAGATAATTTCTCAATCAGAATTAAGCTCTACAATTATACCTTTATAGGAGCGAAAGATGGAACTAGATTATCACGAAGTATTGGTAAGAGCGGTATGCAGATTGATTTGCGAAGACGAAGATGATTATGAAGATGAAAAGGAATATGAAGATAAAGCAACAGCTTTTTTAGTCGCTAAAAATAAAGTAATAACAGCCACGCATACAATTAAGAATTATTATGAAGAAGGTACAACAATTTATTTGCAATTTCGTAATATAGATAGCACGCCAGTTGAAAGAACAGCAATCCCGATTAAGACTTCAAATGAGCAAGATGTTATTACAATCCTTGAATTAAATGAACCTGTTGAAACTAACTATTTGAGTTTTATAGAGTATGAACCCGAAAAAAATTATATGTACGAAACATATGGCTATCCTGTTGTAAAGTGGTCTTCAGGTCAGCCGATTGATGGACTCATTAGTAGAAAAGTGGAAGAAAATATGACAAATAATTTTGACTGGGATCTTGATCTTGATGTTAGGAACTCAAAGATAGATAATTTTGCAGGACTATCAGGTTCACCACTTTTAGTTAATGGAAGACTAGCGGGAGTAATTATAACTCAAGCAGTTGCGAAGAAAAAAGCAATTTCGTTAGGGGCAATAAGTTTATCGAAAATAAAAACTATTTTAGAAAATGGTGGTCTAGAAGTCCTCGTAGATGCTCAAGATACTAGATCTGAGATTCAAGTAATTCGTGATGTCGAAAACGTGAATTATGAAAACCATATATTTATTGCAATGCTTGAATCAGCAAATATTTTCGATCATGAGTTATGTCAAGAAGAATTTTTTAATGCAGAAATTAAAAGGGAAGAAGTGGACAGTAAAGAATTTGAAAATGAAGTGTTAAATTACTACAATTTAAGAAAAAAAGTGCATAGTATTTGGAAAACAAAACACTATAGCTATCAGAATGAAGACGATGGTTATTTATTATTATCTGAGGTTAATGAGCGGATTGAAGACCTGGATAATACTGTTTTAAAGTCCGATTATGATATCAACATATTTATTAAAAAAGGTATGCTACATCAATTATCAGAACAATTAAAAGTTGGATGGGTGAAAAATTATTCAACTAAACTACAAGAATATTTACAAAATAAGGATGCTGAAAATGCAGATTGAAAAGAATAGTGAAATGAAGTTTGTGAGTTCGGATATTTTTTTAAACGCAACAAGGTTGTTGATTTTATTATCAAAGTTTAATAATAAAAATGTCAAAATAACGATTGATAAATTGATGTTGTATGACTTTTATATGAAGTTTCCTATGACAATGTTGCAAGAGGAATACGAT
>NZ_CAKMMW010000007.1:0-290879 GCF_927798215.1 Paenibacillus allorhizoplanae
ATTGTACCTTTGCCGTTGTTCACCCATTGTGAACACCTCCTCGTTGTATCTATTATCTTAAATCTGTTAACGAGGTGTCCACTTTTTATTCTAGTTGCAGTTTTCCAGTTAATACACCAACGCCGTCTGAAATCTCGTTCGATAGAAAGTGCATAACTCTTACCCGTGGCGTCTTTCCCTACCTTCACAAACAGAAACTCAACACGACCGTAATATCTTTCTCCGTTAGATCGATATGTCCATGTTCGTTTCGGTTTAATTGATACCCGTTCTCTTCGATCCCCTTACATATACGAAATAGCCGATGTTCATCCATCTGGATTAACTTTGCGAAATGTGCTAGATACATGGGCTTATCATTTAGAGAAATCATTCTACCTACCTACTCTCTGTGAGGTTTTTTTGCGACTTAGCATTAAATTAACAAGAATAGGTTGAAAAGTATCAGGAAAATTGTCGTCGATACGTTTGAAATAGGGATTGTTTGGTAGTTTGTCACAATCCGTGTTCAGATAGTCAGAGGTGAACGAGAAAATACAAAAGGCCGCCGCATCATAGCGACAGCCTACTTACATGAAAATTGCTAAGCATGTACCAATTGTTTATCTACAGCCCCACGGTATACACCGTTTCGACCGTTCCTTTTGGCCTGGTATAGGGCCTTGTCACACGTGGAGTAAAGCTCCTCAAGATGTGTCCGTTCATCCGGTATGACCGTGAGAACTCCTAAACTAATGGTATAGGAAAGCTGTAATCCAGGAACTAGCGCACCTTCTGCAGCCTGTCTAAGCTTCTCAGAATAAAGCGAGGAATCTCGCTCATCCATGCCAGGTACGATGATGGCAAATTCGTCACCGCCGTATCTGGCGAAAAGATCATCAGCGCCGAGCTGCTCCTTCATTCGTGTCGTGAGGTCGACGAGCACTTGATCGCCCGTATCATGACCGAATGTATCATTGATGGACTTGAAATTATCAATATCAAATAGCAGCAAGGTGATTGGTTTCTGCATTTTCGCGTAAGAAGTAATGTATTGATTGGTACGTGTGATGAACGTCCTGCGGTTCAGCGTACCAGTCAAATCGTCATAATTGGCCAGCCGAATAAGTGCTTGGTCGGTTTGTTCTTTCATCAAGAGAATGAATCCCGTATTTCCCGCAATCATGACGAAATATTGGCCGAGTAGGACCATGGTCTGATTACCGTTCATATGATAAAAGCTGATCAACGTTTCGAAGAATACGGCACTAACGGTTCGAATCAGAAGAAATACCAAGACTGTAAGGTATAGATAGCCTAGCACATGGGTCACCATGGAAGCAGCTCGTTTTTGAATCATTTTGTATGCGGGTATGAGAAGGCCCGTAGCTATACCCATAGAAACAAAGGAAATTCTGAGCTTCTCTACGTTGTCGAAAAGAAGGATGGAATGGAAGCCCACAATGTTGAAAATTGTCAAAGCAATATACAGGTTACGCGTCAACTTGCTCAGGATATTCTGAATTTTCAGCACGGAAATGGTTTCAAAGGCATAACCGATAAAAAGTGAGGAGTTCACAAGAGAGATTGTAAGTGGATCCGATAGACCGTCACGGACAATTAAGATCACCCACGCAGTGGCTTGTAAGCATTTTGCATAGAAAAAGTATCTGATTGTACTTTCGTTCTTATGCTGACGCCAGTAGGCGATTATGAACACGGCTGTAAATAGGTGGCCGATGACCAGTGTCAACAGGATGGTTTTCATATCTAGAAGTAGATCCATTTTGAACCTCATCTGACTGTTAGAAGTTTTTGGATGTTCTCAAAAAAATTGTCGAATACCACTACTTTACCATAAAATTGAAGTGGTTTGCTTCGAATTTTTGCTAACGATCATTTTCGAGTCGATTCGACTGCACAAACCAAATATTCCTTGAAATGTATGGAACAAGTGTGTCACTATAGACCTAGATAGACATAAATTAAATGATGGTGATTTGGGATGAATTATTCGGGACGAATCGTTATAATTTCGGTCGTTTTAGTCACGATTGTAGCCTTAAGAACCTACGGTACGATGTATTATAATTTTCCTTCTCTTCAGTTCCCTGTCGCTGGCATATTGATTTTATTGGCAAGCTGGGTGCTAGGCACGCAGTATGATCGATTGAAGTTCCTCTCAGAGAAAGATAACCTTACAACACTGTATAACAGAAGATTCATCCTCGAAGCCTTTCCTAAGCTCACTACTTCGGTGGAGCGCAGACAAGGGCAGTTGATTTTATATTTTATCGATGTCGATAACTTCAAATTAATTAACGATTCTCGCGGTCACAAGATCGGTGATCAAGTTCTGCAGCGTATCGCGAATGTCTTACTGCTCAATTTACAGAAAAAAGATTTAGCCGCACGGTGGGCGGGGGATGAATTTCTGATCCTATCGACGTCTACGGATGCGTCCAAGAAAGAAGTACTGATCAGTCATATTCAGAATGAATTAAAGCTAGCTTCGCGAGAGTTCAATTTGGAAATATCCGTATCGATCGGGACGGCTGTGTATCCTGACGATGCGCGAACGTTGGATGATTTACTACATGCAGCGGATCTCGATATGTACTCTTTGAAGTTAGATAGGAAAAATACGAACATTATGGTTGAAAGCCACTAAACGATCAGAAAGAGCCTGTCACTTGTAAGTAAAGTGACAGGCTCTTTTCTTCATGACGGAGTGGTTACTGCATATTTTATAACGCCCGCATCCGATTATTTCTTGGATTGTGTTCGACTTCTGCAAGACCAAGTGCCTCCATTAATGGGGGGACATACATGCCGAATCTGCCGCGGAAACCTTTCTTCAACCCATACCAACCTCCAATGGGGTTTTCAGGAGAACGCCCCCAAGCTTCAACCGTGCCTTCTTTGGCGGGCTTCTGCTCATCAGCGCTGCCTAGCTCGATCCAATCTCCATGCTGTTTGAGCATCTCTTGTAAGTCATTAATGCAACGGTAGTCGTAATGCAAAACGGTTTTGCCTACTGTGCAAACAAGGATAGCCTTGCCATCTTTTTCGTCTTTATACATCTCATATTCGGAGGTTTGTGGGGGCGTTTTTAATGGCCATGGATTTTCTTTCGTACCGATCACTGTCGACATTGGTATGACTCCTCGATTTCGTATTTGAACTTATGTACAGAATATATCAAATGAGGAAACACTACAACCACTTAATTAAGTTGACACTTAATTAAGTGTGTGCTAAATTAATGTCATGATAGATAAAGCCATTCAAGCGATAACGGAGCCTAGGCGCAGAGATATTTTACATCTTGTCCGTGATGGAGAGCTGACCTCCAGCGCGATTGCGTCACATTTTGACGTATCAGCACCAGCCATATCACAGCACCTGAAGGTGCTCGAAGAAGCAGGACTCGTTGTAGTGAGACGAGACGGTACCAAACGATTTTATGGAATAAGGAGGGAAGGGTTTGCGGAGCTTATGCAGTATATCGAGAGCTTCTGGGATGACAGCTTAATGCGATTGAAAGAAGCAGCAGAAGAGGAGGAAAGGAGAAAACATGACGCTAATGAGTAGCAGTGACACGATTAAGAAAGAAATTTATATTGAATGCCGACCGGAGACATTGTTTTCTTTTTTTACGGATCCTGAGAAATTAGTTCGTTGGATGGGACGCCACGTACTGCTTGATCCGAGTATCGGGGGCAAGTATCGTATTGATGTGAATGGCAGCGACATTGCGATGGGGGAATATAAGGAATTGATTCCGAACGAGAAAATCGTGATGACGTGGGGCTGGGAAAAATCGAAGGTGGTTCCGCCGGGGGCCAGTACGGTTGAATTTAAACTGACGCCGAAAGATAACGGGACGCTTTTGGAATTGACGCATTATGATTTGCCAGCAACCGAAGTTGCTTCACATGTACAAGGATGGACACATTATTTGCCTCGTATTCAAGCTATTGCACAAGGCCAAGATCCGGGTATCGATCCGTGGTCAGAGCAAGCAATGCATTAAACATTGGAATACCATATAAATGACTACACTAATTTGAAATTGTGGAGGTACGTAATGATGAGTGGAACGATTCGTCAAGAAGTAACATTTACAGCTGGCCCTGCACGTATTTATGAAATCCTTACGAGTAGCGAGCAATTCAGCAAAGCTAGCGGCGGTGCTCCCACGGAGATTAGCACAGAAGAAGGCGGGACTTTCTCCTGCTTCGGCGGCATGATTCTCGGCCGTAACATTGAGCTTGTACCGAACAAACGTGTTGTACAAGCTTGGCGTGTGGCGAATTGGCCGGAAGGTGTCTATTCGCTAGTCAAATTCGAGCTTCAGGAGAAAGGGTCGGAAACGTTGCTAATAATTGACCATTCTGCCTTCCCAGAAGAGCAAGGCGAGCATCTTGCAGCAGGTTGGCAAACGAATTATTGGGAGCCGATAGCGAAATTATTGGCTTAATTGAGTGAAGAAGCGCGCTGATGGTTGGCGTGCTTTTTACATTGAAATGGAGGTGGTCAATTTGGTTGATGTTTTCAGCGAAATATTAATCAATTGTCCTCGTGAGCAAGTATCGGAATATGCGGCTAACCCAGATAGAGCACCGGAATGGTATGTGAATATTAAATCGGCCGAATGGCAAACATCTAAACCTCTCCAGGTAGGGTCGAAAATTGCTTTTAAAGCCAATTTCCTAGGTAGACAACTAGCCTATGTGTATGAAGTCACGGAGTTTAGTCGTGGTCATAAACTTGTGATGCGTACCGCCAACGGACCTTTTCCCATGGAAACAACGTATACGTGGGATTCAGTGGGTAGTAGTCGTACCACGCGGATGACTTTACGCAACAAAGGGAATCCGGCAGGTTTTTTCACGTTATTTTCTCCGTTTATGTCATTGATGATGAAAAGGGCTAACCAAAAGGACTTGAATAAAGTGAAGTTGATTCTGGAAGCGCGCTCGTGAGTACGCGAATGAACATAAAAGTAGAAGAAGCACCCGCGAGGGTGCTTCTTCTTTGTCATGAGTGCAAACGCCGATATTACGATTTGCTTGGGATAACGCATGTACCGTCCAAACAAGCCTCATCGTTGGCTGGCGCTGCAACCTGTTTCGGCTGCTCGGCATCCCAGAGCTGTTGCATAGCATTTAAGTAAACGCCGCTTGCTTGAGCCCCGGATATGGCATGCTTGCCGTTAATGACATAATACGGAACGCCGCGGATTCCCATGCGGCTGCTATTCTCTTCTTCGGTCCGCACCGACTGGGCGAACTGATCACTCGCGAGAACGGACAAAGCTTCTTCCCGGTCGATTCCCACGGCTGCAGCGATGTCCGCAAGGATACTGTGGTCGCTGATGTTTGTGGATTCCGTGAAATAGGCGCGGAATAACAACTCGGATACAGCGGCGCCTTTGCCTTGTGTCTCAGCAAAAAGCCGTAAACGATGAGCATCGAATGTGTTCGTCAGCACGAGGCTGTCGAATTGAAAGTCGAGCCCTTCTACCGCCGCTTGCTGACGCATCTTCTCATTCATAGCAATAGCTTCCTGACGGCTCATGCCGTACCGGGAAGAGAGCATATCATAGACGTCATGCGGGACGCTTTTGGGTGCGTGACGGTCTAGCTCGAAGCTGCGATAGACAACTTCAACCTGATCGCGGTGTGCAAACTCCGCGAGGGCCTGCTCAAAGCGGCGTTTGCCCATGTAACAGAACGGACAAGCAAAGTCCGACCAAATTTCAACTTGCATGAGGTTCACCTCTTTGTTGAGTTAATATAAGGATTATTTATTGAATAATAGCGCAATACTTTCATGAATGGAAGTCGGTTTTTTCCCGATGAGCTTCTCAAGGTCTAGGGATGTGTGTCCTTCTGTTCCTGCGGCCATCTTCCTGTCAATGGCAACTAGGAACTGGGCGAGACCTTCAGGCAGTCCAGCCTGAACCATACCTTGGAAGGAGTCAGCATCAGAGACGGATTGGTGAGTTACTTTTTTGCCGGATATGTGAGATAAAATGTCTGCTAATTGCTCGAAGCTCCATGACTCGGATGACGCTAATTCGTAGACTTGGCCTTGATGTCCTTCTTCGGCAAGAACAGTTGCAGTAGCCAACGCTAAGTCATCACGTGTTACTGTATTAATTTTCCCAGTACCTGCAGAATTTATAATGCTGCCGGTATCGATGTAACCCTGCAAGCTTGGATTAACATAAAGCTCCTGATACCACGTATTGCGCAGGATTGTTGTTGGAATGCCTGATGCCTTCAGCGCGAATTCGGTTGCTAGATGTACGTTAGCCAAAGGGGCGAAAGCATCGACATCCGCAAAGGCGAAACTCGTGTAGACAATGTGGGGAACGCCTGCTTTTTTGGCGGCTTCAATTGCGCTAACATGTTTACGAACACGACTGATCGACTCATCTTGTGGGGAAGAAATCAGCAAAAGCTTAGATGCATCCGCATAAGCTTGCTCCAGTGAGGCTGGATCATCCCAATCACCATATCGAACTTCAATGCCTAGCTCTGCAAATTCAGCGGCTTTTTCTGTGTTACGAACACTAACAGCAATCTCGCTTGCTGGAACTCTTGCTAATAAATGCTTGACGACTAATTTCCCTAATTCACCTGTTGCTGCGGTAACGATGATTTTTGACATCATGGACGTCCTCCTATTTATATAAAATGTTGTTGGATAATTCGGCATAGTCATATATTATTATAGTAGCTCGAAATATGTAAGTAGTAATTAAAAAATGACCTAGTCATAAAAATAGAACCATCAAGGAAGGAGCGGGATTGCATATGTCTCGGACAACATTTCAGGGGGAAATTCCAGAGGAACAAATCGAAGTCTGCCCCGTTACCGCCACCCAAAATGTCATTGCAGGGAAGTGGAAAATCCTTATTCTATGGCATTTAAGGGAAACGAGGAGATTCGGTGAGCTGCAGCGACTGGTGCCAGGGGTATCCAAGGGCATACTGACGTCGCAGTTGAGAGAGTTAGAAAAGGATGATATGGTTCATCGGAAAGTCTATCAGGAAGTTCCTCCGAAGGTTGAATACTCACTGACGGAAGCAGGACGAAGCTTCATACCGATCCTTGAGCGTATGGGGGAGTGGGGGAAGAAGTACGGGATGATGAGTAAAAAGAGTGGTGAGTGAAAGCCGCGAAAAGCACTTAGAAGCAAATAGAGCCTACGGAGGTATAGTAAAAACGACTTGCAGGTAGGATGTAAGAGAGAGAATCTTGAACGAACTTGAACAGCGTCGGGGAGGGGGGAGATCGCGCGGAGAAGCTAGTTCGTCATTTCCTGTTGAAGTATCCGAATAGATCAGCTTTTATAGATGAGCTGGACAAAATTAAGTTCAATTAGTACAACCCCCGACTGCGAGAGTCGGGGGTTTATTTGGGTTAACTAGTCAAGTTAACGTATATGTAGATGTTCACTTACTGTGGATTCGCAATAATCTTCCCGTTTTGCCATTCGAATTCATACTCAAATTGTTCGGTGGAGTCATAAAGGGCTGGTGAGTACGGACCAACAATGTGTTTGTCTGTACGTTGATCCATAAGCTGATCGGGCTGACTCTCTTTGGCAGCAACACCTAAAACCGATAGGGACACTATACAAAAAAATACGAAACCTATTTTGGCTATCATAGTCGGAGGCCTCCGTTACAATAAGATATCTTCATCATACGTTGCGTATGTCATTGCAGTATTAGCTGAAAGTAAAGAGATTGTATTTACTATTATTCTTACCCAACTGCTTAGAAATGAAACAGGTGAGCTATGTTTCGACTGATATCAACGACATAGTCCGATTTCTCCGAAGCGTTTTCACACACTCTAGACATTACTTAAAATACATTTTGACCTCTGTTCAAACTCTTATAGTAAGAAATCATAGATTCATATATAATTTAGGAGAAAAATGTCGAAATCATAGATATAATCTACGTTTTACATAATGGGGGAGCAGGCTAGCGTGAAACGTAAATTGTGGCAGCAAATTGGAATAGGGATCGTCGGTGGTGTTCTTGCAACCATTGGGCTTGCCGCGTATATCCCTTTGAATACAGAGATGAATGACACTCCGAATATAGGGAAGCGTCATGCTATGATACGACTGGAGGATGTCGGACTTGGCGGCGACTACAACACGCTCGAAGGCCTAGGGAAATTGCGGGCCGTCATGACCTATATTGAGTCTGAGCACGTGCCTTTTCATGTTGCTGTGATTCCAAGAAGGATGAGCTTGCAAGATGACGGCGTCTGGAAGGAAAAGGGGATCGACGATCCAAATCCAGACGAAATAGTAAGCGCATTCATTAAGCTTCTCCAACAGGCAGAGCAACAAGGCGGCGTATTGGGTATGCACGGGTACCGGCATCAATATGGCGAGACGTATCGCTCGGATGGCGAGCAAAATTCAGGAATAGGCTCAGAATTTAACATTAAAGATGCACCGGAAACGCAAGAGCTGTCGTATGCGGCGGAACGGATGAAAGAAAGCCTGGCTGCCTTTGCTGGAGCAGGTTTACATCCGGCGTTCTGGGAGTCCCCTCACTATAAAGATACCCATGAACAACAGGCAGTGTTTCGTTCCTTCGTCGGCCTTATGTATCAACCGGATCTCTACGCCAAAAACGCACATGATGATATGAATACCTATGATACGATCAATACGTACGGACAAGATAGTTTGGGTTCCGTCTATGTCCCTGCGCCATATCGCTATATAAGTGATGCTGCATCGGTTGACCGGATGTTGGAGAAGGCAGCGAAGGATGATGGACTAGCCTCCTTTTACTTCCATCCGTTTTTGGAATTCTCGCACCTAGAGCCTGTAATGGCCGCAAATGGGAACCCAGAAGAGAAGGATGGTATTCCCGTCTATCAATATAAAGAGGGAGACACAGGCTCCTACTTGCATAAATTGATTACCGGTTTCAAAAAGCTAGATTATCGCTGGATGTCCCTGCATGATATCGTTCCATTCACACCAGCGCATCGCGTGATGCTGCCACCAAGAACGAAGCTGCAAAATGTCATGCTTGGCGATGTTACAGGCCGTGGACATGCGGATGTCGTTGTACGCCAGCTGCATCGCGTTCTGGTAATTCCGGGGAATTACGATATGCCGAGAAATCGCCAGCAGGAAGCTTCACAAGTATGGTTAAGAGAAACGTTTATGCCCGATGAGTCACTCCTACTCGTCGATGTTAATGGTGATGGGAAGCAAGATCTGCTTGCGTATAACACAGAAACAGGGAATGTGAGGGTGGCTATAGCGGATAAGCGACAGTTCCTTCCAGTCCGCACAATCGGTGCTTTACCAATAGGACTTTCTTCTGTTCGCACGCTCCGATCCAGTCATGGCATGGGCTTAATTGCCAAAGGAGACAAGGGACTTGTGCAAGTTAACCTATTAAATCAGCAGTTGACGTATACAGAGTCAAACACGAAGCTGCCCGAGGATGCAGAAATTTTCACAGCCCAATTGCAGGAAACGGATAAAGATGATGATATCCTGTGCGTCTCGCATAAGGAGAAACGGGTATCCATTATGTATCATCAAGGGCAAGGGGGGTTCGCTGATCCGCAGACGGCAGGCGGAGTTTCCTTTGGAAATAGCGACCAGCTGCTGGTTGGTGATACGAATGGCGACGGGCGAGGTGATTTAATTGCCTATACGGCGGAGACGGGCATTTGGCGGGTATTCCAGAACGAGGGTGAGAACCATTTCCAGCCGTTGGATAACGAATTTGGACCCTGGGCACAAGGGAAGGAACGACGTGCAATGGTCGCTGATTTTGACGGCAATCGGAAGATGGACATCAGTTCTTATAATGAAACGGAGCATGTGTTGGATTTGGCGCTTTCGTTTCGAAGCGGAACGCCTTAGTCACGAGAAAAAGCACCGAAGAGGGTGCTTTTTTCTTTGCGAATTGACCAGAGCGTGTACCATGCAATCTGATATAATAGGTAACATACATACGAGATCGTAGACCACTAGAACAGTCATCATATGGAGGTTACAACGCAATGGTAAACGCAATCCTAAGCTTTTATGTCAAAAAACAAATTGTCCGTGCAGGCATTTTCTTGCTGCTTATCATGGTGGTGTCGGCATGTTCGTCATCACAAGTAGATGTTGGTATTGCAACACCTTCCGCAGCTGCGTCCGCTTCTAACAAGGCAACCGTCAAGGGAACGGATAAATCTACGATAAATAAGCGAATTCCCGCAAAAGTAGTTCGGGTCGTTGATGGCGACACGATGAAGATCTCTTTTACCGACGGCGGCAAAGATAAAGAAGAAACGATCCGTCTACTGCTTGTAGATACGCCAGAAAGTGTGGATCCCGAGAAGCCGGTTCAGCCTTTTGCGTTGGAAGCGTCCAATTATGCCAAAACGATGCTTACAGGCCAAGACGTTCAGCTGGAATTGGATGTGTCGGAGCGGGATAAATATGGGCGATTGCTGTGTTATCTGTATATTGGGGATAAAATGTTCAATGAGCTCCTGCTCGAAAATGGCTATGCCCGAGTTGCGTATATTTACCCGCCGAACGTGAAATATGTCGATCAGTTCCGTGAAATTCAGAAGAAGGCACAGCAGAAAGCTTTGAACATCTGGAGCGTAGAAAATTATGCGCAAGAGGATGGGTATCACGAAGGTGTGGTGAAGGGGGGGGCTGCGGCATCACCGAAGTCAACTACAACTCCGAAACCAGTGACGACCTTGCAGCCGAAAGCGAACACGACTTACAACTCGTGCAAGGAGGCCAACGCAGCTGGAGCTTACAAGATCAAGAAAGGCGAGCCAGGCTACAGCGCGAAGCTGGATGGGGACGGGGACGGCGTAGCATGTGAGTAGTAAGACAGATTTAGATGGATTTCCTACATCTAAATTATCCCATTCCGGCCGAAAAGCGAATTTGTCGCGAAAATACCTGCATGTTTTCCAGTTAAAGTGAATTTAAAGATGAAATCTCCGAAATTAACTACGTATTTTCCAGTTATTTGGTGAGTGGAGGCCTAACGGGGAGTTCTCACCCGCAATCATGCAAAATAATGAGAAAAAGCACCCTTACGGGTGCTTTTTCTCATTAGCCTACTGCAGCGCAGTCTGCTTATCATACTGATTAAACATCATGTTGTAGATCGCAGCGGAGAGAACCGCTAGTGCCGCCAACAAGATGAACGTCCAGGTAAAGCCGATCCAACTGCTGATCGGAATCGATAGTGGGGCTATGGTGCGCCCGAGCGTATAACGCAAGCTAGAGGCAGCAAAATATTGGCCGCGGATATGGTCCGGCGCCAGTCTGGACACGAAGGCTTGCTGTGGTCCTGCGGACATGAGCTCGGCAAGCGTGAAGACGGCTATCGCGATGGTTAATCCCCAGAAGGTAGACATCTGGCAGAACATCACCATGCCTAGCGCGTAGAAAAGAGCACCGCCGATGAACACATAACGATCGCGATATATCAGCATCCATTTGGTCACGATGACCGTGAAAATGGCGACGAATAAACCATTCTCGGAAACAATCAAGCCGAATAGCTGCTTACCCGTAAGCTGGAGATCCCAGTCATGGTAGGAGAAGATTGTCGTGAGCGGCATTGTTTCTTCCAAGAAGACAGGAAAAAGCAAATCCAGCTGCATGAAGGTCTGCGAAAGCAGCACGCCAGCGATAACGAACAGCAGGAATACACGGTCCGTGGCAATGATTTTGTAGTCGCGCAGCTGCACCGCGATGGCATGGTACCAAGGGGTGTCAGCTTGTGCGCGATGGCGATCCGCTAGCTGCTTCGGCAGCGTTTCGTGTAAGCGTCGTGACATCATGAGCGCGAGTAACACGCAAACTACAGCAGCTGCGGCCAGCACAAGATACGGATTGTCTTTATAGAGGAGGGAACCGAGTAAAGGTCCTACAACGACGGCCATGTTCGCGGTTGTATAGAAGATGGCGAACACGCTCGAGCGATGCTCCTCATCCACGACATCCGCCACCATTGCTTGGCTGGCAGGCCAATACAACGAGCCGCAAAAGCTAGCGAAGCTGAAGCCGATGAAGCTCATAACGGGCATGGCCAGCCAAGGAGAAGCGGCCAGTGCGAAGATTCCGTAGCCGACGGCTTGTCCCAAAGCGGCGATCACCATCATTCGTTTGCGTCCGAACCGATCTGCGCTGTAGCCGCCGAGCAAATTGCCGAACACAGAAAGCGCCTGCGATAAGACCAGAAGAATACCCGTCCAACCTTTACCGAACGAATTGGCGAAGTAGATAGATAAGAACGGAAAGAAAGCCCAAAAAATAACGTTAAAAGCGGTTTCTCCGCCGAGGCGGATTTTTAAATTAATGTCCCAATCTTTGATCTTCATTATTTAATTTACCTCTGGTTAATTTAAGTATCTCCCTATCATACTACCAATCTTCGTGCGGAAACAAGGCGGGTGGGAGAATGAATGGTTCCAGTTGCACCAAATATTAACGGGAAAAGGAGCTTGCCACAGATGAACTGTGACAAGCTCCTTCTCATGTTAATCGAGGGTAATCGAGGTGATACTGCCGTTTGTTTTAAAATCTTGCGTAAACGCCACCATGGCTTTGGCCGTTATGGTGCCAGTTGGCCCTGTAATGGTAACTGTTGGCGTGGAGGAATAGCCAGCACCCGGATTTTTGATTGTAATGCCAGTTACCACACCATCAGTGACGATGGCTGTTGCGATAGCGGAGGTCTTTTGCCAAGTTGCCGTTCGATTCCCGTTGTAGCGGTAGAAATTAGATACTTCATCCAGACGTTCGTTAGTGATGCCGTAAGGCCCAAGTACCTTCATTAAAGCGGCTTTGTTTCGTTGTGCGAGCTCATGACTCGGTTGGCTGTCTAACCCAGATGGCGTCACTCCGCTAAAAGCTTCTCGAAACACCTCAGTAGGTACACCAAGAGCGGCGGCAATCAGCACAACGGGCCGTCCTTTGTCCTGAGGATCAGTTGTGAGTCCACCTGAAATTACGACGGAATAGGTAGAAGGATTCGGAATTCCGCTGGCGGGTTCACTGATGGAAGGAGGTGAGCTGGCAGGTGAGCTTGACGGAAGGCCATCTCCTTGACCTTGCCCCGAGCAATCCACACCATCGTGGTTAGGAGGAGGCGGATTCTGACCATTAACGCGAGGGCCACCTGGCTTGCCGGCTTCTCCTTGTCTTGGCTTCGGCTTTGCTGGCTTATCCTGTGGGGCAGATGTTGCCGTTGGCGATGTGTCTGTTGCAGCGAATACTTGGCTGCCTGCGCTTAAAACAATAATTCCACTGCCTGCTAGTACAACAGATAATGCGCTTGCGAGGATGATTTTAGTTTGGAGGTTCATGGGGATCTTCCCTTCGTTTTCGTAGATTTGTTGTTCCATGAGACCTATGTTAACCCCACTTGGTGAAATTACGGTGAAAGCCCGAAGGCGATAGATTATACTTAATTGTAGTAGAGCGAACGAGAGATGGTGGCGGATAGATGAAGCTTTTATTAGCAGAAGATGATGTGAAATTAGGCGAGCTAACGACGTATATGTTGAAAAAAAAGACCGGCTGCAGCGTCGATTGGGTGCAAACGGGGAACGATGCTTTCGACTATGCCGCAGCCTCTAGCTATGACGTGGTCATTCTCGATTGGATGATGCCTGAGGGAGATGGGCGTGACACCTGTGCTAGGCTGCGCCAGGCGGGATATCGAGGAGCTATTCTAATGCTCACGGCCAAAGACGGGCTGCGAGATCGAGTCGAAGGACTGGATGCGGGGGCGGATGATTATCTCGTGAAGCCTTTTGAAATGGACGAGCTGTTGGCCCGCTTGCGGGCGCTGATGCGCAGAAGCTTTGCTCCTTTGCAGGACGACATTGTGCGAATGGGAGAGCTGGAATTGCAGCGGACGAATCAGATGGTTCGGCAGAGCGGTCAAGACATTCAGTTGTCTCCGCGTGAGTTTCAGATTTTGGACCTGCTGCTGCAGAATAAGGGGCGGACGCTTACGCGTGAGGTTATTTTAGATAAAGTATGGGGCTTAGATGCCGATGTGAATTTAAAATCGATCGATGCAATCATCAAATTAATTCGTAAGAAGCTGGAGTCTTCCGATGCACGGGAGCTCATTCAGAGCGTGAGAGGTGTAGGGTATAAAATTGAAGCGTAACAAGAGCTGGCTGAATAAGCGCCTGTCTGAAGGGAATTTATTTGACCAGACGCGCCATAAACTTACGCTGCAATACAGCGGCGTGCTAATGATCTTTCTTGGGCTATTCGTTGTCATTGTGTATACCTTGCTGTACATGTTGATTTGGAGCGACCAACGGTCCCGTCTGACCGAGTTAACGAATAGTGAGCTGCAGGTTTTGCAGAAATGGGTCGATGGGGACACCAATCCGAAGCGCCAGCCACCGCGCTCTGTAGAGGATGCCTTCTCGATCAGTGCGGATCAATCGTTTTATTACCTCATTTCCGATATAGGGAATGTGCAATTAGGTGATGAGACGCAGCCGGAATTACGAGAGCAGATGATGGCATTAATCGCGAAGGGGCAGTTCAAGGGAGCGCGGACCCAGCAAACGACCTTGCAGACGTTCGATCAGCCCTCAGTGGATGTCCAAGGACGACCGCAAAACGGGGAGGATGCCCGGTTTCTCGTGACTAATCGGGAACTGAAGAAGAACGGACAGTTGATCGGTACCTTATATGTAGGGAAGGAAGTCACCTTTCAGCATCAGCTTTTTCGCTTATTGCTCTTCCTGATGGTAGGAATGGCGCTGCTCTTCTTTGTACTCGCGCTGTGGTTCAGTCATCGTATGGCGCGTAGAGCGATCATTCCGATTGCCAAAGCGTATGAGCGGCAACGCGAGTTCGTTGCCGATGCTTCGCATGAGCTGCGTACCCCGCTCAGCGTTGTGCTCACTTCCATCGAGGCGCTGCAACTTGATGCGGATGAAAGTAATCCCTTCACCAATAACGTGCTGAAGGGTATGAAAGACGAGGTCAACGCCATCACGAGGCTGACCAGCGAGCTGTTGCAGCTGGCACGGTCGGATGCTGACGAGTTCGTGCTGGAGCGTTCCAGCTTTCAAGTGAAAGCCGCAGCCGAAAGCGTAATAGCGAAGCTGCTGCCCGCAGCGCAGGCCAAAGGCATGGCACTAAAGCTGCAAGCGCCTGACGAGCTGACCGTGGAGTGGGATCGGGGCAAATTGACGCAATTGTTGGTGATTCTCATCGATAACGCGATTAAATATACGCTGGATGGTGGAGACGTGCACGTCATTCTTGCGGATAAGGTGGAAAAAGGAGCACGCTTTCTCACGCTCGACGTGAGGGATAATGGGATGGGGATCGCACCGGAGGCCCTGCCGCGTGTTTTTGACCGGTTTTACCGGCAGGATAAGGCTCGAACTCGGCAGGATGGCGGTCATGGTCTTGGACTTGCCATCGCGAAGAACCTTGTGGATGCCGCACATGGGACGATCCAGGTGGAGAGTCAGCAGGGGGTAGGCAGCACGTTTCGCGTGCGGATTTCTGTGTAGGCCAAACCGACTAATTCCGGTGAAACGGAGCTAAAGTCTCAGAGTTAGTCTATCAAACCGACTACTCTGTAGAAACGGAGCCAATAGCCCAGATTCCCCAGTCGTCCATGGCATCGTAATGCGTTCAGCATTTTTTCAGTTGATAAAATCACCAAAACGCAGTATCATTCATTAATAATGATTCTCAATCGCAATTGGTGACTGAAGGAGTGAAATGAGCATGGAAGAGAACGAATTGTTTGATGTAACGGTTATTGGCGGGGGACCAGCGGGTCTGTACTCGGCTTTCTATAGTGGACTTCGTGAAATGAAGACCAAAATCATTGAATTTCAACCGCATCTCGGCGGCAAAATACATGTGTACCCCGAAAAAATGATTTGGGACGTAGGCGGTGTTACGCCGACTCCAGGAGCGAAGCTGATCAATCAGCTTGTTGAGCAAGGGCTTACGTTCAGCCCGGAGGTTGTACTGAATGAGAAAGTGGAAGCTATAGCTAAAAATGAAGAGGATATCTTCGTCCTGCGCACCACATCAGGTCAATTGCACTACTCCAAAACCGTGATCGTCGCTGTCGGTTCAGGAATCCTTAACCCGAAAAAGCTGGAGATCGAAGGCGCAGAGCGCTACGAAGTTTCAAATTTAAACTACACGGTGAAGTCGCTAGGGCGCTTCAAGAACAAGACTGTTGTTATTTCAGGTGGCGGCAACTCGGCTGTCGATTGGGCGAATGAATTGGAGCCTGTCGCCAAGCAGGTCATTCTCAGCTATCGCAAAGAGCAGCTAACCGGACACGAGGCCCAAGTGAAGCAGTTACAGAACAGCTCCGTGATCTGCCACTTAAATACCTCAATTTCGAAGTTATTTGCTGCTGGTGAGGACGCATCTATTGAACGCGTTGAGCTGACGAATCATGAAACGGGAGAAGTTTCATCGGTGTTGGTGGATGAAGTGATTATCAACCATGGCTATGATCGTGATACGACCTTGCTAGAGAATAGTGAAATCGAGATCGCAAGAGCGGAGAATTACTATATCGCGGGTAATGCGAACAGTGAATCCTCTGTGCCTGGACTATATGCAGCTGGGGACATTCTTAATCATCCAGGCAAAGTGCATTTGATCGCGGGAGCCTTCCAAGACGCGGCGAATGCGGTGAATAAAGCGAAACAGTACATTCAGCCTACAGCAGAGAAGTTCGGGATGGTCTCTTCGCATAATCAAGCCTTTAAGAAGCGGAACAAAGAGTTAGTGAAGCAAATGTTTCAATCGTAATCTGGAAAAGCTACATACAGCTACTCAATCAGGCACCCTGCGGGGTGCTTTTCCCTTTATTTTCCCTTTTTTCATCTAATTTCGTTGTGTCGGTCTCTAGACGGAGGTAAATTCGGAGGAGAGCCCTTATAATTTCTGTAGAACTTGTCATCGAAAGGAGCACTACAATTATGAACGCTGAAACACTCATCGGTTATGGAATCGGTGCTGTCGTTATTATTTTAGTTATTTGGTTAAGAACGCGAGGGAGAGCAAAGCCAATTCGGAATAAAGGAAGAGGCATGCTGATTCCCGTTTTCTTGCTGCTCATTGTGTTTGGGCTTAGTATTAACTCACTGACACATATACCGGATCATCCTTTTCATACTCCAGCTATTTGGGAGTTGCTGTGTGCAGGCGTGCTCGGCGTAGCGCTTGGCAGTATTATGCTGTACCACACAGGGTATGAGAAGCGGGAGGATGGTTTGGTCTATTCGAAGCCTAACCCTAATTTCAAATATGTGATCATTGCCGTTATCGCGGTCCGATTGATATTATCCCAGTATTTCAAAGGCTTGGATCCATCAGAATTTGCTGTGTTAACGATGGTTATGGCGTATTTGTACATTTGCGTGTGGCGTATCGGTAGCTTTCTCAAATACAGGAGGGTTAGTGCTAGCTAAAAATACAAGCGTTTAGGAGCACCCCTAGGGTGCTCTTTTTTGTATCTCAATCTCGCTTGTGCTGCTCCCCGTCCCGATGTTGTATTTCTTACAACAAGAAGGATGATTTCGATCGGAAATCGCGGTGAAGTTGTATTTTATACAGCAAAAAGTGGCTAAGAACCGAAAAACCGACCTAAACAGCTCAGAATGTTGCACTAAATACAATAGTGAGCTAGTCATGTGCCTATTAGAAGTAATAATGTTGTAAGATTTACAACAAGAGTGGAAGGTTAGCCAGATAGGCTTACGTTAGTTTGAGACGTTCCTAGATCCAATTGGCGGGGAACGGTCGCCTTCGAAGCTCGGACTTTGCTATAATGTTAAGAACTACATATAAGCAGGTGATGTCCCATACTAGTGATCAATTCAACCGAAGTGCAAGAGCTGCTTGCGATGCCAGCCTGTATTGAAATCATGGAAACGGTCCTCTCCGATTTGGTGAAAGGACAAGCCGTGCAATCGTTACGATCTGTTGTCCCGCTGGAAGGCGGCAATGTGATGGGGTTGATGCCGACATATTTAAAAAGAAATGAGAAGGTTGGCGCCAAAGTGATTACCGTTTTTCCGGGGAATCATGGAAAGGGCTTATCTTCGCATCAAGGCTTTGTCTCACTGTTCAATTCGACCAACGGTCAATTGGAGGCGATTGTGGATGGCACCCGAATCACCGCCATCCGAACTGCAGCGGTCAGCGCAGCAGCAACGAAGTTGCTGGCTAAGCCCGAGGCCGCGACCCTTGCCGTGATCGGCACGGGCGAGCAAGCCCGCACGCACATCGAGGCGATGCTGCTCGTGCGTCCGATCACGAAGATCCAGGTATGGGGGCCGAACGCGGCCCATGCCGAGCGATTAAGAGCCGAGACGGTAAGCCGCTACCCGGCTGTCCTCGTCTCGTGTGCATCCTCCGCACAGGAGGCCGTGGCGGATGCGGATATCGTCTGCACGGTGACGGCGTCTACGACGCCGATCGTGCAGGGCGCGTGGATCAAGGAAGGCGCGCATGTGAATGCCATCGGCGCCTGCCGAGCCAAAGACCGCGAGCTGGATACCGAGCTGGTACGCCAGGCGGAGCTCTTCGTGGACCGGACAGAGTCTGCTGTGAACGAAGCGGGCGACTACCTGATTCCTCTGCAGGAGGGAGCCATTGGAGAGGGCCACATTTTAGCTGAAATGGGTGAGCTGTTGGTGGGTGCGAAAGAAGGAAGACGCTCTGCCACGTCCATCACGCTGTTCAAATCATTAGGACTTGCCTGCGAGGACCTCGCAGCAGCGCACTACATCTACAAAGAAGCGATTCGCACGAACAAAGGAACCCACATTGACTTCTAGGAGTGAGCATCGATGAATTCGACAGAAGGACTATATCCATTCAATCTTACACCAGAGCAAGAGGAACGCGCACGGGAGCTGCATGAGAGCTCGATTATTATCGATCTTTTGTTCCAGGGACCGCTGTCACCGAAGGCAATTCCAGAAGCTATTTCCGAGAGTATTCGGGAGGTGTGTGAGCCGTATAAAGAGGATTCATGGACATACAGCGCGATGCCGAGCAAAATCATTCACGACATGGCGGCTCGCGGAGAGATCTCCGAGTTTAAGGAAGAGTGGTACCGTTCGGGTATCACGGCAGGGAATCGTCAGCTAGATGTATCTAGTGTGGACAAGATCCTGATCAGTATGGGCGACATTCAGCGACAATTTGATGCGAACGACTGGCTTGTAAAAGCTGTGACGGCGGAGCAGATTCGCGCAGCGAAGCGGAACAACCTGAAAGCAGGGATCGTAACCGCTCAGGAAACAGACGGCTTAGGCAAAAATCTGGAACTGCTCGAGGCGATGTACAATTTTGGGCTGAGAGTGCTGCAGCTTACCTATAACAATCAGAATTATATTGCGTCAGGATGTATGGAAGAGGCGAACGGCGGCGTGAGCAAGTTCGGTATGCGTTTTATTAGCAAAATGAATGAGCTAGGCATCATCGTTGACACGAGTCATTGCGGCAAACAAACGACACTAGACGCGTGCCGACTTTCAACAGCGCCAGTGATTGCTTCGCACACAGGGGTGGAGAACATCTACCCGCATAAGCGCTGCAAAAGCGATGAAGAATTCCAGGCCATTGCCGCAACGGGCGGCGTCATTGGCGTGTTCGCGATGCCGTGGTTTGTCCACGGGGATCCGAATGATACGACGATTGAGCATGTGCTCGATCATATGGATTATCTCGTCCGACTGGTCGGTGTGGACCATGTCGGGATCGGTACAGACTGGCCGATGAGCGATGTGGCGTGGTCGTTGGTGTATTTTAAAGAGCATATCGCGCCTCGCATTGGGTTCGCCAAAGGGGATGGGCCTTCGACGGAAACGGTGAAGGGGCTTGAGACATATAGCTATTTTATTAATTTTACCCGTGGCTTGGTGGCCAGAGGTTACTCGGATGAGGATGTTCGGAAAATGATGGGCGGAAATTGGCTGCGCGTGTTTGAAGCGGTGTGCGGATAGGGGATGGCGGAGATGACGAGAGAGCGATGGACGAGCAACTATAAGCTGTACGCGGCAGGCGTATATGAGGGGACGATTCGGTTTACGGAGAGTGCCATTATGCATGCCAAAGTGGATCCGCGTCGGCAAACGCAGATGCAGGAAAATGTGCTTGCGGAGACAGCGGGCTACATCCTTCCTTTGCACAAAATTAGTGTGAATCAGTCCCATTATGCGGGTGCGGAGTGGCAGGGTGATTCTGTTACGCTGGGGAATGGTGAGCTGTATCAGAAGCATATCCAGTATAAGGGTGAAGTAGCAGGCAGAGAGGTCGTTGCGCAGGTCTGGGCTTTGCGTAAGGATACCGCGCTTGATATCGTGACTGTGGACGGCTGTGTTGCTGCTTTTGTGGCACCAAACCGTTATGGCATGGAAGTGCTGGTCGTCGATGGTTATGAAGCTGTGACACCACTTGTGGAGTATGAAGATCCGCTGCTGTCCAAACCGAAGTTTGGCGTGGATGACCTTGGAACTGATCTGGTCCCAATGCGCGATGGCGTGCGTTTGGCAACGGATGTGTATCTGCCGGAGGGCGTGGTACCAGGAACCAAGCTGCCGACGATTCTGATCCGCACGTGTTATGACCGCAATATGCGGAAGACGTTTTTTAAAAGATGGGCGAACAAAGGCTACGCCGTCGTCAATCAGGACGTTCGCGGGCGCTCCGATTCCGAAGGCGAACTCGTGCCGTTCTTCTATGAGCGCGACGATAGCGCGGATACGATCGATTGGATCGTGGCGCAGGACTGGTCCGACGGCAACGTGGGCATGTGGGGCGCTTCGTATTTGGGGTATGTGGTCACCGCTGCTGCGACGAGCGGGCATCCGAACTTGAAGGCCGTCGTGAACGAAGTGAACGTCGGTTCGCCGTTCGTCGATACGGTGCGCAAGGGCGGGACCGTGTGTTCGTGGCCTTTGCTGTGCTGGACGTTGGCGCAGTCGGTGGGGACGCGGACGGATTTTGATATTTTCGGGGGGCGGACGGTCAGCCCTGAGAAGGCTGTTGATGCGAGGCCGATTCGCGAGATTCCGCAGCAGATGATCGGTAAGGCTTCAGGTCCGTGGGATATTTGGAGCGAGCATCCGGACTATGATGATTTCTGGCGCAATTGTACATATAGCGAGCGCGGAGAGCACGTGAAGGCCCCGATGTTCGTCATCTCGGGTTGGTACGATGGCGATAGTGCGGGCGTGTCGGAGACATGGCGGATGCTCACCAAGCACGATGTGCCGAACCGCAAAATCTGGCTCGGACCCTGGGAGCACGGCCCGAATCGTGCCCGTGACCTGTTGGACACCAGCTTCAGCAATGATGCTGTTGTGTACAACTACGATGTGAACGTGCTGCGCTGGTTTGATCGGTTTTTGAAGGGCATTGCCAATGGCATCGAGGAGGAGCCGCGCGCTAGTTATTATGTGGTCGGCACCAACGAGTGGCGGACCTCCGATGATTGGACGCCGAACGAGGCGACGGCGACGAAGTGGTATCTGGGCAGCGGCGGACGAGCCAACTCGAGCCTTGGTGATGGCGTGCTGACGCTGGGTGCGCAGGCGCAGCAGGCTGAGTCGGACACGTTCGTGTACAATCCAGAGGAGCCCGTGGCGGATAGCGGTGAGCGTGAGCCGGAGAACATGCGAAAGCATGAGCTGCGCAGTGACATCCTCGTGTACACGAGCGAGGTGTTGGCGGAGGCCGTGACCGTAGCGGGCGAGCTGTCTTGCGTGCTATACGCGTCGAGCAGCGGTGTGGACACGGATTGGGTTGTGACCTTGAGCGATGTGGACCCGAAGGGGAACTCCATCAAGCTGTCCAACTACATCGTGCGTGCGAAGTACCGTAACGGCCTGGACGCACCGGAGCTGCTTACGTCGGGGCAGATCGAGAAGTATGCGATTTTCATGCAAAATATCGCACATACCTTCCCGGTCGGGCATCGCTTACGCTTTACGGTGACTTCGTCTAGTAAAATGATCGCGTTCCCGAACACGAATACCGGCTTGAATCCGTATGAGGATCCGCAGCCGGTTGTGGTGACGCAGAAGATTTATCACTCGGAGTCGTATCCGAGCCATGTGAATCTGCCGATTTTGGGGTAGGAAAAGAATAAGGAAGAGAAAAAGACACCTTGTCGAGGTGTCTTTTTTGCTAGGCGCGGAGGGTAGGTACCAGCTGGGCATTCGATCCTTTCGTCATGTGCAAAGCTCTATGAATCAACACGATGTATACAATGTCCGCTATCGTGGTCAGTAGACACAATAGCAATAGTAAGAATGAATCCGGGTACAACGAGTAGCAGAGCACGGATGCGCACAAGGTGCCGATCATTTTGTAATAGGCGATGTAGATTGTCTGGCCTTTGAGTCCTTGTTTAAAAGGCAGCTGGATAAACAGGATCGACATCATCAAATTGATGCCAAAGGCAGTATATTTTCCCTCTTGATCATGAAATTCAACGATCATGCCGACATGGAGCAGCAAGGCTATGACAAGTAAGGAAAAGATAGCAGGCAAGAGTAAACGTGGTGGATATTTGGGTTTGGCAAAGTAGACAGCTTGGAACAAGATGACACAGTCCAGAAGAAGCCAGACGAGCGAAACAATCATCTGCAGCGGGTGGAAAGGCATTACGAAGGCGAAGAGAAACTCCCACGTAATGTTAGCGCAAATAGCTGGCAGCGGCATGCCGCAGGCACGATCCTTGAACCCTTGGATAATGATGAGGATATAGGTGATCGTCCAGAAAATAGCTAGTCCATATTGCAGAAATAGCTCCATTTGATTAGATAGCAAGTGCTGCATCTCCATAGTGGGACGCACATCCTTTCGAGGGTGTCTCTCTCCATTTCTATGTACAACCCTTGGGAAAAAGAAGGGGTCTATGTGGACAACTTGAATGGTTTATAGTTGCGGATCTCTACCATCATCTGCATACCGCCACGAACAAACTATCTTACGCTGATACCACTTACGACTTTATCCACCATATGCTTCTATAAAAAGTACAAATCTGCGCTCTTATGAGCCCCTTGAAGGATTAGATGGAAAATATCCATTTAATTTCCCGCCAAAACACTGATTTTCTGATTTAGCTGGAAAACATGTAGTTAATTTCACTGATATAGGCGGATCGCCGAGCAAGGGCAGTAATTAACTGGAGGAAATCCAGTTATTCTCTCAAATCGGCTAGTTTCTATGAAATTAACTGTAGTTTTTACAGTTAATCGTCCGGGTCGCCCGCGGTTACCCCCGGTCTTTCCACATGTTCCTCCGACCGAACCCACGCGCACCCCGCCTTCGCCCTCGGCACGTTCCTCGCGTTCCGCTCCAGCCCCGCATCCCGCTTGCCCTACTCTCTGCCCCCCCACTTCTATGACCGTTCTGTGACTAAAAATGGAAAAATGTTAGCTAAACTCATACTGAGTTAATAGTTTCTATTGAATTCTCCTTACATCTTTCCGATAAGATAGGCTTGGGATATAGAGAGAGAATGCTCATAAAATTGAAATATCGGAGGATTTAGATGCAAGCGACAGCTAGATTAGAAGAGTGGATGAGACGTACACAGGTAAAAATGAATTTGAAGCAAAAACTTATTGGTTCCTTTGCAGTTGTTCTACTGTTTATGGGTATTTTGGGTCTTACCGATATGGTAAGGATGAAAAATATGAAGCAGGATATGACGGAGATTGCTCAGAATTGGATGGTCGGAACTCAGCTAATTCAGGAATTCAGTTATTTGACGGAGCATTTTGCGAAGGATTTAGTAGGTGTTAATAATCAGAAGGATGCCTCAGTGAAGCTAGAGTTAACGCGTGACATTCAAGCGACGATTATTAAAGGTGACAAGGCGATAAACAGCTACGGCAACTCGCTAGCTGATGAAGAAGATGAGAAAAATTACAACATGATTCTAGAACAATGGGGCAATCTAAAAAGCAATTACCTCAAGTACAGTAAGGCAACAGACGAGATCGAACTAATTAGGCTCTATGACGAGCTAACACAAAGCTATAATTTTGTACAAACGATAAGTCGCAAAATGGTTGCCTTCAACCAACAAGGCGCAGATGAAAGTGTGGAAAAGAATGCAGCGGCGTATCGCAGCAGCATCATAAGCGGTATTAGTCTATTGATCGTCGCCGTATTGTTATCCGTTGCGATTACATGGGTGATTGTCCGTAACATTACAAGACCGGTTATTGCCGCATCTCATGTGCTGGATCGAATGGCAGAAGGGGATCTGACGGCTTCGGAGCTGCATTTTAGTAATAAAGACGAAATTGGCATCCTCGTTCAGGCGGTAAATGGGATGATACGTCAAATGCGCGAAGTCATGGTTCGTATGCAGGAATCGTCCAGTGCCGTGGCCTCCTCTTCCGAGCAGTTGTATGCGAGTTCGGAGCAGAACAGCGAAGCCTCCCAGCATGTCGCTGTGGATATTCAGACCATTGCCACAGAAGCAGAAACACAGCGCATCAACGCGCTGGAATGTGCCCGTGCAATGGACGAAATCACGATTGGCGTACAGCGCATCGCGGAAACGACGTCAGACGTTTCCGATCTGTCGGTTCACGCATCTGAGCAAGCGCGTAACGGTCAAGCGGATGTTCAACATGTAACGATGAGTATGAACGCTTTAAGCAGTGCGGTTATACAGGCGAACCAGACGATTCTCCAGTTGGCCGAGCACTCTCAGAACATCGGTAAAGTATCGCAAATGATCGGCGAAATTGCGACCCAGACGAACCTCCTTGCCTTGAATGCAGCCATTGAAGCGGCTCGTGCTGGTGAAGCTGGTAAAGGCTTCGCGGTTGTTGCTGAAGAGGTTCGCAAGCTAGCTACGCAAACAGGGGAGTCGGTTGGTGCGATCAGAGGTGTGGTTACCAACATTCAAAAGGATACACAAGAAGCAGTTAAAGCGATGGATGCTGGACTGGTTGAGGTGCAGAAAGGACTTCAATCCGTCGATCGCACGGAACTGAGCTTCCAAGCCATTGTTCGCTCCGCAGACGAAGTGGCTTCCAAGATTCAGGAAACAGCAGCGGCTGCCCAGCAAATGGCGGCAAGCTCGCAGCAAGTCGCTGCAACGGTCACCAACATGGAGCACGTAGCGAAGATCACCTCGGAGTTGTCGCAGAGTGTAGCTGGGGCGACGGAAGAGCAGATGGCTTCCTCACAGGAGGTTACGTCATCTTCCCAGATGCTCGCAAGCATTGCCCAAGATCTACAAGACGTGATTAATACCTATAAAATGCACTAATTCATACAACGGACACGAAAGACACCCTAGCGGTGTCTTTTCTCATCGCTGCATTTGCGTAGAGCGATCTCCATGATTTAAACTAGCAAGGAATGGGAAAATAACCATGACCAAAGGATGGAATTCTGTATGAATATGATTACGAATCAGTTTTCGATGAATGATTTGAAAAAGTTTAAGCACGAAATTACGCGCTTTATGATGACCTATAAGTTTGCGCTGGATGAAATGGAGACGAGAATTGATATCCTCGTTCAAGAATTCGAGATGCTGCATGAATATAACCCGATTGAACACACGAAGTCTCGGTTGAAATCGCCTGAAGGCATTTTTCAAAAGCTGATGAGAAAAGGCGGAGAGCTCTCTTTCGAAGGCATTAAGGGCAGTGTGAAGGATATTGCCGGCCTGCGAATTACGTGCTCGTTCGTGTCCGATATCTATGTCATTTCCAAGATGTTGAGAAATCAGAATGATCTTCATATTTTGAGCGAAAAAGACTATATCAAAAATCCGAAGCCAAATGGCTACCAAAGCTTACATTTACTCATTGAGGTGCCTGTACATATGTCGGACCGCGAAGAGCGCGTCTGTATGGAAGTGCAAATTCGTACGATTGCTATGGACTGTTGGGCAAGCCTGGAGCATAAAATATTTTATAAGTTTAATGAAGGCAACCAAGCTGTACCCGCTCGTCTCTTAGAAGAGTTAAAGCAAGCAGCAGCCTCAGCGGCGGCACTTGATTCACAGATGGAACGGCTGCATGCAGAGATCAGTGTGATTAAGGAAGAGCAGGCGGATATCGCCGAAGAAGCCTTGAATCAAATCATGATAAGCAATCAGAAATTTGCGTTGCCGAAAGCACTGCTAGCGCTCATGAGTGAAGAGGAGTCCTAGATGGCAGATGAAGGTAATTGGGTGAAGTGGGTGTTTTCGTGCTATAATAGAAGGATCGGATTGAGAAGGGTGCGAAAACATGCAATCATTTGAAGACTGGAATCAAAAGGTGAAGACAACCTTCAACGCGACTAGCAATGAAGCGGTGCTCACGGTAATGGAAGCGGGTAAGATCTTAGGTCTGTCCAAAGATCAGATGAAGCAGTATGTAGACAAAAACAATTTGACGAAAGTGCCGATCATGCGTAGTGTGCACCGTTATCTATTATTAGAGAGTGAGATTACTCAGATTGTGGGGAAATAAGTAGATGAAGGTTCAGAATTATGTCAATCATCGACGTATGCATCCGTTGTTTCACTATGTGTTTTCGTTGTTGGCATTAGGTTTAGTGGTTCTATCCATTATGCAGCTCATTAGCGCTTTACGGGCCAACGATCAGGTGCTGCCAGCAGTCATTTTTGTCCTCATTGCTGTTATTGTGGTTGTGATCTTTGTGCTTATCCGTTCCTACCCGATCAAGGCGCAGGATCGAGCGATTCGGGCAGAAGAGAACCTTCGGCACTTCGTGCTGACACAGAAGCTGTTAGATAAGAAATTAACGATGGGACAAATTACGGCTTTGCGTTTTGCATCGGATGAAGAGTTTCCTGCACTTTGTAAGAAGGCAGCAGCGGAGCGGATGACCCCGGATGCGATTAAGAAAGCAATTCGCAGCTGGAGAGGCGACAATTTTAGAATTTAATAGAATGTTTGCTAGGAAGACACATCTACGGATGATGTCTTTTTTTGTATGTTCTTACGTCATTTTGTTGAAAATGTAGTTATTTTTTCCTAGGACTTCTGGTACAATTTTAGGAAAGAGTTATGATCGTTTAATTTTTAGAATGAGGTGTCGTGTGAGTAACAGTATTAGTAAAACGTATCGTTCCTTTCTAAATAAAATGACAGAGGATAAGAAGGAATACAGAAAAGTATTTCTGTTATTTGCCTATTTGTTTTTCGTGGTATCGGCATCGACAATCGGACGAACGGCGGCGGATACACTCTTCCTAAGTCGATTCGACAATTCGTATTTGTCCTTGATGTACTTGCCACAGGCACTCGTCATGATTACGGCAGGCATCGTGTTCCAACGATTCTCTCCCAGGGTACGCTTAGAAACCCTTCTCAAGCTGATGATTCCGCTGATCTCGGCTTTCGTGCTGATCTCTAGATTCGGTGTAGGACTCGAGCTGCGATGGGTGTTTCCTGTCATTTATATCGGATACGATGTGTTCAATTTTCTGATGATCGTATGCTTCTGGCAGTTCGCAACTTCGGTAATGGATGGGCGGAAAGCGAAGCAAATGATCGGGCTCGTAGGTAGTGGGGGGATTATGGGTGGGATTTTGAGCGGTTTCGGCCTCAAGGTTCTTGTTCCACTCGTCGGAACGGCGAATTTAATCTATGTGTATGCCGGACTACAATTACTTGGTCTTGTGGTGGTATTTGTCATCTTGGGCATGACCAAAGATCAGGGTGATTCGAAGCCAGCGCAGGTACGCAAAGCCTCGTCTAAGTCGTCATCTGTCCAGCAAAAAGGCGGCCTATTCGCTAGTGTGCCGCATCTCAAATATGTCGCAATCTTGGCTGCCGCGCTCGTCGTATCGCTAACCCTCATTGATTATCAGTTCAAGGTCATTCTGCGTGGCACCTTACAAAATGAAGCATTAGCCGGATTTATGGGAAGCTTCTACGGCTTCTCAGGGTTGATTGCCCTTTGTGTGCAATTGTTCGTGTCAGGCCGTGTGATTACGCGATTCGGTGTGATGACGGCGCTATTAATTTTCCCGATTGCTCTCTTCGCGGGTAGTCTCGGGATTCTGGTATTGCCGGTCCTTGCTATGGCGGTTGTTGTCAAAGGAAGCGATAAAGTCGTTGGTGACACGATCTACTCCTCCGTGAGCCAATTAGTGATGTTCCCCGTTCCTCCGGAATGGCGGAATAAAGCGAAGGGCTTCTTGGACGGGATTGTCCGTAACGGTGCCAAAGGCCTTGCAGCCATCTGCCTTCTCCTCGTTACACGATTCGTAGCCCCTGAGAAGTTGAGTTATATCGTGTTAGTTTTGCTCGTTGTGGGGATTATTGCGGGCATTAAGGTAAAGAAAGCCTACTTAACAACACTCTTGTCCAATCTCAAAACAGGCGGCGACGACCTGCAAAAGGTCGAGCTTAACCTCATGGATTCCGTGACTCGGCAAATCTTGATCGATGCATTGAATGGTTCGGACAAGCAGCAAGCGCTATACGCGTTCGGTCTTTTGAAGGAGACAAGCTCATTTGATCTAACCCCTCATTTGAACGGTTTACTGCGTCATGCCATACCCGAAATTCGCTTAGAGGCCTTGGCGTATGTGGAGATGAAGGTACCCGAAGGTTTTGAGCCTGTTTTGCAGGAACTGATCGCATCTGAACATGTACAAGTCAGAGCCAAGGCGATTATCGCTCTCTCCGCTTATGCGGAAGAAAATTATGTCGATGAGATTACTGTGCATTTGGAAGATTCTTCAGTCGAGGTTCAAGCAGCAACGATTGCTGGCTTAGTCAAATACTACGGCATTGAAGGCATGTTCCGCGCGGTTGGGAAGCTGAAAGACATGATGGAGAGCGGACACGAAGAGGAACGGATCGCGATGGCCGCGTTATTCGGACAAATCCGTGTGAAAAACTTCTACAAGCCGCTTATCTCCCTTTTAAAGGATAACAGTCCCTTGGTTCGAATTCGCGCTTTGGAGTCTGCTGCTATCCTTCACGTGCCTCCGTTACTAGTACCCATTATAGGTATGTTAAAAGATAGCAAAACCCGGCGCTACGCCATCGATGCGCTCGCCGCATACGACGAAGATGATGTGCTGCCACAGCTTGCGCCTTATTTGGAGCAACAGGAAATTAGTTTGTATTTGCCTGCGGTGTTTGAACGCATCGGTACACAACAATCGCTGGACATGTTGTTTGCTTGTTATGAGAAAGCGCCATACGCCTTGCGTGACCGTATCTTAGAGTCATTGCTACGCATGAGTAAGCATTGGCCTCAGCTGGATAGCCGCAAGGTGGAGGCGTATATTTTTCAAGAGCTTACACTGTATGCCCAGTTCGCTGAGCATGGTGCATGCGTTGTTGGTGTAGATGACTATGCGGAAATAGAGAAGATGATCGGCGAAATTCGTACGGCCATTACTCGTCGTGTGTTTTTATTGTTGGCGCTTCTGAAAGATGGGCAAACCATGCAGGCCGTGTATCTGGACTGGTCGGAAGGAGATTCGCGTCAGCAGGCTAATGCCGAAGAGGTCATTGATCAGACGCTTCAAGGGACTTTGCGTATAGAGATGGCCAAATTCATGGCAGGCTCTCGCAAGCTGTCCAAGGTAACCGCAAGCAAGGTTGAGCTGAATCTGCATTTGAGCTGGCTAGCTGAGCAAGGTGATGAATGGCTGACTCAAACAATCCATTACCATACACTTCGGAAGTCGGAGACAGTGGTGAACGTAGAGCTTGCAGATCTCATGCATCGCGTGCAGTTGCTACGTCGTGTTTCGTTATTCCAGGGACTCACGAGCAGAGACTTATCTGTTATCGCCAAGCGACTGCATAAATTGGCCGTCAAACAAGGCAATACGATCATTAAAGAGGGCGATCCAGGCGATTCCCTTATGTTAGTAGATGAGGGCAGAGCTAGCGTTTATCGCAATAATAAGCTCCTCGGAGAGCTCAATCTCGGTGATTGCTTCGGTGAGATGGCAATTCTGACGAACAGTGCGCGTACAGCAACGATTAAAGCAGAAGACAACATGGTGCTGTGGCGACTGGACTCATCTGTGTTCTACGATATGATGTTCGATCAGACGAGCATTGCTGTTGAAATGATGAAGCTGCTTTCGCGAAGACTGCGCTCCGAGTTGGAACGTGGGCAGGAGAAAGCGCAGGCTTCTGCGGTGGAGCAAGGGGAAGAGTTGGCGGACGATCAGGGGCAAGCTCTGGCGGAAGGTCAAGGAGAAGATCAAGGAGAAGATCAAAAGCTAGGACGAGATGGAATTGAAGAGGCTGCGCAGTCAGTGCTTGTTCTTGCTCAGTCGGAGGCTGCCGCAGCGACATTGCAGGAGGCACAGGCTGCGACAGATTTGACGAGGGATGAAGTGATTTTACGCCGGATCCTCGTCTTGCAAAAGATCGACCTCTTCGCCCATCTGGGCCCGAACGACTTCATGTGGTTGGCTCAAATGGTCGAGGAAGTTGCCTATGAGCCTGGTGAAGCGATCTGCCGCGCAGGTGACTTCGGAGATACGATGTATGGCATCATCGAGGGAAGCATCCGCGTCCACCGCGGCAGCGAGGAGTTCGCGCTGTTGGGCGAAGGCGCATTCTTCGGCGAAATGGCTATCATCGACAGCGGCCCTCGATCAGCAGATTGCACAGCGAAGGACCCCGCCGTGCTGCTCCAGCTGCACCGTGATCTCGTGCTGAGCTTCTGCTTCCAGAACATCGACGTACTGCGCAGCATGATGCGCGTCATTGCGGATCGCCTGCGTGGCATGATCTAGCATAGTAAACAGAGAAGGAGTCCAACCCTGGTAAGGGGTTGGACTCCTTTTTGGTAGGAAATCGGGGGAGTGAAGTGACTACTTAGTTTATGTCCGGTACTGAGTTCCCCCTACTCCCCGATTACCCATCCAATCAGCGGGTTGAAACACGAATAACTGGATTTACTCCAGCTAATTGAGCTCTGTTTCACTCGTTCGGATGATTAGATGCATTTTCTACAGCTAATTTTCGGGTTTTAGTACGATTTATCGAAATCTCAACGAATTAGCTGCATGGTTTCCAGTTATTCGTTAGAAACAAGCGAATTCGCGAAAATTAACTGTAGTTAATACAGTTAAAGCGGAGAGCAGGTACGTAGGCGCTCGCACTCTAAATGCCCCGAGTCCACCTCAACCACAGAGGCCTTCCACGTGATCGTCTCTTCAATATTAGCTAGTTGGAAACAATAGGAGCTTGAGAAACGCAAATAGATCCAAGGTAGCAATGGGAGTTAGTTAAGGAGTTGGCTCCTACCGCCGGCGCCTCTCGCAGCGCAGCAAATAAATAAAGTACGGCGTCCCGATGACCGCCGTCATAATCCCCACGGGGACCTCCCGTGGGAGAATAATGACGCGGCCGACTAAGTCGCCGAGCAGCATGAGATCCGCGCCGATCAAGGCGGCGAGCGGGATTAACCACTGGTGCCGGCCGCCGACGAGGCTCCGCGCAATATGGGGCGCGATCAGGCCGATGAAGCCGATCGCCCCGACAGCCGACACGGAGATGCCAGCTAAGCTAACAGCGAGCAGCAGCAGCCAGAAGCGCTGCCGCCCAATCCGTACGCCGAGCGCGGTGGTCATCTCATCGCCAAGCTGAAACACGTTCAGCTTGGCGAAGTTAGCCCATACGATGGGCAACAGCACGGCAATCCACGGCAGCAGGCTGTACACGTTGTTCCAGCTGCGGTTCCACAGACTGCCGGACAGCCACAGCAGCGCCGCGTTGATGTCACTGGGATGGCGAACAATCAGATACTGGATGCCAGCCTGAAAAATGGCCCCGATCGCAATGCCCACTAGGGCAAGATGGGAGGGACGCAGGGTTAACCGACGACTTAACAAGAGCAGCAAGAGGAAGGCAGCGAGTGCCCCAATGAAAGCGGCAATCGGTAAGTAATAGCTTGGCAGCTTAGGAAACAAGAAAATGACCCCAGCAGCCATAAAGCCAGCCCCTTTGGTAATCCCGATAACATCGGGGCTCGCCAAGGGGTTTCGAATGACGCTTTGGAGAATGACACCGCCAACTGCCAGTCCAAAGCCAGCTAATATAGCAACCAAAATACGGGGCAAGCGCAATTGGTGCACGATAAAATACGAAGGATGATTCGCATCCGTCAGTGCTGCCCATACGTCACGATAAGGTATACGAACCGCCCCAACATGCGCATAGATGATGGCTAATACGATCATCAGGACGAAAGCAATGATCAGCGAAATAACGCGGATCCGCAATGATTTTAAGGTCATTATCGTGCCCTCCGTTGCTTGAGCGCTAGGTAGATGAAAAACGGAGCGCCAATCAATGAAGTGACGATCCCAACGGGCGACTCGAACGGAAAAGCAATAAAACGGCTAAGAAAATCAGCATACAGAAGCAGAATACCACCGAGTAAAGCTGTTAACGGTCCGACTACGACCAAATTAGTACCCACCAATGCCCGCGCAATATGCGGCACAATCAGGCAGACGAAGCCAATGGGACCACATAAGGCTACTGCGGAGCCAGCGAGTACAATGACGAGCAGCACACTGATACCGCGCACGAACGTAATGCGTTGGCCAAGCCCCGCCGCAATCTCATCATCGACAAGCAGCAGTTTGAACGAGGGAAGCATGAACGCAAACAGTAGCATGCCCCCGATAAAAAACGGAAGAATCACGCGGACTTCAGTCCAAGCGGCTTGACTAAGAGAGCCTACCAGCCAGAAAATCATGCTGTCTGTCGCATGCTGATTAAGAATAATGACTCCTTCCGTCAATGAGGACAGGAGGAAGTGGATTGTGATGCCAGCTAGCGCAATGTAGACGTATTGTTTGCTGCCCGTTCCAGCGAGCGACCAGACCAATAAAGCACCTAGCGCAGCGCCGACAAAGGCAAAAGCAATTAACCCCATGTTGCCGAAATGTGGCAGGAACACAAGCCCAACTACAACCGCTAAAGCACCTCCCGCATTGATGCCAAAAATATGTGGGGAGGCCAGCGGGTTTTTGGTCGTGAGCTGGGTGAGCAGCCCTCCCAACCCAAGCTGCATTCCGACGATGCAAGCCATGATGGCGCGTGGTAACCGCAGCGTTTGGATATACAGATGTGCCTTATCACTGCCTTGAAAGGTCACAGCTTCGTACAACGTATGCCATGATACGGGGGATTGGCCCCATTTTAAGCTAGATATAATCCCAATTAGTATCGCTATTAGACTCGCAGAAAATAGGAAGAGCAGAGGCCATTTACGGCTCTGCTTCTCAAGGTTAATGGGTTGGTTCATCGAACTATTGCCCCAGATTCTTCACGATATCGTCGAGGATTTTCTCCGACCCGATCATGCCACGGGATAAGGACCAGTCGCGTCGCTCAACAGTGAATACTTTTTTGTTTGCTACAGCATCAATTTTCTGCCACAGCGGATTCTTTTCCCATTCTTGCACGATGGTTACTTTCTCAGTCGGCATCACGAATAGGACTTTCGGATTCGCCTCAACCAATTGTTCCAGGGTAATCTGTGGATAAGCTGTCGCATTTTTAACCGGATCATTGTAGCCAAGCATAGAGAGGAAGGACCCACTGTACGCATGATCGGAGTGTGCGAAGAAGCCTTTTGGATTCACAACCGCAGGGAGAACGCTAATGTTCGATGCGGCAAGTTTCTTTTTCATCGCTTCAACTTTCGTTTGGTGCTCAGCTAGGCGTTTTTTGCCTTCTTCAACTTTACCAACGGCTTGTGCGATAATGCCTACGTTCTTCAGCATCTGATTGTAGTCCGCTTGGAAGTCATCCAACACAAGGACAGGTGCAATACCTTTGAGCTGTGGAATCGCAGCTTTATGCTTATTAATATCAACGATAATCAAATCCGGTTTAAGGGATGAAATAAGTTCAATGTTAGGCTCGTAGCGTGAACCGACGGATGTGTAAGTTTTCAGCAAAGCTTTTACGGAGTCCATCAAAAGGTCTGGGGAGCTATCGTCCGCAACCCCGATCGGCTGTACGCCAAGAGAGACAAGGATGTCTGTGAAGCCGAATTCCATGGCCACGATACGTTCAGGCTTCTTAGGCAATTCAACCGTGCCTACCGCATCTTGAACGGTTATCTTTTCATCTGCTTTGGCAGCAGGAGATGGGCTAGCGGCAGCTGATTCGGTATTCGTCGTTTTGCCACAAGCAGCAAGGCTTAGTGCAAAAACGCTGATCAGTGCAATAAGGCTAATACGAGTAAAAAGGGATTTCATTCTGTATTCCTCCGTGACAATGATTATTATTCTCAATGAGTATGATACCGAATAATGGAGGGATAGAACATGTCCAATATGCAGATTAGACATGTCTCAATATTAGATTTTAGTGTGACCAGTCATATATTCGGAGGGCGTATAGCCCGTCTTTTTCTTAAATACCTTGCTAAAATGGAAGTAATCGATGAATCCAACGCGGCTTGCAATCTCTTTGGCCAGCAGATCTGTCTGCAGAAACATGATCTTGGCTTTCTCAATACGCAAGGCATACAAGTAGCTCATCAGCGTTGTTCCCGTCATCTTTTTAAATAAAACCGTAAAATGACCCACGCTCATTCCCGCACGACGGGCTAGCATAGGCAAAGTAAGCTCGAGCATGTAATGCTCGTTGATATAAGAAATCGTACCCTCGATTGATTCGGAAGCGGACTTTTTCTCATGGGTCAAATCGGATTCGTGCAGATAGATAAATAGGATGCGCTCTAGCATCATTCTCATTCGCATGATATGTGTCGTGTCTTCCCAGACAGTCAAAGGATCATGGTCCTGCGTTCTCCGGATAATTTCATCGAGCATATAGTGGATTTTGATTTCGCTTAAGGTGGTGAGGTGCCCCTGCAAAGTCCAATGGTGATCCTCAGGAAGCATCGTATAGGTGATGATGACGTAATCGACGATCTTCGTTCTAGGTACTTGAATCGTGTAGTCACCTTGGTCGGGATGACAGGCGTACGCTTGCGAGCAAATGATGGGTTCATGGCCAGCGAAGTGTAGCGTGAGATGACCTTGGCGGACGATAACAAGTTGATATTTGCAAGGTGAACTTGTAACGGCTAAGGCGGAAGAAGCCACCTGAATATGATCAATTAGTGGAATAAGCGAGATCATTTGATGGAAATTCACAGCACATGAACTCCTTTCTAAGCAGCGTAGGTCGTAGTCTCATAGTGACATAAAAGCAGGACAGCAACAAGCCTTCGCTGACAAAAAAAGCACCCCAACTGGGGTGCTGCGCGCGATTACATCGCATACACACTCTTACTAATGATTTCCGGTAACTCAGCACGCTGGGCTAGATATTGCTCAGGTGTGATGCTGCCATTAAACAGTCGCAATTGCAGCTGCTCCGTTAGCTCGGCTAACTGGAGTTCAATGACCTTCTGAACATCCACCTGGTTAGCTTTCGCGATATCGGCTAATGAAAATCCGTTAACCTGTGCTGTATAAATGTCTTCCTCGGACGATAGCTTTAGGACATGCAGCAAATCTTCTTTGATTGGTTTAGGATCTCGTCTACGAATATGAATCTCCACCCCTACAGATCATGTACTCTATTGTATTCAGATGAAAGCCAAGTGGAATGGGGGGATATCACAGAATTCGGATATGACGAAATATAATGTTGGGATTCAATGACTATGGCACGAAAGTATACCATCGGCTCCCACAAAGGTAGCAGTAATAAACTACTCTTTAGAGCGAGGTCACATTTCGGATAAGAAGATACAATATGTATGTAAGCAAGTAAACGCAGCGACGAAGGAGGTCAGGTAGTATCAATGAAACTATTGAAATGTAAAGTGATAATCGTCTCATTGAGCCTATCGACTTCCCTAGTTATGGGAACGGCCTATGCGTATTCAGAGGCTAGTGCACCACTGCAGATGTGGTTTAAGTCGCAGTTAAGTATCAATCAACAAGCGATTGATCGTCAACTTCAACAAGATATGGTCACGGCTAGTCAAGCATTGGATGAATCCAATGAGAAGTCAGTTGCAAGTGTTCGTGTTCATTTGGAGAAGGTGACAGAAGATGCAAGTTACACACTTGCACGCAGCATGGATGCTATACAGCAATCCTATTCAGATCAATTAGATCGCTCAGCGGCATCGCTTAGCAAGTCTAGTATGGCTGAATTCGATACCTATATCGATGCTTCAACCAAGCAAATGAGCAGTGATATCGAGCAATGGGCGGATGAAACGATTCAAGGATTAACAGCGGAACTAGGTGACTAGTCAGTCAGAGTGAGTAAATGGGTTCACTTTCAGGTGAGCGCAATGAACAAATATACTAATTCAAAGGGAGATTGATGAGAAATGAAAGCATTGAAAAGTAAATTAGCGATTGGTGTTATTGCAACAGGTTTAGTAGCGGGTATGGGAACAGCATTTGCAGCAACGGATGCAGGCGCACAGCTTCAAGGTTGGTACAATTCGGCTACTACAGCAGCTAAATTAGCAATTGCTGGCGATTTCGGATCGTATTACGCTACGAAAGCAAAAGCGCTAGATGATAATGTTGATAGCGGGTTAAATGCAGCGCGTGTGAACATTAAAACAACAGGTGAAGCAGAATTAGCTGGCGTTAACAGTGCGATCAATACACAAAATTCGGCATATTTGAACCAAATTTCAGATAAAAAAGCAAGCATTACCGGCAGTATTGGCGCTGAGTACGATGCTCTAGTAAATACAACTAACGCAGTAACGAATGGCAGCCTAGTAGCAATAGGGATCGCAGACACAATCGAAATTACGAATGGTGTAAAAAACCATGAAGGTGTCTACACAAATAGATTAAATGATGGCGCTAAAACGACGAGCGATGCAGCAGTTGCAGCATTGACTGGGAAAATTCTTGAAACAAAAGCAGCCTTGGAAGCGCTATTGGCTACAGAAAAAGCTACCGCTACTACAGAAGTAAAAGCGAATCTTGATACGAAAATTGGTGCACTTCAAACTAAGCTTACAGAGCTGACAACTCAGCTTCAAACAGCAGCTCAAGGAAGAATTGCAGACCGTGCGGATGTGCTTGAAACAAAAGCTTTAAGTGACTTGGAAAACATTGTGAAAAGCATTAACTAGTCAAATAGCTGGGGGTTCACCTTTGTGGATCTCCGGCTTCTCTTAATGAATCAGAAGGAGCTGCAATATGAAGCACAATAACGAGCAAAAACAGATAAGATCGAAGCGAAAAGTCGTTGCTGGAATTGTTTCTTTAACGGTTATCATTACGGCCTCAGCCGGGATTTCCTACGCCGATACGGATCTTGCTGGCTCTATGACTTCGTGGTTTGCGAAGAAAACAGGGCAAGTTATGCAAAGCTTGGATGTTTCCATACAATCCGAGACGGAAAAGCAAAAGGAATTGTTGAAGAAAGAATTGCAGCTTCGACTCGAAACGTCGGCTAAAAGTTTAGATGCTTTTACGGAGGAACAGAAGCGGTTGCGCTTGGAAACGCTAGGCCGGTATGCCCAAAGCTTGCTAGCCAAAGTGGATTTCCAATCGGTGCAGGACCGAGAGCAAATTTTAAGCAAGCTTCAAGCAATTGTAGATAGCGCACAGGTAGGAATGGATGAGTTAGTTGGTAGTTATGTACCGCCAACACTTACCTTTGTACCCACAGCGCCTATTGTGCAAACTGTGCCGCCACAACAACCGTCTACAGTTACTGGAGATGTGTATGGACAACAGCCAACACCTACTACTGTGACTGAAGTTACCTACAACAATTAACGACAACAGAATTTAGTCATAGAGGTGAATAGAAGTATGGAAGAAGTCGTGTCAGCTATACCGGCAACTAGTAAGAAGAAAAGTGAAGTGTGGGGATGGATCCGATTTGTCTTACTCCTAGGACTTGCCTTTATTCTAATAAATAATATGATCGGGCTTACTAAGGTTTCAGGAAATTCAATGAATCCTTCCTTACAGAATGGTAACATCTTGCTCATGAATAAAATTCCGCTTTTCTTTTCATTACCCGAATACGGAGATGTAGTGGTTATTAAGGATCAGCGGCTAGGATTTTCCATTATTAAACGCGTAATCGGCGTTCCAGGCGACCATGTACTTATTGCTAATGGCATCATATATGTTAATGGCAGTCCACTGCCTGAGTTGTATACGGTAGGGAAGTCGGAAGATATGGGAGAGATAATTGTGGAAAATGGGCATTTGTTTGTTGTTGGAGACAATCGGAATTTGGGAGAGAGTAAGGATAGTCGAGATCCTTCCTTAGGTCAGGTTCAATTGAAAGATGTGAAAGGCTATGCGGCCATTTCCTTATTGCCTATGCATCGTATTTCTAAGCCACTTAACTTGAAGTGACAAGAAAGATCCGGCGGGGTATCCCGACGGATCTTTCTTGTGTTAACGCTGAAGTTCAAACTGAACTAATCCCTTGGAGAGAGCGTATAAGGCAGCTTGTGTACGATCCGATAAATCAAGCTTAGCCAAGACTTGACTCACATGTTTCTTAACCGTGAATTCTGTGATAAATAGCGCGGTGGCGATTTCTTTATTCGAATATCCTTTGCCTAGGGCAAGCAGAACCTCCAGTTCTTTGGGAGTCAGCTCGGAAAGTATGTTTTCTTGATCCGCTGAAGTATCCTCCAACAGAGAGCTCATTAAATCAGGATCGTAGTATTTACGTCCACGAGAAACGACCTCGATTGCGTATAAGAGATCTTCCGGAAAAGCCTCTTTTAAGCAGATCCCCTCGATTTGTTGGGATTGGGCTAGCTGTAGTTCACTTCGTGTGATGGATGAGGTTAGTATCATGAATTTGCAGGTATGTCCCGCACGGCGGACTGCTTGAATCGCGTCCAAACCATTGTCGCTCCCTAAATTCAAATCAACAAGGATGATATCCGGGGTAAATTGTTCTAACAGAAGTAGTGCTTCTCTGGTGCTGGCGGCTTCTCCTAGAACATGTATGAGTGGGCTGGATGACACGATTGTACGAATACCTTGGCGAACAAGTGGATGATCATCGAGGATGATGATGTTAGTCAAGCGGTTAACCTCCTATATAAAGCGAATTTATGTTATAGTTGTATAGTTCTAAACTACTAGGACTTTAAGACTAAATAATTCATTATTATATAACACATTCTTCCAAATTACCATTAAGATTACATTAAGCTTAGGAGAAGTTAGACATGTTTTTGCAAAGAAAAACGGGCTTATATGTATTCCTTGCCTTCAGATGGGCGTTGCTGCTGATCGGGCTCTTCATGTATGCCAAACATAATCCAGTTACACCGGAGTTAGTGTTGACGGCTGTACTTTTCCAAACCATATATAGTTTTGCTCAAATTAGAAACTCTAAAAAGATAAGACTGCTAACAGCAATAATAGATGTATGTTTTAGTATGTATTTAATTAGCCAAACGGGGGGGCTTTCGAGCCCGATTCTGATTTACAGCTTCGTTGGTTTGATTACATTCAAAAGGTTTGTAACGTGGAACGCATATTATTCCATCATACTATTGTATTCGCTGCTTGTTCCCCTGCTGTTTTCCAGTGCAGTTTCATTGTCCAGGTATGGGTATATGATTAAGCATTTTAATTATTTTATTGTCGTACTCATCTTCTTACTTAGTATGGGCCTGACCCATTACGGAATTAAGGTAATTCGCCAAGAATACAGGAAGCTCATGATGGTCTATGCATCTAGTTCTTATACCGCTTCAGCTAAGATGCAGGGCATCATCCCTTATTCGGAAGGTGTGCTGAAGAAGGTGTTGGATGATCGCGAAGTCATTCTGTGCTTGGCTAGTGTAAGTGATTCAGAAAAGCCTCAAAGCTGGAGACAGACGTACTATACGAATTATTTGATACAAAATAGACCGTATTCTTTCAAGGTGTATGCGGACGTGCCTTCGCCGACAGGTGAGGTTTTGAAATTTTATATTGAAACGCTGAAGGATCGTCAGGGAACTATCTACGGCTGGTTACTTGTGCAAGCGGATAAGGACGAATTGACTGTTCTACATAAACTGTATATTCACTTTATTCTTATCCGATTGGAAGCGGATCAATTTGTCAAAGGGGAATTGGCGCACGCAGCAGAGACAGCCGTTGCGAAAGAACGGGATAGCATCGCGCAAAATATTCATGATGGTATCGCACAGGAGCTATTCTTTATCTCTATCCAGCTGTTTCAATTGAAACAATCCCTCCCGGCAGATACACGTGAGCAAACACTTCCTTTTGTTATAGAGGTTGAGAAGAAAGTCAAAGAAAGTCACCGCGATATCAGGCAGTTCATTATCGAGCTGAAGGATGAGAAAAGGAAAATTAATCTTCATCATGCGATAGAGAAGCTGCTGCAACGAGTGACAGAACGCACCGAAGTAAAACCGACTTTTGAGAAGATAGGTTGGATAGCACATGAGCAGCTGCAAATCGAGGAAGCGATTTATCATTTGGTTGAAGAAGCGGCGAATAACGTCATCAAGCATGCGCAAGCCAAGCATATTTATGTGCAGATTGAGGTTACAAGTGTACAGTGGGCAGTCACAATTAGGGATGATGGGATAGGAATGACGTTATCTAAAGGGAATCCAGGGGGGCGTTACGGATTGGGAGGCATGGAAAGTCGTATCAAATCCTTGAATGGCGCGATATCCTTCCACTCGGAACCTGGTAAAGGTACTACGATTACGGCTTATATTCCACGTGAGAGGAGTATGGCATATGTATAAAGTTGTCATAGCCGATGATCGGCAATTGATTAGGGCAGGACTGCACATGTTACTTGACAGTTGTGGCTTGTACATCGTAGCGGGAGAGGCATCCGACGGCAATGAAGCCGTATCACAATCGCTGGCCCTTGTGCCCGATTTACTTCTTACAGATCTCAAAATGCCGGGGCAATGCATCATCGAGGGTGTCCGAATATTAAAGGAGAGATTACCGAATATAAAAATTATTATTTTAACCGCATTCGACGAAAGTGAAGATATTTATCGTGCATGTAAAGCGGGAGTGGATGGATATTTGATGAAAGATACAAGTCCGGAGACCATTCTTTCTACAATTCAAGAAGTGATGAAGGGGACTTCCATGTTTCAACCTAAGGAGAATAAGCTCTACTGGACGAGGGAGAATTTGCTATGAACATGATGCAGCGATTAAGTAAGCAACCCATTCATCAGCTATGCATGTTTATCATTGGCAGCATGGCTACATTATGCACATTGAGCGGTTTAGGCTATTGGTTGATTAGTCGAAATACAGAGTCTCACTTGTATATGATGGGATCGGCAACAGCCGCCGTATTTGGATGGGCGATGTATGGCTTGCAGCACCTGATGCCCGAACACAACCGGTACTCGAAGATGATTGCTCCCGCTTTAATATTTCTGGTTATCGTTATAACCACTTTATATAATCCGTTAGCGTTGCAACAAATGTGGGTGGCGCTTATTTTTTTTCCAGTTATGCTCAGTTTGTTGGTTGAATTCAGGATTTACATGTATGGCACGCTCTTATTCTTGGTTTACTTTATTAGTTTTCAAATATTGGGCCCAAGCTTTACGTCATATGGCGATACTTCATCTATTATCATGGCGACAACGAAAGGTGTTTATGCGCTTGGTTGTATCATTCTAGGTGTTATTATTCAAACCACCATGTTTCAATATAAACGCGATGCAGAAGCCTCCGCTTTTCAGAAACAGAAGCAGCAGGTGATTAATATGCTCCAATCCTTTATCTCGGTAGGAGAACGGAAAACGCAGACCTCACGCAAAGAAATTGGTGAAATGAGTACGTTGCTGAAGAAACTGGTTCATGCCTATGGCGGTCTAAGTGTACAGGAGTGGGAGATTGATTTACTTTCACTCATGCATTTTGTGAGCAGGGTGAAATTGCCGGATTATATGTTTGAAAAAGAAGGTAAATTATCGGAATTTGAGTACGAAGTTGTACAGGAGCATTGCTATATGGCGAGGGAACTGTGCGAAGGTATTCCGGATTTCCAGGGAGTAGAGAGGGTATTCTTGTATCATCATGAAAAAATAGATGGCACCGGTTATCCATTTCGCCTAGAAGGAGCTCAAATTCCAATCCTTTCGCAGATGCTTGGTATTGTAGAAATGTATCTCGCAATGACAGCACCTCGTTCCTATAGGCAGGAAACCTCGAAACAGGAGGCATATGCTGAGATTCAAAAGCTTACTAATTTTTCTTTTAGAGCAGACATCGTCGAAGCGTTCGGGAAAGTAATTGATTAAGGATTTACACATAATCTCCTGCCGTGGTGTGGCATATTAGTAACAGTTCCTGTTGGCAGTATCTCGCCACAACTCATCACACAAGGCAAGGAGTGCATGACATCCATATGAAAATCTTGCGCATTCTCCTATTTTCCCTAGCTATTATGGCGGGGCAGATGACCATGGTCTCAGCGGATGGAACCTATCATTTTGGTTTCAAAAAGAGTGTCAACGGCCAACCGCCATCGATTGATGAAGAGGGATTCAAGAGCCTCTTGAAGCAGCGCGGCGCTGTTTTTACAGGCGATCAATCACAAAAGGAATTGTACTTAACCTTCGATAATGGGTATGAACAAGGCTACACAGGTCGAATTCTGGATGTGCTTAAAGAGAAACAAGTGCCGGCTATATTTTTCGTGACTGGCCACTATATTCGGACAGAACCAGAGCTGTTGAAGCGCATGGCAGCCGAGGGGCATCTGATCGGCAACCATTCATGGAGCCATCCCGATATGAGCCAGATTCCAGCGGAGCGCATTCAGAAAGAGCTGAACCAAGTGAAAGAAGAAGTCGCAGCGGTGACGGGGCAAAAGGAAATGCACTATCTACGCGCGCCGCGGGGCATTTTCAATGACCGCTCACTGGCTGTTAGCCAAGAGCTGAACTACACGAATGTGTTCTGGTCCGTTGCGTATCGTGACTGGGAACCCAAGCATCAGAAGGGCTGGGAGTATGCCTACAAAAATGTGATGGCCCAGCTGCATCCAGGTGCTGTGATTCTGTTGCATTCGGTATCCAGCGACAATACGGAAGCGCTGGGAAAAATTATTGATGCTGCGCGGGCGCAGGGCTACCAGTTCAAAAGCTTAGACGAGATGAAGCTTCACACCCCGTAAAAGGATAGGAAAACCCCCTTAGCTGCTGTAGCTAAGGGGGTTTTGGTTTAGGTCAGTCCGACGCCATCAGTCCCGTCGGATACTGGCCCGAATTTACATACGTCTCACTAAGCTAGAACTAGGTTGTCTTAGTCAAATTGGCAAGATTATTTTCAATTTTTGCTTCGGATTTCTTTTGTTCCAACCAGGTTTGGGAAAGCGTTGAGATCTTTTGATCGACTAACGACTGTTTAATTGTAGCGGTTTTGTCTGCAAGCGTTGGTGTTGAAGCAGCTTTATGATCCGTTACTTTAATAACATCGTAACCTGTTGCTGTTTGTACCGCAGCGCTAAGACCGCCTGTTTCCAAAGCAAATGCCGCGGCTTCAAACGCTGGATCTCCTTGTCCTGCAGAGATATAGCCTAGATCTCCGCCTTTATCCTTGGTAGCTGCATCCGTGGAACTTTCCTTCGCAAGTGTGGCGAAATCCCCGCCGCTTTTCAACTTCGCTATAATGGCATTGGCCTCAGCTTCCGTCGCTACAGAGATATGAGAAGCTTTCACTTGTGCAGGTACTTTTAAGGATTCTAAATTTTCATCATAATATTTTTTGATTTCATCGTCAGTGACTGTAACTTGTGGCTCCAAAATCTTTTTCAACGTTACTTGCGATTGCATGTTTTTCTTCAAATCATCTAGAGTCATGCCGTAGTTGGCAAGCGCTTGGTTGAATTCATCTTCAGAGCCATACGTAGCTTTAATCGTTTGAATCTCGTTCGTCACATCGGCATCCGTGATCTGGATTCCCGCTTTCTTACTCTCTTGGCTAATAAGCTCTTCCGTGATCATCGAGTCTAACGTTTGTGCTCCGCCACTGGCTACCAACGCGTTATACAGCTTCGTCGTACTGATTTCAACTCCATTGACCTTGGCAACAGCTTTCTCATCATTATTTTTAGAAACGGGTGGGAAAACCGAAGCATAAGCGATCAAGATGACCAAAAGGGCGGATGATGTCCATATCCAAGTGCGATTATTTTTTGAATTCATGTATATACTTCCTCTCGTGATGTGACTGTTGGTGTCGTTCTCGTTCTGAAACCCATTATGCCTGACCAAGCTGAAGGAAGTATGAGTGGAAGCTGAATGCGAGCTTAATACATAATTGGACTGCCATATTTAATTGTGTGCAATTTAATTGTTGACAAAGTTGATGGTGATTGATATGATTCTCTCATAAGGTTTGTTACAAATTAAATTGTGCGCAACGTTAATTCGTGGCATCAGCACTACGGTAATAAAAAGGAGGAATTCCTATGCATCACAAAGCGATCATTATCGGTACAGGACCTGCGGGACTAACCGCAGCCATTTACTTAGCACGAGCGAACATCTCACCACTCGTTATTGAGGGTATACAGCCAGGTGGTCAACTGACCACAACAACAGAAGTCGACAATTTTCCAGGTTTCCCAGATGGGATCACAGGACCTGAGTTAATGGATAATATGCGGAAACAAGCGCTTCGCTTCGGGGCTACGATTCAATCGGGACGCGTAACGGAGGTTGATTTCTCTAAACGTCCATTTACCGTATTTCTCGAGGATGGCGGGCGATTGACTGCGGACTCGCTGATTATTTCAACAGGTGCAACAGCTAAGAAATTAGGGATACCTGGCGAAGCTGAAAATATTGGCAAAGGGGTAAGTACCTGTGCAACGTGTGACGGGTTTTTCTTCCGGAACAAAAAAATCATCGTCATCGGCGGCGGTGACACAGCAATGGAGGAAGCACAGTTCTTAACTCGATTCGCCTCCGAAGTGCGTGTGGTGCATCGTAGAGATGATCTCAAAGCTTCGAAAATCATGCAGGATCACGCTCGCGCCAACAACAAAGTAGCTTGGAGCTTAAATCGTACACCACTTGAAGTGGTGGCAGGGCCGATGGGTGTGACAGGACTGAAAGTCCACAATAACGCTACAGGTGAAGAAGAGTTATTGGAGGCGGATGGGATTTTTCTAGCGATCGGACATACGCCGAATACCGGTTTCTTAGGTGGGCAGCTGCCAACCGATGAACTAGGTTACTTGCAAGTGATTCCAGGTACGTCCCAAACGTCGATCCCAGGGGTGTTCGCTTGCGGCGATGTACAAGATCGCATCTATCGCCAAGCAATTACTTCAGCAGGCAGCGGTTGTATGGCCGCGCTTGATGCTGAACGGTTTATTTCGGAGCATGCTTCACAAGAACAAGAACAAGAACAAGAACAAGAACTAGAACTTCAAGGAGGAATGAGCTATGTCCGTTAATCATATATCTGATGCTACTTTTCACAATGAAACAGGTACCGGTACCGTCCTCGTCGATTTCTGGGCGCCATGGTGCGGACCTTGTAAAATGATCGCTCCGATCCTAGATGAACTCTCGGCTGAACTCGGTGACGCTGCGAAAATCGTTAAAATTAACGTCGATGATAACCCAGAGTCCGCTGCAAAATACAATGTGATGAGTATCCCAACCTTACTTGTTTTTAAAGATGGGCAAGTGGTCGATCAGTTGGTTGGGTTGCAGAGCAAAGAGAAGTTGAAAGCTGTTATTGCAGCGGTTTAAGTTAAGCCGTATTTCATAAATCGTAGTAAAACCATTCACGATGAATATATCATTCACATAACCCTTAGGAGGATTACGATATGACACAGACACATCTACAAGAACGCACAGGCATCGCTACCCTTGGCGGCAATCCAATCACTTTACTGGGACCAGAAATCAAAGTCGGGGATCAAGCGCCGGATTTTAAAGTGAATAAGGATCTAATGACCGAAGTCAGGCTGGCGGATTATGCGGGCAAAGTGAAGCTCATTTCCGTTGTGCCCTCCGTCGATACAGGGACTTGTGACGCCCAGACGCGCCGCTTCAATGTGGAAGCCGACAAACTTGGCGACGACGTCGTTATTCTGACGATTTCGGTGGATCTGCCTTTTGCACAAAGCCGTTTCTGCGGGGCCGCCGGTATTGATAAAGTCGTCACCCTATCTGACTACAAAAACCGTTCATTCGGTCAAGCATACGGGGTGCTTATTAAAGAGATCCAGTTAGATCAGCGTGCGATCTTCATCGTGGATGCGAATGATACGGTTCGCTATGTGGAGTATTTGACTGAAATGAGTCACCATCCGGATTATGAGGCAGCTTTGGAGGCGTTGAGAGCGTTAGTGTAAATGCGTTTGTGTAAAATGTCGAGATGAAAGAAAAGAGCAGTCATCCCTTGTGGGATGGCTGCTCTTGGTATGAAGAGAGAATGTTGCAGGTTGTACAACAATTTATAGGTTGAAGGTTCATGTAGCAGGGTAATGTTGTATGCCTTACAACATTAATGCTTGAATTTGCCGGAAATGGCACAAATCCAAGAACTATGTTGTATGCGATACAACATTTAGCCGGAAATGACACAAATCCAAGCATAACGTTGTAGTTTCTACAACATCCGAGTCTAAAGAGGAAGATGATAAGAGAGCTACCGCCGCGCCAGCGCGATCTCGCGGCTGCCCTTGACCATGCCCGCGCCGCAGAGCGGGCACGCCTTCGCCGCCAGTCGTGCCTCCTGCGGCGAAGAAATCCGTGACCAGGCTTTGCAGCCGGCCGCGCTGCACAACCACGCCGCGACCCGCTCGGTCGCGGTCGCAGCAGCCCCAGCCACGGCTCCGCTGGTGGCTGAACGCCCGCCAGTCGCGGCTCCGCCAGCGACTGCGGAACGACCGGCCGCGGCTCCGCTAGTGGCCGTAAACCCGCCAGCCGGCTTGCTGCGGCTGGTCACAACGCCTGCGTCCGCGCCAGGGAACGCGGACAGCAAGAAGCGGGAAGGCTCCGCCTTCTTCCCGCGGTAGAACGCCGGCGAGCTGATCAGCAGCTCGCCCTTCGCCCTTGTCACGGCGACATAAGCCAGTCGCCGTTCTTCCTCGAGCGCGGCGGTTCCCTTGTCGCGCCCCGCAACGCCTGCCATTTTGACATCGTCCAAATGGCTTGCATCGAGTGCCGAGGAATGCGGCATATTGCCTTCAATTGCACAGAGCAGGTACACAATCGGGAACTCGAGTCCCTTCGATTTATGAATCGTCATCAGCGAGATTTTATCCGCGAATTGTTCTTTGCTTTGCATCCGCATTTCCGTGCGTTTTTCCGCCACTTCATGGATAAAATAAAGGAACTGCTCGACCGTGTTGAACCTCTTGGCGGAGGATTCGAGCTCATCCAGCGTTTCCTTCAGCATTTCACGATGTTGTGTAAGCTTGCTGCGCTTATTCGTCTCCAGGAACGTATCGTAGAAATCTTTGCGAATCGCCTGAATGGCTGCGAGTGGCGTCATCTCTACGAGAGATTTGATCAAACGAATGCGGGCTTTCAGCTTTTCTTTCTGAAATTCCTTTAACTGTGGGAGCCCTAGCAGATGGATTAAAGGCCACTTTTTAGCCTGAATCGCTTCTTGATCTTGAATAATACGCATGCCTTGGTCTCGTCCAATATATAATGAGGGGAGGACCCCTTCGATGGCTTCGAAATTCCGACGCTCATGGGCAATCCGTAAATGGTCAATAATCGGCTTCACCATCCACTGCTCGTAGAACGAATCATTGGTGCCATAATCCACGAAAGGGAGGTTATGCAGAATGAGTTGCTCAATAATAGCCCGACTGTTGCTCGCTGTTCGATACAAAATCGCGAAATCCCCATACTGGCTACCACCCTCAGCGACTTTAAGCCGAATATCGTCGATTAACCAATCCGCCTCGTCATCACTATTCGCTGGTTTCACATAATGCGGTTTTTGGGTACTTTCTTTAGTAGCTAGGAGTGTTTTGGATTTACGCTGCACATTATGCTTTATGATCGCATTGCCTAAGCCAACAATACTTGATGTAGACCGATAGTTGATATCTAGCGTTACGGTTGTTGCTGTAGGGTACTGCTCATGGAATTGCAAAATAAATTCATTTCTCGCCCCATTAAACGAATAAATCGTTTGGTCATCGTCACCAACGACCATCAGATTCTGATGAGCTGCCGCAATCATTTTAATAATTTCATACTGAACCGTATTCGTATCTTGGAATTCATCGACGCTGATGTATGTGAATTTCCGCTGCATAGAGCGCAAAATTTCAGCATTGAGGAGGAGCAGTTGGTACGCTTTGATCAAAATATCATCGAAATCGATTTTCTGTTGCTCCATTTTCCATTGTTCATACTGTAAGAAAATCTTCTTAACTTCCTGTTCTTCTTCCGTGCCTTCGGGGAGATCCTCAACCTCCATGAGCTGCATCTTGTAGGAGGAAAGCAGGGAAATAAGCACCTCAGGCTGATACGTATCCTGCAAGCCCATACTAAGCATGATCCGCTTGAATACAATTTGCTGAAAGCGGCCATCACTCAGAATTTCTTGCTGCAGCCCGTTCATTCGTAGAAGTCGCAGGCAAAAGGCATGAAACGTCCGTACCTGCATCACATTAGCCATACTCGCATGCAAACCTGGCAGCGTCGTGAGACGTTCGCGCATTTCTTCGGCAGCTTTCTTAGAAAACGTAATAAGCAGCAGATTCGCAGGTTGTACCTGATGAACGCGGAGCAAGTAGGCAACACGGCATACCAACACCGTCGTCTTTCCGGAACCTGCGCCAGCTAGCGTGAGTAGTGGGCCTTTGAAGTGTCGGACTGCCTTGATTTGAGCTTCATTGAGCAGAATACCGTGCTCCTCCAAATCGCGGAAGAAATAACTATCCGAATCACTATCGGGTACGAGCTTTGTGCTATTGGTAAGAAGCGCCATTTGGGCATGCGGAATCGGTCGCTCTGTAGTTGGTTTATAGCCTAACGGCGTTGTATACATAGGAATGGAATTCATGTGACCACCTGTTTCATAACATTGTTTCTTGCAAGACTGAACCACCTATTCTACCATAAAAATGGCCGTAAGAAAGGAAAAATAGACGTATGGTTAAATCTTACGCGAAATTGTTGTGGGGGCAGTTCAATGAACATGATGCTACCGGGTTAGCCGCGCAGTGCGCTTACTATTTTCTGCTCTCCCTTTTTCCATTACTGCTATTCGTGATGAGTTTGCTCGGCTACTTGCCGTTCTCCTCCGACGATGTCATCGGTTTGATTCGGGAGTACATTCCGGGTGCTGTGGCGGGGTGGCTCGAGGAAACGCTCAGTAATCTACTCAATGTCAAAAGAGGCGGCACACTCTCCTTCGGATTAATTTTGGCCTTAGTGAGTGCCAGCGCGGCGATGAACGCCATTGTCCGAGCAGTCAACAAAGCGTACGGATTGCCCGCGCGTAAGAGCTTCATTCACTCTCGCTTTTTAGCTATCATGCTCACGTTAGGTATGTTAATCGTGATCATTTCGGCGCTGCTGCTCAGCGTGTTCGGTCACTGGATTGGAGATTGGTTGGCGGAGCACGTTCACGTGGCGTCTGCCCATATTGAGCTGTGGAATCATCTTCGCTGGATTATTAACTTTGTCATCATTTTTGCCGTATTCATCGGCATTTACTATATCGCACCCAACACCTGTTTAACGTGTAAAAGCGTGCTGCCAGGCGCCTTATTCGCCGCCATCGGTTGGCAAGGAACGTCGTTGGCATTCTCCTTTTATGTCAACAGCTTCACCAACTACAGCGCGACGTATGGCAGTATTGGCGGGATCATCGTGCTGATGACCTGGTTCTACATCTCAGCGCTCATTATTATTATTGGCGGCGAAATTAATGCTTTGCGCCATGTGAAAAATATACACAAGGCCAATGCGGCCCTTGATACGACGGAAAAGAACCGTTTCTGAGAACATCAGAATCGGTTCTTTTTGTGTAATCCTATTTAGGTCGGTCTGCGAACTCACCAGCTCAGCACCCCACCCTCCAACCGCTTAACGCCGCGGATTTTGCCAAGCTGTTCCGCAAGTCGGAACAGAGCCAAATCCTTCACCTTCGCTTCAATCATGACGTCGATGCGGGGGAGATCGATCTCTTTGCAGCTTTTGAGAAAAGCCGTAAGCATCTCTGGCTCGATGTAATCCGCGTGGGAACGAAATTCCTTCTCGCTCTTGGGCGAGGAAATGTGGATCTTCATCGGCAATTCTCCCCATGTCTGGGCAATCTGGGGGAGTAGCTCGATGGGGGAAACTGCTGACGGATTGCACCAATCGTGGTGCAAATCCAGCATGCACGGGCGCTGCAGCTTCTGGCTAACGGCAAGCGTTTCCTCCAATGTGTACGTTTTATCGTCGTTCTCGAACGTCAGCCGTCGCATCGCAGACTCGGGCACCTTCGGCGCATTGTCGAAAAGCTTCTGCGTCGCGGACTCCTTATCGCCATACACCCCGCCAACATGGATGTTAATGATGGCAGCCTCGTCTAGCCCCATACCATCCAGAATGGCCGTATGATAATTCAAGTCCTCGATCGCCGCAGCAACGACCTTATCGCTTCCGTTGAGCAGCGTGAATTGATTGGGATGCATGCTGAGGCGAATATCGTGTGCCTTCGCGAAGTCACCGAGCTTGCGAAGCTCCTCCGCGTACTCCGCGGCAATATCAATCCGCACATCGGGATGTGTAGCCAGGGGGATTAGTGCGGACGATAATCGAAACAAACGAATGCCGTGAGCGGCATTGTAAAAGAGAATTCGTTGCGTCGCTTGGAGGTTTTTGCGGCCAATTTCAATGGCTCTCTGCATGGCCTCTTCGCGCGGCCGTTCGGAGAATAGCTTGTACGTGAATGTCGAGCTAGGTGTGTTGTTGAAAATCGCCATTGCAGTAGAAACGAATCCAAGTCGAATAATCACATGCGTCCTCCGTTGCTCGAAAGTTAATGTTACTCTAGTGTACCCCTTTTTCTAGCTAGCTTTCTAACAAATTTCATCTTGGCCAGTAGGACGCGAAAACCTCCCACTCCACAGGACAAAAGTGGAGGGGAGGCTTAAATGTCTGCGGTACGCAGGTAGTTTAACTATAGTAACCATTCAATAAGTCTGAAATAACGAAACTCCTGCATGAGTCGTTCGTTATTGCAGTCTCAGCAGCGCATCAGCACCAAACTCACTCCGAGCCGTCGAAAGTAGCCTTCTCAGCAATCCAACTAGTGTGAAATAACGAAACTCCCGCATGAGCCGTAGATTATTGCAGTCTCAGCAGCGTCTGAACACCAAACTCGCTCCGAGCCGTCGAAAGTAGGCTTCTCAGCAATCCAACTAGTGTGAAATAACGAAACTCCCACATGAGCCGTTCATTATTGCAGTCTCAACATCGCATGAGCACCAAACTCGCTCCGAGCCGTCGAAAGTAGCCTTCTCAGCAATCCAACTAGTGTGAAATAACGAAACTCCCACATGAGCCATCGATTATTGCAGTCTCAGCAATGCATGAGCACCCAAATCACTCCGAGCCGTCGAAAGTAGGCTTCTCAGCACCAACTACTGCCCCTAAACCCGCTCAACCTTCAACAGGTTGGTCGTACCGGACTTCCCAACTGGAATACCTGCGGAGACGACGGTGAGGTCGCCTTTTTTCACATAACCAAGCGTCTCAGCTTGGCTGATCGCGGAGCGAATCATCGCATCCGTGGATTCGCAGAACTCACCAAGAACAGGGATGACACCCTGCACCATGCTCAATTGGCTGATCGCGTGCTGGCTGTTCGTAACCGCGATGATAGGTGCTTCTGGGCGGTATTTTGCAATCATCCGCGCCGTGAAGCCTGTCTCTGTCGGTGTTAGAATCGCCGCAGCATGCAGCTTGTTCGCGGAGGATACAACCGCTTGGCACAACACTTCGGTAATCTCGTTGTTGGATTGCAGCTGAGCGTCAACCAAGGAGCTGCGCACCATAGTTTGCTCGACGCGCTCAGCGATGGTCGCCATCATCGTCACGGACTCGATCGGATATTTACCAGCGGCTGTCTCGCCGGAAAGCATCACAACGTCACTGCCATCAAGCACGGCATTGGCCACGTCACTCACTTCAGCGCGAGTCGGACGCGGGTTGCGCTGCATGGAATCCAGCATTTGCGTAGCTGTGATAACTGGTTTACCAGCGAGGTTACAAGCGCGAATCATATCTTTTTGTGCAATTGGAACTTCCTCAGTCGGAATTTCAACCCCAAGGTCACCACGGGCAACCATGATGCCATCGGACGCTTCCAAGATGGAAGCGAAGTTCGTCATGCCTTCTTCGTTCTCGATTTTGGAGATGATCGGTGTTAAGCCAGCGCCGTGCTGCTCAAGAAGCGCGCGAACCTCACGAACATCGTTTCCATTACGAACGAAGGACATCGCGACGATCGAAATATTTTCCTCAACACCGAATTTGATGTGCATGACATCGCGCTCTGTCACACCTGGCAACGATGTGCGTACACCTGGTAAGTTAACACCTTTGCGCTGCTTCAACTGAGCAGGGTTCAAGACGCTGCAAGTCACTTCTGTGCCGTCGATCATTTCAACACGCAATTCAATGGAGCCATCGTCGATCAATACAAGATTACCGGGCTTTACATCCTGCGGCAAGCCTGGGTAGTTCACGGATACGCGGCTAGAGTCGCCGATAATTTGTTCAGTTGTTAAGACGATGCGATCGCCCGTTTGCAAGTCATAGGAAGCATCTTTCAATTGACCGATGCGGATTTCTGGACCCTTGATATCCATAAGAATCGGGATAATAACGCCCATTTCTTGTGCAGCTTGACGTACACGCTGAATACGACCGCGGTGCTCATCCAAATCGCCATGTGCCATATTTAAACGCGCAACACTCATGCCGGCGCCAATTAATTCTTTTAGAGTTGCGACGGAGTCACAAGCAGGACCCATCGTACAAATGATTTTCGTTTTACGCATTGTGAAGGACTTCCTTTCGAATGTAAGAGATTAGTTGGCTTCATTATATGCCTTATCCATGCGATTTTCTATGAACTATAGTATGATATATGTAATATAGTATGATAAAAAGAGGCGGTGATTCTATGCAGCTAACTGGCTTTCACTATGACAAAAGCAGTACATGGAACGAGGAACAGCCCAATAAGCATCCGGATTGGACGCTTATATTCGTGATCTACGGCCGCTGTGTGTACTGGATCAATGAGAAGAAACAAGTGCTAGAGAAAGGGCAATGGCTGCTTATCCCGAGCGAAACTCCCTTCTATGACCGAAGTGTGCCAACGAAAATCCATGAGAAATTCGTGCTGCAATTTGATGCACAAGCAGCACAGGACATCTTTCCACTGCTCCAACAGCCATCCCACACGACACGTCTAACCGGCAAATTCGACATTATCGCGGATCGGCTGCGTTTGATTTATCGCGGCTGGCAAGACAAACAGCCCTATTACATGGCGCTATGTGACGCGCACCTGCAAGAGCTGTTTGTGTATCTCCAGCGGGAGTGGGATCAGGCTGCCACAACCTCGGCAACCGCACTTCTCGTGGAGCAAATGAAAGGGTATATCCAGAATCATTATCGTGAGCATGTCACCAAGGACGAGTTAGGCACCTGTATCTCCCGCTCGCCGAATTATGCAGCTTCGCTTTTTCGTCAAGTCACGGGTCAAACGATCAGCGAATTCGTTCACGTCACCAGGATCAAAACCGCCGTCTACATGCTGCGCCATTCCGCCCTGACCGTCACCGAAATCGCCGAGTTTATTGGCTATAATGATCCCTCTTATTTCTATCGCGTATTCCGAAGAATGACAGGTTTAGTGCCAACCGAACTCGTTTCAGATCGTGAAACGATTCGTAAATAATTCGTAAATAATTACATCGTTCCGCCGCCAAGTCGTATGTTAGCAGGAATTTGTTCAGGACCTTTGTTGATATAGTCGTGAATGAATGTGCCGACACTAGCTTCATCGAATTTGGCGAGTGACATTGTTTTCGTCCAAGCCGTAACCACGACCTCTTGATCAGCAGGAACATCCACATTCGGAACTGCGAGAACACCAGCACCAGCCGTCTTGAAGTGGGTCAAGTAGTCAAGTCGATCTTTCAGCTCCTTCGGTGCATCGGGATGGTAATGGATGATGATATCGCCGTGCTCCAAGTTGTGGACAAGCATCTCGTACCCAGGTCTCTCCTTATAGAAACCGAATTTCAAATCATGAGGGCTGTGCGTACCTGAAGTAGGGATTTTCATCTCATACATCAGGGTGCCATCTTTGTGATCGCGTCCGTAATCCTTATCTGTTGTGACCTGAATGTTGGCATGGAAATTAAGCTTATCTAGGCTGTATTTGCCTGCGGAGCTTTGAATGAGTGAAGTACCAACACTGCCGAGAGCGATAATGAGCAGGGCATGTGAGAGAAGGAGCCATGTTTTATGTTTCTTTTTCAGGGCTTGCTTTTCAGCCTTTTTCAACCGTGAGGTGTTGTCTTTGTTTATTCTTGCTGCGAGTACATAACCAATGATAGCTGCAATGAATAGAGCTAGTCCGATATAGAGCAATATGGTCATCATTTCAATCCCTTTCTGCATCGTGGAATCATCCACCCTGAATAAGTTCCTTTGTTGAAAAATAATGAGGACACTACAAATTGTAGTTTTTCTAAGGGGTGGAAGTCAACTTCTAATGTTATCCTGATTTTGGCATGGAAAATAGAGGGTTTGGCGCGCTACTTGTTGAATGCTGTAAAGAAATGTCTGATTATGTAGAAAGTTATTTAGGGGGAGTCACGATGACGGATCAACTGCTCGAATTAAACAGAAGGAATAGCTTAATGGTTAAGCTTTTATGGGCGTGTCTTGCACTTGGAGTCGCGGCTGCGTATACATCTGCATCTATGATGATAACCCTTTCTTCGGTCGGCGTACCGATTGCCATTGTATGCACGATTTTAACTTGGAAGAAGATTGCTATTCCGTATACGAAGTATGTAATTGCGGTTGGGCTTAGTGCGATTTCTTATTTTTTCATGTCACATAGTGCCTCTTTGTTTGGTTTATTTATTTTGTACTTAAGCTTAGCGCTCATTTCTTTATACATGGACTACAAGCCGCTCGTGCTCAATGGTGTGCTAGGGCTGATTAATATGAATGTTTACATAACGACGCTAACGCCACATGTGGATCCGATTGGGGTTAATGCTTTTTATCTGCTTACGATCATGACACTCATCGGTCAAAGTCAGATTGGTAGGAGAATGTTAACGAATGTTGCCAGAAGTGCGAAGCAATCGGAGATCGCAAAGATCAAAACGGATGAAGTGCTGTTAGGTATTCGTAATACGACAGAGGTACTGGGTACATCTAGTGGAAATCTGCAAGAGAATGCTGCAGTAACAGGTAGAATTACGGAGGAAGTCGTTGCTGCTTTTCAGGAGATTACGATTGGTATTGAATCACAAGCGTCCAGCATTAACGATATTACATCCGCTATTCAGAATGTGAATGAGACTGTGGAGCAGACCACTGCGGCATCGAATACGATGAGCAGCAGATCACGGGATACAGCGAGAATGACGAACGAAGGCAAGACCCAGATGGAAGATTTGTCGCTCAAAATCAATGATATCACCGTCATCGTCACTGAGACCTCCGACATCATGAATGAAGTGAATGAAGAAAACGTGAAGATCGGGAATATCGTTTCCACGATCGCAGATATTGCGAACCAGACGAATCTATTGTCGCTGAATGCTTCGATCGAGGCTGCTCGTGCAGGTGAGCACGGGAAAGGCTTCTCCGTTGTAGCAAACGAAATTCGGAAGTTGGCGCAGAATGCACACATCGCATCGACGGATATTTCGGAAATTCTCGGTTCCATTCAGGCCAAAGTTGTGACGGCCGTAGAGAAGGTTGCCATTGGCATTACTGCCGTAGAATCCGGTAAGAAATCGACAGATAGCGTGAATCAATTGTTCGAGGTTATCAACACGAATACAGCGGAAGTGATGGAGCAGGCGTCGCACTTGCAACGCATGAATCAACAATTGCAGATCTCATCGCAGCGGGTAGCGGAAGAGATGACTTCCGTTGCAGCGATTACCGAGGAGTCTGCAGCATCCGTTCAAGAAGTGCTGGCTAGCGCGGAAGTGCAGCAGCATCGGGTGCAGAATATCGTAGACAGCATCCGTCAATTAAACGGATTGACACAGGATCTGAAGCATCTGATCGAGAAATAAACGTCCAACGCAGACTTTTTGGGAAAAAAAGGATTGCCAAAGAGCGGCTAATCCGCTACAGTTAAGCCAAATGAATAGCAACACGGGTGCTTGATGAAGTCAGGCTGAGATAGTGGCCCTATGCCACTGACCGTTAATCTGATCTGGATAATGCCAGCGTAGAGACCTGATGTGCTTTTTTTATGCACAAATGTTCAAGCCTGCCGGTATTCTGGTAGGCTTTTTTTGTTCTTAAGGGGCAAAAGAGACCATGTATCCAAGGTTGGCGTGTTCGCCTATCTCATTGACAAATATGAATTAGGAAAAAGGAGTCGAGAAGAAGATGGCGCAAAAGGAAGCAAGCAAAAAAGGGTTGAAGCTGACAGATATTTTGATCACCATTGTCATTTCAGCCGTGTTTGGTGTGATTTATCGGATTTGGGGACCGATTTATGATCTCATGAAGCCGCTAGGCTTACATGCCGAGCAGCTGAGTTATGGTATGTGGTTCATGGCGGCAACTTTCGCGTTTCTTGTGATCCGCAAACCAGGTGTTGCCCTGTTAGCTGAGGTCGCGGCTGCAACGATTGAGGCCTTGTATGGCGGCCATTGGGGCGTATCGACGCTCGTCTTTGGATTATTGCAAGGGCTTGGTGCTGAGCTGGTGTTCGCGGCTTTCCGCTATCGTCGCACCAATGTGGGAGTAACAATACTTGCTGCCTTCGCTTCCGCCATCATGTCCATCTTTGTGGATACGTACTATGGCTATATCGATCAGCTGGCATTCTGGAATTATCTATTATTCATTGGTTTAAGATTACTGGGCAGTGCTTTGATTGCGGGTGTGTTCGCCTATTATTTGACAGGTGCCTTATCCCGCACGGGTGTACTGAATCTGATTCGTCCTGTTTCCGAAAAAGATTACGACGTATTGGGGTAACGAGATGAGCGAAGGAATGAGCGTTACAAATCTGCGGTTAAAATATCCCGGCGATGACGCCCCCCTGATTTTTCAGGGGGTTTCCTTTTCCATCGAGCGGGGTGAGAAGGTACTGCTGTTGGGACCTAGCGGCTGTGGCAAATCGACCCTGCTTCAGGTACTGAGTGGAATTGTCCCGGATATGATTGAGCTTCCGCTCAAAGCAGATGAGATTCGAAGGCCTAGCCGGTGGGGGTATGTGTTTCAAGATCCGGATACACAATTCTGTATGCCTTATATCGACGAAGAGATCGCGTTCGTGTTGGAAAATCAGGAAGTGCCGCGGGAAGATATGCCTGCGCGCATACTGTATTACTTGGAATTGGTCGGGTTACATGTGCCTGATGCGCATACGTTAATTAGTACGCTGTCCCAAGGGATGAAGCAGCGGCTAGCGATTGCAAGTGTGCTGGCGCTTGAGCCAGAGGTGCTCTTTCTCGATGAGCCCACGGCGCTGTTGGATGATGAGGGCACGAAGCAGGTATGGGACACGATTCGAGCAATCAGCGGGGACAAAACTCTCCTTATCGTCGAGCACAAAATTAGCGGCATGCTAGATTTGCTCGATCGATTGATCATTCTGACACCGGAAGGTAAGGTGTTGGCTGATGGGCCGCCGCTTGCCATGTTTGAAGCTTATAAAGAGCAAATGAGGGAATACGGTATCTGGTATCCCGAGGTGTGGGAGGATTACGCCAAGGAGAATCCGCAGGCGAATGTGAAGGGAGAGGGCCAAGGGAACATGCAGTCCATCAATGTGGGGCCGCTAGTACCCGTTATGGCCTTCCATGATTTCGTCGGTGTTCGCGGCGGGCAGATCAGGACCTCTGTGGATAACTTTAGCGTCTATCCAGGTGATTGGATCGCCGTTGTCGGTGCCAACGGTGCAGGCAAAAGCTCGCTCCTCCTCGCGATCATGCGGCTCATCCAAACCCGCGGAAGCTGTCTGATCGCGGGCGTGAAGGGCAACAAAGTCGAGCACCTTGCGGAGCGAGTCGGCTTTGTGTTCCAGAACCCGGAGTTCCAGTTCGTCACGAACTCCGTGGAGGAGGAGCTGACCTATGGCTTGCCAGAGGGTCAGCCGAAGAATGGGCAGTGGGCAGCGGCTGAGCTGCTGCTCCGGGAGTACGACCTGCTCGCGCTGCGCGAGCGGCACCCGTTCCAGCTCTCGCTGGGCCAGAAGCGCAGGCTCAGTGTGGCATCCGCGATGGTTCGCGGGCCACGCATCCTGCTGCTGGATGAGCCCACCTTCGGGCTCGATGCGAGCGGCACGCTGCGCATGCTCGAGCAGCTGGAGCGGCTGCGCGCCAGCGGGACTGTGATCGTGATGGTGACACACGATCACGAGATCGTCCAGCGCTGGGCCACGCGCGTCTGGCAGGTCGAGGCCGGGCGCGTGACGGAAGTCGCGCACGCACCCATTGTTTATGCTGCTCCGGGAGGTGAGCCACTGGTATGCAAATAACGTTCCCCTTTCGTGAAACGTGGCTGCATCGGGTGAATCCCGGCGTGAAACTTGTCTTATCGATTCTGCTATTCATCATTGTCGTCTTCACCCATAATCTCAACATGATGCTGTTCCTGACATTAGGCGCGTTGCTTCCGCTAGCGCTATTATCCGGACATCCAACGAAGAGACTGCTGCTTTATGCGTCGCCATTTCTGCTGATTTTCGTTTCCTCCACAGCGGGGATGATGATGTTCGGTATCGGTGAGACTGAATGGTTTCATCTCGGGATCATTCGAATTACCGAGGAAAGCTTCTACCGCGGGATCCATCTTGGTTTACGCGGCGTCCAAGTTGCCTCCGTTGGCTTGCTGTTCAGCTTGACCACACGGCCTGTCGCGTTGTTCTACGCGATGATGCAGCAGTGGAAGGTCGCGCCGAAGTACGCGTACAGCTTCCTGGCAGCGCTGCGCATGCTGCCAGTCATTCTAGAGGAGCTGCAGACGCTTCGCTATGCGCTCAAGGTTAGGGGCAAGCGTCAGCAGCGAAATCCGCTGACATCTTGGTACACCACGATGCGGATGATTGCCATTCCGCTGCTGGCCCAAAGCATTCGCCGTGCCCATCGGACGGCGGTGGCGATGGAAGCGAAGCGTTTTTCGATGAATCGTAAACGCACGTATTATTATGTATCTTCTTATTCGATGTTAGATGTATATTACAGTCTCTACTGGGTCGTCCTCATTGCAGCATCCTATTGGCTCGCGGTTACGTGGCCGCTACTAAACAATGTAGATGTGCGTTAGAAGAAGAGCAACCCAACTCGTGGTACAAGGTGGGTTGCTCTTTTGCTTATTCGCCCCATTTGAGCATGAGCGTGACTCGGCAGCATGGATTGCCTGTGATGCGAGGACCAACCACGAATTGTATGGCACTGGGGGAGTAGCTAGTTTCGATGTTGGAATCACTACCGAAGCTTTTAACGATGCGATCGACTTCTTTTTGGTTACCGCTCTGGGCATTCGTCATTAATTGCTGGGCGATTGCCGGGTCTGTGAGCTTTTTGACGACGATAGAGGCCTCCTTTAACAGATGTTCGGAGGTAACGACAGAGTTAGACAGCAATTTGGTATTAACTGGGGGGAAGTTGCGGTCCCACGCCCAGTAAGGTGCATAGTGATAGGGATGAGGAGGATACAGATGATACTGAGCTGGAGGATAAGGGTAAAAGGTTGGGTCGTTGTACATCGAGACCGACCCCTTTCTGTAAAATGATGAGCACTAGCAATATATGTAAGAGATGGGCTAGTGTGCGTCCGCATACAAAAAAGCTCCCCTAACGGGGAGCTGGATGTCTTCGCTCAACTTATCTGGATGTTGTTAGTGTAACATAGCTTGTTACTTTGACGCCTGATGCAGAAACGGCAGTAAGTTCAAAAGAGGTTACGTTACCCGTTACATGCACTGTACCATCGGGATCAACCGATACCGATCCAACAGTGGAGCCGGCTTCTCCTTGCACATCCTTCGTGATAAATAAAGTGCCTAGAGCAAAATTGTAATTTAGAATGTCGAGGTCTTCGTATTTGTTTCCATAGTTATCTGTAGCCGTAAGATCCATGGCTGTGTATGCGTTGAAATTAGCTTTATACACGATGTCTGAAACATCCATAGGTTCAGTAATAGAAGTTTCCCCTGCTGTCAATGTCTTCACACTCACAGAAGTGCTTTCGACAGTTACGCTAACATGCAGTTGTTTGGCTTCCCCATTACCAACTTGCACAATAAGACTCACGTCAGTAGTTCCGGGTTTGTTACCCAGCACGTAGGCATGATGATCCGAGGTAAGGCCTACTTTGGCAATGCTTGGATCTAAGGAGACAACAGACTGTACAATGCCAGGAGTCGCAATTTCTTCACCAGCAGAGTTTGTTAATTTGATTTTGATCTCTTTTGCAAATTTACTTAGCGTAGGATCTTCAGCAATCGTCTTTGTGATAGTACCCGTAGCGGAGCTAGTCAATCCACTATCAATAACGCTGCCCAAATGGTAATCACCTACAACCGAAACATTGCTTGGGTTAGACGGTGTTACGACTGGCGGTTTCTGAGCGTTGAAGGCATCTTGAGCCCCGTACGAGCTAACTACGAGATCCTCGCGTGTCGCAGCTTGATCACCAGCTTTGTTAGTTGGATGAATACCAAGCGCAGTGGCCTGTTTAACCGCATCGGTATACCAAGGTGAGCTTGCCATCGAAACCGTTTTTCCTAATCCTTTCAGGAGCACGGTATCCAACTGAGCCGCGGTAACTGATTCGCTAGGTTGGAAGGTTGTATTTGTAACGCCGTCGATCAGACCGGCTTTTTTGGCCGCTTCAATATAAGGAATCGCCCAACCATTAGCTGCGTCGTCTGCATGAACATCCGTGAAGCTGGACACGTTAATTGTAAGATCAACCGGGATATTGTAGATTTTCGTAGCTACTTTAGCGAATTGAGCACGCGTCATATTTTGTGAGATTCCGAAAGTTGTACCTGAGACTCCTTCAAAAATACCATCAGCGATCATCCGATCGATTTTCGTTTTCAAAGCTGCGTTGCTTCCAGCCAAATCTGTAAAATCAGCGCTTGTTTTAACAGCAGCGGAGGCAGGTTGAACCAGTGTCAGAGAAGCGAATAATGAAAATGCCATAGCAGTTGTGGAGATGAGCGTAAGTTTTTTGTTAAATGTCATATAGGATGGCCCCCTTGGCATAATAAGTATTTGTGTTTCTAGCAATCTAGTCATCTAGTATTTCACGTGCTTGTCTTGTTGCTATAACTATAGCTTGCCTGATCATCTACGTCATTGTCAAATTTCTGGCAGTCTTAACAAGAGAGTGCTAAATTGATGCGGATTTTAAATTAAAGAATAGAAAAACAGTTCGCCTCTATGATATACTCGCAATACAGGAGATGATCAGATGAATGCGAAGGTTTCTTTCCAAACACTCCACCGTCCCAAGCTTGTGGATGATGTTGTGACACAGCTGCAGAAGAAAATTTCAGATGGCGAGCTGAAAATGGGTGATAAGATTCCGACGGAGCCGGAATTAATGGAACAGTTCGGCGTCGGCCGCTCTACCATTCGTGAGGCTGTTCGGGTTCTTGTGCATGCGGGACTGCTGGAGAAGAAGCAGGGCTTTGGCACCTTTCTAACGGGGCATTCCGATGCAGCGATGCAGGAACCGCTAGTTCACCGATTGCGTCGAGCCGAAATTTTGGAAGTGTACGAAGTCAGAAAAATGCTTGAGCTAGAAATATCTAGACTTGCTGCTGTACGTCGCGACGAAACGGATTTGGAGCAAATGAGTGAAGCGTTGGATCAACGGTTGCAGGCGCTGGAGCGAGGGGACACGAACGCTTATTTAGCGGCAGACATGGCTTTTCATCAGGCGATTGCGGTCGCTAGCAAAAACAGCATTGTTGTCGATCTGTATCGATCATTCTCAGCGGTATTGTTGGAAGCTTTGACGAATTTAGTAAAGGATGAGCAGGTTCACGATCACCATCATCTCTTTCATGTGAATTTGTATCAAGCGATCCGAGATAAGGATGTAGCCGCAGCGGAGCACTGGACACTTCAGAATCTGGAGGGGACCGTCCAGCAAGTCAAAAAGTTTCTTCAACAGGAGTAGAGTAAGAATAGTTTCTAGAGGAAGATGGGAACGGAAGTCACCCTTGCCTTTCTCATGTTTTTAAACATCAGATGATATGATGATAAGGAGTGATTTTCATGCAAACAGCAACAAGATCAGCTACTGCTACGAATTCAGCACAGACACAAGCACGTACGGTCTACGCCATTTTATTCTCGATCAGTTTGGTGCATTTATTGAATGATGCGATTCAGTCGGTCATTCCTGCGATTTTCCCGATTCTGCATGACTCCTTACAGTTAAGCTTTACACAGATCGGCTGGATCGCCTTCACGCTGAATGTGACAGCTTCTTTGTTCCAACCCTTGATTGGGTTGTATACGGACGCGAGGCCGAAGCCCTATTTACTGCCAATTGGCGTGATTTTCTCGCTGTTTGGTATTGTCGTACTGGCCTATGCGGGAACGTTCTCGCATGTGATCATGGCAGTAATTCTCGTTGGCCTAGGGTCATCCGTGCTGCATCCAGAATCTTCGCGGGTGGCCTTCTTAGCTGCGGGTCCTCGTAGAGGGCTGGCGCAGTCGATTTTCCAAACAGGCGGGAACATTGGCCAGGCGTTGGCGCCTATTTTTACCGCACTCATTTTCGTACCGTTAGGTCAGTTCGGAATCATTTGGTTTACTTTTGCGGCTGCAGCGGGGATCGTGGTTCAGATATTTGTGGCAAAATGGTACCAAGGCGCGCTAGTCGTGCGTTCCACCGTTCGTAAATCGGCTACGGCGAAGAAGCCTTTGCCTAAGAAAACAGTCGCCTACGCGCTAGGTATTCTGATCATGCTGCTCTTTTCCAAATTCGTTTATGTGGCGAGTATGACAGGCTTCTACGCGTTCTATTTAATGGACCACTTTGGAGTCACGACAGGGAAAGCGCAGCTCATTATTTTCACCCTGTTGGCAGCTGGGGCTGTGGGGACATTTATGGGCGGCCCCTTGGCGGACCGGTTCGGTAGACGGAATATGATCTGGTTCTCCATCTTGGGAACGGCGCCTTTCTCGTTGCTGCTTCCATTTGTAAACTTGTTCTGGTCAGCGGTTCTATGTGCATGCATCGGATTCATTCTATTGTCAGGCTTCTCTGTGATCGTGGTCTATGCGCAGGAGCTGCTGCCTGGTAAGGTGGGGACGGTATCAGGACTATTCTTCGGACTGGCGTTCGGTTTAGGCGGCATTGGTTCAGCGGTGCTGGGGACGTTGGCAGATGCGACAAGTATCGGCTTCGTGATTCGGCTTTGTGCCTATTTGCCGTTGCTGGGACTGCTTGCAGCCTTTCTCCCTACCGATAAAAAACTAAATATGACGAGCTAGTCGCGAAGCATAGCCCCACTGAGAATGATAATTATCCTCATCTACTAACTTTTAATTAACTGCTTTACAAATGTAAGTGAGTTGGATATAATAAACCCAACAAGATTACATTTGAGGAGGTAGCGATTATGGGTAAATGTGCATGCGGAAACACGCAAAACGGTGAGGGCAACTGCGACGGTTCACACGCTAAAAAAGATAAATAAGGTTTGGCACACATAGAAGATTTGGAAAAAGACTCCAACGAGGTTAGGCTCGTTGGAGTCTTTTTTGTATTTGCACGGAAAGGCGAGCGAGTGTTCAATAAAAATTGAAAATACGTGGGGGAACATGTACATTTAAGTGTAGATAAAAAACTTATGGGGTGTTAACGCCGGTCACACAGCCGGATAGGCGCGATTGCGCCGTTAATCCCGAGCGGCAACAAATAATTCAACCGAATGGGGAGTGGGACGCATGGATGTGAAAGAAGCGATTCGCCAGCGACGCAGTATCGGGAAACTCAAGCAGGATCCCATCGAGCACGCATTAATTGAAGAGATTTTGGAAGCTGCTGTCTGGGCACCGAATCACGCGAATACGGAACCTTGGCGGTTCTGGGTGATGTCGGGCGAGGGCAGGAAGCTACTGGGTCGCGGATATGCCGAAGTTGCCATTGCAGAAGCGAAGTCAGGCGCGGATGCTGAGCTGACTGAGGAAGAAGAAGAGCAGCTGCGCAGCACCAATGAGAAAAAAGCCATGCGAGCTCCGCTCGTAATTGCAGTAGCAGTTTCGCCGGCGGAGAAGCCAGTCGTACCTGTGATAGAGGAATATGCTGCTGTTCACTGCGCCGTACAGAATATGCTGCTAGCTGCACATGCCCTGGGCTTAGGCACGATCTGGCGGACTGGCGATCCCACGTATCATCCGAAAATGCAAGAGAACTTCGGTCTCTCAGGCAAAGAAGAGATGGTCGGATTTATTTACATTGGTTACCCAGAAGTCATTCCAACGAAGGCAGCGCGTGTTCCTTTTGCCTTGAAAACGCAATGGGTAACGGAGTAACTACTCCGAGGCAGTAGGCTTGTTGAAGGGAAGTGTAACTGTGAATACAGAGCCTTCCCCCAGACGACTGCTCACTTCGATGGTCCCTTCATGGGCCAAAATCAATTGTTTGGCGATAGCCAGACCAAGCCCCATACCGCCGCTATTACGGGCACGAGCTTCATCCATCCGGTAGAACCGCTCGAATAGGAAGGGCAGATGCGCGGCATCGATGCCCATGCCTGTATCGCGAACGGAGACACGAAGATGCTGGTCGCCTTGCCTTTCTATAAGGACTTCGACCTCACCACTCTCTGTATACCGAATGGCATTAGTCAGCAGATTATAGAACACTTGGGTCATGCGATGAGCATCGACCCATAGCACGGTGTTCTCAGAAGTACTATGAAGCGAGAGCTTCACATCCTTACGCTGTGCATCCGGCGCGAAATGGTCAACAACGCGCTCAAGAAGACTAAGCATATCAACAGGCTTCCGCTCCAGCGGAAGCTTTTTGGCCTCTGCCAGCGATAGCTGATGCAGTTCATCAACGAGCCGTGTTAAGCGTATGAGCTCGTCCTGCAGCGGTAGCAGCTCCTCTGGTGGAATGGGCCGCGCTTCCTGCTGAAGTAGTTCGAGCTTACCGCTGATGATGGTCAGCGGTGTTCGCAACTCATGTGCCACGTCAGCGGCCATGTTACGGCGCAGCGATTCAGCTTGCTGCAGCTGTCCAGACATAGCATTAAAAGCTTCGGCTACCTTGCCATACTCATCCTGACTAGTCACAGGCGCTTGAATGCCGTACTCTCCTTTGCCCAATCGATCCAGGACAGGAATGAGCACTCGAAGAGGGGCGGTTAGCCGGCGAGCGAGCCAATAGATCAGAAATAGGGAGACTAGCACGAAGACGAAGGTCCCTATCATGAGGAGAAAACGGGTGGAGCTGAGAACGCCGATGCGCAGCTTCGACATAAATTCGGCTCCTTCATCATGGTAAATTAGCGTGCCAATCCGCCTCTCACCCAGCATGAGATTACTTCGAATGCCGAATGTTTGAACCTTTTTGAAGGGAGTATCCCCACTCGTCAACACGGGATGGGAATCTGGAGACATCAAGATCACACTTGCCCCTTTTTCCTCTAACATCTTCGGAAGGTGAGCTGTCCAATAAGCTTCAATACCTGTCCATGCGTCTCCATTCATTTCATAGTACTGCTTGAGAGACTGTGAAACTTCCCCGATCTCATCCTGTCGAGAGGCTTCAACCATCACCTGCAGCACATCCCGCATCAAGAACTGCGTGACCACTGCAAAGATGATACCCATCCCCACAATAAAGGTAATCATCGTGATAAATAGCTTACGCCGAACATTCATAGCTGATCACCAAACCGATACCCAAAACCATACACCGTTTGCACGAAAAGAGGAGCAGATGGGTTGTCCTCAATTTTCTTCCTCAGATGACTAATGTGCGCATCTACTGTACGTTCATCATTTAGAAAATCATCCTCCAACGCGCTTTGCAGCAATTGTAGGCGACTGTAAACGATCCCTGGTCTTGCGGCGAGTGTAAGGAGCAGCTTAAATTCCGTTGGCGTGAGCGAGATCTCTAGGCCTCGTTTACGTACTAAGCACTTCGCCTCATGAATCGTCAGATCGCCACGTAGAAGCTCTTCGGCTGCGCTCTCATCATGGACTGCGAGCCTTCTCAGCACTGAACGTATTCGCGCAGCTAGCTCACGCAAGGAAAAAGGCTTCGTCAAATAGTCATCTGCGCCGACTTCTAGCCCCACAATTTTGTCCGTCTCCTCCGTTCTCGCTGTCACCATAATAATCCCGATATGAGCGGCTCCGCTGCGTAAACGTCGACAAACCTCGATTCCGCTCATTTCCGGCAGCATCCAATCCAGCACCACGAGATCAGGTTTATGTTCGCCAGCGAGTTCCAAAGCTTGTGTTCCTGTTGTAGCTGTAACAATATGAAAGCCTTCCTGACGTAGGTAGGGCTCCATGAATTCAAGCACCTGCCGCTCATCATCGACGAGTAAAAGCGTTTGTGTCATGCTAATGATCCTCATTTCCGTAACGAATTAAGCTTAGTATACCTTTACTCTACCTGCTTGTGGGGACATTCATCCAAATCGCAACGCATCTTCACAGGTTCACAACATTGTGAGGGTATAATGCTCCTTAGTTAACATTTTGGGGAGGATTATTGATGAAAAAATTAAGTCCAGTCGGCATGAAATGGTTGAAAATTGTGCACATCTCACTTGTAGCGTTGTTTTTTGGCGGCATTATGAGTTCACTAGCATTGAATATGGGCATTAGCCTTGCCACTTATGATGATACGCTTGCTACTTATAAAAGAATTGTGGTCATCAGCGACAGCATTATCCGAACAGGGGCGGTAGGTACGCTGCTTGTAGGTTTTGTGTATGGCTTTTTAACAAGCTGGGGATTTTTTAAGCATCGGTGGGTTACCGTCAAATGGATTCTTTTTGTCGGACAGACCATCATTGGCATATTCGTTGTGGATAAGTTGATGCTGGCCAATATGACACTCTTGGAGACAGAGAAAGCATTGGCACTGACTAATCCTGAGTTTCTGCATAATCAGACGCTGCGTCAATATGCGATCTACGTCCAAGTTGCTGTCACGGTGTTTATCCTTTGTATTTCGGTGTTCCGGCCTTGGAAAAAGAAGAAGCAGGCTGTTGCAACCTAATCAGCTTCTTAAGATCCTATAGCTACAAAAAAACTCGCCCCCACATGGGGAGCGAGTCTATTTTAGTTCTTCAGCGCAACCGCAATCCTTGCGGCGGTCTGCGCGTTGTGATAAACGAGCGCGATGTTCGTCTCCAGGCTGCGCCCTTCCGTCAGCTGCTTGATCCGCGCTAGCAAGAATGGCGTGACCTTCTTCCCGGTCACGTTCTGCTCTTTGGCCTCATTCAGCGCCTGCTGGATGACGGCCTCGATCTCAACATGGTCCATGGCGGATTCCGCTGGGACTGGGTTGGCGATGACGGCGCCGCCGCTAAGACCTAGCTCCCACTTCGTGCGGAGCATGGCGGCCACGTCAGCCGCTTCATCGAGGCGGAAATCTACGCCATAGCCGCTTTCGCGGGCGTAGAAGGACGGGAACTCGCTCGTTTGGTAACCAACCACGGGCACGCCGTGGGTTTCCAAGTACTCGAGCGTGCGGCCAATGTCGAGGATCGATTTCACGCCGGCGCAGACGACAGCGACGTTGGTCGCCGCGAGTTCCGTCAAATCAGCGGAGATGTCCATGGAGCTTTCTCCTTCGCGGTGGACACCGCCAATGCCACCGGTAGCGAACACTTCGATGCCAGCAAGGGCAGCGCCGATCATCGTCGCAGCTACCGTGGTTGCGCCGATTTTGCCAGAGGAGAGGATATACGGGAAGTCGCGGCGGCTTACTTTTTCCACATGGCCATTCGTTGCAAAAGCTTCGAGCTCCTGCTCGTTTAGGCCAATTTTGATTTTACCATCCATGATGCCGATTGTTGCTGGAACCGCACCATTATCGCGGATAATTTGCTCCACTTTTTTCGCCATTTCAATATTTTGCGGGTAGGGCATGCCATGAGAAATAATCGTTGTTTCCAACGCTACGATCGGTTTATTGTTCGCGAGAGCTTCCTTCACTTCATCGGTAAAAGTTAAATATGAGTTAGATAACATGGGTTTAGTCTCCTTTAGTCATGGTGTTAATCGTAAGTTGTAAGCGTTCCTCGTTCAGTTCACTGGACGTGGATTGACTGGTTTGAAGCGTAATGTGTGCAGCAGCTAGACCGAATTCACAGGATTTCATATACGAATGGTTTTGGGTAATCCCATAGACAATACCGGCTAAGAAGGCATCGCCTGCACCAGTAACCTCAACCACCTGGGTAGGAATAGGGGGGAAGAAATGTTCGCCTTCTTCGCCTGCGTAGTGAACCCCTCGGCTTCCGAGTGTAATGAAAACATGCTTCACGCCGCGGTCTCGAATGGTATTAGCAATTTTGCTGTGATCAGGCTCTACATAGAACATATCAATGACGTCTTGATTCATGGAGAGTGGTGTGTCAGTTAGTTGAATGGCCTCTTCTAAATTCGGAAAAATAGCCGTTACACCAGACAGATCTGTCGGAAGTTTCTTCGATTTCTCCGAGGACACAGGATCAATGAAGAGGGGGATACTCTCCTCCTGACACCGACGAATCAGCTCCTCCAAGGTGTCGCTCGGTAGATTCGTATCTGCAATCACGAGCTTGGCAGCGGCAATATGGGACCATCTATCCCGAAGCATCGCCGGTGACAATTTATCGTAGATGTCCATATTGGCAAAAGCGAGAAACATCTCCCCCGAAGTATCGAGGAGTGCGGTGTATGACCCCGTATTCTCGCCATTCAGTACGATAGCTTGGCTGACATCGACGCCTCGGCGCCTCGTTTCCTCGAGCACCCACTGGCCTGCTTTGTCATCTCCAACCACGGTTAGGAGTGATGTTTGACAAGCTAATCCAGCTAAAGCTTCCGCGATGTTACGAGCAACGCCGCCACAAGACTCGGTTACCGTTACAGGGTTAGAGGAAGCTAGGCGAATCGCATGCTTGCTAGTGGCTTTACTGTCGAGATTAGCTCCGCCGATGCAGTAAATCATGTGTTCATCCGAAGTGACATAGGCTCTGCCGCGAATCGTTCCCTTTTTGGTCAAAGAGGCAATATAACCAGCAACAGCGGAGCGGGAGATCCCGATGATACCGGCCATTTCATGCTGGGAAATGAATGGATTTTGACGGATAAGCGCTAGGATTTGCTGTTCACGATCCATGCAAAGCTCTCCTCCTTCGTCGTTCTCTCCTTATTTTAACGTACCCCTAAACAAAAGTCTATTACATAAACAAATGTTTATAATTACATACCAAAAAGCCCGTTCCCCAATCAGGAACTAGGCTTCTTTCATGGCCAAACAAAAGTTATTTCGAATACGAAGAGTTGGAGCGTGACCCTAGTCCGAGCAAACCAAGTAAGCCCAATAAACCGAGGTAACTGTACCAAGGTCTTGTTTTATCTTTTGGCGTAGCGGCGACGGATTGAGCTTGTAGGGTTGTAACGTTAAACGCTGTTGGTGGTGTAATCCCATAAGCAGCAGCGTAGCCATTCAAGTTGTTGGATGGAAGTAATTTTGTTTCCGCCCCTGGCATACCAAAGGGATTGGTTTGATACATCGTGGCAGAGCCCTGCTTTAAATGCTGCAGGTTTTCGGTCTGTGAGGCCTGCGTACTGTGATCGTGGGCATGCAGCCGATATTGATGTGCCCCGAGCAGAAGAGAGAAAGTAAGGAAAGAAATCGAAGCTAATTTGATAGATCGGGTAACCATTATCCATACCTCCAGGTATTTAATAGATAGGGGTCATTCAGTAGGTAAGCATATATTCCCCTACGAATGAGAAGTTATGCATGGAGGAGTAGGATAAAAAGAAAAAACCGTTACCCCTAGATAACTAGGAGCAACGGTTCTATACGAACGGTTACTTCGTGACCGTCACTTGAACGGTCGTTTTCATGTTCGCAAAAGTAACGGTAATGCGCGCAGTCCCTTTGCCGGTTGCTTTGATCGTGCCATCCTTTACGTCTGCGTTCATGATGTTGGAAGTTGTCCAGAGTGCCGGCTTGGTCACATCTTCTTCGGATCCATCTGTATACGTCGCCAAGGCTTCTACTTTCGCTGTTTCGCCTTCTTTAAGCGTAAGTTTAACGACATTGGTCTTCAAATACTTCAAAGAATCAATTTCCACAGGAATGGATACCGTTTTACCTCCAAAGAAGCCAGTGATGGTTGTTTTCCCTGAAGCTGTTGCTGTGAAAAGTCCTTTTTCAATAGTTCCGAGTTTATAAGAAGAAACTTTCCAAGTTGCGCTATCCGTGACGTCTTTCGTTGAGCCATCGGACAAAGTTGCGGTTAATTTCAGTTGCGTTTCAGATCCGCTTTTCGTTACAAAAAAGGATTTATTCGCTGTTAAGCTATCAATCACACCGATTTCTACGGGAACAGAGATTGATTTACCACCATAAGTTGCCGTAATGGTTGCTTTACCGCGGGCAACAGGTGTAACAAGACCCTTAGATACGGTAGCAATGCCTGTATTGCTTGACTTCCATTCGACATCGGTCGTAACTAAAACATCTTCCCCGTCGTCATCTGTTGCTGTAATTTTGATCAATCTCGTTTCATTTAAATCAAAAACCAAGCTAGCTACATTGGCTTTCAACTCACTTGCCATATCCACTTTTACTGGAATCGTAACTGTTTTGTTGTCCAGTTGAGCGGTAATCGTAGTTTCGCCGGACGCGATGGCTTTTACGACACCCTTGTCAACAGTAGCGGCTTTAACATTACTGCTTGTCCAAAGAACATCAGAGGTTACAGGTTTCTTGGTATCATCGGTATACACGGCTTCTGCAGTAAGGGTTGCCGTTTCACCCTTTTTCATGGTTAATTTCTCTTGGCTAATCGTAAGAGTCTTCAACTCGCCTACCGAAACTTGTACAGTTGCTTTACGTGTACCGTATTCGGCAGTTACCGTAGCAGCCCCCGTAGCGATCCCCGTAATGATACCGTCACGAACCTCAACAACATCTTTGTTGCTTGACGTCCATTTGGTTTTGTCATTTAGTTCGTCATCCGTACGGCCTTTGAAATTGGCAGTCATTGTGACCGTAGTAGAGTCTCCGACTTGCATATTCACTATTTTCTTGTCTAGTGTGATGTTGTTAGGGACGTCAACTTCGACTCGGGTTGTCGTCGTTTTGCCGCCATAGGTAGCAGTTACATTAGCAACACCAGCTTTATACGTTTTGATAAGTCCATTCGTTACCGTAGCGATATCGTCATTATCTACGCTCCATACGGCTCTATCTTTTACGAGATTGTCTGTTGTGCCGTCGGCATAGGTTGCGAATAACTCGAGTTGCTGTGTTTCAGCAGTTTTCAAGATAACAAGCTCGCTGCTCACGACCAAACGACGTGGAACCTCAACGTCAACTTTGGCTGTGACGGTTTTATCCCCATACTTCGCAGAGATCGTTGCTTCGCCAATTGCGTTACCAATGAGCTTGCCTTTGCTTACAGAAACAATACTCTCATCGCTGGAAGTCCATTCTGCGCGATCCGAAATATCCGTAGGTGTAGTGCTTGTTGGATAGGTAGCGTTAAGCTTTAACGTGCCTGTCCCATTTTTCTTTAACAAAATGCTTTGTTTATCTAACTCAAGTTTCAACGTGCTATCTACATCAACCGTAATTGTCGTTGATTTGGTACCGTAGGTTGCAGTTAAAGTCGCTTTCCCTACACTGTATCCAGTAATTGTTCCTCTAAGGGCATCTGCAACCTCTGGCTTGTCTGATGTCCATACCGCTTTCGCAGCTACGTTATCTTTGGTGCCATCCGGGTATGTCGCCGTTAATTCAAGCACGGAAGTCCCCTTCAGAAGTAAGGAAACATTGGATTTCTCTGCATCAAGACGACGTACAACCTCGACATCGACATCCAAAACGATCGATTGATTCATATGAGATACCGTGATGGTCGTGCTTCCTGGGTTTTGTCCTTTAACTAGACCATTCGTCACCGTAGCGACAGAGCTTGATGCGACTGTGTAGTCTGCTTTACTTGTTACATCTGCAGAAGTACCGTCGTCATAGTAAGCTGTTATCAGCACTTGGCTCGTTCCATTGAGACGAAGATCAAGGGCTTGCTTATCGGTGGTTAATGATTTTACTTTTTTCGTAACCGTTACGTTGACGATGACAGTCTCTCCAAGATAGGTGGCCGTAATGACGGCTTTACCTTCTTTTTTGGCTGTTACGACACCCGCATAGACAGTTGCTACATCAGTCGTGCCGGAGTTCCAATCGGTTTTGACCGTTGCATTCTCCGTGGAGCCACTTGTGAAAACGGCCGTTGCTGTCAGATTTGCTGTATCGCCAACCTGCAAGTTTAGCTCATTTTTATTCAGAACCAACTTCGAAATGTCATTCGCGGCGAGAGCACTTCCTGTGAAAATTGCCTGACTTGCAACAATGAAAATGATGACTAGGGACAACCATTTACTTTGAGAAAACCATTTCATGCTTTATTTCCCTCCATTAAAGCTGTTGCTAGAATCTGCTTGCTGAAAATAGATATCTATTTTCATCGGCATTTCATCACGGAAAATGAAGGGAAATGGTGATTTAATTTGTTGAGATTTTGTTGATTATGTCGAAAAAGAGAACCCCACCATCTACACGCGCCTGCGGGGAGGGTGCTCAATGTGTTAACCGCGTTTCACAATTTTGAAATTATCTTCAAGCAGCAGCCAGTTCTGCGGAAACTTGAGTCCAAGCTTCCAATAACTAATGCCGCGAAGTCCGAGCTCTTCGATCAAACGAAACTTAGCTTGAATAGAACGAGCGTCCTCGAACCAGACGGTATGCTCCTTACCCGCGTCATCCCAATAGTTAAAATGCGGCGCTTGTGCCGTGTAGTCATATAAAATTTGCGCATTATATTTGCGGGCTAGATCAATGGCTGCCTGCGGCGAAATTGCTTTGGCGTAGGCGCCTCCTTGGACAAAGGGCAGTGTCCAGTCGTAACCGTACAAATTTTGACCCATCATGATTTTTGAAGAAGGCATTTCACTGCGTGCATACTCCAACACTTTGCGAACAGGTCCAATAGGAGAAACGGCCATAGGCGGTCCGCCGCTGTAGCCCCACTCATAGGTCATGATGATGACAAAATCGACAATCTGGCCATGGGCTTTATAGTCATGAGCTTCGTACCAAGCTCCTGCTTGTGTAGCACTTGTTTTTGGCGCGAGTGCAGTGGATACGAGATAGCCTTTCCGATGAAAGCGATCTACCGCTTTGCGTAGGAATTTGTTGTAAGCCTCCCGATCCGAGGGCAGCAGATGTTCAATGTCAAAATGAATATCTTTAAATCCAAGCTTATCCGCTGTTGACTCGATGGTATCGAGCAAACGATTTTGAACAGCTTCGTCTGTCAGGATCACGTGCCCCAGTTCTGCGCTGAATTGATCATTCTCGAGGTTGGTGACCACCATCATGAGGGTTACGCCATGCTGCCGAGCGATTTCTCGCAAATCGTTAAGTGGCGGATTGACCAAGGTCCCATCTCGGTTAATGCGGAAGCTGAAGGGAGCTAAATAGGTCAAATGAGGTGCGGCTTCGCGGGCAGCTTGAATGAGAACAGGTGACACATCCGTTCCTCTAGGTTCGATATAGGCATTGACTTCGGCTTGTTTGCGCGGGGTAGGGGGGATATATAATCGGAAACCGCTGGGTAATGTTTGATATAGCGTAAGTCCATTGGCAGAAGCTAGTGCGTCTAGGTCAATGCCGAGCTTTTGTGCGATTCGATAAAGGCCCTCACCAGGCTGTACCCAATAGTAGGAGCCAACAATCGGAATGACTAATGCCTGTCCGATGACTAACGTTTGAGAAGGGGTTAACTCATTCGCCTCTGCGACCTCCTCGACCGAGACGCCGTAGGTTTGCGAAATACGATACAACGTTTGCCCTTTCTGGACAACGTGAATTTGCATAGTTGATGCCTCCTTGAAAAAAATGACCGAGCCGCCTACTTGGTAGTCTCAGTGGCTGAAACTCACTAAAGCGCAACTGAGACACCCAAAGTGGGAGGCTCAGGAAATGGGGAGTCGGAAATGACTGTATCCGAGCCTGCTTTTCGATAAAACTAACCTCTTAACCGTGATCGCTCATCCCTGGAATGACCTCGTCAAAGGTTTTCTCATATGTTATTCCGCCGGTAGGCTTTAGGTGAATGTCTTGGGGAAACTTAGGGGAAAAAGATAAAGAGCTCGCCTCTGCGGACCCTACGTAGGGGCAATGTTGTCAGGTTAGTAGATATCAACATTGAGATGCACCACTCCTAACCTCGCTAAAGGACACAGACGACGTTATTTACAAGGATTCACAGGTTTCAAAAATCTAACGGACACAGACGCCGCTACTTATCAAATATCAGGGATATTTGGAATCATATGCTCAATTAACGGCTATCGTGTCCGTTAGGTTCTGAAAAGACCCATTCTGTCTGATATAACGGCATTCACGTCCGTTAGGTGATGAGCCCTTGCTGCCGTAGCAGTTGGGCCGTCAGCTCGGGATGCGAGATCGGGAAATGGTGCGCCGCCTCGATCTCCATCGTATGGGCGGAGCGAAGCTCCTCCGCCCAAGGTAGGGCGCGATCCTGTGTGCCCCACAGGATCGAAGCCTCCCGCAGCAGCTCCGCCTGCTGCTGCGGAGGAAACGCCTCTGCGCGTGCCAGCGCAGAGAGGGTCTCAGCAGTCGTCTTCCGCACACGCGGCGACTGCAGTTCTTGCAGGACATAAGTGACATACGAAGTCGGTATGTCACTTATGTCCACGAAGCAGCGCTGCGCCAGCAGCTGCTTCCGCAGGTCTTTCTCGCGCAGCCGGCGCAGCGCGAGATGGTTGAGGCGCGGGCTGCGGTACATGCGCGCGGCCGGTAGCAGGGCAGGCTGCAGCAGATGCAGCCTGTGGATCCGCTCCGGCACGCGAGCGTAGGCGTGGGCGGCTAGGAAGCCGCCCAGCGAGTGGCCCACGAGCGTGACCGGGCTGTCGAAGGCGCGGATCGCCTCGACGAGCGCTGCGATGTGGCCCTCCATCACGTCAGCAGCGTGATGGTAGGGCGAGCGCCCGAAGCCTGGAAGATCGACCAGGCAGACGTCGTGCTCTGGGAACTGCGCCGCCAGAGGGAGCAGGCAATCTGCTCCGCTTAGTGTGCCGTGCACGAAGAGGAGGGTGTTTTTTTGCGGCTCCAAAAGCTTTCGTTCCAGCCGTAGTCCAGCGTCGCTCTTTATCAAACCTGAAAGCTGCCCAGTTCCGCTTCGCTCCAGACTAGCCAACGGACCTCGCTTCCCTCGCACAAACCCCTCAGTAGGCATATGACCATGTACGAGTTGAAAATCAAGATCTGCCATCGTAAAAGGCAGCATCCCTTCCTGAATCTTATTCGGGAGCTTATGTTTATGCAGCAAGCTTTCTTTCGGTGCAATTGGAAAAGGAGTGCTCGTTTTTACGATAAATTCAAGGGATTCCTTGGGGATACCTAATTTTTGTCCTAACGATGTACCTAAAAGCTTACTGAGCCACTTTGGGGAGATGGATCCATGAGGCTTACGGACGCGCAGTTCTTTGGCAATCATGGAAACTAGCTCTTGCATGGAATGGCTTACCTTCGGATCGTCTAGCAAATAGTACGTTTGCGTAGGCGGTGATGAAGTTTCTTTTGCTAATAAGTTAATGAAAGAGGCGACATGATCGACATGGACAAGCGGCAACCAATGTGTAGAACCGCCAGGTACGATAGACATCAAGCCGCGTGCCGTAGCTCGGACAAGAATACCGAGACCGCCGGTCTGAGGCGTTTCTCCATGCTGCGAACTGCCGATGACTACGCTGGGGTGAACGATGGAAAGTGGGAATCGCAGCTCCCGGGCGCCTTCCCGAATGCGCAAATCCGCGAGGCATTTCATCAGCTCATACGGCGGACCTTGTTCTAAATGTGCGATGACGGGAGCGGGATCGTGCATGTTTTCGTCTGTCCAGGGGCTTTTGAACCCGACCACATGGATAAAATGCTTTAATCCCCCGCGCAGCTGAATGTCCGCAGCCAATCGAAGCATTTCCTCGGCAGCCTGCAGGAAAACCAAGCGCGCCTTCGCTTCGCTGATCCGAATATCCATCGGTCCACCTGCATGAATAATGACATTTGCGGTCATAACCTTTTCCCTGTCAGCGTGGCTCAAGCCAAGGCCAGGCGTGCCCAAATCACCAATGACAGGGCAAATGCGACTTGTCATGGGGTCAGCACTGTCTGACCAACCTAGTTCTTTACAAATGTGCTCCCAACGCGAACTTGACCGCACGAGCACAGACACCGTGTGATTCTCTTGGGAAAGCTGCGCTAACGTGTGCGTTCCGATAAATCCTGTACCACCAGTCATAAAAATATGAGCCAAATGAATAACCTCCACCTTGTGTTTTTAGTACTAATTAGTGCTAATTTCGAGTAAAAAAATTACTTTAGCAAATGGGCTAAAGTAGTAAGTGTTTGAACCAGCAAAGCCGGATCTTGATTCGCATGCTGTAGAAATAGAGCTCCTTCGAGTGTTGAAACGATAAGCCCTGCGACAGCTTTTGTAGAAAGAGTAGGAGAGAACTCTCCTTTGCGCACACCTTCGAGAAGCAGATCTTCCACTAGGCGCATTTGTTCCTGAAAAAACAACCCCACTTTCCGTCTAAGTTCGTCCGCCTCCTGCGGCATTTGGGTATACAGCGTGAGGAAGGGGCACCCAGCTAAGAAACTAGTTTCTGGGCCTGCCATGCTTTGAAGGAACAGATCGAAACGCTCTTGTACAGGTAAGTCTGAACGAGCTGCGATCTCTTGCATCTGCCGTGTATAGGCCCCAATAAGCTGATCGAGAATCGCGGCCAAGAGCTCTTCTTTGCTTTTGAAATAATAGTAAATATTCGTCTTAGACACCTTGCTGGTGATCACGATTTCATCCATACTCGTCGCCAAATAGCCTTGAGTCAGAAAGAGATTCCTGGCGGTGAGAAGTACGACATCACGATTGGTTATTTTTTTTGTTTTTGTCATGAATAGTACTATACAGTACTAAAAAAGTGAAGTCAAATTGTTCCATGTTGTGTAGGTGGGGTGTTGGTAGCGCTGTAGCTAGCTCTGTCTGCGAAAAGTAGATGTAGGCTTAGTCTTAGGAGTAGGTACTATTGGAAAATAGTACTATTTTGAACGCTCTGAGTACCATATACTGAGTATCAAGAGCAAGTCATTCATAACGTTGCTTGGCAACGATAGGGGGATTTTTAAGATGATGAATCAACGGAAACGGAACACGACAGCATTTACTTTTATGGCGTGGGCGTCCTTCATTGGAGCTTTCGTAGCAATGTTTATTGGGATATATACACTTGAGGAATCGCTTAGCGTGAAGGGGTATTTCGCCGTGTGCGCACTTTTTCTTACCATGTCGGCGTTCGTGCTGCAGAAGGTTATTCGTGATAATTTGGAGGATGGATACGAATCTCGCAAACGGAATACTTCGGCTTTTACCTTCTTGGCGTGGAGCTCATTTGCCTTAGCTTTGCTAGGCATGTTCATCGGCATCATTAATCTCGATCAGATTCTTTCGGTCAAAGGGTACTACGCCGTCACGGCTTTGTTCCTGACCATGTCCTCGTTTGTTCTGCAAAAAACTGTCCGTGATAATAACGATGACGATGCGCTGACTTCTACTGTAAATACACCTTTTCATTCAAGTGAAATTAAAGTAGAAGAGTAGTCTTAATTTACTAATTGCCTATAGCTTATGACATATTGCCAACCTCCTGCTCATCTAGTAATCTATGAGTTGGGAGGGATTTGGTATGATTAGGAAAATAAGTAAAGTAATCTCTGTGTTTATGCTAATAGGCTGTCTTGGCTTTACAGTTCCTGTGTGGGGTGCTGAGCAAGTCGTCACTAAGCCAGGCAGTATTACGTATGAGATGCAGGATATTCAGGTACAATATGCGGCCGAATTTACCGCTTATCCGCAAGCAATGGTAGGGAAACCTTCGGTATCCAAGTCAGTCTACGATGCGGTTTACAGTGACTCGGCAAAGCCATTGCAAGTGTTGTATGGTGTGGTTAAGTTGACGATGCCGACAGGCTACTCCTTCACAGAGGAGTTCATTAGCGTGACGGATGGCGTAAATATTGCACGGGGGTTATCCAATGGTGGAGGGTCTATTTACAACTTGAACAAACAAGTAAGAGGGCAAAACACCGAGTTCGTTACAGGTAAAAAGCTAACCGATAAAAGCGTCGTAAAGGACTACTCCGATGGTTGGAAAACGATTAGACTGACGCGCAAATGGGATGATTATGGGAATCCGATGGATTTTGCCATCAGCTTTAAATGGGATTTGGTGGGTTCGGTAGATCCCTTTTTTCAAAAGCTAACGGAGACTTCCTACGTGATTGACCTCTCCACGCTTCGTCATAAAGGCGCGAATCAGGCGGTGCAGCGATGATGGGATCCTTACGCAAGGCATTTATGGTCAAAAAGTTGGCTATGACAGTGGTTGGAACTGTGCTTTTATCCACGCTGCTTGCCGCAGGAGCTTGGGCTGCGGACGCTGGGGTGAAGCACACGGCGGAAGCCGACAGCTTGAACAAGCTGCAGCTGTTCCAAGGCACGGATCGCGGCTACGAGCTCGAGCAGACGCTAACACGGGCGCAAGGCGCCACGATGCTGCTGCGTCTGTTCGGCTGGGAGACCGCCGCCGCGAATGCGCAAGGGCTGAGTTCGCCGTTCACGGATGTGCCGGCAACGCACTGGGCCGCGAAGTCCGTTGGCTTCGCGTTTAGTAAAACGTTGGTACACGGTGTGACCAACGAATCTTTTGCGCCGGATGCGAGCATCACCGGCGAGCAGTTCTTGGCGCTGACGCTGCGCGCGCTCGGCTATGCAGAGGCAGAGCCGCTGACGGCTAGCGGGCTTGCGGCGACAAGCGGCTTGCTCAGCGCGAGTGAGGCGCAGCTGATCGCGCAAGGCGCAGTGTTCCGCCGCGACGAGATGGTCGCGGTGGCGTATCGCGCCATCCAGACCAAGCTCAAGGACAGCACGCGCACGCTGCTGCAGAAGCTGGTCGAGGATGACAAGGCAGTGAGCGTAAGCGCAGCTGTAGCTAGCGGTCTTTACAAGGTGCCGAGCAGCGACCCGATGGATCAGATCGAAGATGCGATCCGCGATGCATTGAAATAGGTAGTAAAAAATCCCGCCCCAGCCTAATGGCCGAAGCGGGATTTTTGGCGTTAAACCAATTAAGCGTTAAGCAAATATTGATTCACAGTTGCTTTGATCAATTCCAAACGACCGGATTGGTTTACAATCGGAGCGTTGTTCTCAAGTGCATAAGCTTCAAGGGACTTGAAGTCTGCTTTGCCAGACACGATGTCAGCGCCGATACCGGACTTGAAGGAACCATAGCGCGTATCAAGGATGTTATCGAATACTTTATCTTCGATCAATTTAGCTGCTACTTGCAAGCCGCGAGCGAATGCGTCCATACCTGCGATGTGTGCATACACAACGTCGATAGGTTCGAAAGAAGTACGGCGAACTTTTGCGTCGAAGTTCACGCCGCCACGGCCGATGCCGCCTTCATTCAAAAGGATTTCGTACATCGCCATTGTTGTCGAGTACAAGTCAGTTGGGAACTCATCTGTATCCCAACCTAGCAACAAGTCGCCTTGGTTCGCATCGATGGAACCAAGAATGCCGTTAACGCGAGCTACACGAAGCTCGTGCTCAAACGTGTGACCAGCAAGCGTTGCATGGTTAGCTTCAAGGTTTAATTTGAAGTAAGGAAGCAGGTCGTATTTTTGCAAGAATGAAAGTGTTGTCGCTGCATCGAAATCATATTGGTGCTTGGAAGGCTCTTTCGGTTTAGGTTCGATCAAGAATTGACCTGTGTAGCCGATTTCTTTGGCATAAGCAACGGCCATGTGCAGGAAGCGAGCAAGGTTGTCGAGCTCAAGACCAAGATCCGTGTTCAAAAGCGTTTCGTAACCTTCACGCCCACCCCAGAACACATAGTTTTCAGAGCCAAGCTCTTTCGCGTGGTCCAAAGCTTTTTTCACTTGTGCAGCTGCATAAGCAAAAACTTCTGCATTATTGGAAGTCGCAGCCCCGTGAACGAAGCGCGGGTTTGTGAACATGTTGGCTGTATTCCATAGAAGCTTTTTGCCTGTGGAAGCCATTTTATCTTTGATCAAACCAACGATTTCGTCGAGGTTAGCATTAGTTTCTTGCAGGGTGTTGCCTTCTGGCGCGATATCGCGATCATGGAATGCGAAGTAGTCGACACCTAGAATGTTTAGAAGCTCGAAGCAAGCGTCAACGCGAGCTTTCGCCAGCTCTAAACCGTCGTATTTGTCCCAAGCACGGATGTTAGTACCCGCACCGAATGGGTCCGAACCATTAGCAGAGAAAGAGTGCCAGTAAGCAACTGCGAAACGCATATGCTCACGCATTGTTTTGCCTAGAATAACTTGATCTGGGTTGTAAAATTTAAAGGAAAGTGGGTTCGTAGATGTCGGGCCCTCGTAATTAACTGGTTGAATGTTGTCAAAGTAGCTCATGAATTCAGCCTCCGTATAAATGAATGATAAGTGCTTATGAAGTCATCATAGCATCATTCCGAAAGTTTGTAAATTCATTAAACAAACTTAGTTAGTGCGCGAAAAAGTCTTCTATGTTAGAATCATTTCCATAGCGAAGACTCGCAGCATTTGGAACGGTATGGGGGATAATTATGAAACAAACAGGCGACTTAAACCTCGTGAAAAAGATAAATAAAACGATCGTCTTGCATCACATCCGCACGGATTCACCGATCTCACGCGCTAAAATCGCTGAGATTACAGGGCTGACGAAAGCGACGGTATCTAGTCTTGTGAATGAGCTCATCGAAAGCTCCCTTGTCCAGGAGATCGGCGCCGGAGAATCGAGCGGTGGGCGCAAGCCGATGATGCTGCTTTTTAATGGCATGGCAGGATATGCGATTGGCGTTGATCTTGGTGTGCATGATATGTTGGCTGTTCTCACCGACTTAACAGGTAAAGTGATTCGGGAAAACCGCATCCAGCACCACAATGAATCTGTCGAGCAGGTAACACATCTACTCAAAACGACGATCCGTGAACTGATTGAAACAGCACCAGAGAGCGTTTATGGTGTGATTGGCATTGGTCTTGGTGTGCCAGGCATCGTTGATGAGGAAGGGAATTTGTTGTTTGCCCCGAATTTGGGCTGGGAGAATGTGCCCCTGCAGAGCCAGTTAGAAGCCGAATTCGGACTTCCTGTTGTGATTGATAATGAAGCGAACGCTGGGGCAGTAGGCGAGAAACAGTTCGGTGCAGGGAAAGATACTGCAAATCTCATCTATGTATCTATCGGTATGGGGATTGGTGCGGGCATTATTATCAAAAACGAGCTGTATCGCGGGGCGACGGGATTCTCCGGCGAGATCGGCCACATCTCAATTCAGCATGATGGTCCGAAGTGCCGCTGCGGCAGCTTAGGCTGTTGGGAGCTATACGCATCGGAGCATGCCTTATTGGAGCAAGCAGGGAGAGAGCTAGGGCGTGAAGTCGACCTAAAAAGTCTGCTTAGCAAAGCCGAAAGCGGCGACGTAGGGGTCATCAAGCTTTTTGAACGGCTGGGCTACTACCTCGGGGTCGGTGTTGTGAATATCATTAATGGGTATAATCCGGAATTTATCATTCTCGGAGGCCGGTTGGCCGGTGGCGAGAAGTGGCTGATGAAGCCGCTTTTGGAGCTGCTAGAGAAGCGATCATTACCGCATCCGCGCAAGCAGTTGAAGGTGGAATTTTCGGAGCTTCGTGATCGGTCTACTGTGCTTGGGGCGGCGTCTTTTGCGGTGACGAAGTTTTTTGCTTCGACAACGGTGTCGGTTGAACGGAATTAATCAAGTTAAAAATAAGGGAAAAATGACATAACATGGCTTGTAAAGTTATTGACTGAATCTCTGTCTATTTTGTAAAATGGGAAAGGTCTGATTTAGAACATGAACGGCCTCATGAATCCCATATAGAAAAGGACGGGAACCAACGATGTTTCTACGTTCACTTATCATTTGCTGTTATCTGATGGGAGCTTATTGGGCATCCTATCACTTTCCATCGATGAAGATGGTTTTCTACCCAACGCTGGGCGCATTTAGTTTTCTATTCATGCATCGTGTAGATAACATAAGAGAAATACGTCGCATTATTATCGGAGCCATTATTGCGGTAACGATGGGCAGTATTTTTTATACCATTAGCACGGGAGCCGTTTCCTTTTTCCTAACAGCCCTTGTGACGATTACGTTAATTCAATTTTTCAAATGGAATGCGGCGCCAATCTTAGCGGTTTCATTCATCCCTTATTTCGCTCATCCGGTCTCCATGTGGGCATTGCCGATTGCGGTTCTCGTGTCGCTTACAGGTTTACTGGTATCCATTTGGCTGATTGGCAAGGTCGAGCAGTTGAATTGGTACGTGAGCTTATCGGGCAAAGTAACACAGGCACGTCTGCAAATTCGGACTCCTTTTGAGTCTTTGAAAAAGGAAGTATAGTCGTTCAAGATATCCATAAAAGCGATCAGCCCCAAGCGTGCTGTCGCTTTTTCTCGTTAAAGGGGATACGAAGATGAAATTGCATAAAGGGGAAATCCTGTTCCGCCAAGGCGAGAGGGGTTCACTATTCAAGCTGCATTCGGGACTGTTGAAAATTGTCCGTTCCCATGAAGATGGTAATACGACACTTGTGAATATCATTGTACCTGGTGAGACAATTCCGCATCATTCGCTCATTAGTCCAAGTGCCTACTATGCAACGGCGATAGCACTCGTGACAAGTGAGGTTGAAGTGCTGCCTGCGGAGCCCTGGTATGAGGACTTGGAACGCAACCCAGACCACTTTCGCACGATCGCGCGTCAATTACAGGAGAAGCTGCGCATGATGCAGCAGCGGATTGATCAGCTAACGGCAGTTGCTCCAGCGGCTAAATTGTTGAAAATGGAGGCATGGTTTCAAACATATATTGGTACTTTGAAGCTGACCGACGTGCTTACCCAAGAGGAAATAGGGCAGTTCATTGGACTTCGCCGAGAAACGGTGAATCGGCTGTTACGCGAAAAGGGGAGAAAGAGCGATTAAGCTCTTCTCCCTTTTTTGTTGTTAACTAAGAGCACCGGAAGGTCCGAAGAATTCGTAATGACGATCTGCTTCTGGGACACCCCAAGTGATAAGTGACTGGTTCACGGCTTTCATGAACGGCAGGGGTCCACAGAAGTAAAAGCTGCCATCCACTGACGGAACAAGGCTTTGGATCCATGGGAGATCTACATAGCCCTCTTTGTGATAAGACTGTTCACGGGTATCGGCAGCTGTCGGTTGCGCGTAACACCAAGCAAGTGTGACTTGAGGATGCTCTTCAGCCAGCTGTTCGATCTCTTTGCGAAGCGCGTGATGCCCCCCATTTTGGGCAGCATGGATAAAAGTAACCTTTCGATTCGGCTGCGTGGTGACGAGTGAATGCAGCATACTCACCATAGGGGTGAGTCCGACACCGCCGCTGAGAAGCGTAACAGGTCGTGTATCCGTTTGATCTAATGTAAAGTCACCTGCTGGCGCAGAGAGCCATAGAACATCTCCCTCTTGAACCTGATTGTGCAAAAAGACGGAAACTTTGCCCGCAGGAACAGCTGAATTGGTGTCTTCGCGTTTAACCGAGATTCGATAGAACGGCTGCCCGGAGGTATGAGAGAGGCTATATTGCCGAATATGTGTGTAGGCATCGCCGGGTATTTGGACACGAACACTGACATACTGTCCAGCTTCGAATGCTGCAATCAGACCTTGATCCTGCGGCGTTAGGTAAAAGGAGGTAATGACGTCGCTTTCTCTGTCTTTGCGGGCGATGACAAAGGGTCTGAAATCGGACCATCCCCCAGGTTGCAGAGCGGAATTGGTATACATATCCGACTCAATGCCAATGAATGCACTGGCAATGACCCCATATGCTTCAGCCCAAGCTCCGAGGATGTCATCTGTCGCGGCATCGCCGAGTACATCTTTAATCGCTCCTAGTAAGTGCTCCCCAACGATGGGATATTGTTCGGGTTTGACGCCAAGACTGCGATGTTTATGAGCAATTTGTTTAACAGCTGGCAGGATCATTTCCAATCGATCGATATGCTTCGCTGCCGCATAAACGGCATTCGCTAGAGCTGTCTGCTGTCGGCCTTGCTTTTGATTAGCGTGATTGAATAGATGTAAAAGCTCAGGGTGAGATGTGAACAGCTTGTCGTAGAAACGTTTGGTTATCGCAACACCATGAACTTCTAATACAGGCACGGTGGATTTAATGATTCGGATGGTTTGTTCGCTTAGCATGTCGGATCATCTCATTTCCAGTAGAATGACTTGATGCCTTCAGTATAGCGAATAAGTGGAGGGAACCCCTGTGATTAGAATCACATGGAATCGCAACAAAGTGTGTCTATGGGCAGAGGCAAGGATACACGGTATACTGGAACTATCATCCAAAAGAGGAGGCGGCCTATGCCCGATTGGTCGTATCATACGTTATTTAAACCGCTCCTTTTCCGGTTTAGCGGGCGGAGGGCAAGAGAGCTTACCCTGCATGCGATTGGTGGGCTAAGTCGCATTCCTGGTGGGACCTTCGTGATCCGCACGATGGGTCACATGGAAATGTCGCCGCTGCTGGCGAGCGAGCTGGCAGGCGTGCCGATTGCTTGCCCCGTCGGCCTTAGCGGCAGTCTTGACCCGCACGGCACGGCGCACAAAGCCCTCGCCCAGTTCGGGCTCGGGTTCATCGAGCTCGGACCTGTGACGGTCCGAGCTGTTGAAAGCCATGCATCGATTACTCGCATGGCGGATGAGGAAGCCATCGTGTACCCCGATGGCTACGAGAACGACGGCGCGGACGCGATCGCTGCGCGCCTGCGCAAGGGCACGGGGCATCGACTGCCGCACTTCGTGCGGCTGCGGCCGATGCCGGGAAGTTCGCCGCGCGAAGCGATCGAAGAGCAGCGGGAGCTGCTCCTCACGCTGGCGCCGTACGCGGCGGGTTTCACCCTCGATGGCCTTGCCGAAGGCTGGCCATTAGATGAGGCTTTGGCGTACCTCGCGGATGTGCGCCAGCTTGCGGAGGCAGCGGCACCGGGGAAGCCGCTGCTTGTGTATGTGCCGCAGGAGCTCCCGGTGGGGGAGCTGCGGGCGATCTTGGACACCGCGCGCAGCTTCAGCGGTGTCGTCCTCGGCGACGCGCAGCGGGAGCCGGGCACTCGCCGCGAGCGCGTCGGCGGCGGCGCTTCGTTGCTCAGCGCGCAGCTGAGCAAGGTCCGTTTGCTGCGCGAGTCGCTAGGCGAGCGCAGCGCGATAGTCGCGGCCGGCGGCGTGCATCAGCCGGAGGACGCGTGCGCGCTGCTGGCCGCAGGAGCGACTAGCGTGATGCTGCACAGCGGGCTCGTCTTCGCGGGGCCAGGGCTGCCGAAGCGGATCAACGAAGCGATCCTGTATGATCGCATCACAGCTCCTGCGACGTCGGCAGACGCTGAGGCTTCATGGAACGGAGTCATTGTTCCTACTTACGAGCAGGCCTCCAATTCCAGAGCGTCTGTCGTTACGTCTTTCGATCCTTCGACGGCTCCCCACCATGGCGAGATCTCTTCCTTTCCGCCTTCACCAGCCTTTCCATCCACCCCTTCCTTCTGGGCGAATTGGGGATGGATGAGCCTGCTGGGATTGGGGATGATCATCGGTGGTGTGCTCGCGTGGTTTATCGCAGCGACAACGGTGCTGTTGCCTTATGATGAGGACTTTTTGGGCAAAACACGCAGTGAAATTATCCGTTTCAATACACATTTATTACACTTCATGTCTCATGATCGCATTACCTTAGCAGGTACGATGATCTCCATTGGCATTTTCTATTATCAGCTAGCTCATCACGGTTTACGTTACGGGCTGCATTGGGCGCGAACGGCCGTCATATCCTCTTGCGTTGTCGGCTTTAGCAGTTTCTTTCTTTATCTGGGTTATGGTTATTTTGATCCACTGCATGCAGCTGTAGCGGTAGTTTTGCTGCCTATGTTGCTGCTGACGCTGCGTGGGTTGAAGGATCATCCGTCTCGCAAACCGCCAGGCCTACGAAATGATCGGGTTTGGCTAAGAGCGCAGTGGGGGCAGTGCTGCTTCGTGATACTTGGTTTTGGTCTGGGAGTCGGAGGACTTACAATATCCTTTGTCGGCATTACGGAGGTATTCGTCCCAAGCGATTTGGCCTATTTAGGCGTAACTTCTTCACAATTGTCTGCTTGGAGTGAGGCCATTATTCCGCTTATTGCACATGATCGTGCGGGCTTTGGCGGTGCATTGTTTTCCTTGGCAGTAGCCATAACTGCTTCGGCGCTTTGGGGTGTCAATCAAGGTGAAGGCTGGTTATGGTGGACATTCCTCTGGGGTGGGCTGCCCGGCTTTGCAGCCGGTCTTTTGGTTCACGCACATATTGGCTACACGGACTTTGTACATTTATTGCCTGTTTACATAGCGGTGTTGCTGTATGTAGGCGGTTTATATTTAACGCATCCCTATCTCGTAGGAAAAGGGGACACTAGTGTTACGCCAGCTAGATCCTAATTCAAACTGTAAAGATGAGAGAGCCTCCAAATATCCACGTGAGTGGCGTTGGAGGCTTATTTGCAGTGTTGAGGGGGAGAGTGCTACTTGCCTGCTTGTCTTGCTTGTGGATTCTAATTTTCTATCCACCACCTATCTCCCCCTATCCTACCTATCCTACCTATCCCACCTCTCTCGCACCTATCCACCACTTATCTCCACTATCTAACGGACACTAGAGACCTTATTCCGCAGAAAAGAAGCCATTCTTCAACGTAACGGACGCTAGCGACGTTATTTGATCATTTTGTGTGATTAGCATGTGCAATTAAAGCAAATAGCGACACTCATGTCCGTTAGCCATGTTAAGGGGCACTTTTGAACCAATTAGCGTCTTCTGTGTCCGTTAAACAGCCTAACTCCAGCTAATAAAGAAGTCATCTGCTCTACCGGCAATAAAAACTGTCCCCCAAGATCCATTCATCTTGGAGGACAGCTCCCTATTAAAACGTATGAGCCAATTCTTTCGCCTTACTAATTGCATCCGCCTTGATCTGCTCCGCTTTATCAGGGAATTGGTTATGCCCCTCTACGAACAGCCCTTGCGTGTCGGTTATACCGAAAAAGCCCATAATAATGCTGATATACCGATGACCCGATTCCATGCCGGCCGCTGGCCCTTCGGAATACACGCCGCCGCGCGCTTGAATGTGGAGTGCCTTTTTGCCAGGAAGTAAGCCAACAGGCCCAGCTTCGGTGTATTTGAACGTTTTGCCAGCTACGCAAAGAGCATCCAGATAAGCTTTCATCACAGGAGGGAATGAGAAATTCCACATCGGCGTAACGAATACGTATTTGTCTGCGGCAATGAACTGCTCGGTGAGTTCACTGATTCGTCCTACCTTGGCGCTCTCATCGCTAGATAAGGAGGAGAAGTCCTGTCCACTGCGCAGCTTACCCCAGCCGCTGAACACGTCCGCATCAATATGCGGCACTTGGACACGATACAAATCAATAGGAATCACTTCGTCATTGGGGTTCGCTTCTCGGTAGGCATCGATGAAAGCTTTACCTACGGCCATACTGTAAGACGTTTGATGATCATGAGGATGTGCAGTAATATGCAGAACAGTTGCCAAAGTGATCCATCCTTTCGGGTATGCAGTCTGTGAAATCCTCTTCTAATTTGTATTAAAAGCACTTCAAATATGCTGGTAGGTAATGGGGAAACGGCAGTAAGCCGTATAGGTAGTTCCTTTCGACAAAGATTTGGTCACGGTACTACCTATTTACATTGAGCCTTGGCGTCTTTTGAGTTATGATGGGAGACGATGTTTTTATTTGAATTTTCCTATGCGATGATTAACTAAATTGAGATAAAGTGAGATGACGAATCATGACGAAACCTAAAGATGTAAACTATAGCATGCCAGCAGAATGGACAGAGCACGAGCGGACTTTTATTTCATGGCCGGTTCAAGCGTCGATGGTTTACCCAGAGGATCACGCGGTCGTATCCCAAGGGTATGCGGATTTGGCTAAGGCGATTGCTGAATTTGAGCCTGTAACCGTGATTGTTAACCCTTCCGATGCAGAGCAAGTGAAAGCGATGTTCACCGAATCTAATGTGGATTTCCTTGAGATCCAGCATAATGACGCTTGGTTCCGCGACAACGGTCCAACCTTCGTGTTGAACGAGCAGCAAGAAATCGCCGCAGTTAACTGGAAATTCAACGCATGGGGCGGCAAGTATGCGCCTTGGGATCTTGATGATAACGTAGCTCCACAAATCGCAGAGCATCATGGTGTGAAACGTTTTGACGCTCCGCTCGTCATGGAGGGTGGTTCCATCCACGTGGATGGGGAAGGTACGCTTTTGACCACAGAAGAATGTCTACTGAACACGAATCGCAACCCGGATCTGAGCCGCGAGGAGATTGAGGAGCATGTCCGCAATTTCGTGAACGTGGAGAAAATTATCTGGTTGAATAAAGGTCTAGACGGAGACGAGACGGACGGTCACGTGGATAATATTGCTTGCTTCGCGGCTCCAGGCAAAATCATTCTGCAAGTTTGCAACGATCCTTCGGATGCCAACTATGCGATTACGCAGGAGAATTTGGAAATTCTCCGCAGCGCGACAGATGCGAAAGGCCGCTCTTTCGAGATTATTCAGATCGAGCAACCTCCGCTTACATTCTTCGAAGAGCAGCGCTTGACGCTTAGCTATTTGAATTTCTATTTCGTGAACGGCGGCATTATTTTGCCTGTGTTTGGCGGGACGGCTGAAGAGACAGATCGCAAAGCGATTGAAGTGCTTCAAGCGACATTCCCAGAACGTCGAATCCGTACAATTAACGGCATGTCCATTATCAAAGAAGGCGGCAATGTTCACTGCACGACGCAGCAAATGCCAGCCAGTAAGAAAGGGTGATTTCACGTGAGAAAAGTGACTGTAGCAGCTACACAAATGAGCTGTTCCGATAATATAGAAGAAAACATCGCTAAAGCAGAGAAATTGGTGCGTGAGGCCGCGGCGAAGGGTGCGCAAGTGATTTTGATTCAAGAGTTGTTTGAAACACCGTATTTCTGCCAAAAAGAAAAGTCCGACTACTACCGCTACGCGACGGAGCTGGAGACGAACAAAGCGATCAATCACTTCCGTGAGATTGCGAAGGAGCTGGCCGTCGTATTGCCAATCAGCTTCTACGAGAAAAAGAACTACGCTCGCTACAACTCGCTTGCCGTCATCGATGCCGATGGTTCTGTGCTCGGCACGTACCGCAAAAGCCACATTCCTGACGGTCCAGGGTATGAGGAGAAGTTTTATTTTAACCCGGGAGATACGGGGTTCAAGGTCTGGAAAACCCGCTATGCCAAAATAGGCGTCGGCGTTTGTTGGGACCAGTGGTACCCAGAAGCTGCTCGCGTAATGGCGCTGATGGGGGCGGAACTGTTGTTCTACCCGACAGCGATCGGATCGGAGCCGCAGGATGGTTCCATAGATTCGAAGGATCACTGGCAAATGTGCATGCGCGGTCACGCGGCGTGCAACTTGATGCCGGTAATCGCATCGAACCGTATCGGGAAGGAAGAAGATGAGGATTCCAGCATCAACTTCTATGGTTCGTCTTTCATTGCAGGCCCGCAGGGCAATCTGATTGAGGAAGCTGGTCGTGACGAGGAAACGGTTCTCGTTGCCGAGTTCGACTTGGATCAGTTGGAGATTCAGCGTATCGAATGGGGGATTTTCCGCGATCGTCGTCCGGATCTATACAAGAAAATCGCTACGTATGACGGTGAGCAGGTGTTCTAAACGTGTGGCTGATTCCCTTACTTAAGGGCCTGCTATTAGGCTTTTCCATCGCGGCGCCAGTTGGCCCTATTGGGATCCTATGTATGCGCAGGACCTTGACGCTTGGCCGCTTGCATGGCTTTCTGTCTGGACTAGGCGCTGCTACGGCAGATGCCATCTATGGCTTCATCGCAGGGTTCGGTTTGACGTTGATTACTACCTTTTTGTTAGATCAAAAGGTGATCCTGCAGTTGGTTGGCGGTCTTTTCCTTATCTATCTGGGCGTGCAAACCTTTCGCTCCAAGCCTGCGGTTGATGCCGCCAAAGCAACAGGGGACACGCTGTTCAAATCGTATGCGTCGACCCTGCTGCTCACCATTACGAATCCGATGACGATCATGTCGTTCGTCGGTGCGTTTGCGGGGCTGGGGCTGGGCGATAGCGCGGATGCAGGCTTCACGCCAGCGATTGCCTTGGTGGTCGGCGTGTTTGCAGGCTCAGCATTATGGTGGCTGCTGCTCAGTTTGTTGGTTGGATTGTTGCGGGAGCGGCTCAAAGGAGCGGCGTTCCTGTGGATTAATCGCGTCTCTGGTGCGATGTTATCGGTATTTGGTTTGTTTGCAATCATGGGGCTACTCTTCCGGGGGTAGCTTTTTTTGGCATGTTATGGAATGTAACATAGTACCTTATTTTTTCAATCGTATTTGTCGATATATATAAAATAGCCCGCAAAATTTGTCGATTGTTGACCTCTTAGATGACTACTTAGATGAGAAAAAGACTTTCTTGAATTCAATGGCAATGAAACGATGCACGTAGGTAGCGGCTAGAATTCAAAATAGAAAGAAGGGGTCTTTTATGATTAGAAATTGGTCTTTAAAAACGAAACTACTATCTGGCATGCTTTTAGTTATTTTATTATTTACAATTGCTGCAGGGAACAATTACTTTAAACTGTCTCAAGTCCAAAGTGCGTTGGATCAGGAAACGGAACGCAATGCGGAGGTTAAGGCTGCTTACGAGCTTAAGAATTATGTAGGTATCTTGTACAGTAATCAAGCGGATGTCATTATCAATCAAAGTGATGAAGCTGCTAAAGCATACAAGGAAAACGAAGTGAAATTCAGAGAATACCTCGAGTTCATTGCGCTAAGATCGGACAGCCCGAAGGAAGTAGAGTTGGCTGCAAGTTTACGAACCGCCAGCGAGGGTTTTATCAAATCATTTGATGTGGTCAAGGACATTAATAAAAAAGACAGTAAACTAACGGCTGCGCAGCTTCGCGATGAAAATAAGAAGGCAGACGATCAGACCGACCAATTCAAACAAACGATCTATACCGTGGCAGATCAATACATTAACAGCTTCAATCAAGAATCTAAGGAGTCAACAGATCATTTAATTGAGGAAATTCATTCCGTCAATTTTACACTCATAATATCCTGTATTATCGATGTTTTACTTGGCATAGGCATAGCATTGTTACTTAGCAGAATCATCATTGGACCTATTAATGTGTTGATGAATGTAGCACAAAGTATTGCTGGGGGAGATTTAACGCGCACGATTACGAGTCGGAGTAAGGATGAAGTAGGGAAATTAACCGATAGCTTCAGTCGAATGATTCTTAATCTGCAAGAGTTGATTAGAGAAGTGAACGCAAGCTCACAGGCTGTAGCCGTTTCCTCGAAGCAGCTTTCGGCAAGCGCTGAAGAAACCTCGGCGGCTTCGAACGAGATTGCGACTTCCATCCAGGCCGTAGCGCGAGGGGCTGAGGCTCAGGGTTTAACTTCCAATGAAAGCGCTCGAGCCATGGAGGAAATGTCGATAGGCATACAAAGGATTGCAGAAACGTCTTCTTCTGTGTCAGAGGTTTCCATGGAGGCGTCCGAGAAAGCAAGGCATGGCAACGTATCTTTACAACAAGTTATTCGGCAGATGGAATCCATACGGGCGACAGTCGATCGTACAGCCTCCATGGTGCAGATGCTTGACAAGCAATCCATAGAAATCGGCAGCATTGTAAGTGTGATCTCCAGTATCGCCACGCAGACGAATCTGCTGGCACTCAATGCAGCTATTGAAGCGGCTCGTGCTGGGGAACATGGTCGGGGTTTTGCCGTCGTTGCCGGAGAGGTAAGGAAGCTAGCCGAACAATCAGGCAGCTCTGCTAATCAAATTATCGGGCTGATTGAACAAATCCAGCAGGGTACTCAGCTAGCTGTCGAGGCGATGAGTGAGGGAACCAAAGAAGTTCACACGGGTATCGTCGTCGTACATGAGGCTGGTGAGGCGTTTCAATTGATCCTGCAGGCCATCGATCAAGTGGCGGATCAGATCCGTGATGTTTCGGCAGTGGCTGAAGAGATGTCGGCAGGATCCGAACAGGTGACGGCCTCGGTGATCGAATCGTCTACCATTGCACAGCAATCGTCCTTCGCTGCTCAGAATGTAGCAGGGAGCGCGGAGGAACAGCTTGCAGCACTGCAAGAAGTTGCTGCATTCGCGAACGACTTGAACAGTATGTCACTGAGACTGCAGCAAGCCGTCGGTAAGTTCAAGCTATAGTTTTCGTTCATGAACGAACGAAGTAGATCTTGAGTAAAAGACCTACAGCGAAACTGCTGTGGGTCTTTCTCGCATTCGGGGGTGTCACGATTTATTTAAACAGGAAAAAGGGAATATCTAGATATTTGCCGAATTGAAATAGCGAATAAATTAGAGGAGGCCCCCTTACATGATTAACGATGTATTTACAGCAGCACGCACAGGCGATGTAAACCGAGTCAAGGATTTGCTGGACACGGATCTTTCGCTTGCCAATGCTGAGAACAGCGATGGCCTTACCCTTCTGGGATTTGCAGCGCATTTCGGTCAGAGCGAAGTGGTTCGGCTGCTTTTGGAAAATGGCGCTGATGTGAATGCCTTATCGCATTCTAAAGTTAGTTACATTCCGTCGAATACGGCACTGCACGCAGCTATTGCCGGTGAGCGGAGCTTAGAGGTCATACAATTGCTGCTCGCTCACCGTGCGAAGCCGACGATTATGGATAGCAATGGGCATACAAGTCTGCATGTGGCCGCCTTTCATAAGGATAGTACGCAGATCATTGAGCTTTTGATTAACCAGGGTGCGGATGTGAATGCCAAATCAGAGGATGGCGTCTATGCGATCGATCTAGCCAAAGAGCAGGGTCATACTGCAGTAATTGGCTTGTTGCGAGAGCACGGGGCTATTGGGTAATGGATCGCGAAGAGTGAATAGAGGACATTCAGCTAGCCGGCTAGCGGTTCAAAGAATGTCCTTTTTGGCTTGTAGTTTTTTATTGGCTGCGACTAAACGGTATAGACTAATAACTAGTAAGACAAGAACTGGTACATAGAGGATCAGCAAGGGATAAAAGAACGTATTTTTTATGTTTATCATGAAAACTGGGATTTGTGCGGCAGTAACCGCCGTAAATACACCAATGAGTCGTTTATTCCGTTCGATCATGGAATCGATGTCAGTGAAAATTTCAGGCTTTGTATGCTGATACGTTTGTCTCCAGATATACCAGCCTGCGCCGCTGTAAATTTTATCCCAACCTGTGTCTTCAAAAATGCTAGCGTAGTTGGGATCCACCTTCATTTGGTAATCTACACAGTAGCTCATTTTGCGAGGAGCACCTTTCTCAAAGTGAAAACGCAGGCCATTCCAATTTACACGTTGTAAATGCCAGCCTTGCGCCTCCATATCCTCCAACCATGCTGTAATTGTCTCCGATTGTGAACTGTCCCACCATTTAAACACCTTTTTGGTCTCATTCATATAAAGATCCCTCGACTTTCTTCGCATTTTCGTAAAGCTCTGTAATTCTGGCGATCTCCAGCTTGAGCAGTTCTTTACCAGAAGGGGTGATGCGGTACAGCTTACGACGCTCTTCCTCAGCTACAGCTTGAATCAAACGATCCTTCTCCATCCGAGATAAGCTGCCATAAATCGTGCCAGGACCGAGGTGAATTCGACCTTGTGTGAGCTCCTCCACCCACTGAATAATGCCATAACCATGCCGAGTTGTAGTCAGGGAAAGCAAAATGTAATAAGCCGTTTCAGACATCGGCAAGTACTGACGGTAGAGCTTCTCACTATCCATAAAGTCTCCTTCTTCTTATATCAGGTTATGTTGTATCGCCCTTCGTTGTATCACTTTGTGATATATCATGGCATGAGTATATCACCACGTGATATAGAGTGCAATAGGCATTTGCAATTTGACACTACCACTAATGTCATCGTTTATGATGATTGTATATCTATATAAGGAGATGATTGCATGCTAGTCCTAACGTTTCACTACAAACAAGGTATCCCTTTCGATGAAGCTTATTATTTGAATACACATGTTGCTTTGTTATCCAAGAAGACAGTGCTTGAAATGGGGGCCACCAAGTATGAGGTCAAAAAGGTCCTATCCTCAGCAGATGGAACGACTCCGAGGTATTCGTTCATATTCAGCTTGTATTTTGAAACGAAAGAAGCCTTAGAGTCGTTCATCAGCAATCCTGTCGTTCAGGAATTGAAGGACGATGTTGCGAACTATTATGTCGGAGAGCAGGATATCTATATCGAGGAAGTTGTGGCTTCGTTCCAAGGGGAGTGAGGGATTGCTGGATGAGCTTAACCTTAACATTTGTCCGGTTGTAGCTGGATCTGGTACACGGCTTTTGGAAGGGATCGAGGAGTCGATGAACCTCAAACTAATCGACTCCAAAGGCTATTGTAATACCGTTGTGGCCGTAACTTACCAGATAACAAAGAGCTAGCGAATTAATTAGAATATCACCAATCTAGGCTGCCGTGCGAGGAATCTCTATTTCCTTGGACATTAGGCAGTCAAATTTTCGTGCGAATGATAGGAAAAACCTATCGTTATAAGTATAAATGTTGTATTGTGCAATCATTTGCCTCAATCTATACTGAACCCAAAAAGAGATGGTAAGTGAAACATTCTCGAGGGAGGATCATAGCATGGAGCATTTGCTTGAACAAGACCCAATGACCGCATCAGCGATCAAGCAAGAGGCGAATCGGCAACACGATAAAATTGAGCTGATCGCGTCCGAGAATTTCGTCAGTGATGCGGTGATGGAAGCGATCGTTGAAGTGAGCCAACCTCGCCAGCCTTGCTTCAAATTATCGGTCAAGTACGACAGGCCTAATATGCCGCTGATCGTGCAAGAAACCGGGTATACCGGCTTCTATTTCCGCGTACTGCGTGAAGGATTTGTAGACAAATCTGATGGATTGAATCGAATCTTTGCTCATCCCAAAGCGATCACCGTGGCTTACGCCAACCGGATCATGCATCAGGAGAAAGATCATATTGCAGGCATACGAGAGCTGCTTGAAGTCGATAAGCTGTCGGTGAGTTGGCGGGCAACGTTGCTGAAGCGTCTTGGAGGTCGGGAGACCGATACGCGAGAACGACTAACAGGCGGTACAAGTGTAACGACAGATGCTTCAGACGGCTCTGCGAACGGAGCTTCGTGAGCTCATCGACCTTTGCTCTTTGAGCATAAAACGAATATTCATTAGCCCAAACACCAAGAAACACACCCAAGGGAGGCCTTGCCAGCCAAGCACATTTCCTAGATCATACAAATAGCCACCGCCTACGTTTCCGATAATAGCCCCGATGGAAAGCGCAAAGCTGTTAAAACCGAAATAGCTAGCAATCTGCTCATCCCCGGCATAATCGGAAACCATGGTATTCATCATCGGCTGTAGAAAAACCTGTCCAATCATGAAGGCGATAACCCCCGCATAAATCCCCCACATGGACCCCATCATTCCCATTGTAAATAAGCCTCCAGCGAGCAGTAAGGTGCCTAATGACATTACGCCAAAAGGCTGTAACTTCCTGTTGCCTAATTTAGAAAGTGGAACCTGCAGCAGGACCATAACGATGGCCCCAGAGCTGTAAATGAGTCCGATATTCTCATCTGAAGCGAGCTGATGGACACGAAACGGAACGGCAATGTATAACTGAGTGACCAGGGACCACGAGATCATCGTGAAGAGCATGAAGCGTCGGAAAGGGCGATTACTCCATACGGCTTGCATTTGAGACCAGATGCCTGTATATGCCTTGCGAGATTGTTCACTTTGGATAGCTGGCAAAAAGAAGAGACTAAAGAAAAAGGAAAATGCGAAAATAAGGGTAGCGGCCAAACTAACGTATTTGAAATGAAAGCCCATGAGTAAGGCACCCAGAACGGGACCCACGACAAATCCCATATTACTTAACATTTCTCGAATGGAATAAATCGTGATCCGATTGCTCGAAGTCGATAGTGCTGCATAATACGCATAACTAGCTGGGTTGAACAGTGATCCGCCTAAACCAGAGAAGAAGCAAGCGATGACAAAGCCTGGGATACTGTCGACAAAGCCGAACATGCCGAACCCAAAGGTACGGATGAGCAAACCGATTAGAATCGTCCGCTTATAGCCAAGCTTGTCGGCCAAGGTACCGCAAAGGACGGAAAGACCTTGCTGGCTGAAGCTGCGGATCGCGGAGATGATACCAACCATGGTGACGGTCAACAGGATGTCGTTTAATAAATAAGAAGCAAGCAAGGGGATCATCATATAAAATCCGACCGCCATACTGAAGGTATTCATAAACATGACCCAGAACGGCAGCCGAATGGAAGTAAGTTTACGTAGGGCTGAAATCATACGATGGCCTCATTTCATGCTGTAAATTGTCGATTTCAACACCATACAGGATATGCTATGCGTTGTATAGGGCTTTCTTTAGATGGACTTGGGTAAAAGTTAGTTGAGGCTGCTTGAACCTATGATGGGGATAAAATCGTGACAGTAACTTCCAACGAATGGTAAAATGAGCGAGTGGTCTGTTAAGCTTAAGCCGCCCGATTATCATCGAATGGAGGTAGAATGCACATGCTAAACGTAGTTCGGCGAATGCCTAGATACGCTTTGGTAACAGGGATGCTCTTTGTTGTGCTTATCCTAGCCTACTCCACGATCTATGTGATAGAAAAGCCGGGAGGTATAGCGGATTGGCGGCTGTCCAAGGCGATGGGGCTTACAGAGACGCTGCGTATCCCACTTGAACGAACCTCCGAGGAGGCAATCCGACAATTTCGAGGTTCTTCCATTGAGGAAACATATAAGATCATTTATCAGAAGCCTGTTCACGAAGGCGTTCTACAATTCAGTAAACAGCGGCTATTTCAAGGCGGGACAGACTTAAAGGTAGATATGGCACGGAAATCTTGGCTGGGGTGGAAGTGGGCTTCCGGTGGTGGGTATGCCATTGGTGGCACTAAGATGGATGCCTCATCGGATTCTGCTCTGTCCTATATGATGATGCCTATTCGGTTGGAAAAGCCCAGAGGGACATTCCTGTTATTTGGAGAAATTGGAGATACGTCTATCACACATATCGTTGTGAAGGGCGATGAAACAGGGGCGAGGGAGTATGAAGCCGAGATTGTAAAGACCGACGAGGGTTATGTCGTTTGGTACATCGTTTTGCCTGCTTCTGTCAGCGTACCTTTCGAGTTGCAAGCGTACACGGATCAGAACGATCTGCGTGCCACGCTGATGATAACCAATGAGCGAGAGAATGGTTCGATCGGGCGCTCGTCCATACACTAAATATACAAAGGGCTATTCTTCAAGTATCAACTTGAGACAGCCCTTTGTCAGTGGAATGTTAGAACGGTCGTACGCGTGCTATCAGGTTAGTCGCGAACTTGGCTTTCAAAATGTCCCTTATGAGCACCGTTACAATAAGGTTTGTTAGAAGAAAGTCCGCAACGACACAGGTAAATCTGTTCTTTCGTTTCCATGGGATCTCCTTCACCATCCATTAACGTAACGCCAGTTACAAGTAGGGGACCATTATCCAGAACTTTAATTTCTGCCACAACCATACGCCTCCAATTTTTTTGCCATCGTAGAAAGTATGAGGTTTTGTTTCCCGCAATCATTTTTCTACTGGCGATAATAGTTCCTCTAACGCGGGCTGCATATTTGCATGGCCGTGGGTAGAGGATTTCTCACCATTGTTGCCAGATGCGATTATCTATAATCAATTAGTGCCATAACAATAAGAATTAAGCTTCATGCGTGAGATAGTGTAAAATAGGGGTATATACAGTGTAATTGCTGATGAATGGAGTGATCGCTACATGAATGCGTCCAAATATGAAAAGTATTTCACTATTGATGGCTTCTGGTCCAAGTTGAAAAAAGGTGCTAAGAAAGCCGGCAGTAAAGTAATTTATAGCGGATTGCTGCTTTTTTACGCATTGGATAGCCCGAAAACACCGCTGCGCGCAAAGGTTCAAATTTATGGTGCATTGGGGTATCTCATCTTGCCGTTAGATCTCATGCCTGATTTACTGCCGATTGTGGGATATGTGGATGATCTAAGTGCGCTAGGCTTGGCCTTGGCAGCTGTGTCGAAGAGCATCGATGACGAGGTTAGGCGGAAAGCGAAGAGCAAGCTGAGGGATTTCCTTGGAGACGATGCTGTGAGCAGCAAAGATATTATCGATATTGATGGTCACGTAGTGGAGGAGCAGGGGAAAGCGAAGGACGATGACGTGCATGTGGAGAAGTAGTTGGTAGAGGGATGCAGGTATCCGATAAGGGAACGTGAAAGTGCTATTTGAAGCAAAAAAAAGGAACGAAGAGCCGGCGGGAGCCGTGCCATATGTGGGTTAAAGGAACTGAGCCCGCTGAGTTCCTCGTTTAACTGGAAAATCTACAGCTAATTTCACGGTTTACGGGTAAAAATCACGACTTGATGGAAAATACGTAGATATCCGCCAGTTTCGCTGAAAACGAGCGGAATTAACTACACCTAACCCCCATTGGATTTATCCACTGAAATTCTAAATTAGAGAGATGAAATGGCTGTTTCATTGGATTTATACAGCAGATATTCCCGAAATCGGGCTATTGGGGCCATAATTCAACTATATGAGTGGATTTATCCAATCAAAGTTGATATTTAGCGGTTGAAAATGAGATTCTACTGTATTTATCCAGTGGGGAGCGCGGCGGTGGAGACAGTTGAAGTAGTTGAAGTTTTTGAGGTAGTCTGGTGAAGGCCAACTAACTTGCCTAGCCCCCAACCCTGCCTCTATTCAAACATCTTGCTACCTAAATAGAATCAATGACCAAATAACCGACGAATAGAAACCTCGTCGGTTATTTGGTGCGCAGTTATTTCGCGACAACATAGATTTTAAACCTTTAACAACCAACCGAACGTGTCCGGCAGCTTCCCACTTTGAATACCGGTGATCGTTGTATATAGTCGCTCGACAAGCTCGCCGATCTCTCCATGGTTGACGACCATCGGTGTACCGTTCCATAGCAGGCTGCCAATTGGCGATACAACCGCAGCAGTACCGGTGCCGAATGCTTCTTCCAACGTTCCATCTGCATGAGCCTTAACGATGTCATCGATTGAAATTTTTCGCTCAGAGACGGGGATGCCCCACTCCTTCAGCAGGTGGATGATGCTTCCACGCGTGATTCCTTCGAGAATGCTGCCGCTTAGGCTAGGCGTGACGACTTCACCGTTAATTTTGAAAAAGACATTCATACTGCCGACTTCTTCTAAATATTTCTTCTCAATAGCGTCGAGCCATAACACTTGAGCGCAGTTATGCTCTTTGGCCAGCATTTGTGCCTTCAAGCTAGCTGCGTAATTGCCGGCTACTTTGGCATTGCCTGTCCCGCCTTGCACGGATCGAGCATAATAGCTTTCCACAAGGATGTTAATTGGCTGCAGCCCCTCGTCATAGTAAGCATCAACAGGCGACATAATGATGATAAAGGAATACTGCATAGACGGGCGGACACCTAGAATCGCTTCCGTTGCAATAACGAAAGGGCGGATGTACAAGGAGGAGCCGTTCTTCTTCGGCACCCAAGCAGCATCAACACGAACTAGCTCCTGAATGGCACGAACAACGAATTCCTCATCTATTTGTGGAATACTGAGACGTTCACTAGAGCGGTTCAAACGTTTAGCATTTTGATCTGGTCGAAATAAAACAACGTCATCATTCTCGGTGCGAAATGCCTTCATACCTTCGAAAACCGCTTGCCCATAGTGGAAAACCATCGCCGCGGGATCATGGGAGATCGGACCGTAGGGAACGATGCGCGGATCATGCCAGCCTTGGCCTTCTTTGTAATCCATGATAAACATATGATTTGTAAAAAGTTTTCCAAACCCCAAATTTTCCTCTAGATTCGGCAGGGGCTTGCCCTTTACATTTTGTTCGATGCGAATGCTTCCGTACATACGTTGTGCCACCTTTCCCATTGAGGGTTCTCACAATCTTTTACCCTTAACTATAGAAAATTCGCAATCATTGATCAATTGCGATTTATCAATTACTATCATAGTTAATAGCTATGATCGGGGGGCGTCAGGTGGATTATCGATTGTTGGTATATTTTTTGGCGGTGTGCGAGGAATTGCACTTCACCAAAGCAGCAGAGAAGCTGGGTATTAGCCAGCCTACACTGAGTCAACAGATCCGATTGCTGGAGGATCGAGTGGGTTCTCCACTTTTTCAGCGAATCGGCAAAAAGATTTATGTGACCGAGGCGGGCGAGATTTTACGCAAGCATAGCCGGAATATCTTCCATGAGCTGGAGCAAGCGCAGATGGCAATGAATGAGCTCCAAGGCATGCAGCGCGGACGATTGCGAATCGGCTGTTCAGGGAATCATTTGCTGACGGCGACGATCATGACGTTTCATGCCAATTATCCCAAAATCGAGCTATCGGTGATGGAGTTGGCAACGGAAGAGACCAAAGAAAAGCTGCTGAGCAATGAGTTGGATGTGGGTGTTGTCTTTTTGCCTGAGGAGGACGAACAGCTTCGATGTATGCCGTTATACCAAGAGAAGCTTCAACTTGTGGTGTCGGCTCAGCATGCATTTGCCCAAGAGCAGGTGAGGGAGATCAGGTTGGCGGAGTTGACCGAGATTCCAATTGCGATGCTGCAGCAGAAGTTCTACGTTCGGCAAATGATGGATGATTGCTGTGCGCAGATCGGACTTGCTTGGAAGCCAATTGTGGAGCTCTCCACGCTCGAATCTTTGCTGCAAATGGCGAAGAACCATGTGTGTGGAGCGATATTACCTCAATCCTATGTGGAGGGGATGGGCGATCAGATGCGTGAGCAGAAGCTGTGCGCAATCCCTATTATCGATCCCATACCACAGAAGGAAGTGGGCATTGTGTATCGGAAAGATATGTTTTTGTGTAAAACGATGGATACGTTCGTGAAGCAGGTTATTCAGGAATTTGCTTAAGTGTTCAGGAAAGAGTGAGGGTATGGAGCAGATGAGTATAGAACATAAGAGTCAGGAAGATAAGAGTAAGGAACATAAGACTATGGAACATAAAAATATGAAACATAAGAGTCTAGAACAAAGCGGGAAATATGTCTATGTATTTGCCTGTCATGAAGATGAACAGGCGTTATGTCAGCTGGAGATGCGCACCTTGCTAGGCGCAGAGGCTGTGATTGAGGCGCGCTACGCCATCAGCGCGCGCAGGGTGGAGCCGAGCCGCAGCCCGTTTCTGAAGCTGCGGATGGATGTTGCCTTTGAGGCCGACAGCTTGCCGGAGCTGGCCTCTGCACTTCAGACGTTGACCGTGGGCGGGGCAACGTTCAAGGTCGTGTTCGCGGAGACGGACACGGCGGTCAGCTATGACCGCCAGCGAAATGTCGAGCGCGAACTGGGGCTGGGGCTGCGCGGCAAGGCCGAGATGCGCAGGCCAGAGCAATATTTCGCCGTGACGGAGCTGGGAGGCCGGTGGTTGTTCGGCGAGGGCAGCTACGGCGAAGCCGTGTGGCTTCAGCATCAGCAGAAGCCACAGAACTACTCCACCGCCCTGGGGACGCGCCTCGCGCGGGCGGTGGTGAACATCGCAGTGCCCGAGGTGGCGGGCACGCGGGTCATTGACCCGTGCTGCGGCATGGGCACGGTGCTGGTGGAGGCGATGTCGATGGGGATCGACATCGTGGGCTACGACATAAACCCGCTGGCCGTACGCGGCGCGCGGGTGAATCTGGACCACTTCGGCATGCCGGATGTGGTCCAGATCGCCGACATGCGGACGCTCGTTCCGCATCCTACAGCCCTGCATGGCAGTCCAGAGCCCATCTACGATGCGCTGATTCTGGACATGCCGTACAATCTTTGCTCGGTTCTGCCGGAGGATGAGAAGCTGGACATGCTGCAAACCGCCCGCCGATTAGCGCGGCGCGCGGTCATTATAACAACCGAGCAGATGGACCCGCTTTTGATCAAAGCTGATTTTCACATCGACTCGCGCTGCACGGTGAACAAAGGTAATTTCAGCCGACAGATTATCGTCTGCGTTTAGCCTGTTTTAGTACATCATTTTTCCGAGAGGGCCATCCTCTGCAATTATATCCTGCAGGGCATAGACGGAAATCGGGAAGTAGAGGAATCCATACACATAAGCGGCTAGCTCATAGACTTGAAAATAAACAACGAGTGATTTATCAGCGATATAGAAATCCTGATCTGGGCGAATGCTTTTAAAGTCAACCAACAAAGGAATATCACGCAGTTTGAGCTCAGCTGCAATGATAGCACTCAGCTTAGCCATGTAATCACTACCGGGTTTGAACAATTCCTTGAGTGTGTAGCTTTTGCCAGTTTCCGTGCTGAAAGTTAACGAATTCTGGATCGTGAGTCCATGGGCGCCGCCGGAGAAAGCATAGTTCAGCAACGACAAACTCAGCACGCGACGTTCATTCGTTTTGATTTCATAATATGCGGTTACATCGGTTTCCGGGTTCTGTGGGAATCCCTGATCATGCAGCTGCTTGTTGACGGCATCGACAATCGTTGTATTGATTTGATGCTGGACCAAAGGGGCATTCATATGAATAACAGCGGGGTACAACAAATTTAATTTGCTCTTTAGCACTTTATAGGTTTGTATACTAACGGGTTGGTGTTCCAATTCCAAGTCCTGGTCCATGTCTCTCGTGTCTCTCATGTTTCATCATCCCTACGTTTTTGCTACACCATATTCAAAAACTGGGCGATTGGTTAACGGTTCGAAACGATTTCACATTGTATAGAAAAAGGAGCTCTCCCCTTCATCGTTTTCACAACGAGGGGAAAGCTCCTTTTTTATGTAGGCTAGGATGCAGCATATGCATTACACTAGCCCAATAGGCAGTGCAACGGAAGGGGATTATTCCTATGAGGAGGTTTCCTCGTTCTCGCTAGCATCGGTTGTAGCACTTTGCAGGATCGATGACAATTCCTCTACCTGCTGTTTCGATTGGCTGTCTTCGGCATTCGCCTCAGCAGCATTAATCGCATGGCTCACTACGTCGTCGTTACTTCCATTCGTTGACATGGTACAATCACCTCCTCTAAAATTCAACTAACTTAGTATCCCTCGGGTCGTTGAAAGCTATGCATGGTATAGAAAAATAACTTAAAAGCTCGTCAATTATAGGTGAATCCTATAAATAGTTCATCAAATACATATTTCACAAATAAGGGAGTCGCGCGCATAATAGAAGAAAATGGAAAGAGGAGAGTGCGGTATGGGAAAATCATTCGAGGCACTGTTACCGGAGCATGAGGCATTTATCGCCAAGCAACATATCTTCTTCGTGGGCTCAGCACCATTATCAGCGGATGGGCATGTCAATATTTCGCCGAAGGGGCACGATGTGTTGCGGATTCTATCTGCCAATCAAGTGGCCTATCTGGATTTAACAGGGAGTGGGAATGAAACCAGCGCACATCTAGCGGAAAATGGCCGCATCACCATCATGTTCATGGCTATCGAGGGACCGCCACAGATTATCAGGCTGTATGGCAAAGGTCGTGTGATACTGTCTGGATCTGACGAGTGGGATCGGTTGGCGCCGAAGTTCGAATTGCTGCCAGGAGTGCGGCAAATCATGGTCGTTGACATTCACGAGGTGAAGTCATCCTGCGGATTCAGCGTTCCTTTTTACACCTATGAAGGTGAGCGGAATACGTTGCAAAATTGGGCGGCGAAGCAAGGGGACGAAGGGTTGAACGCCTATTGGCAGAAGAAAAATATGACGAGCATGGACGGACTTCCGACACCGATCGGTAAGAAGTTATCCACAGACAATATGTGAAACTGCTACATGTAGTAATTTCCAATTGAATTGACATAGGATGCATAATTACATCCGAGTCGGAGGAAACTACTACCAAAAAGGAAGCTCCGTATATGGATTTGACGCAATGGATCCGCGAGAGGCTGCTAGATCGTTTAGATATGGTCTCGCAAAGGATTGAGCAGGATGATTTCATCTGCACAATTTACTATATGATGGATGCGATTGATTTGGAGATGCTGCAAACGCATGTACTGCGTAAGTTGCTGCAGCCATACCCCGGACGTAATGACGAGCGTCTCCAAAGTATATTTCAGAGCTACACGTTTTTTCCGACTACGTATAACGTTACACATACGCCAGAAGAAGCGCTAAAAGGCTTGTTTGACGGGTATGTCTTACTATGTATTTCTGGTGAGACGGCGGGCGTCCTGTTCCCATTTCCTCAAAAAGCAAAGCGAGAAGTTAGTGTTTCTGAGAATGAGAAGACCATTCGAGGTCCGAAGGAATCCTTCGTAGAAGATGTATGGACGAACTTGTCACTCATCCGTCAGCGTATCAAAAGCGAAAATCTTGTCGTTGAACAATTTATTATCGGGAGTGAATCACGAACCATTGTTCTTCTGGTCTATATGAATGGTCGCTGTGCCCCTGATATGGTGCAGCAATTTAAAACGAAACTTCAGGAGATTCGAACGGACCATGTTCCAGGCAGCAGCTTTCTGGAAGAGTTACTAGACGATCGTCTTATATCTCCATTTCCGAAAATGCTGAATACAGAGAGACCTGATGTGGTGGTTTCTTCGTTATTTGAAGGACGTTTGGCGTTGCTGACAGACGGAACGCCAAGTAATTTGGTCGCCCCCGCGACCTTATTGTCGTTTATGCAGTCGGCAGAGGATTATTATCAGCGCTATTTCTTCAGTAGCTGGATCCGTCTGCTGCGATACATTTTTTTTGTTGTCAGTCTAGTTTTGCCATCTGCTTATGTGGCCATTACGACCTTTCATCCAGAGATGCTTCCCTATAATATGCTGATCTCTTTGGCCGCAAGCAGGGATATTGTACCGTTCCCAGCGATCTTGGAGGCATTAATTATGGAGATAACGTTTGAAGTTATGAGAGAAGCGGGACAGCGTATCCCTACAACGATGGGCCAGACGATCTCCATCGTCGGAGCCATTGTCATAGGGGAAGCAGCTGTTCAGGCTGGCATCGTGAGTGCGCCAATGGTCATTATTGTTGCACTCACTGGGATTTCTTCCTTTGTTGTACCGCATTTCTCACTTACCTTAACGATTCGAATCCTGAGATTCGCGCTATTGTTTATCTCGGCGATATTTGGTCTTCTCGGATTATTGATTGGGGTCTTTTTTATTTATATTCATTTGTTATCCCTGGAGTCTTATGGCACTCCCTATCTATCTCCATTCATTCCTTTTAAGTCTGAACAAATGAGGGATGCCGCCGGCCGATTTCCTTGGACGAGTTGGATGAGCAAGAAACGACCTTGATCAATCAGGGAGGGGCTGCCATGTTGCGAAATATAAAGCGTGTCGTTGTTATGCTAGTGCTTATCACGGCTGTCCCAACAGCATTAACAGGATGCTGGTCCAAACAAGAGCTTAACGACCGCACCTTCGTATCGACCATGCTTGTTGATTTGAATGAAGATGGGCAGACGGAAGTTTCTACGCTGTTCATGTTGCCAAATCGCATATCAAATGGACTAAATTCGAATAGTGTTAATCAAAAACCGTTCGTATCGATTTCGGGCAAAGGCTCGGATGTCGCTGAGGCTCTCCAACATATTCAGGCGGAGTTACCTAGATCGGTTACGTGGGGACAGATGCAAGTCATCGTGATTGGTGATCGTTTCGCACGTGCAGGGTTGACCCCTCTATTTGATCATTTGATTCGTGCAACGGACTTCAGGTTGCCGATCTATGTGTTTTATTTCAATGGTCTCGCCAGGAATCTAGCGAAGTTAGAATCTGTGTTTGAACGTTTCCCCACTGAAATTTGGCGAGAATCAGCGCATACCAAGCGAGTGCCTCCAATCAGAATCCGAGAATTATTATATGCCCAATGGAATAACTTAGGGGACTCTTATATTCCGGAGTTAACTTTGCGTGACCTTAAACTGCTGACAGAAGCCAAGAATGTGAAGTGGTCAGGGGTTGGAGGCGCAGCCATCATGAAAAATGGCGCCGTTACAGGTAGATTTACGAATGATGAAGCGATGGGCATTTTAATCATGATGAACCAGATTCCTGAAATGATCATTACAGGGGAACTCCCAGATAAAAAGGGTGTTTTCAGTGCCAGGCTCATTGATGTGAAGCATAGGACGCGAGCGAATCGCAGCGGGAGCAGGGTCGCGATTCAGGTATCTATTCAGGCAAGAGCAGATCTCATTTCCATTGAATCCAATATGAACTTAAGCTCCACAGAAAATATTAAGTTGGTGGAGGCGGCAGTGAATGATCGTGTTAAACAAATGGTTCAATCTGCTGCCGATAAAGCGCAATCTCATCAGGCCGATGTATTTCAGTGGAGCGAGTTAGTGAAATATAAATACCCCGGGATGTGGCAGGAATGGGGGGAAAGTCCCCGCGAGATGATGTTTACACATACAGATCCGGAAATTCATGTTCATGTGGGCTTGCGAAGCACGGGAGTAAGCCGCTCAGCGAAACTTTGAATTCGGAAGGAGATCACAGTCCTTGTTATATTTAACCATGGGTATCGCTTGTATCCTGTTCTATCAAATGTCGTTGCTGCGACGTCAATCCGCAAGCCCGAAAGAAAGGAGACTTGCTCTGTCGGTTACCGGTGTCGCGTTTGTTTTTGGCACCATCAGTATCTTCTGGCCGGAGTGGGTAAATCCCAGTCAGGCAATTCGATTGCTATTTGAGCCGATTCAAAACTTCATTATTCAAGGATAGGCATATGCAGGGAGGCGGCAAGGGTGAAGCAACATGGAACAGTGACAGGATTGCAGTTGGGTGCCTTGACCTTTGTGTTCGTATTTTCTACCACGATAGCCTTTCTCATCAGTCCTCTTGCGGGTGCGGCTTCCTTTGACGGCGGATTATGCATATTACTTGCCTCGATCTGTGGCACAGGGATTGCGACCCTTAGCCTTCGGTTTGCTCTGCGCCAGCCCTCGAACTATCTCGGTGAGTACGGTGGTACCCTCATAAACAAGTATCTGCATAAAGGAATTCTGTTTCTGATGTCATTTTTTTTTCTGCATCTGGCCTCTTATATTTTGCGCGAATTTACCGACTTCTTCATACCGACTTATTTGCGGGAAACCCCGCCCGTCGCTGTTGCTGTGCTGGTCATGGTTGCCGTTGCGTCTTTGACCCAATCCGGTGTTTCAACTGTGTTCAGATTCGCACAGGGCTGCTTTTTATTTATAGGCGTGCTGTTCGTGTTGAAACCATTGTTTTTTCTAACGGCTATGGATACACCGATGTGGTACGAGTTTACTCGTATTCATGATTGGAAGGCACTGTGGGCTCAAACGTATGCGATTATCCCATGGTATGGTGAATTAATTATGTTCTCGTATATCGTCCCGGAGCTAAATACGAAGCAAAAAAACCGCAAAATCATTTGGATAGGATCCTTGGCTGGCACTTACATCCTCCTTGTAGAATTTCTGTTGATGATGTTTTTCTTCGGGCCTAAGCTTGGGGCTACTTTAATGTATCCTGCGCTTGAGCTTACCGGATTCCTGCATTTAGGAGACTTTCTACGCAACACAGATGCGCTCATTGTCTCGATCTGGTTCACGGGCTATTTCATTAAGCTAAGTATTATTTTTACGATAGGAACGCTGCTATTCTCGCAAGCCTTGTCGCTAAGTAATTACAAACCAATTACATTCTCGCTGGCGGCTATTGTTGTCTCGCTTTCACTTATTTTAGCTAAGAACCCCGTAGAGCTGGCGGAATATTTCAATAGCAGTTGGGCGACTTTTGCCCTATTCGTAGAGAGTCTGTTCTTCATCTATCCAATCGTCTCCTGGGTCAAAAACCGAAGAACCCGCAGTAATTAACCGCCTTCTCAATCCTAATGCGGTCTATGGGTCCAATTCCTTTCATACATTTTGAATGAAAGAAAGGCGTTCGGAGGAGGGGCTGGCAGGATGCAAGAGAAGCAAATAACTGTGAAGGAAGAGCATCTATTTTGGCTCGAAGTGTTGGAAGACCACGCGCATTTTCTGAGGGATTATTTATCTCCCGTGGAGACCAAGTGGTGGCAGGAAGCGCAGAGGTTTATCCCGCTATTTCAAGAGGCTATCCGACAGGCGAAAGGATTATCACCGGTAGATAAAGCGGATTCTCCGAACATGCAGGCCTTCGCGAGATATGTATATCCCCTAGCGGACGCCTATTGTAGGCTAGAAGGGCACATGCAGCATTTACGGCTGTGGAATCGCGTCAATCTGAATCTGACGCCTTCTTACTTTAATGGGACGATTAATGAAAACCGCGAGTATTTGCGGAAACTTACGTATTGGACACAAGGCGTTCCCGCTGTGCCCTTAACGCTGACTCAATTGTTGGATTTATGGCTGGAGGATCAACTGGGGCATGCCGTATTGCTGAATGGGCTGCTGGATCCAGTGGAGCGTATCCTTGGCATGGAGACGGATAAGTTTGTTTCGATTTTCTCGTCCTATATGGTAAAAAATCGTGCGATGCAAGGTTATCTGCGCTTTACGCCGCCAGGTTTTCCAGCCGAGGCGCAGTTCGCTAAGGAAGTACTCGGAACCGTGAAAGCCTTCTATGACTTCGTGCAGCGAATCGTCGTTGAGTACCGTAACGACCAATTGCTATCGAAAGCAACACTCCGATTTCTAGAACATCATTTTCCAGAGTCGTGCTATTTCATGCGGAAGCTGACTGCATTTATCCCGGACGCGCCGCCATTGGGGAATTGTCCGCTAACGCGTCCTTCGCTAAATCAGCCCGATTAAGCAAAATACTTCCTTAATGCCGCCGGGGCCTCCCGGCTTTTGCGCGTTAGGCTGTCCATCGTCACGCTGGTCACGAGGGCATCGGCACACAGTTCACCTTGCTCATTGCGGATCTCCTGCTGCAGTATATAACTGGTGTTGCCAATCTTCTCGGGGCGACAACTCACTGTCAGGTGCTCCCCTTGTTTGCACTCTTTCCGGTAATTAATGTTGATATTAACAGTCACCGTTTGAATTCCGAGGGCACCGAAAGTCTTGTAAGATAGCTCACACGTCTCATACCACTCTTCACGTCCCCATTCGAGGTACTCCAAATATTTCGCATTATTTACATGTCCGTTCACATCAATTTCCGTGGAGCGAACGATGATCGCTAATTTCGTTTCCATATGTGTGATCTCCTTTGTTTAAATGAGTAGTCTGAAAGGAAGCTGTAAGCCCTAAGCTGTAGCCCGTGATCCATAACTCGTGACCGCCGAACCGCCATAACACACCCGTAACCCGTAACCCGTAACCCGTAACCCGTAGCCCGTAGCCCGTAGCCCGTAACCCGTAACCCGTAGCCCGTAATTGCCGAACCTCCCCGAACTCCGGCGTTCTCCGTAACTCCGTAACCCCGGATCAATCCTTCTCGCTCCGTGCATGTTGCATTCCATGCAACATTAACGTAGGAATTATCGCTGTAAACGTAGGAATGATGTAATTTGTACAACATTCGTAACTGTTTTCCTTCGAATAGGCCGATTTCGGCTCAAAATGTTGTATGAACTACAACATTCGTAGGAATATTGCACAATATGAGGCGTAATGTTGTACCAAATACAACACAACTGAGTATTCGAAAGTGGGAAGGGCAATAATTGCAGATGTCTCTCCCCTTACATTCCTTATTATAGCTTTCCTGCTAGCGGGATAACCAGTAGCGACTCATAAGGTTCCAACATTTGGGGAAACTATGCGAGGCGTGTTTATATGTACCTAAGTGTGGGTAGTAGTGGGTACGGTACTAAGTGAATAGAAGTAGTCTGACAGGACCAAGGAGGGAAATTATGACGCAAGAATATCGCATAGAACGTGATACCATGGGAGAAATCAGAGTACCTGTGGATAAGTTGTGGGGGGCACAGACGCAGCGCAGCTTCGAAAATTTCAAAATCGGCACGGAGCGAATGCCGCCTCGCTTGATAAGCGCCTTCGCACTGCTCAAAAAAGCAGCTGCCCACGTCAACCGCGATCTCGGCGGATTGCCGGCGGATAAAGCGGAGGCAATCTCCCAAGCGGCGGATGAAATCGTACAAGGCCGCTGGGACGACGAGTTCCCGCTTGTCGTCTGGCAGACGGGCAGCGGGACGCAGTCGAACATGAACGTCAACGAGGTGATCGCTCACCGCGGCAGCGAACTGCTCGGGGATGGCGCTTCGCGCATCCATCCCAATGATGATGTGAATCGTTCGCAGAGCTCGAACGATACGTTCCCGACCGCGATGCACGTTGCCGGTGTCATCGCGGTAGAGCAAGAGCTGCTGCCTGCGCTGGAGCTGCTGCAGGGGACGCTGCACACCAAGATGTCGGCCTTCGCCGACATCGTCAAGATCGGCCGCACCCACCTGCAGGACGCGACCCCGCTGACGCTGGGTCAGGAGATCAGCGGTTGGTGGGCGATGCTGGACATGACGGCGCGCATGGTACGCAGCGCCGTGGATACGATGCGCGAGCTCGCGATCGGCGGGACCGCCGTCGGCACGGGGCTGAACGCGCATCCCGAATTCGGTGCCCGCGTCGCCGAAGCCCTGACTCGCGAGACGGGCACTCGCTTCGTCTCGGCGGAGAACAAATATCATGCCCTGACCAGCCATGATCAGATCGTTTACGCCCATGGCGCGCTGAAGGCGCTGGCGGCGAACTTAATGAAGATAGCCAATGATGTTCGCTGGCTATCGAGCGGCCCCCGCTGCGGAATCGGTGAAATCACGATTCCAGAGAACGAGCCCGGCAGCTCGATCATGCCGGGCAAGGTCAACCCCACGCAGAGCGAAGCGATGACGATGGTCGTATGCCAGGTGATGGGCAACGATGCGGCCATCGGCTTCGCCGCTAGCCAAGGCAATTTCGAGCTGAACGTGTTCAAGCCCGTGATCATCCACAACTTCCTGCAGTCTGTGCGACTGCTGGCCGACAGCATGCGCTCGTTCAATGACCATTGCCTCGCGGGCATGGAACCGAATCGCGCGGTGATTCAGCGCAATCTCGAGCAATCGCTTATGCTGGTCACGGCGCTCAACCCGTATATCGGGTATGAGAAGGCAGCCAGCATTGCGAAGCAAGCGCATAAGGAAGGGCTGACGCTGAAGGAGTCAGCGGTGCGCAGCGGCTACTTGACGGCGGAACAATTCGACAGCTACGTGAAGCCAGCAGATATGGTACACCCAAAGGCATAAGGCCAGAACATAGGGAAGAGGGTATCCCAAAGCCATATATGTGGCGGGATACCCTCTTCTGAGTGTATGCAGTTGTTAAGCATGTGAAATGCAATCATACATTCTTTCTTATCGAATGAAGCTCCTAATCAGAAATGCACGCAAATAGGCAACTATTTCTGCTAGCATGCATCAATTTGGAGCTTTTTCGGTCATATAGGTTGCACTTTCGCACGTATTTGCCTATGTTTAGGTGGTTTCGTCGAAAAAGCGTGCTCTTTTGCATCTTTGCCCATGTACGCATACATGAACTATTCTCTATCTTCCGATTGTGGTCCTCTCCATCTCTCCAATCCACTACGGCATCGGATCAGGAACCATATCATTCTCTATGAGCTCGCTATTGGTTTTCATATGTTTCATTTCATTCCCGAGCTTCTTCATTTCATCCATATCCTGAGCCATCGAGCCATTATTGGCTTCCTCAATGGATTTACCAGCCGATCCGTTGCAGATCTGCTCGAGTTCAATTAGTTTATCCAGCGCGGCCCGGCGAACTTGAAGAGGAACGAATTGGTTATCATTGAAATCGGCCTCATGGAAATGCACGGTTGTGTTCCCAAGTTCGGAGGTTATGGTAGTTAACGTCAACGGATAAGCCGCTGAAGTGGCATCGTTGTAGATATCAATGCGGTAAACGGACTTCTCGACGTATTCCATACGTTCAAGTCCGAGGTCAGTTAATTGTTGATGCAAGGCATGTTTGTCCATCAGAAAGCACTCCTTTAAGTAGGGGGAGACCCCCATTACAACTGGTGTTAATTATTTTGAAAGGTTGTTTTTGCTGCCTGGATCGAGTCTGTGACACGATGCTGACTTTCTTTGGCTGTTTCTTTGGCTGTATCGACAAGATCCTCTGTTTTTTGGCTAACGGTTTCCGCAAGGGCTTTGGAGCTGTCGCTTACGGTTTCCGCAAGGGCTTTGGAACTTTCGCTTACGGAGGAGGCAAGCTCTTTCGTTTTATCCTGCCAAGTGCGATAGGTGCTCATTAGGTCTTGGCGTAGCTTGGACCCCGCTTTAGGGGCAACTAACAATGAGGCAATCGCGCCGACAGCACCACCAATCATTAGACCTAACCATAATCCGCCTTTGTTCGTCTCGACTACTTCACTCATACGTCATCTCTCCTTCAGTTTGGGGTATGTTACACGTCCATACTTACATGTACCCGCATAGAGGCATATTGAAACAGGGGAGGGTACAACTAATAACTTGCCGAGTTTATTTATGCCTTAAGTAATGGGGAAAATTGGTTAAATTTAAAAGTTTCTTTATTACATGATTGAATTGTCTGCGATAGGGTTATAGGATATATGATAGATTATACATATGGGACTCAGTTCCTATTTACCCGAAAGGGGTTAGCGCTATGAGTATTGCCATTGTGGATGATAATAAGACGAATTTATTAATTATTGAAAAAATTTTGGAGAAAGCGGGCTACACGGATTTAATTACGCTATCTTCGGCAAGAGAGCTCTATCACTTGCTAGGTATGGATGCACCCGATCCTGCGGACGTAACGGTTGATCTGATCCTGATGGATATGATGATGCCGGAAATCGATGGGGTAGAAGCATGTCGTAAGGTACAAGCTGATGTGCGGTTAAGGGATATTCCCATCATTTTCGTAACGGCGATGGGGGATTCCAATAAGTTGGCGGAGGCATTGGACGCAGGAGCGCTCGATTATGTGATGAAACCGATTAACAAGGTGGAGCTTCTGGCGCGGATTCGTTCGACACTTCGCTTGAAATATGAGAAGGATTGGCATAAAGAGCGCGATAAGCGGATTAAGTATGAGCTTGATTTGGCCAAACAAGTCCAGCTTAGTGTACTTAGTCATCCGCTGAAGAATGAGCACATTGAGATTTCAGCTGTGTATCGGCCCTCTTCAGAACTGGCGGGAGACTTTTATGCGTGGTATCCAATTGGGCCGCATCGGTATGGCATTATTTTGCTCGACATGATGGGGCATGGTATTTCTTCATCCTTAGTGTGTATGTACATCTACTCGGCTTTGAAGGATACGATCACGGGGATCGGCGATCCAGAGCTAGTGATGCAGGAGCTTAATCGACGAATGAATCAGCTTCATGTCACAGATAGTCTTATCAATTATTACTTTACCGCGATTTATCTTGTTCTTGATACTGAGCAGCGCACGATTGAATATGTGAATGCAGGCCATCCAGCTGGCGTTGCTGTGCTCGATGGCGACGTGCAGTTGCTCTCTGAAGGGTGCTGTGCAATTGGTTTTTTTGAAGGGATTGAGATTACCAAAGGGTACGCGACCTACGAGAAACAAGCTCAGATTGCCTTATATACCGATGGGTTGACGGAATGGATCGCAGATGAGGAGCATGATGGTTTGGCTCAAATCACGAGTAGCTTCAAGGATATAACCGCTCACGATCCGGAAGGGTTAATCGAAAAGCTCTCAAAGACAACGAAGAACGGCCCTTCGCAGGATGACATGTGCTTAGTCATGATCTCTGCCTCCTAGCTTGCGCAATTCAATGAAACTTGAATACTAGTAGTGGTCTTGATACGATTAAACAATAATGACTAGGGAGTGTGGCTTATGTCCTCAGAAAGATTTCAAATTAATCTTGAAGAATCGGAGAAGTCAATTCAGCTCATTATCCATGGGGAGCTTGATTTGGCAGCAGCACAAGCCTTCCGCCAGGCACTTGAGGCCGTCGTTCATCGTGAAGATAAAGCATTAATTCTCAATGTGAAGCATTTGCGGTATATCGATAGCACGGGGATTGGCATCGTGGTATCTACTTTGAAAATTCGCGATGAAATCAAAGCACCGTTCGCCGTTCGTGATATTCAGCCAGGAATACGGAAATTGTTTGATCTGACGGGGATTACTGGATTTCTGAATGAAGGGATCGAAGGCACCTTATGAAGGTCATTCGCTTACATATTCCAGCAGCAGCGGAGCATTTGGAGATCGTAAGACTTAGCTTGTATGGTGTAGCAACGAAACTGGGCTTCTCGTATGAAGACATTGAAGACATGAAGGTGGCTGTATCCGAAGCTTGTAATAATGCTATTCTGCATGCGAAGCCTGGAGATAACAGCGGTCACATCGACATTAGTTATGAACTTAGTGATGATGCCCTCCGAGTGAAAGTGAAGGATAACGGTACTGGCTACGACGCGTCTAGCGAAAGTCGGCAATCGGGTCCTTTCACGGGAACGATGCCGAGTGAGCTTACCGCCGGTGGTCTGGGTATTTATCTGATGGAAGCGTTGATGGATGAAGTTCTGGTCGATACAACGGGTGGCACTGAGGTTACTTTAGTTAAATATGTTCACAGCAAAAACCACGGAATGACGGAATAACCGCCAAACCGTGGTTTTTCTTACATGTCTATTTGCCGAGATAGGCTGCCAGCATCCAGCTGTGTTTCTCCAAGGAAGAACGGATGGTAATTAGCATATCCGCTGTGGGCTGATCCTTTTGGTCTTCAGCCAGCTCGATCCCTTCGGTCAATTCGGAGCATAACAAAGTGAAATCATCAACGAGCTGTTCCACCATGAGGTTAGCATTATTTTCAGTCTTCTTGGCTTCTTTAATTGAAGCCATTTGCAGATGCTCTTTCAGAGTGGCAGTCGGAATCGCACGCAGGGAAAGCATTCTCTCAGCTATTATATCCAAATGGAGAGTGGCTTCCGTGTACAATTCTTCGAATTTGATATGTAGGGTGAAGAAATTCTCACCTTTCACATACCAATGGTAATTATGAAGTTTCATATAGAGTACCGAGAAGTTGGCGACCTGTTTATCGAGCATGTCTGTTAGCGGGCTAGCCTTCGTTATAGTTGAATTAACCATGATCATTCCTCCACTTAATTGATTTAGTTGTGTCTACAACAAATAAGTACCCTTATGAGGGCTAAGTGAAACAGTTAAGTTTAGATGAACTATTTTGTGCCTGATGTGTTTCAACTTTTTCTAACTTGGGTAACTACGTATTAACACGGCAAAATAGGAGGGATTCCCATGCTGCTTCAAATAAGTGTATGTGTTGTAGCAATTGCATTTGTGTTTCTGGTTTTTTATTTGATCCAAACCTTAAAATCCTTAAAGCATTCCCTTGATGAGATAACCTCAACAATGGGACAGATGAAAAATGAAGTGACGGAGATCAGTTCTGATGTGAAGGATGTCATTCTCAATACGAATGAGGTTGCGATCGATATGCGAATGAAACTTTCCACACTTAATCATCTATTCGGAACTGTGCAGGATGTTGGTCAAGTACTTCATGAGCTATCTTCTTCCGTTAAACAATCAGCTTCAAGCCTGATCGCTTCCGTCAAGCCAACTGAAGTGTCTGCGAAAACATCCCCGCTTAATGGGAAGTTGAAGGCTATTCTGCAAGGAGCGACTATGACGCTCGAGATTTGGGATAAAATTAAAGTGAAGAAGTCATCACCGCCAGCCGGTTCGATGAAATAGAGAGGGGTCATCACGTGAACGCTATACGTAAATTTATGTTTTATAAACAGTCAGATGGGAAAGAAAATAGGATATATCTCAGTGGAGAGCTTGATCTCTCAGCGGCGTCTTCCCTTGCTAACGTACTGGATTCTGTAGTAAGGAAAGAGGAAGAAACGCTTATCCTAGATTTGAAAGAACTAAAATATATAGACAGCACGGGAATTGGGCTCATCGTATCCGCGATTAAAGTCAGGGCTGCTATGCACGCAGCGTTCCAGATCGATCATATCCCAGCTAAAGTTAGGCGGTTATTCGATATTACAGGCGTTTCCAGTTATTTGCATAACAATGGTAGCTTAAGAGAAAATCAACGTGTAACTGAAAGGAAAGAAGAAATCATATGAGCCCATACATTGGCCTGACCATACCTGCACAAGCGGAATATTTGGATATTGTTCGACTCACCTTATACGGCGTTGCAACCAAAGCTGGCTTCTCCTTTGAGGATATTGAAGATATGAAAGTCGCTGTCGCGGAAGCGTGCAACAATGCCATTCTTCATGCCTATGCAGAGGGGCAGTCAGGTATCGTAGAGATTCAATTTGAGCCTAGCGAGGGCTATATGAAAATAACGGTGAAGGATGAAGGCGATAGCTTTCATTACATTCAAACGGCCCCCGAAGAAGTAACGCTGCACCACAAATCGATTCAAGAAGCTGCGGTTGGTGGACTCGGTCTCTTTCTAATGCAAGCATTAATGGACGATGTGCAGGTGTTTGCGCGCGGAGGCCAAGGAACTGAGGTCATTCTGACCAAGCAGGTGTATAGAAAAGAGGAGATTGTATGAATGCGAAGGGAACTGTCTCTTCCTCCGACCCTTTATATGAGATCTATGAAAAGAAGAAGATTTATAAGGAAACCGGATGTCAAGAGGCAGCTACCGCATTGCTCCTGCACTATGAACCGATTGTGCGAATGGCAGTAGCCAAAATGTCGCGAAGCCGCCCTGACCTCTATGAGGACCTCTTTCAAGTCGGTCAGATGTCGATGCTCAGGTTGTTTACGCAATATGACCATGCGATGGAAGTACCTTTTGAAGGCTATGCCATGAAAAGCCTCATTGGGCATCTCAAAAATTATTTGCGTGACAAATCCTGGTACATACAAGTCCCCAGACGCATTAAGGAAAAGGGAGCGCAGATTCAGCGTGCGTTGGACGAATTGACAGCTAAGCTGGAGCGCTCGCCGAAGGTGGATGAAATTGCAGCTTATCTAGAACTGAGTCCTGAAGAAACCATGGAGATCTTAGCGGGTCGTGATTATTATCACTACACGTCCCTAGATACCCCGCTCACAAGCGAGGGAGATGGGGCTACGATTGGGGATATGATTGCAGGTACTTCCGATGACTATCAAGCTATAGAACGGCGTATGGATCTTGCAGAAGCTATGGATTGCTTGAAGGAAGAGGAACGTACCGTCATTGGGATGATCTACCAAGAAGGGCAGTCCCAACGCCATATTGCCGATCAGCTAGGCATCTCTCAGATGAGTGTATCTCGTATTCAGAAGAGGGCGATGACGAAATTGAAAACAGCATTAACCTCGAACGTATAGAAGGTTAGTTACCTGCTAGGGGCTGAAAATGTGGTATAGTAGATTAGTACAATGTTATCTTACATTTGCTACCAACTGTACCAGGAGGCACTTTCTTATGTTTAATTCCATCCTATTTAAGATTAAACCCAAGATTATGCTGGGTTACATCTCAATTATTATCTGTCTAGGTCTAGCGCTACTAGTTGTAAGTAGTCGCGTAACGGATCTGCAGAAAGAAGTTAGTTTCATCTCATCCCATGATATGGAAGTACACGATCAGCTGCACGAATTACAGAAAAATATGCTCGATATGGAAACGGGCTTGCGCGGCTTTGTCATCACAGCGGATGACCAATATCTAGAGCCTTACAATGACGGAAATCGAGCTTGGCTAGAAACGTTTAATAAAATTCATCAGCTTGTCAGTGATAATTCCTCCCAGGTGCAAAGCTTGGATGCGATTAAAGAGACGATTCAGACCTGGTTGAAAACGAGCGGAGACAATGTCATCCGCATGAAAAAGGAAAACAATACAGCAGCAATCAATGACTATTTTAAACAGAATGCAGGCAAAAAAGTGATGGATCAGTTGCGGACGCAATTTGATTCCTTTCTCATCACGGAGAAGAAGCTTACCTCTTTAAGAGTCGAGCAAATCGCCAAAAGCAACTATAATCTTAAAGTTGTTCTTTTTACTATTTTGGCTCTTATTTCCATTGTGGCTATAGTTGTGGCATTCATTCTATCGAATTCGATAACGAACACCATTAAACAAGTTACCCAGAAGATTCGCGATATTACCGCAATGGAAGGGAATCTAGCTTCTCGGATTGAAGTGAGGACGAATGACGAGATCCGTGTGTTGGCTGAAGCAACGAATGAGTTGTTGGCGAGTTTAGAAAAACAGAGCTGGATTCAATCGGGTATCACAGAAGTTGCAACACTATATCAAGGCATACGTGATATAACATCGCTAAGTGAAGCCTTTATCCATAAGCTGGCACCCATGTTGGATGCCAGCTATGGCGTTATCTATCTAAGGTTGAACGAAGAAGGACAACCTTCTTATGAGAAAATTGCTGGATATGCAGCCTCCGGACAGGATCAAGCTGCTTCCCGGTTTCAACTAGGCGAAGGCTTAGTTGGACAGTGTGCAGTTGATAAACGAATTTTCCTGATGGATAACCTTCCTGATAATCATGTAAAAATAACGTCTGGGTTAGGAATCTCAACGCCTCGGAGCCTTCTATTAGCACCGATTCTTGTAGATGGAAAAACCGAAGCCGTGATTGAGTTGGCTTCTATTCATCAATTTCAGTCAAAGCATCTGACTTTGGTTGATTCTCTGCAAGAGAAGTTCGGGACGGCGATTACGAGTGTGCGCAGCCGTATGGAAGTGGAGCGTCTCCTCTCAGAGTCGCAAATTCTGACGGAAGAGTTGCAAACGCAATCGGAAGAGCTTCAGACACAGTCCGAAGAACTCCAAATGCAGCAGGAACAGCTGCGGATGACGAATGAGTTTCTGGAGGAGCAGAATCAATTTTCTGAGCAGAAAGCAGCGGAGCTCGAGAAAGCCAAAGACGAGCTTGAAAAGTATTCGTTGCAGCTGAAGACAAGTTCTCAGTACAAAACCGACTTCTTGGCTAATATGTCTCATGAATTGCGTACACCGCTGAATAGCATCATGATTCTTTCGCAAATGCTAGTGGAGAGTAGCGGAGACATGCAAATGTCCGAGGTCGTGGAGTATTCGCGTGTGGTGAATGCGGCGGGTCATGATTTGCTGTCACTGATCGACGACATTCTGGATTTATCCAAGGTTGAAGCTGGGAAAATAGAGATTATGCAGGACGAGGTTAATGTGACGGAGATTCCACAGTCCATGGAGCTTATGTTCGCACCAGTGGCTGCTAAGAAGGCGCTTGATTTCCATGTTATTCTGGATTCAGATGTGCCGTCCGTCATTGTTACTGATGGTCAACGCCTGCAGCAAATTCTGAAGAACCTGCTGTCAAATGCTTTTAAATTCACCGAAACAGGTTCTGTTACGATGAGAATAGCTCTCTCGGATTCAGCGCGTATTAGAGAACTTCTCCATCGAGGTTCCGAGGAAATGATTCTTGCAATCTCGATCAAGGATACAGGGATTGGGATTCCAATTGATAAGCAGCACATTATTTTTGATGCCTTCCAGCAAGTGGATGGTACAACCAATCGTCAGTATGGCGGGACAGGTCTTGGTCTATCGATCTGCCGCGAGTTTACCCGATTGCTTGGAGGCACGATTGTTGTGAAGAGTGAGCTGCAGGTAGGCAGTACATTTACCTTATATATTCCAAATTGCCCAGAAGAACGAGTTCATCCTGACGGTACCTCCGCACAAGATCAGATCGCCGCTTCTACTGAGCAGGTGATTTCGTATATGGGGGGAGCTTCCTATCCGAAGAGTTACTTTAGCGATGCTGAGCTATCCATAGATGTGCCAATTAACGCAGATGCACAACTGTTCGAAGGGAAGAGAGTTTTGCTTGTCGATGATGACGCCCGTAACGTATTCGCACTCGTTAGCGCATTAGAAATAAAAGGAGTAACGGTCGTTGTCGCCGAGAATGGCAGAGAAGCTATCGATCTGTTAACCGTGGAGTCAAATTACGATTTGATATTAATGGATATCATGATGCCAGTTATGGACGGTTACGACGCCATGAAGGAGATACGGGGAGGGCTGGAGTTGCGCCACTTACCCATCATTGCCTTGACAGCGAAAGCTATGAAGAGTGAGAAAGAGAAATGTCTCGAAGCGGGAGCATCGGACTATATTACGAAGCCGCTGCAGATGGAACAACTCTTCTCACTGATGCGGGTGTGGCTCACGAAGCAGGTGAAGAAGCATTGACACGGGAACCTCAGGATGTATGGAATGAGTTGGAAGAGTACGTCGATGAGAGGGAAACTATTGAGATCAATCTGCTCCTGGAGGGCTTATATCAAATGTACGGATTTGATTTCCGTCATTATGTGCGCTCCTCTTTACGCAGACGTATTCTAAATCGTATGAAGATGGAAAAGCTGCCAACGATAACAGCGCTTCTGGAGAAAGTGCTGCATGAGCCGTTATTCATAGACAAGCTACTGGGCGATATGTCGATTCGCGTGACGGAAATGTTCAGAGACCCCAGTTTCTTCAATGCTTTTCGGACCCAAGTCGTGCCAGAGCTTCGAGACTATCCGGAGATTCGAATATGGCACGCGGGTTGCGCAACAGGCGAAGAAGCCTATGCCATGGCAATCCTCATGCAAGAAGAGGGCTTGGCGGAGAAGACGCGAATATATGCTACTGACATGAACGAGCAAGCCATAGAATCGGCGCAAAAGGGCGCCTTCCCGCTGAAGCAGATGCAATTGTATACGACTAATTATTTGGAATCCGGTGGTACCAAAGCGTTCTCGGAGTACTACACGACGGATCATCAGTATGCGTATTTCAAACCGCAGCTGAAAGAAAATATGATGTTTGCTCAGCATAACCTAGTGACGGATGGCTCCTTTAACGAATTTCACGTTATCCTCTGCCGGAATGTGATGATCTACTTCGATCCGAAGCTGCAGCAGCAGGTGCACAGTTTGTTTTACAGCAGCTTAACCCCGCAAGGTTACTTGGGTCTCGGGAAGAAAGAGTATATTCTTCACGTGCCTGAAGGTGTGCAGTATGATGACTTTGTACCACATGAGCGTATATACCGTAAGAAATCATAGTAGGTGTTATCGGAAAGGGTGTCCCAAAGCCATGTATATGGTGGGGGCACTTTTTTTCTTTTGCACGAATGACCACATTCGTGCAAAAGCCTGTTTCAATCCTAGGAGGGATGGGTAATAGAAAGCATAGCAAGATGAACACTATCGAAAAGGAAGAGAGAGGTGTTGGGTATGTTAGGATGGGCTATGACGTTTCTAGTAATTGCGTTAGTTGCAGGTGTTTTTGGATTCTTTGGGATTGTCTCAACAGCAGTAGGTATCGCCAAAATCTTGTTCTTCGTTTTCCTTATTATGTTCGTAGTATCACTAATTTTCGGCAGACGTCGAAGCATTTAGAACAAAGTAGCTACTCAAGGTAACACGGTAACACCCTATAAAACCCATTGACGAGGAGGAATTGCCATGAGTACGTATACCAGAGTAAGTGTGACATCCAGTCTTGAGGATACGCAGAAGAAAGTACAGCAACTGCATAACGAAGGCTTTAAAAAGGATCATATTTATGTTCTGACACACAGTGCTGAAGGTACAAATTACGTCGCGGAGTATGCGGGTGCAGAGCAGATTTCGATGGCCGAAGAAGGGTTGTTCACGTCGATCGCCAATCTGTTCCGATCACGTGGCGAGGAGTTGAGAGCGAAGATCCTGGCGCTCGGCGTGCCTGAAGCGGAGACGGACAGACTCGTAACTGAGTTGGAGTGGGGGAAAATTCTCGTATTAGCTACCCCTCATATGAGTGAGGAAGATACCTTGATGATGTACCAAGGCGAAGCATTTCAGCGAACTATATATTAAGTGGATTAGCATTATATAGTCCTATAACAAGAAGAGCCCTTGTCTCCATTGGAGACAGGGGCTCTTCTGTGCCGGATTCATCGCCTGCTGCTTGTGTTCGATAAGGTTGGGAGCATCTTTAAATCCTTGACCATGGATGAATTGCAAATCGGACATGCGGGACTATCCGCGAATGAAAAGTTATCTCTCATCCAGCAAGAGCACTGATCAGTGCTGCAGGTCCAGATGCTGGTTTGTTCCTCCGGTACTGGTTCCAATGATTTTTTTGAAAAGTACAATCGAACTCCTCCTTGTCATAATTGACTCTGACGCGCAAGCAGTTAAAGCAATATGTGATGAAGGACTACAGCTTGACTACATTTTCAGCTTGCGGTCCGCGGTTACCTTGAACAACTTCGAATTGCACACGTTGGCCTTCATCCAAGCTTTTAAAACCTTCCCCTGTAATGGCGCTGAAATGAACGAATACGTCATTACCGCCTTCCATTTCGATAAACCCAAATCCTTTTTCTGCGTTAAACCATTTTACTGTACCTGTTTCCATGTGTTCATAAACCTCCAACAATAATTTGTGCCTGCGATTCTCATCGGCGGAATCAACTCGTTCCGAAGAGCTTGTAAGTCATTAACGCAGCTTTGATAATATATCCATTATTAGGGAAGCTTATTCCACTTTTCTGAAAAAACATCATAGTTATTTTCAACGGCAACCCTCTTGACGTTTCTTTATTAGCTGATCTATACTATTCCTAAATTTAGCAAAAGTTTACGACAATTTCATAGTTCGTATAACCTCGATAATTCGGTTCGGGGGCTCTACTGGGAACCTAAATCCTAACTACGAACACAATATATGCGTATATTGTGTTTGTGGTTAGGATTTTTTTGGTTCCCTTATTCTATTTTAGGAGGCTTATTAAAATGGGTTCCATCTTGATTCAAAATGCGAAGGCAATTGTAACGGTAGATGCAGAGGACCGCGTGTTGGAGCAGGCGGATCTGCTGATCGAGGGCAATCAAATTGTACAGATAGGGAAGGGATTATCTCCGAAGGATGCCTCCACGCAAATTATTGATGCATCCAACATGTTCGTGTATCCTGGTCTCATCAATGTGCATCATCACTTGTATCAGACGTTTACGCGTAACCTGCCGCAGGTGCAGAAGCTTGAGCTATTCGATTGGCTCCGCTATCTGTATGAGATCTGGAAAGGTCTTACGCCGGACGCTGTTTATCATAGCTCACTAACCGGAATTGCCGACCTCATGAAGAACGGTTGTACGACCGTATTTGACCATCATTATGTTTTTCCTGAGCAACATAGTGCTCATTTCATCGATAAACAATTCGAAGCGGCTGATCGGCTAGGCATGCGTTTCGTGGCTTCTCGTGGATCAATGACGCTGGGCAAGGATCACGGCGGATTGCCGCCGATGAGCGTCGTGCAGGATATTCAGACGATCCTCACGGATAGTGAGCGGCTTATTGACCTGTATCACGACGCAAGGGCAGGCTCGATGCGACAGGTCGTGCTAGCGCCGTGCTCGCCATTCAGTGTGTCCGCAGATATTCTGCGGGAATCTGCGGCACTTGCAAGAGCTAGAGACGTGCGTCTGCATACACATCTCGCCGAGACGAAGAATGAGGAAGCCTATACGCTCGAACGATTCGGCATGCGGCCACTCGCCTATATGGAAAGCTTAGGCTGGTTAGGCTCCGATGTGTGGTATGCGCATGGCATTCATTTCAATGATGATGAAATGAAGCTGCTCGCGCAGACGAAGACCGGCGTCGCCCATTGCCCCATTTCCAATATGAAGCTATCCTCTGGCATTGCCAGAGTGCCTGAGATGCTGGAGATGGGCATTCCAGTTGGTTTGGCTGTCGATGGCAGCGCTTCTAATGATGGCTCGAATCTGCTGGAGGAGCTTCGCATCGCCTACCTGCTTCACAGGCTGCAATCTAGCGCATTGGCGCCAACCGGATATGATCTATTGAAGGTAGCAACGAGGGGGGGAGCAGAGATCCTGGGTAGATCCGACATTGGGTCGCTGGAGGTAGGTAAATCTGCTGACTTGTTCATGGTGCGAATCGATCAGATAGACGCTGTCGGAACACATACCGACGCTAAGTCGTGGTTGGGGACAGTAGGCCTCAAACGCGCGGTCGACTACACGGTCGTCAATGGCCGAATCGTAGTGGAGAAGGGGATTCTAACGGGAGCAGATGAGGGAAGGCTGTATGAGGACTGTCAGGCCTCCTACCAGCGCTTCATTCAGCAATAACGAATAAAGCTCGCTCTCTCAGCCTAAGTGGCCTTGAGGAGCGAGCTTAATGTGTTTTAGGCAAGCAGTAGAATAACTAACAGTTCAAAAAGCACAAGCGTCAAAATTTGATTATATTGTGCTGGTGTGTAGATCGGTCTTTGGTGACCTTGTTGGTGTCCATGATGAGGATCCGTATTCAGATACACGTGATGACCATCTGCATTAATGAGAACACCTTCATGTGTATGCCCATCAATTGTCGTGACACGAATCTTACGGCCCATGTGTGGATGCAATGCATGCATGAGGGCATCTCTTTTGTGCTTCATCATGTGCTGCCAGTTGGGCTCAGCCTGATACAACATATGAGGTCCTTGGTGTCCGTGATGACCTTGCGGCCCTTGTTGATGCATAGGGTTTGTATACATAAACGTTCACTCCTTCTCGTACAACTGCGCTCTCGCAGCAGGCTTTCTGCCTAGGTTCATTACTAGACTATTCAGCTATACGAAAAGGGTGATCGCCTATCTTGAATTTACTTAGTCGCGGTGGATCGTGACAACACGCGTCTCATTATTGAATGAAACTACGCAGCCAAGCTGCTCAGCAATGAAGCGAATAGGAACAAAAGTTGAGTTGTCAGACAATGTAGCGGCACTCTCCAGCTCAGGAACAGCGGAGCCGTTTACAGTTGCATTTTTGCTATCCAATGTCAAAAGCAGTGTTTTCCCCGTGAGGAAATCAGTAATCGTAACTTGGCGTAGATCACCATTCCAGCCAACCTCAGCACCTAACTGCTCGGAAACAAAGCGAACCGGTACCATCGTCGTGCCAGTGGCATTAATAAATGGTTGAGGTGCGTCGTCTTTAGCTCCCGACCCGTCGGTAACCATATTGATATCTTTTTTGGTCACTTGCAGATCGTTTTTAAGCATTTTATAAAGCGTAGATTGCTTATCTAATGTAGCAAGCACCCTGAAGATTGCCGTAGCATCTGGTTTAAGTTGAAGTGCACCGGACGTATCTACCTTGCTAGCCGTAACCGGTTTATTCAAATTCCAAGATTCACTCACATAGGAAATCTTAATCGCGGAAGCTCCATTGTTTGATTTCGTAAGAGGCATATTGATCGCAATGTTCTGCTTACGAATTTGCTTGTCACCATCAATGAAAAGATCTGCTTGAAGCGATGCTTTGCTACTAAACATATCTTTCGTTGGATCAATGGAATCTGCCAATCCCGCTAGGTAATCATGGATAGGGGAGTACACAAAGCCAAGAGTCAGATTTTTATTCGTTAGAAGACTCAAAGCAATGCTTTTATCTCCAGCAGCGATCTGTTCTTGAATCACAGGAGCAAGTGCATCGTACAACTGGCTAAGCACTTTTTTGAGGCCAGCTTCATCGGCAAGAACGTTAGTTAGCAGCTTTTGCAGAAGAGAAGCTAATTCCGTGCCGCTAAGCTCTACATGTGCTTTTTGCAACGAGAGCGATTCATTATTGACTTTATCCGTTACGGAAGTAATTGCTAGATTAGCAGGATCCGTGGTATTCGCTAAAATAAGTTCAATGAGTCCTGATTTAATTTCAAGTAATTTATTACCGAATTGTTCTTGGATGGCCTTAGGTAAGAAACTTAAGAAAGAAATATCAGCCCCGCCTAAAAGATCAATAACGATCGGCTGTTTCGCACCTTCAATGCTAAGGTTGATCTTCGTACCCTCCATGGCAACGTTAAAAGGGATGCTACCTTTACTGTAAATAATCTTACCTTCAGCAGATAGACGTTGACTATCCTGCGTTTTTACTGCGAGCTCAACCTTTACATCCTGCAGGGCTGCAAGTGCGGCCTTTTCCCCCGCGGATAGCTTAGACGTATCGCCTGGGACAAGCTCAAGCTGCAAAGTACCTTTCGACTCGGAAGACTTCACATTAGCGCCATTCTGAACGGCTTTCGCCAGTTCCAAACCTTGTATTGATTGACAACCCGTTAGCGTCAACATCATGATTACCAGCGCTGCCGAAATTAACCAAGTCCATTTTTTTGAATGCATGGGATAATCTACTCCTTTTGTTTTAATAGATTTAACGATAAGTCATCGAATGATTATACGCAAGTAGTACGAGAAGGATGCGCTTTGTATGTTTAAAATAAACGAAGGGGAATTGCTGTCCTCCTATGCGATATAGGGGGATTTTTCTTTGAAGCGAAACCTTTTATTCCCAATTTCGTCTACATTTATGTGGGAGGTAAAGCCGATGATGACGATGTTTATTGTTTGTTTTTTTGTAGGTCTCGTACTTACGTTACTCATCACACTTTTCGGTGTGGACAGCTTTGAGCTGCATGGCGATGCAGGCGGTACACATGGACACGGGCATAGCAGCCCATCTTGGTTCAATATGTCTTCGTTGCTCGCGGGTTTGACGGTGTTCGGCGGCATGGGGTACATCCTTAACAAGGTTGGCATGACAAGCGGTTTACTCATTCTTCTCTGTGCTATTGCTGCTGGGTTAGTGATGGCGTGGCTCTTCTTTCTTTTGTATGCGAAGGTTATTTATAAGCACGATGACAGTATGAAGGAGAGCGATTTTGAGCTCAGCGGTCAGTTAGGGAAGCTTACAGTTCCGATTATTGGAAAAGGCATGGGTGAAATGGTGTATGTCCTCCAAGGAACCACGCGCTCCATCAGTGTTCGTTCCGAGAACGGTGAGTCCCTAGCGAAAGGGACGAAGGTTGTTATTTTGAACATGAGCAAAGGTGTGGCAACGGTGACGGAATTTAGTGAATTTGAATAGTAGGTTCTTGCTTTAAACAATAGTGAGGAATGACAGGGAGGTAGGGCAGGAATGATGTATTCAGTGCTTATCATGGTTGTTGCCATTGTAGTTGTTGTTTTTATCTTACTGGCTTCGATTGTAAAAGCGTATAAGAAAGTGCCGCCGAATGAAGCGATGATCGTGTTTGGTTTAGGTGGCAAAAGAGTCGTGCAAGGCGGCGGAACGTTCGTCATCCCCGGTTTTCAAAGTTACAAAACGATCTCGATGATGCTCACGAGCTTTGACGTGAAGCCTGATCAACCGATGTTCTCTCTGCAAGGTATTCGTCTCAAAATTGAAGCTGTCGCTCAAATCAAAATTCAAAGTGATCCCATCGCGATCGCAACCGCTTCCGAGCAGTTCCTGGATCATTCGATGGCGGAGCGGGAAGCGATGATTTTGCACTCAGTAGAAGGGCATCTGAGGGGGTTAGTTGGGCAGTTGACAGTAGAATCGATCCTCAAGAACCCGGATGAGCTTAATAGTAAGATGAGGGAAACATGTTCGGAGGACTTGGATAAAATGGGGCTAAACCTCATTTCCTTCGTGCTGAAACGGGTAGCGGACGATCAAGGCTACATCGAGAATTTGGGTGTACCTGAAGTGGAGAGGATTCGCAAAAGCGCGAGTATTGCCAAAGCGGAAGTCGAGCGAGATATTCAAATCCGGCAGGCGGATACGGAGAAGGAGTCGGCTATTCGCAAGGCGGAAGCCCATCAATTGACGATTGAAGCAGAGAGCGCGGCTTCGGCGAAGGAAGCTCAGTACCGCAAGGAGCTCAGCATGAAGGAAGCTGAGTTCAAGCAGGAGACGACGAGTCGTCAGGCGGAAGCGGATTTGGCCTATGAATTGAAGCAAAAACAAATTCAACAGCAACTCGTGACGGAGCAGGTACGGATCCGTCAGATGGAAGCGGAGGCGAACAAAACCGTTCGCCAGATCGAGGTTGAGCTGAAGCAGAAGGAGCTCGAGGCTTCTGTTATTAAACCAGCCGAAGCGGAGAGGCTGGCGGCCATTATGCGCGCCGAGGTAAGCAAGCAACGGCAAATCCTTGAGGCCGAGGCGGAAGCGGAGTCGACGAGAAAGCGCGGCGAAGCCACGGCGGAAGCGGAACTCGCCATAGGGAAGGCGAACGCGGAGGTCGTGCGCTTAGCGGGGCTTGCGGAAGCGGAGGCGCTGGAGAAGAAAGCCGAGGCCTACAAGCAGTACACGCAGGCGGCGGTGACGGTGGAAATCCTCCGCATCCTGCCGGAGCTGGCGGAGAAAATTGCGGCGCCGCTTAGCAACGTGGATAAGATCACCGTGATCTCGCAGGACGGTTCGACGTCCGGCGTCAACCGGATCACCGGCGATATTGCCAAAATGATCGCGCAGGTGCCGGAGATCACCCAGACGCTCACAGGCAAAAGCGTGACCGACTTAGCACGCGCGTTCCTTGGAACGGATGCTGACCCGACGTTGAAGCGGGAAGGATAGGGAGGGGCTTGTGCGGGTGCGGTAAGGCCCGAAAAGGCCCGAAAAGGGCCTTGAATTCTCGGACACGGAGCTAACGTGAAAGCTACACTCTTAACTGTAGAGTGTGGCTTTTTTCTTTTGCCAGAATAGCTAGCAAGTTAGTAAACTCTAATAGAGATATCGAGCGGGAATTGCCAGATTACGGTACAATAGAGGTGATGCGAGTCAACTTCGCAGTGAGGAAAGTTTTGGATAGAGGCGGGTGTTGTATGCTGATATATAGGAAGTTTCTACGAGATCTTTTGCGAAATTATATGATGGGGTCGGGTATTGCTGTGCTTGTTGTAGGCGGGGTCATTATTTCGACGACGCTCACGATATCGGGCGTTGAATTGTTCCGCTTATTAATCATTATGATTTTATCGTTATGTGTCATGATGTTTGCGGAGTTTCTGATATTTCAGAGGCACATAGGGCCAATTCGCGAAATGATGGGGCAAGAGAAGCCAGCGCTTACGACTATTCGTGCAGCCTACTTACAGACACATCGCTTTCCTGCCTTGTCGGTGATGCGGATCATGGGGCCGCACTTTTTGGGGCTATCAATTCCGGCAATGACCATGGCGAGCCTAGGGATTGCGTGGGGTTGGTTGACACTGCCTGCTTTTTACATAGGGCTGGCGGGCATCGGTGCCATACTGATTGCTAGTATGCATGCGTTGCTTGAGTTTTTTATGACGGCGCAAGCCATTCGGCCCATGCTGATACATATACGTGAGTTGGGGCAGCAGATTCATGGGGAGGACGTCTCGTTGGATGGACGCGTCATCGTGTCAATTCAGCGGAAGTTCCAGCTGAGTGCGTTTCTCATCGGCACGATGCCGCTATTTCTTTTTAGCTTAGCAACGCAAATTCGGTTGAGCACAAGCGTGGATTCCTCCCAGTTGATCGCTGATTATTGGAAGTGGGCGGCGATTATTCTGTTGCTGGGCGTTGGCTTCTCGTCTTTGGGAGCACGCTTGCTGGCCAGTGATATTCAACAGCCTATTGAGGATTTACATCGCGTGATGAAGCAAGTGCAGTCCGGTGATCTCAAAGTTAGGGCGTCTGACTTATACTCGGATGAGTTCTCGCGGTTGATTGCGGGCTTTAACCATATGGTGAAGGGCCTCGATGCCCGTGAAAAAATGAACAATCAGCTCCTGCAGAGCTATTACGCTACGCTTGCGGCAGCTCTAGATGCGCGAGATGCTTATACGGCAGGGCATTCAACGCGCGTCGCCAGGTACTCCTTGTTGATTGGACAAGCGGTTGACCTGAGCGAACAGGAGCTTGACTGGTTGTACAAAACGGCGCTGCTGCACGATATCGGCAAAATCGGCGTGCGCGATGCGGTGCTGTTAAAGGATGGCCGACTCACCGACGAGGAATTCGAGCAAATCAAGCGTCACCCGGATCTGGGTGAATCGATTTTGAAACAAATTGAGCCCGCTGAGGCGATGGCTCCTTTGCTTCCAGGCGTGCGCTCGCATCACGAGCGCTACGATGGCGCGGGCTATCCGGATGGCCTGAAGGGCCAGGATATCCCGGTGTTCGGCCGCATCATTGCGGTAGCCGATGCGTTCGATGCGATGACGTCCGATCGGCCGTATCGGAAGGGAATGCCTACCCGGAAGGCGATGGCCATTCTCGCAGATGGGAAGGGGAGCCAGTGGGATCCCCGTTTTGTTCAGGGCTTTATGGATGCGTACAAGGCCTAGTTGCTGAGAGTGGTAGTCAGGGAGTCAGAGGCTACAGGGGAGTAGATAGCTGAGTAAGCTGAGTACTTGTGGCACCAACTAAATGGAAAACATACAGCTAATTCATCCGTATTTGATGGAATCGAACGAATAGATGGAAAAAGTGAAGCTAAAATTGCCAGGATTGGTGATATTGCCGTTTTGGGCGGGAATTACCTACATGAAATCCAGCTATTCTCACGTTTGCGTGAAAATCAACAAAATTAGCTACATATAATCCAGTTAAATTTGTTGAAGTGCATCTGGAGCGGCGGGGAGACGTTTGGGGCGTAGAAGTAGAAGTAGCTAACCCAACCGAAACCACATAAAACCCGCTGTCCAAGAGGACCAGCGGGTTTTATGATCTAGCGGGTTTTCACTTGTGCTTCCACTTCCACGGGCCGAGACTCTGTCGCAATGGACAGGTAGCGCCCGACCTTGTCGATCCACTCCTGAACGTAGTGATCTGTGGCCCATTGTGCCATGACCAGCTGTTCACCAGGCTCCAGGTCTAAGGTAAGCTGGGGAATGCTGCCAGGTGCTTGCCCGTAGGAGTAGAATTTGAGCGTATCTCCCTCGAAAATGACGAGCATATCGTCCAAGGGGGAGGTTAGCGCATCCGTAGCTTTCGGCCACGAGGACTTGATATTGGTCCAAGAACAACAGATCTCGTCGTGATTAACGACTTTGTCAGGCAATTGGCGTGGGAAATCACGCAGTACGTAAGAATCAGGTCTCGATAAACTAGCTTTCGGTGTTTCAGCAACCTTGCCAACCCACTGTCCTGCCTCACGCTGCACGGTCCAACTCTGTCCCGATACCTCGCTCATTGCATTGTCTGCCATGGTCGACATCCTCGCTAGATCCGTACTCGTACTTGTGCCAAAGACATCCATCAAGGACACGTGGTTCTTGTCCACTGGCTTTTTGTAGAATTGCAAGGTGCGTGCTTCCTTCAATTGTGGAAGCGTGCGCACCCAGATGCGATCCGCATGATAAGGCGCATTGCCATTCCAAGTTGCCTCCGACTCGGCAATGGAGACGTACTGGTTGCCTGCAAACAACAGTGTTTCTACGCGATTAAATTCTTGATCCTCTGGCTCTGTGAAGCGTTCTGTCTTGATGGGCTGATCAGCCAAATGAGCAGATAAATAGTGAGACTCACCTTTGTTCGTCAGATGTGTGAGGGAGTCGATTTTCCAGAAGTTTTGCTTATACGGCATCAAAATACCAGTGCCTTCGGAGGTCTTCTGTAATTGCCCGCGAACGGGCGCTATGAGCATCGTCCGATAGGTGCTGTAACGAAGTGGCGACAGCACGCGCCCTTGGCCGCCACTTGTGGCAGACTCATGCTCTGTCCGTAGCCCAATGAGTAAGGCTGTGTTGATGGGAGCAGGAGGGGGTGTGGAGACGGTAACCGCCGCCGGCATCAATTTCCCTTCGAGCGCAGCAGCCTCACTTTGCGTATGCATCGTATGCCATGGGAAAAGAAGTACAACAGCCATGACTGTACCTATACCAGCAACGCAGAGAAGAGGCTTTACCTTGGACTTGTTGCGCTCCTTCTTTCGAATCTTTTGCTCAATATCCTGCTGAAGCTTGGAGGTGAACCCCTTCTGTACGAGGGGCGCATCTTCCAATTGCTTCTGGAAGTCATCCGGCTCAGGAGTGTTCAAGCGCTTCACGCTCCTTCAGACTAAGAACCTTAAGTCTGGCGTGGTGAAGTCTGGATTTAACGGTTCCTTCCGAAATATCCAGAATAGCTGCCATTTCCTTGGTTGTCATCTGATAATGTGCGTGAAGAATTAAGATTTCTCTATATTTTGCGGATAAAGACATGACCTTCTGCCAAATTTCACTTGCATATAAATTTTCAACCGCTTCTGTTTCAGCCGAACTTGCGGTACCTCCCGATTGCACGAATCCAACCAGAGTCACCTTGCGCCAAAACGCTTTGCGCATATAATCATAAGCGGTATTGCGGGTTATCGTAAGCAACCAGGTTTTAACCGCAGCTTCACCACGGAAAGTCGTCAGATTGCGATATACTTTTAAGAAAGCATCCTGTGCAATATCGTCAGCTGCATCTTTATTGCGACAAATACTGAAGGCATAATTCCACACATCATTCCCGTAGGTTTCCATTAAATTACGAAGGATCACCTTCTGATCTGTTGTTTCTGCAATGTACTTCAAATAATCAAATACATGGACACCCGTCGTTTCCAATTCTCTCACCTCTCCTATATAGACGCATCTATTCCCGAAAAGTTCACCATTGGAAATAAAAACTTTACTTATAACTTTCGTAAGCCCCTGCCCCTTTGTGCCTCATCAGAGCCTATTCTTTATTGAAACTGTTCATGCCCAATAGTTAGAGCGTGATCGGCAGGAAATTGTACCTAGAAAACAGAACAATTAAAGATAGAAACTGGAACGTATGCGTTCTTGCTTGACAACGAAGCGCTTTAGCACGCAATATGAAGGAAGGACTAGATCCTTCGGAGAGGAAGAGCAGCATGAATTTCGTTGAGCATATAGCAGATCATTTGCGATCCGGGCTAATAAGCAATTATCCGCAGCCGATTGCCCTGAACCTAGGTTTAGTGTACACCGTGAAGCTAGAAGACAAGAAGACGAATTTAATTTGGCTTCCTTATGAATATACAGGTTTAGCTTACATCGATATGGGCCTGCAGGTGAATATTTACCCGTACTACCGGGGCACAATTATCGAGGAAATTGAACTTTCCCGAGGAACGGATCTCTACAAGCCACAGACGGAAGAAGCGTTCACGAAGACTCTCTATACAAAGGGGTACGAGCTGCACCAACTGCTGCAAGAAGAGCAATACAGTCATTTACAGGGGAGTGCACCTGATTACCTAGCGAAAATGATGTACATTGTCGACTGGATGCGCTATTACAATTCTGCTAAAGCGGTAGCAGGGACGAAAAAGAAAGAGTAATCATGTTCACGATAGCGGATCTTGCTTTCTACCTAGTAGAGGGCAGGGTCTTTTTAGCCTTTTATATGGCTATAGACCCAGTTAAGGGGGGCTTATCCTGCCTCAATGAATGGGCTTTTTAGCATGTTCTCAAAGACTAGTAGAAGGCTTATCCTAGAGAATGGTAGAAGTTGGTGCCGAAAATTAGGATAGAAGCGGAGAAATTGGCGATGATACGATGGAATAAATGGCTGACAATTGCGACGATCGGTTGCCTATTAACAATAGGTGGCCTGCAAGGTAGAAGCGAGGCAGCAGGGTTTAAGGATATTGGGGGCCATTGGGCGGAGCAGACGATCGATCAGATGGTGCAGCAAGGTTTATTGGACGGCTTTCCAGATGGAACATTCCGACCAGATGAGACCGTTACCGCAGATCAATTTGTGAAAATTGTACTGCTGGCCTTCACAGATAAGTTCCCAAATGGGGAACGGAAGTGGAAGACAAGCTTTTTGCAAACGCTGAGTGCAGGTAATCAAAATATTTTACAACAGGATTACCGGGATTTCACGTTTAAGCCGAACACGGTTGGTTACTGGGCTAAGCCATATTTGGATTTGGCAAGTGATCTTCATTTTATAAGCAAGGGGCAATTCAGTGATTATAAAGCTTCATTGAAGCGAGAAGATGTCGCGGAGATTTTGTACTATTTATTGAAGGAAACGGAATATTTGGAGGACGAGACGTATAGTCTTGCGGCAGCATCTCATTTCGGAGATTTACAGAGCGCAACGAGCAGGCAGCAGAAGTTTATCGGAGAGTCGATGACGAAGGGGATCATGGAAGGGTATCCGAATGGTTACTTCGGGGTAGGTCAATATGTGACACGTGCCGAAGCGTTGCAAATTATTACGCGTTTGCAGACGAAATCAAAGCGCGTCAGCGTGAAAAACGATAACGAAGCTTTCATCAAGGTCGTGCCAACCAAGGATGGCAGCTACAAGAAGCTCGTTTTCCCAGATGAGCGCATGTTGCAAGCCTACGAAGTGATGGAAGGGGCAGGCAAGCTGCGCGGGACGAATTACGATTTGGAAGAAACGACGCTGCGTCTATTTCGGAATTCAGAAGCCAAAGCGCAATCTCTGAGCGGAGCTACGGCGGAAGCGCGCAACAGCAATGAAGCTTCTCTCTGGTTGGATCCACAGTTTGCGACCTATGGCGTCACTGTCCGTCTGGAGGACGGGGTGCTGGCTCGTAATACGGAAAGCATCCGCAAGTTTACGGATTTCTTATTCGGGTATGATGCAGACATTTTCAACCGCCAATTTACGGATGCCTGCGCACGTGCCGCAGCGAAAGGTGTTCTTGAAACAACGACAACGCAAATCGGTAACTATTCGGTGGAAACACGACTGGAGTCGGATGGGAAGACGATCGTTTTCTCTATTATCCATTCTTAAATGGTCGTTATAAGCTGTACATACAAGTTTAATTATATGCCTATTATTTTCGAAACATCTAGCTAACATGTACGTACAAGTGTATAATGTCGGTATATATGTACATTTTATCGGAAGGTGTTGAGCTCAGATGCTAGAGGAATTGAGACAGCAAGTTTTGGAAGCCAATTTGGATCTGCCCAAATATCGACTAGTTACGTTCACATGGGGCAATGTCAGCGGAATCGATCGTGAGCAAGGACTCGTCGTGATTAAGCCGAGCGGCGTACCTTATGAGAATTTGAAGGCAGAAGACCTCGTTGTCGTGGATCTGCAGGGTAACCTTGTGGAAGGCAAAATGAAGCCATCTTCGGATACGCCAACGCATTTGGCTTTGTATCGTGCTTTCCCATCGATTGGCGGCATCGTTCACACGCACTCGCCGTGGGCGACAAGCTGGGCGCAGGCTGGCCGCGCGATTCCGGCACTCGGTACGACACATGCCGATTACTTCTACGGCGAAGTGCCGTGCACGCGTCTGATGACTGAGGCGGAGATTCAAGGGGCTTACGAGTTGGAGACAGGCCACGTGATTATTGAAACGTTCCGTGAGTTGGATCCCGCGATGGTTCCGAGCGTGTTAGTGAACTGCCATGCACCATTTAGCTGGGGTAAGGATGCGCACAATGCGGTTCATAACGCCGTTGTATTGGAAGAGGTTGCGAAGATCGCGTATCGTACGTACAACTTGAACCCTGCCATTCAGCCGATGGATCAAACCTTGCTGGATCGTCATTTTCTAAGAAAGCACGGCGCAAACGCATATTACGGACAAAAATAAGATCTTATGAGGGCAATCTGCTGACTTAGCGGATTGTCCTTTTTGTACACATACATAAGGAGAGGAGTTAGTCGATGAAAGAGATTAACTCCAGCTCGCCAGCAGCAATTGTAGAAGAGATAGTCGGCTTTGTAGACTAACTCGGGCGCTGCTAGTGGTAATTGTAGAGGAGTTAGTCGCTCCAGTATCTTTTGGCGGGGAGCCTTTCATTTGGTATGATGAAAAGTAGACTAGGCAGAAGAGGATGATGACAGATGTTTGCGAAATCGAATTATAGCGGAACAAGAGAAGAACAATATACATTGCTGATCGGGCAAGCCCACGCGCTAATACAGGATGAACCGAACCGTATTGCGAATCTGGCGAATGCATCTGCATTGCTGGGGCAGTTTCTAGAAGACATCAACTGGGTAGGATTCTACTTGGTGGATGAGCAGCTTGAGCGGAAGGAGCTTGTGCTCGGACCCTTTCAGGGATTGCCGGCCTGCGTGCGAATTCCTTTCGGTAAAGGGGTGTGCGGTACGGCTGCTGAGCGCATGGAAACTGTGCTTGTTCCTGATGTCCACGCTTTTCCAGGACATATCGCTTGTGATGCGGCTTCGCAATCGGAGATCGTGATCCCGATTGTAGTGGGAGCTGAACTTGTCGGGGTGCTGGATATCGACAGCCCAAGCCTCAATCGGTTCGATGATGTCGACCAGCGTTATCTGGAGCAGTTTGTGCAGCAGCTCGCCGCTGCGTTGTAACCTAGATATCTAGCGAGCTCTCGCGGCGATTTTCTGGAAAATAAGTTCCGCCGTCATTTCGGCGAAGGGACGTTTCACAAAGGAACCGCCAGCTGCTCAAGCAACTGGCGGTTCTTTTGGTCTCATTATGAAGGGTAAGCGTCGGTACTGATAATAGCCGATAGAAGCTTGCGCATCGATCGCGTTCCGACTTTATCCATGATTTTCTCGATGTGTACTTTAACTGTTTTTTCACTGATAAAGCAATAATCAGCGATTTCTTTGTTGCTATAACCACGCAAAGCGATAAGGCTAATAATTTCGGCTTCACGCGTTGTAAGGACATGTCGAGATGCAAAATGTGTGATAACAGAAGGTAGTTTGGTAGGAAGAAGATTTCTTACAAGGTTCTCATGAACAGGGGGCATGCTTAAACGACCTCAATATCTCAATAAATGTCTAGCGTATCCTTGATTATAACAGAGTTAGCTATCCTATAGCAGGGAAGAGCGTGTCGAATTTCCAAATTTTTATGTAATTTTTGTCGAGTTAAACTTACGGAACGCTGATTCCACGGTCAATTCTAGCCGGCTTTAGAAAAATAGAAAGAGTGGGAACCAGCATCTCACTAATCCTTGCTTTGAATCACAAGCAATAAGCCTGAGGAAACCTCAATGAGGCCTTCTGGCTCAAGGAGAATATTACTGATGCCAAGCGACATCCCAATTTCAAGTGTTGCTTGATGAAGGGGATATTGGAACCCGTGCAGCGTGATCCCTGTAACCTCTAGGCTTAGTGGAAGCAGGGAGGTATGTGTGTACGGACCCTTCCTCACGCGAGTCGGTCGATCGATCACCATAATGAGATTATTAGCATCCATAATCGCACAGGGAATGCCATGCGCAATGCCTTTGCGAAGCAAATGCACATTAGCAAGGGAATGATCGAACCGTGTGCCTAACGCGCCGACGAGCAGAATTTGGCTAGGATTTTGATCCAGCGCCCAATTAAAAGCCATCTCCGTATCCGTCAGATCCTTATAAATCGGATCGCAGTCTATGAATTCTTGGCTGGAAGCTCGAATGAGGGCAAGCTCCTCGGTTGTAACGGAGTCGAAATCCCCCATCGATATATGGGGGAGGTGGCCGTTTTGAATGAGAAAAAGGGCCCCGCGGTCGGAACCAACCAGAATATCATCCGCGCGAATCTCCTCTAGCGCCCAATCGCCAAGTGTGCCGCCTGTTATTATCATTATGCGTGTCATATAGGAATCCCCCGGGGAAAATTAACCAATGTATTCCCCCTAGTATAGCACAGAAGAGAGAAAAACCGAGAAGCCATAGAGGCCACTCGGTTTCTTTGTGCAGGATGGACGCTTAGTAAAGCTTAGGTTCTTGCATCTACACGCTTACGCATGGGGTTAAGTTCCGATTGATCATGATCAATCTCCGCCTCATCGGCAAAGCCTTGCAGCTCATACGTACTACGGCCTAGAACCAGGTCGGCGGGGAACTCATCACCTCGTTTAAGTGTAACCTCTTGTCCAGCCTCATTGGCATAAATACCGTCGGTTTCGACCGTATCGCCAGTCATGGGATCCATTGATTTGTTCTTCGACATTCAACATGCCTCCTTTCCTGTTGCTTATCCTTACCATTTCCAAGGTTGCAGGAAATTATGAGGAGAATCATGTAGAATGAGAAGGTCATTATAGCTTGTACGCAGAGAGGAATGAAAGGCATGGCGCTATGGGGGACGATCGTGAATGCAGTTGCCATTATTATCGGTGGATTATTAGGCATCCTGCTGCCCCGCATCTCAGAAAGTATAAAAAACACAGTTCTGCAGGGCCTAGGGCTCGCAATCACTGTGCTAGGTATTACAATGGCACTCAAATCAGATCAACTTGTGCTCGTTATCATGAGCATTGTGATTGGCGGTATCCTCGGTGAGCTCATGCGGATAGAAGCGAATCTCACCAAACTTGGCGATTGGCTGCAGACCAAGATAAGCAAGCAACCGACATCTCATCCAGCGGCCCCAACTAGCCTATCAGAAGGCTTCGTCACCTGTACGCTTGTTTATTGCATCGGTGCTATGGCGATACTAGGCCCTTTGGATGGCGGGCTGCGTCATAATCATGATATTTTATACACCAAGTCGCTGCTGGACGGGTTCTTATCCATCATCTTCGCATCGACATTGGGGATTGGCGTTGTTTTCTCTGCCGCATCCGTGTTCGTGATGCAAGGAACGATTGCGTTGTTGGCAACCGTGATCGCCATGGCGTTCAGCCAAGCGTCTCTGGATGCCATGATTGTACAAATTACCGCGGTAGGTGGCGTGTTGGTGATAGGTGTGGGAATAAATATTTTGCAAATAAGAAAAATCAACGTAGCCAACATGCTGCCTGCTCTTGTCATTGCCGCGGCAGCGGTGCCTCTCCAGCAGGTCATAACGGAGTGGCTGCATCGCTAGATTTACATAGCGGATCCGTTAAATTTGTAACCTACGCCTCGTACAGTAATGATGTAGCGGGGCTCAGCTGGATTAAGCTCAATTTTTTTGCGTAAATTGCTGATATGTACAATGAGTGTGCGTGGATCGCCCATGCTGTCCAAGCTCCAGATGAGTTCAAAGAGGTGTTCGATCTTATAAACACGGTTAGGTGTCTTGGCCATCAGGGAGAGCAGGTCGAATTCTTTGGCTGAAAGGGAGATCGTTTGGCCATGCGCACGTACGATGTGGCTCACGAGATCAATTTCTAAACCAGGGAATTTAACCAATTGGGGATCATCCTGATGCTGCTCACGAATGGAGTTGCGGCGAAGAAGTGCTTTGACCCGGGCTACAAGTTGACTAGGGCTGAATGGCTTCGTCATATAATCATCGCCACCCATGCTGAGACCAAGAATGATGTCAATATCCTCACTTTTACATGAAATAAATAGGATTGGCGTATTGCTCGTTTTGCGGAGCTGACGACACACCTCTATACCATCAAGTCCTGGCAGCAAAATATCCAGAATAATGAGATCAGGCCTATGTTCTCTAACAATGCCAAACACATCATGTCCGTTATTGGCACTGATCACTTTATAGCCTTCACGCGCCAAGTAGAGTTGAATTAACTGGACAATTTCTTGCTCGTCATCAACGACTAAAATGGTTTCTCCTGCCATGTTTGAAATCCCCCTCAGTGATGAAACAACTCCTAATGTAAGAAGGGTGTTTCCCTCTCTCGAATATTACATATATTAGCCATTATAGAACGATTCGCTCAGTGATTCTATCCTTTTATTGACAATATTCGGGCTTTAGCATAGTTTAGCAATATATTTAGGTATAAGGCAGCACTCCTGTATCCTATTTATGTAATAAAATGACAGCAAACGCTATTTTTCGACTTTTTGTTGATATAAATTTAGGCATGATTTAATTTTGTTTTTATGTATTCGTGCTATGCTTCCAAAGTCTCTATTTATGTCAGAAGAGAGGGAGGCAGAAGCTATGAGCAATGAAACAAGTTCAGATTTTATAATTTCAAAGTTACCCAAAACGTTACTCGCAAGACAAATCATCGAGCAGGCGTGGGAGTTATACTGTCAGTTCGATGTGCATGGCAAGTTGATTTATGCATCTAGCCGATTTAACGAACGAATGGGATTTGTACCTGACCATATTGAACAATTCATTGAGGCGGTTGAATCGGACTTTCGCCTAGACGTGTATAAATTGGTTGTGAATACGTTAAAAACGAAGACTAGCAGTAGACTTGAGTTTCGTGCAAGAGGGGCAGGCGAGGCTTACTTATGGCTGGAGTGCACAGCGATTCCTTTCTGTGATGAAAAAGGTGAGCTCATTGAGATTGCCTTCGCGCTTCAAGATCGCACACGGAACAAAAGTCAAGAGAGTCACCTCGTTGCGATGGCTTTCCATGACCCGCTGACAGGACTGCCGAATCGCCGGTTGTTCAAAGAAAGATTGCATCAATTGCTGCAGCTGGCAAAGCGAACGGATCGTGTATTTGCTCTACTGTATGTGGACATTGATGATTTCAAAATCATTAATGACACGATGGGACACGATATCGGAGATGCGTTTTTGCAGGTATTTGTCGCTCGGGTTCAGGGCTGTCTTCGAGAGAATGATACGTTTGCCCGAATGGGAGGAGATGAATTTACTATATTATTGCCGGCCGTGGACTGTCTGGAGCATGTGGAAAGCATTGCTCAGCGTATTCTAGCGAGTATCGAACAAACGTGGGAAATACAGGGGCATTCTTTTCACTCAACGGTTAGTATAGGCATTACGATGTATCGTTCTAATCTAACGGACGCCACACAGATGATGAAAGAAGTAGATATCGCCTTATATCAAGTGAAAGGCAAAGGGCGAAATCACTATCAATTTTATAGTCATTGATAATCTGCTAATACTACAGACAAACGAGTGAAATGAGCGATCGCACATATTTGGAAAACCGTTATGTAAGGGTTGAATCCCTTGGATGTAACGGTTTTTTGGCGTATCTCCAGTATGTTCCCGGTGTTTGAAAAAAATTATTATTCCGGGAACTAGGAGTTTGATTCGGTGGTGATGGAGTTGGATGAGAAGTTCCCTCTATTCATGCTCAAGCAAGAAATTTCGTATTGCTACGTAATTGAAATTAACAGCCATGTCAGAGACATCCCCATTTTTATTCATCCAGTGTGCCAAAGCGGTGAGCTGCCATTCGATTTTATCTCTTGTCCCCAGGATCCAATCGTCGACGTAGCCTGATAGAAGATGATGTGGAAGGTTCTCCCATATCTGAAGGATGCTAGCGGCCTTCACTTCCTTATTCTGTTCGGCCATCGCTTGTTTTAGGTTATGTATCAAATCGAGCAAATCGCAACGTATATTCCCTTGTAGGGTTACATGCTCGCGGTCGATCCGCAGAAACTCATTCTCTTCTGAATACTGCTCAAGTAATGATTTCAAATGATTCAAGCAGACACGTAAATAATTTTGTGCTTTCTTCAGTTCGTAATTCGGCCATAAATCGTCGTACATTTGTTGCCGCGTTGCATTGGGGAAGAGCAACAAATACAGCAATAGTTGCTTGGCGAACCGTTTGTTCCAGCCAGTAGGAAGCTCAACACCATTTACACAAATCCGGAACGAATGCAGAAACTGAATATTCAATTCCTGCGCATTATGTAAAAGATGTTGTCCCGATTGAATGACTTTATGTAAGGAAATGGTGGTATCTGGCATCATATTTTCTGTATCGATCGTATTGGAAGACAATGTGTCGATATGTTTACAAACCCAATAAGCTGTCCACTTGGGCTGATCTAAGAAAACGAGGTTAGCGGCGCCAGGAATGACCTGGAAGCGTCCTTGTGGAATATAGCTGGCACTTATAGCAGAAAGCACAGGTGTATAAACGGGATCCTGCTCTCCTCCCAAAAGGATGGTTGGTGTATTCAAACTCTTTAAATCAGCAATCGTATCGTTGTCACGGAACAACTGTAAGAGTTTGAGATAGTTCCCTGTATGGACATTTTGATAGGCTTGAGAGATACGAGATCTTATTTCATTGGATTCATGCTGAACCGTCAATGAAGGCAGGATATGCGTAATAAAACTCGTGCGATCACTGCTTAGCATAAGTTTTATTCTATCTTCAATCCCTTGTTTCAAATATTCAGATGGAATAAATCCTGGCAAGGAGAGCAAGCTGAGCGATTGTATACGTAAGGGGACTCGTAATGCTGCTTTAACAGCGAGATTGGCTCCAAGTCCATGGCCGATGAGATGAACGTTGTTTAATCGGTTTTTATCCAAAAAAGAGACGAATTGGTCGCATATATCAGGCCAAGTGATTGGGAGTGGATGTACATGCTCATTCCCGTGGCCTGGCAAGTCATAGGTGACCACGTAATATAAATCATACAAATAAGGCGTCAAAGTCTCCCATAAGTTGCTATTCAGTCCTAATCCATGAATAAGTACGACAGTTTGTTTGGGTCTCTCGAGCCAACTAGAAGGAGGTTCGTAATCGAAAATATCATTAATAAGGCGCATGACAAACTCCTTAATGTGTCTAAAGTGCTAGCGTGTAATGCTATTGTAATTCCTTGTTTAGTAAGATGGAAGTCGAAATACTAGAAATTTTGTTAAATTATGTATAGGAGGAATGGCGGGGAATGAGTAAAAAGGCATCATTACGTTGGTTACAGCTTGCGCTTGCCGTTATATTGTTGTTCGGCAGCAGTGTACCAGCGTTCGCAGGAGTTCAGGAAGTCAATGGTCTAATAGCCCAAGTTGAAAATGACACGGGTGCACCTATGCAAGATGGAGAGGTGAATCTCTACTCATACATGCACTATTCTTCAAACGGGGAACAGCAGTATTATACGAATCAGGCATTCACGACCAAGGTTCGTAATGGGGAGTTCTTCATCCCGAATTCTTTTATTTTACAAGGTAAGCAGTATGAGCTTCAAGTGAGAGGAACATCTTCCATTGGTGAATCCATTGTTTACCATTATAGCTTTATAGGTGGAGATATAAGCAACTTGAATTTCGGCAAAGATCAATTAAGAAAACTGACATTCACACATAATAAAACCGCAACAGGCAATTTGCTGCTGGTGCCCACAGATATTTATGGCAAGACAGATAGGGTATCTTACCCTATGTATACCCGTCAATTCAATGAGCAGGGTAAAGTGACAGCATGGGTAGCTTCAAACGCAGCATTTAAAGCATATGCATCACTGGTGACACAAGGTAATGCAGAAACTTATTTGCTAGAGTCAAGTATTCCTGCCGATGTGCAAAGTGGGCAATCCATTTCTTTCGGCGGTGACACGGTCAAGGTTACACCACCGACGGGTTATAATAACGCAGGGGTAGCGCTTGGCTTGCAAAACATGGGGTCAGAATTTCAGGCTCAAGTAGGTTATGTTAGCAAAGGCATGTTAGGTAGCGTAAATTTCAGTGTCGTAAAAGATAATACGAGATATATTTTTTCAAGAGGCAATATGTCTTTTACTGAAGACGTGACGCTACAACTGGACAGCGCATTTCGAGGGACAGTAACTAATGTATACAGCAACGGGAATGGCGGATACGCTACACAGACGTATTACTTAGATAGATACAACAATCAATTGCAATTCGTAGATACCGTATCAACGGGTGCGTTCAGCACGTCTGTGCAAGAGACGGGATTATGGAATGAAACGTTAGGTGCGAATGGGACGCCGGTTCGTTCTTCGCTCAACGGCTCAGGGACTGGCATCGATCCAACTGGTAGTGTACAATCCCTTAATTGGGATGACGCTGTATTAGAGTATCAACTTAGCCAGAATGGCACATTCCTGAGAACGATCTCAGGGATAAGACAAATCTCATATCCACTTCAATTGAATAATGTGTCTCAAGGCATATATCGTCTTAAATTGAACAGGCAGTTGTTTCCTACCAATGTCGTGTCTTTATCCTTGGATCAGTCCATTCAGATTGGACAGAACAATAGCTCGAAGTCGATTGGTGTTCAACTACCCCAAGGTTATTCAACCAGTAATTTAACTAGAGGGACAATTCTTGAACTTGACGGCAGTCGTGTGACAGCTAGTTACACAATGTCTGGCGGCAGTCTTGAATTGTATCAAGTGATTAATCCTCAACGGCAATATCGAATAGCGGCCGCATATCTACTTTCGAGTACGACGGGGAGTCCAACTGCCAGTTATCTGGTAGACCAAACTTTTACAGGCGAACAAATGCAGAATCTACAATCGCTGCCGCTGCAAAGCGGACTTGTTCGGACGATATTCTCTCTGGACGGAACATCGATTACCCGAATGGCAAATGTGTTGTTATCTTTACCAATACCAGCTTTGAATGACCAGTTATCATTCTCAGCGCCAGGTGTATTATTAAGTGCGCCAATTACGTTGGATGCATCCCTTGTTGGTACAGATGGCTCAACGAATGCGTATCATTACAATAAGTCGGTTACGATTCCAGCACAAGAGCAGAACACCGTAAGTTTCGCTGAGTTGGCGAACAGCCTCATTACAGTGGAATTGAAGAACGGTCAAACCAACGTTCCTTTCGAAATGGTCAGTGTGCTTAAAAGCAATTATTCCTACTCGTCTGGCGTGCCATCCAGCAGTATAACGGAAGAGAATGCGTTAACGAAATTGTATACAACGCCAGGGGAATATCGCTTCCAGTTTTCTCAGATTAAGAAAGCGGACTATGAAACACCGTGGCGCTACATATGGAGTTCGGAACGAAGAGTTTATTCAGAAGCTACGAGCTTGAGCTTTTATGATGATATTCAAGGCGTTTTCGGCCCAATTCAGGCCTATGATTATACGAATCCTGATCGGACGTTACTGTACACATCGGCCATCATCAAAGCTGGTGACTTGAGTCTTAATCAAGTGTTCGTCAAGCAAGGCAAGAATTATCAAACGTTTAGCACTGCAATTATAGGGAAAGGTCCTTATGATGACGGAGGGTACAGCTATTATAATGCCGTCCCTGGGACGCTTACAGTCAAAGATCAGAGCGGCACTGTTGTGATAAAATCGGATTCTTCTTATTCGGATTCGGTTTATGCAGAGGTTCCGAACAAAAACGGCAATTATCTGTTAACCTACCAATTACCGATTGGACCTGGACAAGAAATTGTAATTTCTCAGTCATATCCTGCAGGCGATCCTAACGCTCCTCCTGGCAAGCCAGATCCGAAAGCAACCTTCGCTGGCCAAGGGCTTAAGTTGACTTGGGATGCTGTTCCCGGAGCGTCGTATTACGACATCTATGCGGCAGAGCAAGGTCAATCTTTGGTCAAAATCAAAGGAAATGTTACGGGAGCATCGTTCACTTACGCAGAGGCCCAACCTGGCAAGATCTACGATCTCAAGGTTGTTGCGGTAAATAGCAAGGGCATCAGCACGGAATCCAACGTTATTCACTTCGCTGTTCCAGCATTTGCTGTGTCACAGCTAGATGTGAAGTCATCCACAGTTCAAAGCTCTGCAGGGCTTCTCAAGATAGGCAGCCAAATGCCCATTGAACTGAGCGGATCTATCGGAGAGGGAATTAGCGCAAAAGCGGTGGTTTCTTTCAAGAAAGGTACGGCTGCAGAGGTGTTCACGGAGGAGGTCGTTCTCACTCCTGGGCAAGGCAAGTACCTAGGTACATTCGAGATTAAAGAAGGTGTGACCGAGATTGTTTCGGTTAAAGCTTATTTGACGAGAGACGGAACGAACTCGGATGAGAAGAAAGTAGAGTTGAACAAGAAAGTCGGCGCAACGCTGGCAGGTACCGTTAAGCAGCGCGATGCAGCTGTCACAGATATACCGGCCATAGAATTTATCATTGACGGCCAATACGTGAGAGTAAATGCCGATGCGTACGGCAACTTTACGGCAGCAGGTCTACCGAGAGGTTCTGTTAAAATCAATGTGATTGACACAGGCACAGACCGCTACACAGATGTGGTTCAGGGAATTACAACTGAACTTGGTGTCAAACAGACGGGTATTATTGTTAAATTACCAGTGCTGCAGAACGTGAAGCTTCGTTTGCTAGAACAAGGAACGCAGGTGCCTGTAGCCAGATCGCTACACGTTTCGATCACAGGTTCTGTTAATAAAGAAGGGTATATCGGACAGGACGGTTACTTCGTGACCTACTCTGGTGAATCGGAGCTTAAACGATTAAAGCCGGGCAGTTATACCATTTCCATTATGGGTGATAGCTTATATGAAGAAACGAAAACGACATTTAACGTAGATGAAGTTTCCAATTACGTAACAAATCCGGTAACGATCTCAGTTGCCAAAAAAATCAAGGGAATTGCCAATGTGACGTTAAAGCTCTTCATGCCAGAGGGTGCTCAAACGAATCAGTTGGAATCTTATTATCTTTATAGTTCCACAGCTTCTCAATCATTTGGTTGGGAGTCAGGCTATCTCTATGGGTACAATCAATCCATGACCGTATCGGAACGTGTCTATGTGCCGAATCCATCGCTTGTGCTGGAAGGTGCAGATTCAACGGTTACTCAAAAAGTATATGGATATTATGGTACGCTATCACTTCCTGGGATTGCGGCTGCAAATGACTACACACTTAACGTTTCCGTACCTGGCCTTCAACCTGTGAACAAGTCCCAAGTATCCGTTGTTACAGGAACTTCGACGCTTGAGGTTGCGCTTCAGCCTTCGGTTGTTTATACCGGTCGGATCGTAGATGAAGCTGGACGTCCAGTCGTGGGTGCTGATGTATCTGCGTATGCAGGATCATCTTACGCGTATGCGCGTACGGATGCGGACGGCAGCTACAGACTTGATCGATTGGGTGAATCGAATCAAATTCAGATCTCGGTGCATGCTGTTGGATTTACGGATAATATGGCGGTTCAACAGGTTACTGATCATCAAATTCCGGTGATTACGCTTGAAAATGATCAATTCATACACGGTAAGGTTGTCGATAAAGACAATCAACCCCTGAAATATGTGAGTGTGTATGCAAGCAACAGCAAAAACAGCGGATGGGCAAGAACTGATGCCGATGGTTATTTCAAAATCCGTGGATTGTCTGCGGGAACTTACAATTTCACTGCGTCATTGTACGGTTACCCGAGCTATGCAAATAATCTCGCAACTAGTGCAGATCAACGAACCATCGTTCTTCAGTCACAAGGTGGACACTTCTTCGGAGAAGGGAATAGCTTTGCTCCGTCTGTGGCTACAGTTATTTTAGGAAAAGAATTTAGCTACAGTTTGAAATATAAAAATAATAGTACAACGCCATCCAGCAGCACGACATGGCAGTTTGAACTGCCGTCCAATGTGAAGTTGGTCAATGGTTCTGTAGAATTGAATGGCAAAATAGTAAATGCAACGGCAACAAACGGCGTACTTCAAGTTCCAGCCGGAGATGTTATTGCGGGGGGAAGCGGTGAGATCAGCTTTAAGGCTCTCGTCGATCAAGCGGATGAAGCTTCGATTCGTACATCTGCTTACCCGGTCATTAACGGGAATAAAGAAGAGCCAACACAGATCGCTACTTCAAATGTATTGTATGTGACTTTGAATGCACCGGCAGTAACCGGGGATAAGAAGATCAAAGTATACGGGTCGACAAAGCCGGGATCTACGGTGGAAATTTTTGCAGGCTCCATGAGTCTGGGACGTGTGACAGCAGAAGGCCGTTGGTGGTATGCAGATGTTGTATTGCCAGTAGCCGCTGATGCGGATGAAGCTGAGCTTCGACTTACTGCACAGGTTGTAGAAAATAATCAAAGCCAATCTTCGGAAGCTGTGAATGTGAAGTATAAGTCTGGCGTACCGGGGATTGATGAGGCTAGAATTACAGCAGGTTGGAACGTAGATGTGAAGTTGAATCCAAAAGTTTCAGTAGCTACATTCGCGGTTACGGAGAAAACGCCGATTTCAACAAAAGTTGTATTTAAAGAGGCTGTCGATCAGGCGTCCATTTCCTTTATTGGAAGCACGTATCAACTGACCAAAGCTAGTGACGGGAAAACCTTTACAGGCGAAGTGCCTTATGGATGGAGCTCATACGGTGAGCAAATGCTTACGCTCACTTATGTTAAGAATGGGCTAAGTGTTACTGTGCCACTGATGGAAGTTATCGTGCTCATCGATCCATCTGGTTATGTGTTCGAAGGTAGTATGGATAACCGTGTCTCTGGTGTGACGGCTATCGTTCAACAGGAAAATAACACGCAGTGGACTAGTTGGAATGCAGACGATTATGGTCAAATCAACCCGCAAACCACGGATGTTGAAGGCCGCTACGGTTGGGATGTCCTACAAGGCAATTGGCGTGTATTGTTTAGCAAAGAAGGCTATGAAGACTATACTTCGAGGGTCGTAGTTGTGCCTCCAGCGGAAACACAGTTGAATGTACCGCTAGTTCGTACAACAACGCCAGAGATTACATCGATCACACCTGCGAACAATGCGCAGGATGTTAATGTAAGCTCGAATGTGGAAATTGTCTTTGATCGCCCTATGGATGAAACGAGTTTGAATACGGATGTTATTCAGCTTGTGAAGGTTGAGGGAGTGCAAGAGACACCGATTGATGTTACGTTTGAGTATCAGCACATGAAAGGCTACAAAGAAGATCTATCATTGCGAGATGCCCAACTTCTAGATGGCAATAACCAGAGTGGTTGGTTTATCGAAGATGATTCGAAGAAATTAAGTAAGAAGCTGACGCTGAAACCGCGGACTGCGCTTGCGTCAGGTTCGACATATAAAGTTATCGTTAAAGGCAACTTGCTTGACTATAGCGGCAGCAACGTACTCGTAGCTGACACAAGTTATACGTTTAAGACAGCAACTTCCAAAACGCCAATTATAACTGGTGGCGGTGGAGGTGGTGGCGGTAATTTCGTTGCTTCAATTGAAGTGGAACTGGATTTCGTTATGTTAACCAAATCCGTGGCAAACAATGAAGTCATTGTACCGCTGGCTGACAAACAAGATACACTTCTCGTCAAAGGGAATGTATGGAACGCCATTCAATCCAAAGGCTACATCGTGAAACTGCAGCATAACGATGCTGAGGTCACGATTCCTGCCAAGTCGTTTGCCTTGAAAGACGACGAGACATTGGAACTAGTCTTGCAACATAGCAAAGTAACTTATCCTGTCGGTTATACAGCTTCAAGCCAAACGCTTCAAGTTAGCGTGGGCAAGAAGAATAACGGTAAAAAAGAAGAGCTTACAGCTGCTGAGTCATTGATCTTGAGGCTTTCAGCAACGCCTTCGAATGAACCTGAGTTGCTAGGCGCATACGAATTCGTTAAGGGTACGCCACATTACCTTGGTAGAGAAATCAATGTATCCTTCACTGCATCAGGAACATTTGGGTTGGCTAAATTCGAACGCAATTTTACGGATGTGGATAACCACTGGGCAAAAAAAGATATTCAATATTTAGTGTCTCATCATATCGTTGATGGTACCACGGATACGGAATTTGATCCTGCAGGTACAACGACACGTGGGCAAATTGCCAAATTGTTTGCACAAATGCTGCAATTAAAGATTTCAGATACAGCGTCTTCCTTCGCAGATGTGCCAGCAGATGCCTGGTATGCGGATGCAGTAGCAGCTGTAGAGAAAGCAGGTATTTTCCAAGGAGCAGATGGACAATTCCGTCCTGATGCGGCAATCAGCCGACAAGAGCTGGCTGTTGTGATTTCACGTTTAGTGAAGCAAGCCGATCAGGTGGTTAACAAAACATTTGCGGATCAATCGCAGATTGCGGATTGGGCAAAAGCAGGTGTGAACGTATCTGTGAAACTGGGTATTATCCAAGGGGATGATGCTGGAAAATTCTTACCGCAAGCTAACGCAACCCGCGCAGAGGCAGCGGCTATGATTCATCGTCTAATCCAAGCTTTAGACAAAGAATAGAAAGATCTAGCGGTGAATAACCGTTTGATTTTGACCGTTATGGCAGCGTGCAATCACGCTGCTGTAACGGTTTTTTTACGTATCTCCAGTATTTACTCGTAGCGATTTTGGTAGCTTTCTAGGATGATAGAAGGAATCATAACGAATCGAATAGGGGATGAGACAAGGTGAAATCCAAAAGTGGATGGCGAAGGCTTGTTGTGGCCCTAGTCGTCGTCGGTGCGATGTGTCAGGTTACGTTCGTATACAAGAATGATGTTTTGGCAGGGGCTACGGTGGCTCAGGGGAAGTTCAATATGTCCTACTTATTCAGCGGAGCGCCTAGTACGTATACGTCACAAGTCAATAAGAGCGGAGATACTTTAGATGTGGTGTCGCCAAGTTATTTTCACATAAAAGATGATGGTAGTTTAGAAGTCACAGATTTACAGGCGTCCTTCATAACGGAGATGCACAGGCAAGGGAAGAGAGTTGTGCCATTTCTAAGTAATGATTTTGACAGAACGATTGGTGGAAAAGCGATCGATGAACGCGAAACTCTAGTTAAAGAACTTGTCGCAAGTATCAAAGCTAATCAGCTAGACGGCATCCAGTTAGATATTGAAAATGTAGGAGCGGAATACCGAGACAAGTATACCGATTTCGTTAAAAAGCTGCGCGAGGAGCTGCCCAGTACGATGGAGGTTTCTGTTGCGGTGGCTGCGAATCCAACAGGTTCTACGACGAACTGGATCGGTCTGTATGACTATAAGGCCTTGGCGGCGGTCAGTGATTATCTAATGGTCATGACCTATGATGAGAGCTATCCTGGCGATCCTACGCCGGGTCCTGTTGCTAGCTTGCCCTTTGTTGAAAAATCCATTCAGTATGCGTTGTCCCAAGCTCCAGCGAATAAAATCGTATTGGGCATGCCGTTATATGGCCGCTATTGGAACCAAGATCCTGCATCCGATGGGGCAGGGATCGCTGCTAAGAGTGTTCAAAAGCTGGTAGATCAATATCGAGGGACAATCCGTTATGATGCAGCAAGCCAATCACCTGTTGCTACATTTACGATTCAACCAGCGGATATGAAAGCAACCGTGAACGGCAAAGAGTTGACAGCCGGTACTTACACGATTTGGTTCGATAATGAGCAATCTATGAAAGCTAAGCTAAAGTTAGTAGGGAAATATGGGTTAAAAGGAACAGGCAGCTGGAGCTTGAATCAGGAAGCTAATAATACTTGGAGCTATTACCAGCTATGGGCGGATGGTTTTTACTTCACCGATATGCAAAAGCACTGGGCACAGGCCGACGTCCTGAACGCCGCGAATCGCGGCTGGATGCTCGGCACAGCCGCAGACACGTTCGCGCCCGACGCGGCGCTCACAAGGGCTGAAGCCGCGACGATTATTGTGCGCGCGCTTGGGTTAGAGAGCGCGGCGGCCGTCATCAGCGCCGCGTTCAAGGATGTGCCTGCGACCCACTGGGCGTCGCAGAATATCGCGATCGCGCAGCAGCACGGGCTGATGCAGGGCATCAGCAACGATCGCTTCGCGCCCGATCAGAGCATGACGCGGGAGCAGATGAGTGTGCTGCTCTCCCGCGCGTTAAAGCTGACCACGCCGGCTAGTGGCGCGGCGAAGAAGTTCACGGACGTGCCAGCGGACGGCTGGTCGGCAGAGGCCATTGCTGCGATGAGCAGCAGAGGCCTTGTCGATGGCTTCGAGGGCGTCACGTTCCGTCCGCTCGCGTCCTTGACGCGAGCGCAGATGGCTGCGCTGCTGAGCCGCGCGCAGCCGCTGCTCACGCCGTAAGGAGAAGAGGGTCCCAGCCATGTGTGTGGCTGGGACCCTTTTTGCGGTGTTTTGCGATAATCATCTGTTCAAGATGTGTTCGTGGTGTGAATACAAATGCGAAGGAGCTTGCAAAAGTGCAAAAATGCACCCTTTTTGTTCGAATCAGCTTCTCGATACAGAAATAATTACAAAAAAGCAACTATTTCTGCCTGCGTCCGCCATTTTGGTAGCTTTAGGCGCTAAAGGATGCCTTTTCGCACGTATTCCTCTTGTTGAGCTGTTTACGCTGAAAATAAGTGTCTTTTAGCATCTTTGATTTCTACGCTTACCTAATTTATTCGTCTATGTTAGTGTGTTGTGCCACTTAGCGCCATTTTCAATCCTTACGTTGGTTTAGATTGCTGCTGTTGGGTAACGAACACCATACGTGGCGGTTTGTTCTCAACGGTTTCTTTCGGCTTCGTTGGGATATCGCCAATTGCGTCATCCGTCCCTGTATACACAAATGTCTGTTGCCCCTTGGGACCAGGTTTATTGGTCACGAATTGACGAATATTTTTGATGCGGGTTTCGGCGGTCGTGACACGATTGCTGCCAATTTGAAAAAGAGATGAAGCTGCGACTCCGAGAATACGTATGTTACGAACCGTTATATAACTCCCTAAGTTATCCACACACATTGTGAAAGGTTCGGGAGGCTGAGGAATAGGGAAAGGTCGTTGGTAGAAAGGGTAAGCCGCGAAGCTGCCTTCATTCCCATAATAAATAGGCACTTCACGCTGGACAGCAAAAACTCGGTTCTGCAAGGCAGTATAAACATTATCCCCCGTATGCATCGTGCTTGCTGAGCCTATGCTATTGATATAGATGTTGCCAACAATCGATAGTCGAACCATCGATTAGCCCTCCGAAGCAAGTGGAACGAAAGGGGCGATGATGACCGATTCCGGTGGCGTGTCAAACATGGAGGATAAGGAGATGACCTCTGTATCCCCGATCAGGAAAACGGACGCACTGGATACCCCAACGATACGGACATCGCCAACACAGATTTGTTTGTTTTCAACATGTAAATTAAACATCTTTAGCCCTTCTCTCCCTTAAAATAGTTGATCTAGTTAGAACCATTTACTTGGGCAGACTGGATATGTAAGTCTCTATTGCTGTAAGGATGTCTTGCTTCGTTTTGTCCATGATATTGTTGGTTACCGCCTCCAAAGGTTCTTTGAACCCAACGCCGCGGTATTGATTCACATAATGTTGGATACGTGTATCCAGTTGCTTGCGAATATCTTCGATGATCAAATCTTTGTAATCCTCATCGAGTGGATGCTGATATTTATGTTCAAGGTTATTAATATCGCCCTGTACGCCAAACTGCAAATACTGTTCAATGCCGCTAGCGACATCCGCTTGAATGTCTTTCCCTTGCTTTGCAGCTTCTCCGCGCACTGTCTCTTGACCCGCGCCGATCCCCCCGCTTGGTCCTGTCCCCTGATATTGCCCGCCCTGGTAAAAAGGATTCATATCCATTGGAGCCATACCGCCACCGTTACTTTCTTTGTTCAAGGAATTACCGTTCACACTGAGATCCTCAATTTGATCTATTGCGCTAGGACTGATTCCGATCGTTAGCGTCCCGTCTAGCTTTTCAACCTTAAGCTGATCAAAATTATATTCTATTTTATCAATGTGAATGCGCTTCTCGTCCTTCATGGCTTTCAGATCCGCCTGCAGCTTGTTTACGGTTTGCTCTAACTTATCGATGCGCTGTTTCTGCATTTCGAGACAGGTGGTGATCTGCTGGGCCCATTGCTGCCACGTGATCGCGTTATTCATTTGAACATGTACCTCCTTCCGGATTACTCCGTTATTCAAAGGACTGCCTGGCTAATCTTGAAGCGCAGTAAGTAAGATTTGGTTAGCATTATGTCGGTGCCGGCAGAGGAACAAGGGCAACAGGATTAACTTCACTTGTTCCAAGCTCAGGGGCAGGCTCTACGAAACCGCCTGTATTGTACAGATTAGACAAGGAACGAATCGATCCCGCTGTGCCAATTTGGAGGACGGATGAGTTGGCGACAGAGTTTACTTTTAGCTGCTGAATCATAATGGTTTGATGGATGGTCCAGTTCATACGCTGTGGAACACCTCGCTCTAAGCTGACAATTGTCAGAGGATATTGCCGCTCGCATTCGCATCGATAAAGTCAGAATCATTGGTGACCGTCGTACTGTACGTATTATAGACACGCGGAAAATCCCCGGTATTAAATGAACCGGCTCCAGCGAAAGTCTTGGAGGAGCTAGTAGGTGAAATAATAAAGGAATCGCCGAAATGAACGACAGAGCTGGAGCCGACACTAATAATTTTCACATTCCCGACGATAGCTGGCATAATCCGATCCCCCTTGCGTTATCACACCTACAGTATATGAGGTATCCGCCTAGAGGTGCTCTGAATTTTCGGAAGGGTGTCACATCGGGAGGTAGGCACATATACTGTTAGCAAAATGAGGTGATAGGCTTGAGCGGATTTAATCGCCATCCTTGGCTGAAGTGGGAACAGGTTGAGAAGTTTCTTGGACAAAAGCTGCCATTCGCCGAAAAAGGGCAGACCTTTCTAGATAATATGACGTGGGCTGAAGGATATGTACAGGACATGCTGAAAAAAGCGATGCCAGGCATGGATGCCAACATTTCATCTTCTGGAACCATCGGTACAGAAATTTTTGAGACGCATGAGCACGTCATTGTTAAGGTGAAAATTGCAAAGGAAGAAGATCCAAGAGCGCTCCAAGTTTTCGTCAAATCGAATCAAATTAAGCTGACAGGCTTTACGAATGGTAAGAATCGCATTATAAAAGTGCCAACGCTGGTGCTGCCGAGAACTGCCAATGTCACCTATAAGCAGCGAGTATTGGAGGTCAAGATTCGCAAGCGAGGGTTGAAGGAGAGCTATCATGAGGCGTATATCCGGTACTAGTCACCGCGCTGTAAACGAAAGAACGCCCTTAGGCCTTGTGGCTGAGGGGGTTCTTTTGGTTTGGTGTTGAGGGAGGGGCAGTCCCAAAACTCATCGATTCCCCGCCACACGTAGCGTAGCACGTTCACCTCCGGCACCACTCCCTCGCTTCAAATTAGATGGATTTCCTGTAGTTATTTCCGCGGAAAACAAGCTGAATTTGCAAACAAATGGTTTTTATGCAGCTAATTTCAGTGATTCCTTCCTGTTCGCCCAAATAGCCCATATTAACGGGAGTAAATCCATTTATTTTGTTTTATTACGCAAAAAGAGCCGAAATAGATGGAGGTTTTCCATCTAATCCGACTCGACTCTTTTTCATTTGTTATTTAAGCAGTGGCTGTCGTTAACCTACTACAGCACGCGACGTGCTGTCATATAACGGGAAGACCAAGTACCGCTGTTCAGATCAGTAACGCGGACGCCACCTGCACCGTAGGTTTGAAGGATTTTATTATTACCAGCATAAATCCCTACGTGGTGAATGACGCCTGGCTTACCCGGGATCGAGAAGAACACCAAATCGCCAACACGCAGATTGCCACGGGATACATACTTACCTACACGTGCTTGTTGTTGAGATGTGCGCGGCAGGCCAACGCCTACTTTTTTAAATACATATTGCGTGAAGGAGGAACAGTCAAAGTTACGTGTTTGGCCTGCAGTAGCGCCGAATTTGTAAGGTGTTCCTAAATATCTTTTACCAATGGAAATGACTTGACTGCCTCTGGAAGTCGATGTTGCTGACGCTGTAAGCGCTGTAGCATTGGCTACTTCGGTTGACGCACTCGTAGCTGCTTCTGCCTTACCTGGTGTAGCTGCTGCAGCTACTGATAATCCTATAGATACGGACAATGCCGTAACGACTAATTTTTTGTACCAAGTTTTTTGTGGGTTTTTCATGGGGTTTGCCTCCTTAGAGTTTTCGCTGAGTTTTCGCCAAACTATCTTGCATTGAAGATTAGATACTTCAAATGAATGTCTGCAAGAATCTTGGTCAGTTGACTCTTAATTGAGTAACCTTGCGATGTGGTTGTCCACCTGAGACTCAGTATACCAGATGAAAATTGCCCTATTATTTACCATGCAACCTTGTAAATAGCGCTATATCAGGGGGAAAGCCCAATTCTGAGAGAATGATGAGAATCCCCTTATAATGTTCTTATTGACAGGTTTGTGGAAGCGTTACAATGGCCGTGGAGCCTACTCCTAGACTACTTAGGAGCTCTATGGTTCCTAGATGTTTTTGCACAATATGCTGGGCAATAGCGAGCCCAAGACCTGCTCCTCCTTGCTTACGGTTCCTAGCTTTATCAGATCGATAGAAGCGGTCAAAGACATGGGGGAGGTCCTCTTCCGCGATGCCAATACCTTGATCCATGACTTTGATAATTACCTGTTTCTCCTGCACACAGATGCGGATATCCACGATCTTTTGACTATATTTTAAAGCGTTGTCTATTAAAATAATAAGCAACTGCCTGATCTGATAGGGATCGCCTGTCATCGGGAGTTCCTTCATATTGTGCTCGGACTGTACCCGAATATCTCGGGAAGAAGTGACACGGAGAGACGCGGCAGTTTGCTCTACTAGTGGAATAAGGTCGAATTCTGTATTCTGCTCACAATTTGTACGGTTTGTATTCGTGAGTGAAAGCAGATTTTGCGTGAGCAGCTTCAGCTGGGCAGACTCAGATACGATGGCTTCTAGGGCCTCTTCCCGCAATTGATCATTGCTGGAAGCCCATCTCCGCAAGAGACTCGCATAGCTTTCAATAATCGTGAGCGGGGTTCGCAGCTCATGAGAAGCATCTGCGAGGAATTGCTCCTGTTTACGAAACATATCTTGCAGCCTGTCAATCATGCGATTGAAGGTGTTGCCAAGCATCATCAGTTCATCATTAGCTTGGTTGTCAGGCAGTGTAATATGACGGAATGAACCGCTTTCCTCAATGTTTTGCATGGTAGCAATGAATTGTTTAAGGGGTCGAAACAGCACATTCGTATAAAAATAACCCCCAATGAGAGCCAAGATGAGCGCACCAATGGAAGTCAGGACAAGAATCGAGATCAACATTTCGGAGTATGTGCCAAGCCTTCGCAGGCTGCGTCCTATTTCTAAGAGGGCTACTTGTTTTCCGTCCTTGAATACGGGTGTCCGAACGAATAGTATGATGCCATCTGCATCGGTTAATAGGGTTTCAGTTGCCTTAGTCGAATAGATTGCTGGGTAACTGGCGAGATTCGTATCGGAATAAATCTCATGTGCGACCTTCGAGTCTGGTGTAATATATCGCAGCATTTCTTGGGGGATGAGCAGCTCATCCATTTGCATATTATCTTTCCAATACTCGGGATGGTTAGGTAGATCCTTCAACAACAAAGCGCTGGCTTTATCCTTCAAAAGGTCAATTTCACCCTTCGTAGTCACGCGGATAAACATGTAATACACAAAAGTAAAGCTGAAGAATAGGATCACCATCAAACCGACTGATACCCACAACGTAATTTTTAGTCTCAGGCTCATACAGATTCCTGCCCATCGGAAGAGGAGTTGGAGGAGTTGCCTTCTGAATCCGTCTTTTCGGCCTTAATCAAATAGCCGATGCCGCGAATCGTCTGAATCAGCTTGGTGGTGAAAGGCTTGTCCACTTTCTGACGTAAATAACGGATATACACATCGACAACATTTGTGTCACCGATAAAATCATAGCCCCATACTTCAGTGATAATTTGCTCACGCGACATTACCTCGTTCTGATGCTGGATCAGGAAGCGCAGCAAATCAAACTCCGTTGGCGTCAGCTCAATGGCAGTGCCCTCACGCGAGACCGCACGGCTCTTCAAATCCATCGTAAGCTCATCGATTTTCAGCAAATGATCCTGTTCGGGCACTTGCTCCTGCAGGCTCTTCTGCCGGAGTAGACTGCGAATGCGCGCTAGCAGCTCTACAGTGGCAAAAGGCTTCGTGACATAGTCGTTAGCGCCCTGATCCAGCCCACTGACACGATCAGGGATGGCATCGCGCGCAGTCAACAGAATGACAGGTAGCGAGGCATTGACCTGTCTAAGACGCCTTAGAACCTCAAGTCCATTGAGCTCTGGGAGCATAACGTCAAGAAGGATGAGATCCCATCCTTCTTCGCTCAAGGCGGCTTGAAGTCCAGATCGCCCATCCCCACAAATAAGTACCTCATAGCCTTCATGCTCAAGCTCTAACTGCAGCACACGGGCAATACGTTCTTCATCTTCAATTAGCAAAATGCGGCTCATAGCGGCTCATATTCACTCCCAAAGCCACTGGATACAGGCAGCGGCATTTATTTGTATGGATTCGGCGTCCAGAAAATCTCTTCACATTTGATAAAAGATTGTAGAAACTCCGGTTCAACTGGAATCTGCGTACGGTAAGCAAGCAGCGCCTGCCACTTGCAATAGGCTTGAGCCAATGTCAATGACCGGCGGATCGGCGGCGGCCAAGGTACGTTCAACGGAACGCGATGTCCCTCTACAAGATGCGCTTCGAAAGGAAGCTCAGGCGTGATGCCTCGTGGCCATGGCCACTGAGATTCTGCACCGCTATGGATCAAATACGTGTAGACCGCACCCATATACCCAGTTTGCAGGATGGCTTCCATGACGAAAGCGTTAGTAACCCCATGGTCGAGATGGGTATCAGCGGCATCCGTGACATAGATTTCTTTGGGCTGCAGCATCGTAATCAATGCCTTCGTATCACCGAGGGCACAAGCCTTCCGATACGGTGCGGGGCAGCCGTAATACATCGAGTGAAAATCAGGCGCGAGCCCGCCGTAGGTTGCCTGCCGCTGCGTAAAACGCTGCTGAAAGGGCGGCATAGCGCCCGTAGTGGCATATACGCGGCTCAGACCGGCATCTGGATAGCCGAGGAACGTCAGATCCTGTGGGCGAAGCCCGATCAGCGCCGCGGCTGCCAGAGCCTCTTGCTGGCGTATACGCGCCAGCTCCAAGTAATGAGCTGGTCCTAGCTCTTCTGGCGGCTTACCGAATAAGAGGGTAGCCGCTTCCGGATAGCCATCACCATTCGTGAAGAACACGACATGAACTTTCTTGCCGCAGGCAATGGCGTCCATGATCGTGCCAGCTGTCCCCAGTATTTCATCATCGGGATGCGGAGCAAATATAAGCAGATCAACCGGGTATATCTTCAAACGCAATTCCTCCCACGATTACATTAATCAATGAGATTAATGTATGTGGGCAGAAGCGGATGTGTGTTAACCAGACCTACTTCCAGCCAGGGAATAAGGGTTTTGTAGGTTCTGGAAGACGGAATCCGCCGATAAAGGCGCATCCGATCCCCCAAGCTAAGATCATCCAGATGAGAAAGACCATCGCTTGTTTGCGGCTTCCCTGTTTCGTCCAATAGGATATTTGCTGGATGGCGATGAGGATGGATGGAATCGTAAGGGCGGTCATTTTGAGCCACATTATTGACTAATCTCATCCTCTCTTAAGTAATAGGGAGCGCCCTGAACACCGATTTGATAAATATTAGCGTCAACCTTGAACTGAACGTCCACTTCAGGAAAAATAGTCTCCCAATCTTTCTCGATTTTTTTCCACAACTTTGGATATTTCCGATAGACAGATTGTCCGAGACCTGCGTTGTCTGTCTTGTAGGTCGTTTGCAGGGTGTGAAAGAGTTTCTGATAACTCTGCGTTAGTTGCTCTTGAAAGGACGCATTTAGTTTCTCCATAACAGCCGGATCACTTGGATCCAGCTTTGAGCGATTATCCATGATACGGCCAGTAGCTGTAATATCCAAAATAAAATGAGGTTGCTCATCAGAGGAGACTTCCACTCGTTTTTTAGCAGATAACGAAGTGACTCGAACAGACAATTTACTTTCCTGATCGGGGAGAGCTACATCCACGTCGCCCAAGGGCTTTCTGCCTAACAGACTTGTAAGGGCAACAGCTTGCATATCATCCACATAGCCTACCAAAGTGGTTTTATTAAACAAGGCAACACTGCTCAGTAGAACTTTACCGTCTTTATCTTTGGAAAACGCTGCCGCAATGGGTTCAATACCAGCAGCAGCGGAGGAGGCATAGAAATTGCGGAGCATCGAAGGGACCTGCATTTTACGAACAATGATTTCACGCAAGGCTTCTTCCTTCGTGGCTTCCAAGGTATACTCAGTCTCGACGAGACTTTTGGCATCGGTATCCCGAGCAACAACAAGATAGGTACGTAATCGATTTTTGGGACTTCTTGAAATCAAATCTAGCATGGGCGCGATGTTTTGCCGGGCTAATGATTCTCCAACGATGAAAATCCGTCGGTGTGACGGTAACATATCTCTTGACAGCTTACGCTCTAGCTTCATGGTCATAGCCTCAATATTTTCGCCATAATTAATGACCGGCATGTACGTCTTCTGTTGCGTGCCACCACTTGAGGTCAATTGGCCAGCACCAATTGATTTAGGAATGGCAATCTGAATATAGCCACGGTACTTGCCTGTATCCGGCATCAAGTCAAATGCGGAAAGCTGAACAATGGCAATGTCATTAATTTCTTTGCGATCCCAGCACCCCGTCAGAAGGCTAAGAATCATGGTAAACGTCATCAGTAGTAGACTCATTTTTTTTATCATTCGTGCCTCTTAGTATCCGCCTCTGGCGAAGTTTCAACCAGATCACGGTCAAGGATCCAATGCGGGGAACGGACCATAAAGTCCCGTAGTCCTTTTAATCGCAAAGGTGCAATCGGAGATAAGTAGGGAACGCCAACAGAGCGGATTCCTGTCAAATAGAGAGCCAGCGTAAACAGCCCAAGCAGGATTCCGACGAAACCGAGCGTACCAGCGAGCAAGAGCAGCAGTAAGCGCATTATTCGAATGGAGAAGGTCATGTTATAGCGGGGAATCATGAAGGAAGCGATTCCCGTCACTGAAACGACGATGACCATAGGGGTCGAAACGATACCTGCTTGTACAACCGCTTGTCCGATAACGAGGGCGCCGACGATACTAACCGTTTGTCCCATGACGCGCGGTAACCGGAGTATCGCTTCTCGGAGTGCTTCGAAGGTAATTTCCATGATGAGTGCCTCGACCATAGCAGGGAAAGGAGACGCTTCACGGGCTCCTGCAACAGCAAGCAGTAAATTCGTCGGCAGCATTTCAGGGTGGAAGGTTGTAATGGCCACATAGAGAGAAGGCAATAGAAGAGCCAGAATGATGGACAAAGAGCGAATAAAACGTATGAAGGTTGCACTGGTGAACATTAGATAGTAATCTTCACTGGACTGAAAGGCCGACCAGAATTGAAACGGAGCAATTAATACGAAAGGCGTATTATTAGTGAAAATAGATACCTTCCCTTCCAAAAGAGCGCCTGCTACCACATCGGGTCTTTCCGTGTATTCCATGGTTGGGAAAATACTGAAGGGATTATCCCGAATCATTTCTTCGATATAGCTGCTTTCCAGTACGGCATCAATATGAATAGCGGATAGCCGTTTCATTATTTCATCGACAATTTCTTGATCCGCGATACCTTCCAAATAAATGAGCCGTACCTCCGTTTGGCTGAGCGCGCCGATTTGCCAGGTTTTGATCCTCATTTTGTCTGTTTTCAAACGACGTCGAAGTAAGGCGACATTCGTTTCCAAATGCTCTGTAAAGCCCTCCCTGGGGCCGCGGACACCAGATTCTGTTTCAGGCTGCTCAATATTACGATGTGGCAGGCAGGCCAGATTGGCCAATAGCACCCGCCTCTCCCCTTGCTCGGCGATCATAACAAAACCAATCAGCAGACTATCGATCAACGTTTCAAAGAGATTGGTTTGTTTGACTTCCGGCGTCAGAAGATGGGAGGAAAGTGTTTCTGTTGTCGGCTGCGCTTCAGATAAGGGTTTGGTTATCTCGCGTTCAATCCGCTCTGCGTCAACCAAGCCTGAGATGTAAGCTATAAGGGTAGAACGGATGTGTACAAAGACTAAATCTGGATCGTGATCAAGCTGCTGATTGATCTCAGCTTGCAGCTGAGCAATATCGATGGCTTCATCAACGGGTGTTTGTTGCATCCGATTTCCCTCCTTAGCTCCCTACGCTGCGTTTTTTGAATAACCCGTTCAAGATGAAAATAACCAATGGGATTACGACGAATAAAGGGAGTTCAATAATCCAAGGAACAACCTTCAGGCCTACAAAAATATGGCTGGCAATGTTTTTGGCGGTGTAGATGGAAATAAGCCAAATCAGTAAAGCGACCGGTATAATAACTGCGCGATGATTTCCAGTTTTCCACTGCATGGTGATTGTTGTACAGGCCGCATAGGCGTACAGAATGATTTTGAACAAGCCGCCTGTAATGAAAGTTGTTACGACAAAGGGATCCAAATTATCGATGAAATCGGCAATTCGGATTAACTGAAAGCTGGTGAGCAGCGGGTAAAAGGAACGGTAGAACAGGTCTGGCCCTAGCGTACTAACGGCAATGAGATCAAGCACGACAAAAACAGCACCGACTAGAAGGGAAGAGTACAGCGCAGCCTTGCGAAACTTGTTAGGGCTGACAGTTAATTTCCAGAATACAGCGAAGACAATAATTTCACCGAAGGTTGTTGTTAAGCCTAGGGGGAATACCGTTACACCAATGCTTCGCCAATCCGATGCAACAGGCAGCAGCCATGAGAAGTCAATAACATCCGAGAAAAGAAGCAGAATGAGCTGGATGCATGTAAACAAAAAAACGATGATAATACTGAGTTCAGCTAACCGAGCAATTCGTTCAATCCCGGCATAACAAGCATAAGCAACTAATAAGACAAGCAGCAGCATTAAGAACGGGGCTGGTGTACTTGGGAGTAGAAATGTGCTCATTAACTCACCTAAATCCCTTAGAATACGCCCCGATTCGTAAATAAAAGCAAAAATATAGAGAGTGGTTAACAGGTGGCCCACATACTTGCCGAAGGTTATTTGAAGCAGGGAAACCAAGGTTTCACCTGGATTGCGTTCATAAATACGAGAAAACATCCATACGATGCCTATTCCAATGGTGGCACTGAGTAGGGCAGCTAACCAAGCGTCCTGCTTAGCACCGCCAGCGAAGCCAAATACAATGGTTGTACCCAGCTGGAATAAAAACAACAGACAGAATGTTTGCCATGTCGAGAGCACTTGAATCACGCAGAACCCCCCTGACGTGCTGATGATCTTACTATTTTCAAAATAGGGAAAAAATATCCTTCCTTGCCTTTAAACACCTGAAGTCGCAAAGAATAGAGAAGTGAAATTGTCCATTAGCCTAGTCCACATGACCCGATGCCGACATAAAATAAACCCATAGACGTAATGAAGGAGTAGAACCTATGAGCATATCTCCCAAAAAGAAGGTGCGCATCAAAGTCAAACACAAGGTAGCGATTTTACTCCAAGATCGTGATGCTACTGCTAAAGTTTACGTGGAAATTCTTGGGGACTTAAAATCGCGGGAAGTTATGACGGAAGCCATAAAACGCTTAGAAGATGGGTTAATCTATACGGATGAGAAATGTACGATGCTAATTGATAGTGAATATATCGAGGTGCTTCCGAGAAGGAATCTCAGTCGTAGAGAAGGGGAGGACTTCATTTTCTTAATCGATCGAGCTTATGCAGAAAACTATGTCGTTTCGGCGAAAATTATCAAGTAATGGTTTCTATGTGGTGCAAAAAACCCCTAGTCGTGCAGTCAGGAGTTAATCTTTCCTGAACTGGCGAATAGGGGTTGTTGAGGTTACGTTGATTATTTCTTGCTTGCAGATGGGAATGTTTCTACGGAAGTTAAACGATCGTAGAAATCAGTGAAATTATTTCTTTCAGGTGAATCAAGCAATGCCATTGCTGTGCGAGGGTGCTCGTCTAGTGCACCAACGATCATGTATGGAATGAGGTAGCCCCAATCCCATTTCTCACGCATTGTGATCATGTGCTTCTCAATGATTTCAAGAACAGGACGTACATCGTAGCGTGCACCCTTGAGGTGGCTGAGCAACAATTCGGTTGTACAGTTACCAGCAGCGCGACCCATACCGTACACGGATGAATCCAAGAAAGTTACGCCTTTGGAGGCTCCTGTGATCGTGTTAGCGAAAGCAAGCTGCATGTTGTTGTGCATATGCAATCCTAGCTCCTTCTCAGGAAGTAAGCGTTGGAATTTGGATACGAGGTAGTCAATATCTTTGCTGCCCATGCTGCCGTAAGAATCTACGACATAAACAACGTCAACTGCGCTTTTGTTGATTTCTTCAAAGGCTTCTGTTAATTCGTTCTCCATTACGTGGGAAAGCGCCATGATGTTTAGGGATGTTTCGTAACCCATGTCATGGAATTTCTGAACCAGCTCAAGACCTTTATCAACATCCTTGATGTAGCAAGCGACACGGATTAGGTCAAGTAAGCTGTCTTCACGAGGCAAAATGTCTTTCTCATCCACACGTCCGATATCAACAAGAGCGGATAGTTTTGTATCTGTTTTTTTGGTGATAACATCACGCAAGAAGGATTCGTTTAGGAATCTCCAAGGGCCGGAAGATCCGCCTTTTAGTAACTTTTCTGAGTTTTTGTAACCAATTTCCATATATTCTACGCCGGCAGCGCTCAAGCCGCGATACATATCTTGGACAAACTCCACGCTAAAATCCCAATCGTTAACTAAACCGCCGTCTCGAATCGTACAATCCAAAATCTTGTGTTGATGATGCTTTACCATACTCGCAAATACCCCTTTCGACAGCTCTTGTCGCCTTCTGATTTTGCTATATTATCACTTATGAACAGGTGGCTTGTCAATGCAAGCGTAGGCTTTCACGCAACTTTCCTAGGTAGGATATGGTAATATGGAAGGGACAGAAGTGATCACGTGAGGAGGATGCACGGAATGAATCGGAACGAATGGACATTAGCAAGAGAGGTTGCTGTAGGAGCAGCTGTGAAAGCAGGTGAATTGGCCAAGAAACGTTTTGGTGGTCAATTCATCCTTGAACACAAAGATGAGCGTGGTGATCTCGTGACTGAGGTGGATGTGCAGGCGGATCGTCTTATCGTGGATGACATCCTGAGTGTGTTTCCGACTCATCGCATCTATAGTGAAGAAGCGGGTGAGGGTGGGTCAGCAAGTGACTGGGTGTGGCACGTGGATCCCTTGGATGGGACGAACAATTTCGCATTGGGTATCCCCTTGTACGGTGTTTCCATTTCTTTGAGTTATCAAGGTCGGATTGTACTGGGTGTCGTACATGATTCGGCCATGGAACTGACTTATGTGGCTGTTCAAGATGAAGGAGCTTGGCAAGGTGACAGGCGGTTGCTGGCGAGGCCTAGCGGTGCGCTGACGAAGTCTACCGTTTCATGGATTCAAGGGCATGCCGTAACGAAAGACGATCAGCGGGCATTAGCGCTCCGACATCATCTGGAGTATTCGCTCAAAAGAGTGATGCGCTTATGGGCGCCTTCCATTGTATGGGCGATGCTGGCCAGAGGAGATCTGCACGGGGTTGTTCTGTACAACTCCGAAGGGGAGGATCTTTATGCTGGCTTACTGCTTGCGCAGGAGGCTGGTGTGAAAGTGACGGATTTCGCGGGGAATCCGGTAGCTTTGCTCGGTGGTACCGCAGTTGTCGTAGAGGAAGCGGTGACGGACGGAGCTAACTATCTGGTCGCAGCTGTGCCGGCCTACCACGCCGAGCTGCTCCAGCTCGTTCAAGAAGCACTGATGAAGACGGCGAAATAGGTTCCCGAATAGGATAGGAACAATTGGTTAAACCTAATGGCAGACTTTCCATTTGAGCTTATGCTTACGATGCTAGTTTTTCTGGCGAAAAACTTTTAGAAGAAAGGGTGCTGTTAGATGAAGGACTTTGTTCCTATCTTTTTTGAATTCGATCAAACGCGAGATGCGTTGCTGGCGTTAGACACATTAGAAGAGCTCGGCTACAAGCCGGAGCTGCTGGAAGTGGAGCGCGCAACGCTGCACATTCATCTAGATGCGCAGGAGATCACCTCAGCCATCGAGATTGCTCAGTCCCACGGCGGACGGCTCGTGGATCGGTCGCAGATGCAATCCGAGCAGGCCACCTTCGCGATGGCTTATGACCTGGAGGGTTCCATCCGCATTCCGGCACATACCGTGAATGAGGATTGGCCCGACAGCTATGCCGCATCCGCGGCGGTTGCGGACCGCGATGCGGTACCGAGCGATGACGAGGCGGCTTTCGATCCTTCGGCGGATGACTACAATCACTTTAGCGCCGGTATTCGTATTTAACTGGCGTTAGTTGCGCAGGTGGTGGACGGTGGCTGAACTAAAGAACCTGAGGAGGGGTATCCTCAGGTTCTTTTCAACTTTATTTTATTCGTAGAGGCATAGTCTGTAACCTTTCACACCCTGCATACGTTTGGTGTAATAAGGAAGATATGTGAAGAAGGAGTGGTTCTCATGGGAAGCAGGAGGAAGATTGTCACTGCCGTGGTGTTGGTTGGTTTGGTCAGCGCACTAGCAGGCTGCAGCGAAAAGATGACCGTAAACGGGGGCACGAGCAGCTCTGGGCCAACAACGACGCAACCAACAACGAGTGTCACTTCGTCGCCCTCCCCTGTTCCAACGACACCAGTTGCTACGTCTACGCCGCAGGCAACAGCTAGCGTGAAGCCTTCTCCAGCTCCAACGCCTCCCAGCTTCTCGACATCGGCAGATGCGAAGAAAGCGATTGAATCCCGTGCCCAAGAAGTGATGGCTGCTCTGAAAGAGAAGAATTTATCGAAGCTTGCAGGTCTCGTTCATCCGCAGAAGGGTGTTCAATTCTCCCCGTATTCCTACATTCACACAGCGACAGACATTCAAGTGCAAGGCAGCAATCTTGCGACGTTATGGGCTAGCTCAAGTCTCACGCATTGGGGAACTTTCGATGGGTCAGGTGACCCCATTGATCTTACGATGCCTAACTATTGGGCTAAATTTGTGTATAACGCTAACTTTGCCGCCGCACCTCAGATAAGCTATAACACGATTATTGGCAAAGGGAATATGATCAACAATGTGTTCAGCGTGTATCCTACGTCTTCCTATATAACAGTTGAATACCATTTCCCTGGTTTCGATCCCCAGTATCAAGGTATGGATTGGACCAGTTTGCGGTTAGTTTTTGAATACACGGGATCACAGTGGTATGTGGTTGCGATCGTCCATGATCAGCACACGATGTAGAAGATTTACACGAAATTTTATAAAAAAGATCTAAAGCCGAATCGACCTTCGTATAAATAGGAGGAATGTTCGGTTTTTTATGTTAATTGGAAATTGTAACCATTGACAGCCTATGTGAGTTGTCATATATTTATCACAATTAAACCGAGTTATCTTATAGGGATTGGGAGATGTCGATCATGCAAAACAACTTAGTAAGCGCATTTCAAACCAATTGGGTCAGTTTGGTCGTTTCATTAGTAGTGATTGGATTTATCTATTTTTTAGGTAGAAAGAGAGTCAGTTTCGGTAACCGAGTATTCATCGGTTTAGGACTTGGTATCATCGCAGGGGTCATTTTCAATCAAGCAGGTCTGCAATTTAAAAGTGTTAGTACGATCGGAACGATTTACGTCAATCTGATCAAAATGCTTGTTATGCCATTGGTATTTATTTTAGTTATTAACAGTATTTCGTCGTTGTCCAGCATGGCTCAGCTTCGTAAATTGGGTTTCAAGACTATTGGTTGGTTCCTACTCACAACGGGAATCGCAGCTTTAATCGGTCTACTTGTGGCATTGGCGATTGATCCAGGTAATGGGATCGCTCAAGCGGTTCCGAAGGATTTTAAAGCCAAAGAAATTCCGACTTTCTCCCAAGTTATTTTGGATCTAGTACCATCCAATCCAATTAGCGACATGGCGAGTGGTAAGGTTGTACCGGTTCTAATCTTCGCGATTTTCGTAGCTGTGGCGATCGTATCCATAGGCTCCAAAAAACCTGAAGCAGTTGCATCCGTGAAGTCTTTCGTTACTTCAGCAGCTGCGGTTATGCACCAAGTTGTTAAGTATGTTATTCGTTTGACACCTTATGGGGTGTACGCGTTGATCGCGGCTATGGCAGCTAAATACGGTTGGGAAACATTGGAGCCGTTAGCAAAAATCATTTTGACTTCCTACGTGGCATTAATTATTCACTTCGTCTTGGTATTCGGTGGCCTTGTGCTGCTGGTAGCGAAAGTGAATCCAATTAAATTCTTCAAAAAGGCATATCCGACGATCGCTGTTGCTTTCACAACACGTAGTAGCTATGCAACACTTCCTGTGAATTTGGAAGTTATTACGAAACGCCTTCGCGTTTCACCGCGTATCGCAAGCTTCGTGGCACCGCTTGGGGCAACGATGAACTTCAACGGATGCGGCGGCGTTTGGCCGGCGGTAGTAGCGATTTTCGTAGCAAAAGTATACAATCTTCCACTAGGTATTTCTGAGTATCTATTGTTAATCCTAGTAGCTGTAATCTCTTCCATCGGGGTAGCTGGTGTACCAGGTCCTGCATCCATCTCAACAACGGTTGTATTGACTGCACTTGGCTTACCGCTTGAAGGTATGGGTCTAGTTCTAGGCGTTGAAGCCTTGATCGACATGGGTCGTACAGCTGTTAATGCAACGGGAACAACAGTTACAGCATTGCTTGTAGCTGAATCCGAAGGTGAATTCGACCGTGCTTCATTCGATCGTGATGAGGAAGATGAGTTGGAATTAGCAACTGCTTAATAAATTGACATGCAAAAAGACGAACAGCACCTTGGGTGTGTGTTCGTCTTTTTGGTTTTGGGGTAAGCGATGCTACCCCTTTGTCGATATCTCTAAAACAGCGGGAATACGAAACGAACCAAGAAATACAGTAGTCCGAAAATGATAATGATGTACGCTGCATATTTGATAAAGGTTGATGCGACAAGTCCCTTGTCAAATTTTTGCTCAATTCGCTTCTGCTCAATGTCCACGCTTTTCGTCGGTTCCATCGTTTTCAGCTCCCTTGTTTGGTATGGGTTGATCTCTATACCAACTAATACCCCTTAGGGAGAAGGCTGAATCATCGGACGGCCACGTTTTCGCTAAAAAGTTTTTGTGGAGATATCACTCCTGCATCGCCGCATGCGTACCCGCCATATAGCCCGTCGAGAATGCTGCGGTGATGTTATACCCACCCGTGTATCCGTGGATGTCGAGGATTTCTCCGCAGAAATAGAGTCCATTCACGAGCTTGGATTGCATCGTACTCGGATCCACTTCCTTGAGCTGAATACCGCCGCCAGTCACGAAAGCTTCTTCCAAAGACAGCGTCCCCTTGACGATAACAGGGAAGGCCTTCATGAGCTTGCACAGCTCCAACCATTTCTGCTTTGGAATGTTGTCATACGTCAGCTGCTCGTCCAGCTCCGATTTCGCGAGTAGAAGCGGAATGAGCCGCTCGGATAGCAGGGACTTGAGTACGTTTTTGATCGCTTTCTTCGCGTCGCTTCTAGCGAGCGTCATGCTCTCATTGTACACCTCGTCGGTGCTCAGATCAGGGAACAAATCCACCGTGACGAGCACTTCCTTGCGCTCGGACTTGTTCAGTTCCTTCACAACGAACTGGCTGCAGCGCAGCGCGATCGGCCCTGACAGGCCGAAGTGGGTGAACAGCATATCGCCGCGATGCGCGATGATCGGCTTCCCCTTCGCGTTCAGCACGCTGAGCGTCACGTCGCGCAAGGACAGCCCTTGCAGCTCGCGGCTGCGGATAAAAGGCTCCTTCGAGGTTAGCGGGACCTCGGTTGGAAACAGCGGCGTGATCGTATGCCCGCCTGCCTCAGCCCACGCATAACCGTCTCCTGTGGAGCCGGTATGCGGCACCGAGCACCCGCCGGAGGCCACGATCACAGCACGGCAGTTCAGTGTCTCTCCGCCTTGCAGCTGAACGCCGCTCACGGTGCCGTCTGCGTACAAGACCTTTTTGACCGGACTGTTGGTCCGGATCTCCACGCCCTGGCGCCGCACTTGGCCGATCAACGCGTCGACGACGGTTTTGGCCTTGTCGCTGATGGGAAACATCCGACCATTGTCCTCTTCCTTGAGCTGGATGCCGAGATTCTCAAAGAAAGCAATAATATCCTTATTCCCAAAATGGGTGAATGCACTATAAAGGAATCGCCCGTTGCCAGGGATATGCTTGATCAATTCATCCATGTCTTTGTTGTTCGTCACGTTACATCTGCCGCCGCCAGAAATGCCGAGCTTGCGCCCCAGCTTATCTCCTTTATCGACGAGCAGCACTTTTGCGCCGTTCCTGCTTGCGGCAATACTAGCCATGAGACCAGCAGAACCGCCGCCAATTACGATTACATCATATGTCATTCCATAAAGCCCCTGCCTCGCGTATTTTCTATATCATAGCATGTAAAGAGCTAGATATTCAAAAGATACACACAACGCGTGGATAACTTGTTGATAAAACAGCTGATTTCGTGGATAACTGACCCATCGTCTGTGGACAAACACAGGTGAATTGTGGATAACATTCATTTTTTCCTGATTTCATCCACAAATGATCTTCTATGCAATCCTTTAGGTGAAACTATCAACATCCTGCTTGCCATGTCCGTCGCTAAAATGATAATGATCGACCTGGAGATCCAGCCATCGCTGCCCGAGGGAGGTTTCCGGCCCGTAGTAGTGAAGCTCATCATGCTTGGTAAGCACAATCGCTTCACAAGCGTCACTTCGTTTGGCGAAGAGGGACAGGCCAGCCTCTAGCCCAAGAGAGCCTAACAATCGTGCCCATACATGGCATGCCACGAGATCCTGACCAGCAACTGTGCATTGCAGTACATCGTTGCCAGAGTCAGCATCTCTGCGATCCTCGAGCGGACTGTACGTAGATAGCGCTCCCTCTGGCATCGCAATCGCACCTAACTTGGCGTTCTCGTGCCATGGATTTTGAATCCCGATCATCCATGGCTCCTGCTCGGAGCTAGATGGTCCCCATACCGTGACGTCGCCCTGAGATAGCAGGCGTCCCCGTGAAATGGATAAGGTTTTCTTCAAATAGTCGGTTAATCGTTTCAGGGACCAACTTTTGTCTAGTCCTTGCAAATGAATACACGTATGCTCCGGCAGTGTAACTGATTTGGTCGTAGGATTTACCCTCCAGCCTTGCGTTGCAGGAGCTGGTATTTGGGTTAGCGTGGTCTTCTCTTTATATAGAAGAGGCTTATATTTACCATCTGTGATGGCTTGATACATTTCAGCAAGGAACAGCACCTCTAGCATGGCGTTGGACACAAGGCAGCTTTCACCGGCTAATGTATTTAAAAGGTTGATTTCACTGTCAGGGAGGCTGTGGCTGAATCGCTTTTCTTCACGCGCGAACCATTCGTTGCCGATCTCATGAATCCGCAGCTGTTGCTGCTGCTCGCCATGGGGAAGAAGAAGTTCAATAGCCGAATCCAGCGTTTGAAAATGAAAGGGGAGGAAGGTGTTTGTTGTCATTGTCATCAGGAATTCCTCTTTTCTGTCGAATCCATACTTATTATGAGATCAGTATATGAGGGGTAGCTGAGATTGAATTGACCGTTAGCTGAAAAGTAGCTGAAGATATGTTAACTTTCAGCTAGCTTTCAGCCGCTGCTCAGATTGCTTTTAGGCAGGATATGGGATACTGATTGTAGAAGTCGTGTACGAATGAATTTCTCGGGGGAGACGATGGCAGATGCGTCAATTAAAAGGGATTAAAATACTACTCGTCGATGACGAGCCGCATATCTTAGAATTTCTAGAGCTAGGGCTAACGAACGAAGGCTTCGAAGTGATGACGGCACAAGATGGCATCAGTGCGATCACAGCTTGTAATAAATTTCAGCCGCATATCGCGATTCTGGATGTCATGATGCCGGGGATGGATGGTTTCGAGGTATGTCGCATGATTAAGAAGACCGACAATGTCGCGGTCATTATGCTAACAGCCAAAGATGAAATCGATGATCGGGTAAAAGGGCTTACGCTCGGAGCCGATGATTACATGATCAAACCGTTTAGCTTTGAGGAGCTGCTAGCGCGGATCTATGCGCGGATTCGGAACCATTTTCCAAACTTGTTCGGGGAAGTCGTTATTGGACCGCTTCGCATGGACGACCGCCGCAAAGAAATCAGTATGCATGATCGGATCTTGGAGCTGTCGCCAACGGAATACGAGTTGCTTAAATTTATGGCGATCAATCACGGTCTCGTGCTGAGTAAGACGATGATTCTGGATAAAGTGTGGGGCTATGATTTTGGCGGTGAGGAAAATATTGTGGAAGTGTACATACGCTCCCTGCGTGACAAATTAGGAGATAAGGAGCACAAGCTGATTCGCACCATTCGCGGGGCGGGGTATCGGATGGATTTGACATGAAGACGCGCGGTTGGTTCGCTGCTGTCTTGGAGACGAAATCCTTAAAGTTTCAAATTTTATCTCGTACCTTATTGGTTATGTCGGCACTCTTGCTGTTAATTGGCGTGTTTCAATATGTTTTCATGCAGCAGTTTATGTTTCAAAATAAAGCAGAGACGATTCGCAACCAGCTTGCAGCGCTGCCGCCTAACGTCTGGCTTCGGGCTGAGCTAGGGGGAGATAAGAGTACGAGCCCATTTCTGCCTAGGCAGGATTTCATGCGCAATAATCGGCAGGATAATTTCGGCGAAGGTCCGCGGATTTTCGTACCGGATTTAACCATTGCGCTAATTGATGACAAAGGGACCTATAAACTCGTTTCCTCTCAAGATGAACAGTCGACGTTAGAGTTGGACAAAGAAGAATATGTGAGAATCCTGCAAAAGCGCACAAAGAAGCAGGAACATCTAATCATGAAAGACAGCAAAGGGAATGAGCAATTAATTGTATTTCATCAAATTGGGGGAGGGGAACCAGATCGTTCCCGCGGCTATCAGGGGCTCATTCAAGCAAGTACAAGCACAGCGCCGATTAAGGATGTTCTCCTAAGGCAGCTGCTCACGTTCCTATTTCTATCCATGCTTGCGATGGTTATTGGGTTGCTAGGCTTCCTGCCTGTGCTGCGCCGAACGCTTGTGCCACTGTCTAATTTGGTAGATACGGTAAAAAGTATTGATTCCGGTAACTTGAATGAACGCTTCCCTGACCATCAAGGACAGGCGGAGATGGATCGCTTGGCGACTTCCTTCAATAGTATGCTAGAGCGGCTGGAATTTTCATTTGAGGCGGAAAAGGAAGCGAAGGAGCAGATGCGGCGTTTTGCTGCAGATGCCTCGCATGAGCTTCGCACACCACTTACTTCCATTCATGGATTCCTGGAGGTGCTGCTGCGCGGGGCTTATCAACAGCCTGAACCGCTGTTGAAAGCTTTGAAAAGCATGCACGGCGAATCCGTTCGTATTAATAAATTAGTTGAGGACCTGCTGCTATTGGCGCGGTTGGACCGTACGCCGTCTTTCCATAAGACGGAGGTAGCCATGGACGATGTGCTTCATGAAATGGAGCATCAGCTGCGTCTGCTCGCAGGCGAGAGGGGGGTCACCTTCCTCTTGGAGCCGGAGACGCTGTGTCATTGCGATCCGGATAAAATCAAGCAAGTCATCCTCAACTTGTTCCACAATGCGGTCCAGCATACGCATCCAGAGACAGGTGAGGTAAGGGTCCTACTTACGAAAACGGACGCAGGCGTTGAGATCGCTGTACGCGATAACGGCCCCGGGATTGCGCCTGAGCATATCGCCCATTTGTTCGATCGGTTTTACCGCATCGACTCCTCGCGGGCAAGACGCAGCGGCGGAGCGGGCTTAGGCCTTTCGATTACGCGCTCCATCGTGGAGCTGCATGGCGGATCTATTCATGTGGAGAGCAGCGTCGGTGAGGGAAGCGCGTTTATCGTACGGTTGCCGGGATAGGTGGGAGAAGAAGAGGCTGACGCTGAGGCGTTGGCCTCTTTTGTGTTGGCGGTGTGCCCAGTGGGCAGGTAGGGTGGCTAAAGAAGCCAAGAGTAGGGGCATAGCAGGTTCATGCCGAGTATGTAGCCTAGAGGTGGAAATAGATGGATTTCATACAGTTAATTTGGAAGAAAATCCTGCTTTTGAGCAAATAGATGGATTTCATGTAGCTAAATTCAGCTGATGTGGCTGATTTTACTGAAATCGTCAGAAATAGATGTAGGAAATCCAGTTAACCGTTGATATTAGGAAATTGTGCGGGAATTAACTGTACTTTTTACAGTTAATGGTTGGTGGGGATGGAAAATGAGGGACGGAGTGAAGGAGGAAGTAGATAAGCAGGAAAGCAGGAAAGTAGGGGGAGTAGATAAGTAGATAGGGGAAGGAAGGTAATAAGTAGAGTAGAGTAGAGTAGAGTAGAACCCAAAGGCCAACCGTCGAACGGTTGGCCCTTGGCATCAGCTAAGAAACAAGCTTGCGGCTGCGCGGGCGAAGTGCCCATGAAGCCATAACTAGCGCTAGAAATACTAGCGGTTGGGCAGCGAGAGCTAGACTGTCGCCATTCAAAATATGCGAAGCCGCGGCACCCGTGAGCTCGAAGAAAAACCCAGCGTATGCCCATTCTTTCAGTCGCGGGAAACGCGGGATCAGGATGGCAATGACCGCCATGAGCTTCCAGAAGCCCAGGATGGTCAAGATATACTCGGGATATCCGAGCCCAGTTAATGTAGTGATTTGCTGCTCACCATGGGTTATGAAGAAGAATCCGCCGATGACGAAACTCGCAGGTCCTAGGATGGTGGTTACCCAGTAAGCGATTAGCTTATTGCGCTCTTTACGATAAGACATTAGACAGCGTCCCCCTATCTATTTCGAAATTGTACTCATATGATCCTTATTCTACCATAAAGAATGCTGAAAGCGAACACCAGTGCGTAAATTTTAATGAAATTTTTGCCATACCATTTTCAGCTAATTCTCAGATAGCTCTCAACCAACCTTCAGTTTACGCTCAGATGGGTTTCAGGTAAGGGGTCTATACTTGGTTTTGTAAGGGAAACACAAACACAAATCCAAAGATGAGGTGGAATACCATTATGAAAAAAATCAGCAAAAAAATTCTCGCAGGTTCACTAGTAGCATCTTTTGTCATCGGAGTTGGCTTAGTAGGAGCCCTACATAATGAAGCGTTCGCAGATACAGCAGTAGGCAATTCCACAAGCACAGCGGCACCAACAGCAGGACAGGGCGGTAAAGGCTTTAACGATAAAGGCCGTGGACAAATGGGAGATCGTGGAGGCTTCCGTGGCGGCAACGTGATCAAAGAAACAGCAACGATTCTAGGCGTTGAAGAAAGCGCTGTGCAGGAAGCACTTAAAGCAGATAAAACATTAGCAGCGTTTGCCCTTGAAAAAGGATTATCGAAGGAAGATTACTTGTCCAAGCTTGTTGCAGCCGAGACAGCTACGATTACAGCTGAAGTTACCGCTGGGAAGCTGACGCAAGAGAAGGCCGATGCGGTTATTAAAGGTCTGAGCGACCAATTAACGAAGCAAATTGATAGCACTGGCTTCAAGGGCGGCTTTCCAGGCGGCGGTAAAGGTCCAGGTCAAATGGGAGATCGCGGTGGCTTCCGTGGCGGCAATGTGATCAAAGAAACGGCAACGATTCTAGGCGTTGAAGAAAGTGTTGTGCAGGAAGCACTTAAAGCAGATAAAACATTAGCAGCTTTTGCCCTTGAAAAAGGACTAACGAAGGAAGATTACTTGTCCAAGCTTGTTGCAGCAGAAACAGCTACGATTACAGCTGAAGTAACCGCTGGGAAGCTGACGCAAGAGAAGGCAGATGAGATTATTAAAGGCCTTAGCGACCAGTTAACAAAGCAAATTGATGGCACGGGCTTCAACGGCGGTTTTCCAGGTGGCGGTAAAGGTGGCCCAGGAGGCCCTGGCGGATTTGGAGCAGGACACTTCGGCAATCCGGAGGTCATTACGACAATTCTAGGCCTTACACAAGATGAGTTGAGAACAGAGCTAGAATCCGGCAAATCCCTCGTGGATATCGCAACAGCGAAAGGGATTAGCGAAGATGATTTGATCAGTAAAATTAAAGACGGCATGACAGATTCGATCAAGAAGGCTGTTGAGGAAAAAGGTACGGCTCACCAACGTCCTGAAGGCGGTCAAGGTCGTCCGGGTCGCAACACCTCTAAACAATCAGCAACACCAGCCCCGACAGCTGCTAACTAAGGGGATGTCATAAGAAGCTGCTCACTGTGTGAGCGGCTTTTTGTGCTTGAGGTGGCAGGTTAGATGCGATTTTGCTAGATCGGGGGCTGTTAAAGTAGCTAAGTCATAATAACTGAAAAACATACAGTTAATTTCGCATGAATTCTCCCTTTCACTCTACTAACTGTAGAAAGTACAGCTAATTTCGGGCTATTAGGCGAAACACGTCAGAAAGTGAAAAAATAGATGTACATTTTCCATCTACTCTTTAAATTTGATGGAAATCCAGAGAATTAGATGGAGTTTTTCCAGTTATTTAGGAGTCGGGGGCAGACGAGGGGGCAGGGGCAGTCTTGGCGGCAGTTGGGTGGCGGAAACAGTAGCAGCATTCGCATTCGTAGCCTTAGCGATAGTAGTAACAGTTGCCGTAGTCTCAGTCTCAGCAACCGCAGCTAAGGCGATAAGCAGCCCGTCCCCATTTTCAGCAAACGCTCAGCTTTCGTTCAACTTACTTTCAGCTTACACTCAGACAGGTTTCAGTCGCCCCTAGTAGACTACATCTTGTGAAGATTGTACGACCTAGGCAACGAGTGTTTAGGTAAAACCGTGAGAGGGGTTATGACGGATGAAAGTAGGCAGTAAGAAAAGGTGGCTCATAGTAGCCCTAGCGGCCATCCTGTGTGGGGCAGGTACATACTACTATGTACATAATAATGCGAAGCCGGCAACAGCGGCAACACAACAAACGACAATGAAAGTGACCAAGGGCGCCATTTCGATGGCCGTATCAGGTACCTCCCAATTGGACGCTAAGGATAAGCAAAACATTGTGATCCCGATCGAAGGTATCATCAAAACGATGAATCTAACCCAGAATCAAGCGGTTAAAAAAGGCGATGTGCTCGTCGAACTTTCTGTCCCGTCAACGGAAACGAATCTTAAGGAAGCGCAAGTGACCTTAGGGCAGTTGGAGACTGATCTAGCTGAGCTTAAGTCTGAACAAGGAAATATGAGCGTATCCTCTCCGATGTCGGGCAAGATTACCTTGAATGCTAACTTCGATGTCGGCAGCCAAGTGAATAAAACGACGAAGATCGGTACGATTTCAGATACAACGCAGTTTAAGGTAAAACTGCCATTTTCACTGCAAGAAGCTGTGCAATTGAAAAAAGGTGACCCCGTAGAGCTGAGCGTGGATGGCTACTTGTTATCCAAGGTTGGGGCAGTCGATACGATTGGTCATGAAATTAGCGCTGACGCGAATGGGAATAAAGTGGTGTTAGTCGATGTGCTCGTCGATAACGATGGTACGCTTTCGGCAGGCTTAAAGGTCAAAGGCAGTATCGGCAGCGGCACGACCAAGGTAGCGTCCTCCGATCAGGCTGCACTGGCTTATGTGCGCACAGCGTCTATTTTCTCCGAAGCTAGCGGTACGGTGAAAACGCTGAAATTTAAAGATGGCGATACGATTAAACAAGGCGATCTGATTGTGACCCTTTTTAACGACGACCTCCAAAAGAATATCGTCGCTAAACAATCTGCGATTGAAAGCCAGAAAATCCGTGTTAGCGATGCCCAGCAAAAAGTCGATCAATTAACGATCAAAGCACCGTTTGATGGCGTGTTCTCGGCGGATTTTGCCAACAGTAAAAATAATGTCCTTCGTAATTACCCGGTTGGCGCGCAGATTAATGCGAACACCACGCTCGGTGCAGTGGCTAGTCTAAGCACGATGCAGCTCGCAATTGCTGTGGATGAGCTTGATCTGACGAGTGTGAAGGTCGGACAAAAGGTTAACGTTAAAGTCGATGCGATTGCGGGGAAAACTTTTACAGGTGAAGTGACTTCTGTATCCAATGTGGGTACAACGACGAATGGCGTGACTACGTATGATGCGGTTGTGGCCATTCCGAATACAGCACAGAATGATTTGAAATATGCGATGACGGCGACGGCTGAAATCCTCATCCAAGATAAGAAGGATATTCTCGTACTTCCGATTCAAGTCGTGACGACAACAAGAGGCAAGTCGACGGTTACGGTGAAGAAGGCCGATGGTACAACGGAAGAGCGGGAGTTAAAAGTAGGTATTCGAAGCAAAACGCAAGTTGAAGTGCTCGATGGCGTAAAAGAAGGCGAAGAGGTAGTCATGCCAGTTCGCAGAGCGACAACGACGACAAATCAGCAACAGCAAGGCTTCCCAGGCGGAGGTGCTTTCCCAGGTGGCGCAGGCGGCTTCCAAGGCGGTGCAGGTGGAGCTGCTGGCGGCGGTGGTTTCCAGGGTGGCGGTAATGCTGGCGGTGGCGGCGGAGCACGTCAATAAGGAGCTAATCTCGCCCGGAAAGGAGTTAATGGGATGAATATTATTGAGCTAAATGAGATCACGAAGAGTTATACCCGTGGTGCGGAAGAATTGCAGATTTTGCGCGGCATTACCCTGCATATTGCTGAAGGGGATTTTGTCGCCATTATTGGTCCCAGCGGATCGGGGAAATCGACGTTGATGAATACAATTGGGCTGTTAGACAGCCCAACGTCAGGTTCATATACATTGGATGGCGTAGCTACGGAGAAAATGTCAGACAACGGACTTGCTCAGCTGCGCAATCGGAAAATTGGTTTCATTTTTCAACAGTTTAACCTGTTGCCAAGGCTAACAGCGATGGAGAACGTGGAGCTTCCGATGATTTATGCGGGTATTTCTCCTAAACAACGGAAAGAACAAGCCAAGCGCATGCTGACGAAGTTAGGGATGGGAGAACGCGGACATCACAAGCCAAGCGAGCTTTCGGGTGGACAGCAGCAGCGGGTTGCGATTGCGCGTGCATTGGCCATTTCACCGTCGCTCATTCTAGCGGATGAACCGACAGGCGCCTTGGATTCCAAAACGGGCATTGAGGTACTCGAGTTGATCAAAGAGTTAAATCAGCAGGGCAATACGATTGTATTGATCACCCATGATCATCACATTGCAGACAATGCGAAGCGCGTGGTGGCGCTGCGAGATGGCGAAATCGTCAGTGATACGCGGGGTGATGCTTGGTCGGTTGAAGTGCCTAAGTTAGAGGAGGCGCATTCATGAGAATTTGGGAGCTTTTCCAAATGGCGATGAGCACCATTCGCTCGAATCCGTTACGAACGATTCTGACCATGCTAGGCGTTATTATCGGGGTTGCTTCGGTGATCACGCTTGTCTCGATTGGTCAAGGAACCTCCAAAGCCATCGAAAAGCAATATGAAGGACTGGGAACGAATCTTCTAACGGTTAACCTAATGGGGAACGGGCGCGCGACACAGTTGAATTATGATGAGTTCATGACCTTGGAAGGTACAGCGGGCATCTCGTCGATTGCACCCACCATGACGCAGAATAGCTCCATTAAATTCGACCGCACAACGGAGAGTTACAATGTGATCGGAACGAATGACCGTTATTTGGACTTGCAAAAAGGGAAGATGGCCAGCGGACGTTTCCTCGCTCAGGCAGATCTGGATTTCCGCAATCACGTTGCGGTTATCGGGAGTGACGTGGCGACGAAGTTTTTTGGCAAGGAAGACCCGATCGACGAAGAAATTAATGTGAAGGGCTACATGTACACGATTATCGGTGTTCTTCAAACGAAAGGCTCCAATACGAGTGGAACTTCATTGGATAGCTCCGTATTGGTGCCGCTGCCGACGATGAGTCGGGATTTTAAGCTAGGTAACATTCGGACCGCCTATGTGGAAGCATCCTCTGGTGATCTCGTCAGCCGTGCACAATTAGCCGTAGAAGCTTACTTATTTCAGAAGTTTAAGAGTACAACTGGATACAATATTTTGAATTCATCCGAGCTCATTAGCGCAAGACAAACCGCGTCTAGCACGCTGACCAACCAATTGGTTGCTGTCGCTGCGATTTCCCTGCTTGTAGGCGGGATTGGGATTATGAATATTATGCTCGTCACCGTGAGTGAGCGAACGAGGGAAATCGGGATTCGGAAGTCGATTGGGGCGAAGCGAAGAAATATTTTGCTGCAATTCTTAGTCGAAGCTACCTTGATTAGCGGGATGGGCGGTCTGATCGGTCTGCTGGTCGGGGTCGCTTTATCACTGGCCTGGCCGTATATCAATCCAAGCCAAGAGACGAGCCTATCGCTCAACGTTGGGTTTTACGCGTTCTTATTCTCAGCACTTGTTGGTGTCATTTTCGGTTTATATCCAGCGAATAAAGCATCAAAATTAAAACCTATCGACGCTCTGCGTTACGATTAGGCAACAGGAGGTTTGTACTATGATTCGTCAACTAACATCGATTGGACTCCGCTCCAAAAACTCACTTAAACAGACAAGTCTAGCTGTACTGCTGACGGGAAGTTTGCTGGCTGCCTCATGGGCAGTTCCGGTACCTTCCGCACATGCTGCATCTGAAGGCGTTTTTATCTCGAAGGATTCCTATTTTATGCTAAATAAAGCTTCACTTTCCTCATCATCCTTGCAATTCTCCGTCCTGTTCCATAATGGGGAAAATCAGACGCTTGATTTTAACAAATATGGTGTGCGCGTGACGGACAGTGCTGGACATAGCTACACGGCCAATTTGAGTGAGAAAAAGAGCGGCATCGTGAATGGCGGGCAAGAGGAAAGCTTCCGATTCTACGCGAATTTGCCAGCTGGTGAAAATGCTGATGATTTGAAAGTGGATGTATTCCGCTGGGATTACAATAAATCCGACTTCATGAATCATCTCGATGAGCTGCCGATTGCCTCCGTCATCCAAGATGGGCAGCTGGAAGCGCCAGAAGAGATTATTAGCTTGCGCACGCTAGACAGTACACTGGCGAATGATGCGTCCCTTGCTTTTCAATTAGGCCAGAGCGTACGTGTAACAGAGAATGGCAAATGGTACATGTACACGCAAGTTGCAGCGAAGAACTTAGGCTCAAGCAGCGTGAAAGTACCCGCAGGTTTGCTGGCTAGACTTGTGGATGCCAATGGCTTGAAATACACGGCGACTGTTGCAAGTGGGGCGGATACGGCTATCTTGCCGAATCAGTCCGATACATTGACGCTCAAAACGCTTATTTCCAAGGGCATGCCGACAAGCGGGTTAACGTTGGAATATTATTACCTCAATCAAAGTGAAGATGTTTCACTGGGAACTTTGGGTATGAACTCGTCGCTGAATACGGTAGCTTTGGGCGTGAAACAGAGCTATGCGGGGCAGCAAGAGGGCGAGAACGTGACAGCGAAAGCAAGCTCGTCTACGTATTCGATTCAAGCCGATGGTGTCCACGTTCAGACTGTGGTTACACTGAGCAATGATGGGGACGTTGTCGCTCCTATTCCTTCATTAGCAGCCTCCTACCAGTTCGGTGATTCAGGCTCATCCGTGTCATCGACAGATAACAGCACGCGCAGCGGCTTTTTAGCGCCGAAGGAAACGGCGTCTTATTACTTCAATGCGACGCTGCCAACGGGCATCGATCCGAATGCGGCACAGCTCGTGCTGTGGCAGAAAGCGGCGGCTAGCACGGGAAGCTCGACGGGGAGCGGGACCACGACTGGTAGTACGGGGAGTGGATCAACAACAGGTAATAGTGGAGCGACGACTGGAAGCGGGTCAACGACAACAGTTAACAGTACAACGACAACATCAGGACAACAGCCTGTGGCTGTGTTCCTGCTCAAGGGTGCGAGCGAAGCCCAAAACGGCTATACCACAGCAGTAGACTATGAGCTTGGAAGCAAGCTTGCGCTGGGCAGCAGCGTTGTGAATCCGAATCTGGATGTATCGCTCATCGAGCTTCATGCGCATGAGAATGATGATCTTGGCTACAAAACCGCGATCGCCAAGTACAAAATCACAAACAACGGTACGAGCACGCTTGCCCTGCCTGAGCTGCAGAACGAGCTTATCGATAATAAAGGCAATGCCTATACCGGCTCTCGCCAAAGTGCGGCGGCTACGCAAATTACACCGGGAAGCTCCTATGTAGTCAGCTACTCCTACTTGCTGCCTAATAAAGAAACGACAGAAGATGATTCATTTGCGCTGAATGTGTACGATGATAAGTCCGTTTCAGAAGGAAATGTGTCCGCAGGGACGTTCAAAGTTGCTTTACAGGGAGAAGAAACTGGAGATACCATCGCGATCTATCCATTCTCACTTAAAGTGAATGACAGCTCGATTGGCTGGACGTATAGCGGCGGAACCTATTCCTATGTTCTTCAACTAGACATGGATATTACACATGAAGATCAAGTCATTATTGATTCTAATTTCTCCAAAATCCAATTCGAAATGGTCGATTCTCTCGGTCGTATCGTTGGCACCCAAGATGCTTCATTAATGGGTACAGGCAAATTAACGAGCGGCAGCCAGAGAGTAAGCATTTCCGGTTTGAAAAATGAGCAAGTGCAAACTGGCGTCATCGTCAATATGTATGAAGTCATTGACACGCCGAACGGAACGGCGAAGCGCCTTCTGAAGCAATTTAAGTAAAAGAGAAAACAGCCCTACCCTTGAATTGTCGGGGTGGGCTGTTTTTGGTTTATTAGCCGATAAAGACGAAAGCCGAAATACCAGAACGAACCGTACGTGTACGGAAGATGACGCCGTCTGCATCAAAAGTTCTAAGCACTAAAGTACGTGTGGTAGGGGTACCGATTGTACGGAATACGGCAGTTCCAAATGCGTCAAAGCGAGCAGTTGCAAGGCGGGTTCCATTTAAAGTACGAGCCTCACAGAAAAAGCCCGAAGTGACGAAAGGAACACCGGCGTTATCTACCCAAAGAATAGTAAGTCGTCTAAGTGTTTGTGTAGGACCGAACTTTTTGCCCAGAGGAATGCGCGTGTACGACTTGCCGAACTTGCCAGAGTCTTTGAGAGTAGGGATGCTGCGTTTTGTGTTTTGCATGTAAGTTTCACCTCCTTCTCTCTATCTGCTTATAGTAGATGTCGAAGGAGGCATGCCCGTTAACTAGATTTACCTATGTAATAGAAAATGTGTTAATAGATTGATTAATAGATTCGGGTTTTGCGTGATGAATCCGAAGCAATTCCATTGTACGGGTAGATGAAGCGTGCAAGAAGAGAAAGAAAAGAGAAAGAGACCGTTCCAATGTGGAAGGGTCTCTTTCAGTGTAAGTGTGAAGGAATAGTTAGGAAAATCCAACTTAATTGAGCCAAGCAGTTCCAGAAAGTTACCTTAATCCGATATTACCGAACTAAATAGCTAATTACGGTGATATCAGCTGGTTAGGGGCATTTTAAGTGGGCAAAATCGGACTACAGCAGCTGAACACCTCGAACAATAGCCATTAAGCTGGCAGTTGGGGTGACGGTTAAAAAGTAGGAGGTATGAAGAAGAGATCCTACTCGAAGGAACCTATCGTCACTTCACATCATACCCCTTCGCGATGGATGGCTCGATCCATCGCTTCTCGGTATGCTCGCGGCGCAGAATAGCTACGCGATCAGGGTAAACATCGACGATGAGGCTCTGGCTAAGCGACCGCGTCTCGGGCTCATTCTTAGCGCTCCATACCTCGCGGATGGAGGCGCTGGAAGCGGCAAGAAACTTCAGCTGCTTCACTTGGCTGGTCGTTTCAACGTTCCAGTGGGTGTGCCCACTGAACAAAATGACGTTCGGGTGCGCGTCAAGCAGCGCACGCAGTTCCTTGTGCTGGACGACGCCCAGCTCCAAATCCGTACCATCCAGCGTGCGCGGCAGCGGCTGGTGGAGGAACACGAACACGGGCTTGCCGGCATCCGCCGAGCTCGCTGCCGTGAGCCGCTCGCTCAGCCAGCTGAGCTGCGTGGGAGAGAGATACGCATCCTCGTTAATGGATGCGTCCACATCTCTATACGCTTCCCCGCTAAGGAACAGGAAGCGGTAGCCATCCACGACAAGCTCGTGATACGGCTTGTCGTACCCCATCATGCGGTCGAATAACGCGACCGCATTCGCACTCGACCACGAAGAATTCATTTTCGTGTAATCCATCGTGCCATCCGGCTTGCGCCACACGCCGTAGTAGTCATGGTTGCCCATGGTCGCCTGCACAGGGGCATGGGGCTGTCGGCTGAGCAGTGTCAGCAAGCTGCGATAATCGCTCTCACTGCCATTCGTGAGATCACCGTTCAGCACAAGCAACTTGCTGTCTGGGCGCAGCTCATGGTGATCCGCGAGCGCTTGCCGCAGAAGCAACTGAGAAGCCGAGTCCGTCGATAGGATATGAACGTCGCTCATCACCGAGAAAGAAAACAACGGTGCAGCGGTTTGCGGCTCTACTTGTGCAGCAACAGTTTTCAGCTTATCTTGTACCGCAGGAAGTTGTGAATCCTCATGTGCAATAGTGGTTTGCGGCGCCACTTGTACTGTAGCATGCTGTGACGCGCGAGTAGACTTTATTCCTTCTCCAACAGGGTTAATCAACGCAAACCCTAACAAAACCACCAAACTACTCCGTATGATAGATAGAAACATAGAACCCCTACCTTCCAATAAGTGTGTCGTCATGCGCTTTTTCTTTTCTATGTCTTTAACCAGCTCTTCTTTTATTCAACCATTTCTTGTCCTTTATCTTGACCTAGACCGGTTCCCACCCCACGCCCTACTGGTATTCCCCTGCAAAAAAGAAATTATTTAACTACCCAATTTTTGTATTACGCTTGACTTCAACGTTATTTGGTTGTATGGTTAATTACATGAGTAACTAACCAATGTAGTAATGAAAGCGGTGGTGAGAATTGTGGGATTTATGATGGACGATAGCCGCCCGATTTTTGTGCAAATCGCAGAGCAGATTGAGGATGACATTATCGAATCACGCATGCCGGAAGAATCGCAGGTTCCTTCTACGAATCAATTTGCAGCCTTTTATCAGATCAATCCGGCAACGGCAGCGAAGGGTGTTAACCTGCTAGTGGACCAAGGGATTTTATACAAGAAGCGTGGAATTGGCATGTTTGTAGCGGAGGGAGCGAGGGCGAAGCTGATGGAGAAGCGTAAAGAACTTTTTTACGAGCAATATGTCGTGACGATGGTGAGGGAAGCCGAGAAGTTAGGCATAACGGTAGAGCAATTAACGGAAATGGTGCGGAGAGGGGAGAAAGCGTAATGACGAACGTTGTTGAGGTAAAAGGACTGACGAAGGCCTATGGCCAAGTTAAGGCTGTTGACGGGGTCAGCTTCACGGTAGAAGCGAACAAAATTTATGGCTTACTCGGCAGGAATGGTGCAGGTAAAACAACCATCATGCATATGATCTCCGCACAGCAGTTCGCGACAAGCGGTGAACTGAAGGTGTTTGGTGAAGAGCCTTATGAGAATAGCCGCGTGCTAAATCAGATCTGCTTTATTAAAGAAAGCCAAAAATATCCGGATACCTTCCGTATTATTGACGTTCTGGCCGTTGCCAAAACCTTATACCCGAACTGGGACGATGCGTATGCCAACGCGTTAATTGATGATTTCCGACTTCCGATCAAAAGAAAAATTAAAAAGCTTTCCAGAGGTATGCTCTCCTCGGTGGGTATTGTGGTGGGGCTCGCTAGCCGTGCGCCATTAACAATCTTCGATGAGCCGTATCTGGGGTTGGATGCTGTAGCGCGTGTACTTTTCTATGATCGTCTGTTGGAAGATTACGCGGAGCACCCACGCACAGTGATCCTTTCTACACATCTGATTGATGAAGTAAGTCGTCTGTTAGAGCATGTTCTTGTGATCGACAACGGGAAATTAATTCTAAATGAAGATGCCGATGCGCTTCGCGGCAGAGCATGTACGGTTTCTGGCCTGAAATCAGCGGTAGACGCCTTCACACGGGGGAAAGAGGTCCTGGAGCGTAACGCAATTGGTTCTGCTGCAACGGCGACCATCATAGGGGCTCTTTCGGTGCAAGATCGCAACTACGCCGGAGAATTAGGACTGGAATTCGCTCCAGTTTCCATTCAGCAGCTCATTGTTCATCTGACACGCACGCAAGTGGCGGGAAAGGGGTCTGAATCACTATGAACCGAGTTAAGCAAGTAGTCATGCTCCATCTAAGGAACAAGAACACATGGTTTTTGGTTCCATGGGCCATCCTGGGCGCTAATTTTCTGATCAATGCTTTAATTGCTCTTTCATTTAATGACGGTGAAACCGTCAATACGGGTGCAGTTGCTTCTGTCTTCGTATACGCATTTATAGCAGGTACGCTGACGCTTAAAGAAACGTTCCCATTCGCCATCGGTCTTAGTATTCGGAGAAAAGATTATTTCTTTGGTACAGCGTTGACTGTCCTTTTGGTAAATAGTATTTCGGGGATTGCCCTAACCATACTATCGGCCATTGAACAAGCAACAGACGGGTGGAACGTGAATTTGCATCTGTTTAAAATAGGTTTTCTAAGCGATCTATCGTACATCGGTATTCTGGGGTTTAATATCCTTGTATTGGTACACTGTTTTTTCCTCGGGTTTGCTATTTCTAGCTTGCATCGCCGTTTTGGCAGCATGTCCATGTACATCTTTTTTACAGCGATGCTGCTGATTGGGACGATTGGCTCTTATACGATGGCACATTTCGATCTATGGAGCGATTTTGGCCATTGGGTAGTTGATAATTACATGGATTTGTTCTGGTATATGATCCCTTTGGTCGTTATCTATTCGCTCATTTCCTATGGATTGCTGCGCAAAGCAGCTGTATAAATATCCTGTTACAAAACAAAAACGAGCCACAGAAGAGTTCTTCTGATGCTCGTTTTTGTTTGTTTGTGTATGGGATTAAGCTGTAATTTTCGCAATGTAGTCATCCAATTGCTTGAACGTTCCGCCAAATCCTTCTTCCATAGAACCTTTCATCGAAGCGAAGAACTGAATTTCTTCTTCCGTCGCATTGATCGGGCCGCCGCTCATGACGATGATCGTTTTGCCATCTTCTTCGGTGAATGTTAAATTATTTAAGATTTCAAGAGGGAAAATAGGACTAAATGGTGCACGAATTACGTTACCTTCTGGATCTGCGAAGGAAGTTACATAGGAAAGCTTCTCCGGTGCAACAACCTCTTGATATGCGAATCTGCCAAACATTTCAAAGCCTTCCGGTGATTTCATTCCGTAGTGGAAAAGGCCGCCTGGGCGAACATCCAGAGATACGACTGTCAACTCCATACCCGTTGGCCCCCACCATGCAGCTAAGTGCTCAGGTTCTGTCCATACCTTATAAACAAGTTCGCGAGGTGCGTTAACGATACGTGTAATTACCAATTCTGTACCTTCATGATTCATCTCAAATGTGTTTTGTTGTGTCATGTCTATTCCTCCATTATTTAAAATAGTTTACGCTAGCTTGATCGCGATTTATTTCGGATCAGCCGGTTTGTTTTCCTTTGCCTGCAAAGCCTCTATATAGGCCTCCATACGATCAAATCGGGTTTCCCACAGACGTCTGAAGGAACCGAGCCAATTCTCAATGTCCTGAAGGGACTGCGGCCGCAGTTTATAGACCCTTCGATTCGCTATTGGCTGTACCTCTACGAGTCCTGCTTCACTTAGTACACGGAGATGCTTGGAAACTTGCGGCTGACTAAGGCCGAGCCTGTCGACGATCTCCCCTACAGTTAGAGGCCCGTCTCGTAATAGCTCAACCATGCGTAAGCGATGTGGTTCGGCAAGAGCACTGAATATCGTATTCATGTATTGAATATAACTCAAATGGAATATTCCTGTCAAGGCATATTTAGATAGTGAAATAATCAGACAGGACTCATCTTATTGCTTTTAATATCATCCATAGGTTTACTATCGTAAACAGAACAAGGTGGAAATATACAAGACAGCCCTTATGTTCTCTCTTAATATTTCTATGTTTCTAGCATTAATTTCATAGGAAAGGTATAGAAAGTTTACTTTTAGCCGAGTCTAGTAGCTATAACTCTATTAACTTTTTTTAGGAGGAGCTATAGCTATGATGTTTCGTAAACTATGTATATCGACCTTATCCTTAATCCTGTTGCTTGGTTTGTGGTTCATGCAATCCAAAGCGTACTCGTATCCAACGAGCTATGAAGATATGGATATGTCGCCTGTCTATGTGGCCTCTACGAGTGGAAGCTCGGATTCTTCGACTTCTGAAGCTCCAGCTGCTGCAGTCGAGCAAGCTGCGACTACGTACAAGGTAAGCCAAGGAGATACCCTGTTCAAAATAGCAAAGAGCTTTGAGATCGCTGTCGATGACCTCATTTCTGCCAATTCCATTTCGAATCCGAACCAACTGACGATCGGACAAAGTCTAACAATCCCTCTTGTCGCTGTAGCAGCTGCATCCGAGGGACAGCCGAAAATTATCAAAAAAGTGATTAATACAACGTTAACCGCGTATACCGCGGGCTTTGAATCGACAGGCAAAAAAGCTTCTCACCCTACATACGGCATCACTTATAGTGGTATCAAAGCCAAGGAGGGCCGCACGATTGCCGTAGATCCAGCCGTCATTCCTTTAGGATCCACGGTGTTCATTGAAGGCATTGGCATCCGGAAAGCGGAAGATATCGGATCAGCGATTCGCGGCTCTAGAATTGATGTCTTCATGAATGATTTGGGCCAAGCACAGGAGTTTGGTGTGAAAAAGAACGTGAAGGTGTACGTGTTAGATAGGGAAACGGTGTAGCAGCGACTATGCGCATAAGAAAAACCGACGTCATTGACGTCGGTCTTTCTTTCATTTTCAAGCATACAACTTTGGTTTATGAGTTGTAACCGTATGTTGATCCAACCAATCTAGTAAATCAGAAAGAAATTGCTCTCGCCCTAGGTCATCAAAAGGACGATGAAGCATCCTATCGTAAGCGTAGCTCTTCTTATCTTGCGAACCCACCAAGTGCAGGAATTGCTGAAGCTTGGCGGGGGGAGTCAATTTATCTTCTAAGCCATATTGCAGGAGAAGGGGGAGTTGAAACGATTTTGCGTGATTCAAGATTCTTGGAATGGCTTGGCTTAGTCCAAGGCCTAAGCCTGGCGTTACGGTACTATGACGCAAAGGATCTGCTTGCAGCTTCGCCGCCATGTCGGGATCTTGTGTTAATCCATCGACACTGCCTGACTTTTGAATGGTGAGTTGTGGTCTTATTTTCCCCAGAAGTTTAATGAGCCAACGCTCAAAGGTCGTCATTTCATACGAAATCGCGGGAGCCACCAAAACGAGTCCACTAATCCCAGTGCCCTGATCGAGCACATAGTCCGCACTAATCACGCCACCCATACTGTGACCAATGATAAAGAGAGGCAATTCAGGATTTTCAGATAGGACGAGTTCTCTAAATACATGCAGATCTCCTTTGTATTCATCCCATGAGCGTATGAATCCACGAATACCGGGGCTTCGCCCATGACCGCGCGAATCAGCCGAATAGACAATATACCCTCCCTGTACGAGTTCGTTACACATATTGACTAATCCACCGCTGTGGTCTCCATGTCCATGGACAGCAATAATGGCGCCTTTGGCTGGTACTTCTGACGGAGTGGCTCTTCTATAGAAAAGTTCAACCCCACCAATTCCCTGAAAAGTTCCCTCCGAGATGTTCACAAGAGAATCCTCCTTACGCAATAAAGCGAGATAGTTCAAACTAGCCCTTATTTTACCATACTTCCAAAATAGGCACTCACGATAATTTTAGCCATGCCATCAAGGGGAATGCCTGTCTATCACAGGTCGTAGACCCACCCCGACTAAGGTCTAGGAGTAAATACCGTCCACGGTCCGTTTTGGAAAGCTGTGATTTTACCTAGAATAAAGACATGAAGAAGACGACGACAAAGGGCGAAAGGCGGTGACGAAACGATGAAAAGAAATACAGGATTTGCCGCTCTGCTGATCGCATTCGGCGCACTGATTTTATTCAATAAGCTAGGTTTTCACTTAGGAGACTTTATTGGCTCGGTGATGGGATATGTAATTCCCCTCATTATGGTTGGACTGGGTTACCTAGGGATTAAGAACGATAAGAAAATAGGATGGGTAATTGCCGGTATCGGGATAATCATTCTAGTAAGTAAGCTAGCAGGTTGGATCATTATTCTTCTGGCAATCGGGTTAATCGGATATGGATTTTCCATGTTAAAAGGAAGAACAGCTTAACGTAAGCGGTAAGAGAATCGAATATAGAGTGTGAAAAAGGTGGAGTGAAGATGAGCCTATTTAGGCGGATGAGAGATATAACCGTGGCAACTTTGAATGAACATTTAGAGAAGTCGGAAGATCCGGTACGCTTGATTGACCAATACTTAGCAGCCCAACGTGAGCAGCTTGTGCAGTCAGAACGATTGTATCAGCAATGCGTAAGTCATGCAGCGTCACTTCGGCAGCAATATTTAACCGCATTAGAAACGAAAGAAAAGCGCGAGCATCAAGCGCTGCTGGCTTTGAAGGCTGGCGAAGAGCACATGGCACGAATCGTGCTGCAAGAGAAGTTGCAGGCGGAAGAAAAAAGCGTGCAATACCATGATCTGTATGAGCAGGCGAAGCAGTCCATCCTTGAGCTTGATGAGGAGCTGCAACAACTGAAGGCAGATTACAAAGAAGTCGCAGACAAACGAAGCTACTACTTGGCTCGTATGGAGTCCGCTCGCTTGCAGCAGCGCATGCATGCTCGCAGCAGTGTCACACAAGATGGGGCACCGCGGATGTTCGGCCGATTGGAAGAGCGCGTATCCGATATGGAGCTGCACGCCAGGACGCTTCGCGACGTTAGGAAGATGGGTCGCGAAAGCTACTACAGCGGGGGCAACCCAGCTGTAGATGCGGAAATGGAAGCACTTCGCAATAGACTGAAACAGGAGGGAACACAGGATCATGAACAAACTATATCGCTCACGAAGAGATAAGAAATTAACGGGCCTATGCGGGGGACTTGCAGAAGCCATGAATGTAGATGTCACACTATTACGTTTACTAGTCGTGATCACCACGTTTTTCACCGGAGGCACCGTCATTTTCGTCTACTTTGTAGCGGCGATTGTTATTCCGAAGGAACCTGGGTTTGATCAGCCCCCATTTGATCCCTATGCAAGCCCGTATGGAGGGGGATCATGGAATCATCATAAATCCCATAACCACCATAACCACCATAACCACCATAATCACCGCCAAACACCACAACCGACTAGCAAGTATGCTTCGTATGAAGCTAGCCAACCAACGAACAACATCGATGAGATGATGAAAGACATTGAGAAGAAAGCTTTGCAAAGAGAAGTAGACGAACTAAGAGCCAAAGTCGCTCGTTTTGAAAAACAAACATTGGATAGTAAAAAAGGAGACGTGTAAACCATGGGTGTATTCACAAGAATGAAAGATATGACGAAAGCTTCAATTCACGAGGTATTAGATAAAATTGAGGATCCAATCGTAATGTTGAACCAGTATCTTCGCGATATGGAGCAAGAAATTGCTCAAGCGGAAGTAACGGTTGCTCGCCAAATCGCAAGTGAGCGCAAGCTGAAGCAGCGCCTTGAAGAGTCCGTTCGCCTAGTAGCTGATCGTGAAGCGAAAGCTTCCGCAGCCATCAAAAACGGCCAAGAAGCGATTGCTCGTCAAGCTGTTGAAGAAAAACTATACCACGAAGATAAAATTGTTGAGTACACAGATCTTCACGCTTCTGCGAAAGCACATGCGGATGAGTTGACACAGCAATTGCACGAGATGAAAGATGAATTCTACAAAATGCGCAACAAACGCAACGAGCTTGTATCCCGTGCTCAGTTAGCGAAAGCGAAGAAACAAATGGCGCAAGTATCCTACAACGGTGTGATCGAAAGCGGCAACGCATCCCGCGGTTTCCAACGCATGGAAGAGAAGATCATTCAGCTCGAAGTTGAAGCTGAGATCGCTCGCAAGCCATACGTACCAGCTGGTGGGGTTGGCAGCTACACGCCGATCGACACAGCGAAGCAAGCTAAAGTGGATGAGCAGCTGAACCTGCTCAAAGAGAAATTGAACGGTCAAGCTGCTGAGTAGCAGCTTGGGTAGTGAAGTGCGGAAAGCCCCTCCTAGTGAGGGGTTTTTTGGCGTTGGAGTGACGGTCTGCCGCAACCAACAGCCGGCCTCGAGTAAGGTTCCAATAACCCACTAGCCAAGCACAACCCAAGTCATTTAACAAGCACAACCCAAGTCACTTAACAAGCACAACCCAAGTCACTTAACAAGCACAACTCTAGTCACTTAACAAGCACAACCCTATTCACTTAACAAGCCATCTTCACCAACAGCACGCCCTCGCACCAAATCCAGTCTCCCACCAGCCAAGCCGCAACACTAACTAACCATCCTCCCAATTAGTCCACCTCCCCGCGCCCCATTGGATAAATCCACTAGAATGCTCCTCCAAGTAGCCCAAAAGTGGATTTGATTGGACAAATCCACTCAAATTTCAAAAATAGCCCCTTGTTAACACCAAAACAGGCTATCCCACTGGATATATCCAATTCAGCGATGGATTTTCCGCCTATTTTACTCATCCCATTGGATTTATCCAACGAAGCTCGCCGTTGGGTGCCCAGCGCACGATGAGCCTGTCTCTCTCACCATGAACAGACTGGTCTCGGAATCAGCGCACGACGTCCTGTGCCCCACACTTAGCTCGAACCCCATGCTCAGAATCAGAAGATTTTCAACTTTTTTGAAGAGATTTATCCACTCTCATTCCAGCTTTTGGCAGGTAGAATGAATTCATGAACAAGGGACATGACGAACTGGAGCACGAGGTGAGATCGACGATGAGTGAAGAAGTTTTGCTTAGGATGGAAGGGATTGAGAAGCATTTTCCCGGCGTGCACGCGCTGCATCAATGCCGACTAACTTTAGCGGCAGGTGAGGTACTCGCGCTGGTCGGTGAGAATGGGGCAGGGAAATCGACGTTGATGAAAATTGCCACGGGTGTGTATCAAAAGGATGAAGGAAATATCTTCATCAAAGGACGCGAAGTGAGCATCCCCCATACAAGAGCAGCGCAGCAGCTAGGTATTTCGATGATTCACCAAGAGTTGAACCTGATGCCGGATTTGACGATCGCACAGAATATTTTCATCGGCCGAGAGCCGAGACACGGTATTAAACTTTTCGTTGATGAGCGCAAGCTGAACGAGCAAGCACAGCGTCTCCTCGATCAGATGAACCTACAGCTAGATCCGCGAACGATGGTAGCGGATTTGACGGTGGCGAAGCAGCAAATGGTCGAAATTGCGAAAGCGCTGTCTTTTCAATCCGAGGTGCTGATCATGGATGAGCCGACAGCGGCGCTAACGCACGCAGAGATAGAGGAGCTGTTCCGCATCATCAACCAGCTGCGCGCAAGAGGTGTGGGAATTGTCTACATCTCTCACCGGATGGAAGAATTGAAGCGCATTAGCGACCGCATCACCGTCATGCGTGACGGTCGCTATATCGATACGGTACCGACGGCGACAACGACCATCGATCAAATCATTTCGATGATGGTAGGGCGAGAGCTCTACGTCAGCCCGAATCAACAAGCGACAAACACCTCACCGACAAAGGTGCTGGAGGTTTCCAAGCTAAACCGCGGCTCAGCGGTGAAGGATGTGTCCTTCCACCTGGCCAAAGGCGAAATCCTCGGCTTCGCTGGCCTCATGGGAGCGGGGCGCACGGAGGTGGCTAGGGCGATTTTTGGCGCAGACGCCATCGATTCTGGCGACATCCGCATCCACGGACAGCAGGTCCGTATCCAAGCGCCGCATGACGCAGTGAGGCATGGAATCGGCTACTTGTCCGAGGATCGCAAACGCTACGGGCTCATGGTGGACATGGATGTGAAAATGAACATCGCACTCGCATCGTATCGCAAGGCAAGGCGTGTTTTTGGCTGGATGCGTGACGGTGTTATCGCTCAAACCGCGCAGCACTATGTGGAAGCGCTTCAAATCAAAACGCCGACCATCCACCAACAGGTGAAATTCCTATCCGGCGGTAACCAACAGAAGGTTGTTATCGGCAAATGGCTGCACCGCAACTGCGATATTCTCATCTTCGATGAACCGACGCGGGGGATTGATGTGGGAGCCAAAACTGAGATTTACAAGCTGCTCGATGATCTCGCCGCACAGGGGAAATCGATCATTATGATCTCCTCGGAGCTGCCAGAAATATTACGTATGAGTCATCGCATCATGGTCATGTGCGAAGGTCGCATTACCGGTGAACTCACCCAACAAGAAGCAACACAGGAAGCTATTATGAAATTCGCCACGATGCGGATCAGTTAGGAGGACTCCGATGTCAACACGACTAGCACATGCCTACAAAAAAACCATTCCCACCTTGTCCAAACAAAGCGGGGCTGCACAAAAGCTGCTAGCATTCGCCAGCTTGATTATGCTCGTACTCATCTTTTCCTTATCGTCGAGCAACTTTTTCCAATTCGATAACTTAGTCGCGATCATGCTTTCAACCGCCGTTATTGGGGTTCTAGCCTTGGGCTCTACGTTCGTTATCATAACGTCTGGTATCGATTTGGCCGTAGGAACAGTCATGACCTTCTCCGCCGTGATGGCCGGTGTAATTATCACGACGTGGCAGCTGCCTATGCCGCTCGGCATACTCGGAGGCATCCTCGCCGGAGCGATTTGCGGTCTCATTAGCGGGCTGCTCGTAGCTAAAATGAAAATTCCACCTTTCATCGCGACACTCGCCATGATGATGGTAACGAAGGGCTTATCGCTAGTTATCTCAGGTGCGAAACCGATTTATTTTACCGACACGCCCGGATTTACCCAAATTTCAATGGGCTCGATTATCAGTGGAATTCCGAACGCGATTCTCATCTTCTTCGGGGCCGCGATTGTGGCCAGCATTATTTTGACCAAAACGATTATTGGCCGTTACAACTTCGCCCTAGGAAGCAACGAAGAGTCCACAAGACTCTCAGGCGTTAACGTCGACTACTGGAAAATCGTGATTTACACACTGACAGGTGTGTTTAGTGGGATTGCCGGCATCATGATGGCCTCCCGACTTAATTCCGCACAGCCCGCACTCGGATCTGGCTACGAGCTAGAAGCAATCGCTGCCGTTGTAATCGGCGGAACTTCTCTTAGCGGGGGTAAAGGATCTATCCTCGGAACGGTTATCGGGGCCTTGATCATGAGCGTGTTGACGAATGGATTGCGGATTTTATCCGTGAAGCAAGAGTGGCAGACCGTCATTGTAGGTATCGTGATTGTGTTGGCGGTTTACGCAGATATGATGCGTCGTCGTAAGAAATAACTGTGGTATTTACTCCATTAGGAGTCCTATACAAACCAAATTAATTAGGAATAAGGGGCGATCAACCGTGCAAAAACGGACTAAGAAATTTGCAATAGCGTCTTCGTTAATCTTGCTATCCGCTATCGTTTTGAGTGCATGTGGGTCCACTTCGACGAAAACAGCAACATCAACTGCAGGGACAACGACAGCAACTGTGAAATCAGATAAGATCTACATTCCTGTCATCTCCAAGGGCTTCCAGCATCAGTTCTGGCAAGCGGTGAAACAAGGTGCTGAGAAAGCAGCGAAGGAATTTAATGTTGAGATTACGTTTGAAGGTCCTGAAACCGAAACACAAGTCGACAAGCAAATTGAAATGCTGCAAGCGGCACTGGGCAAAAAGCCTGCGGCTATCGCTTTCGCTGCGCTTGACAGCAAAGCAGCTTCACCGCTGCTAGAGAAAGCGAAAGCGGGCAAAATTCCGATTATCGGTTTCGACTCTGGTGTCGATAGCGACATTCCGGTAACGACTGCCGCTACGGATAATAAAGCCGCTGCCGCACTCGCTGCTGATAAAATGGCTTCGCTTATTGGGAACGAGGGCGAGATTGCGCTAGTTGTCCATGACCAAACGAGCCGTACGGGTGTTGATCGCCGAGATGGCTTCGTGAACCAAATCAAAGCGAAATACCCGAATATCAAAATTGTAGATACCCAATACAGTGGTGATCCACTGAAAGCAACAGATTTGTCCAAAGCGATCATCCAAGCTCACCCGAACATCAAAGGAATTTTCGGATCTAACGAAGGTGCGGCCATTGGGGTTATTAACGGGATTACAGAAAGCAAAAAAGATGGCAAGATCGTCGTGATCGGCTTCGACTCTGGTAAACAACAAATGGATGCCATCCGAAGCGGTAAAATGGCTGGTGCGATTACCCAGGATCCAATCGGTATCGGTTACTGGTCCGTGAAAGCAGCTGTGCAAGCGATTAAAGGTGAAACGGTTCCGAAAAATATCGACACAGGCTTCCACTGGTACGACAAAACAAACATTGATGCAGCGGATATCAAGCCGCTATTATACGAATAAAATCTTCTAGTAAAAAGCATCGTTCACGCTAACATGGTGAATGATGCTTTTTTGCTGTGTAGTTAAGCGCTCGAGATGATTGTTGAATCATTCTTGTTAAAGTGTACAATTAACTTTAAAATCCGACAGAGACCGATACATCGTTCAATCTAAAAGAGGGAAGCTATGTATAGTCCACAAAGGAGTAAGTCATGGAGACGTATTGCAAGGTATTAATTGTTGATGATGAGATGCTGGTGCGTCAAGGAATCAGACATCTTCTTGATTGGGAAAGCGAAGGCTTTCAAATTGTCGGTGAGGCATCGAACGGTAAGGATGCCCTAGATATGGTGAAACAACTCGAACCCAACATGATCCTGACGGATATCGTTATGCCGGTCATGAATGGAGAGGAATTGGTCAGAGTTGTGAAAGGCTTATATCCGGAGATTGAAATTGTGGTTCTCAGCAGCTACGGTGAATTTGAGTATGTACGCTCCACATTTCAGAGTGGTGTCGCTGATTATTTATTAAAGCCCAAATTAGATGCGAAGTCGCTGCTAGCCGTCTTAAAAAAGACGGTAGAGGGGATGCCAGCCTTTCGACACATGGACTTTACGAATAAAAAAGGGCAGTCTGTCGACTATGTGTTGGACAAGTTGATTTCCGGCTATGCCATGGAGGTTGAAGGTGCGGAGATAAGGACCCTTTTCCCGTATCCTTGTTTCGTTCTACTCGTTGTAGATAGGCAAGATAGCTCATCCTCGATGAAACGAAACGAGGAATGGATCGAAGCCTTTCTGAAAGGTATGGTTCAGGATAGTAAGGAACCGTGCATCATTCACCGCCTTTCACATCAAGACAGCCATATCCGGTTTTTGCTGAATACAGAGGATACTGGCCGAATGGATGTCATTCATATGGCCGAGCAATTGGTACAATCCGGCGTAATGGCGGGTTTATCCTTTTATGCAGCACTTAGCAAGAATTTTACGAAAATTACAGAACTTCATGATGTGTATACACAGGATATTCTCAAAGTGTTGGATCACCGTTTCTTTCTGTCGGATCAACGACTGTTCTTTGCAGACGAATTGGTGGAACATGAAGGGAATGGCGAAACGTTTGATTCGGAGGCGTTTACTGCGGAGCTGAACCGACAAGAATTTCAACAAGCTTTTGGGCGTCTCAGCAATTATGTAGACACCATGCCAGACAGGCTGGATACGGATATGTTTGAGTTTAAATCTTTTTTAGGTCACAGCCTATTCAATATTATTGTTTCTTTACTGCATTTTCACTACGAGGCTAAAACGCTGGATGAAGCCAAGTATGAGTATTTCCGCGCCATTCATGAGGCCAAACATATTGGGGAAGTGCGTTCTCTTTTGGCCAAATTCCTGAATGAGGCGACAGATTGTGTCACAGGAAACAAAACAAGTTCTCCAGGCATACAAAAGATTTTATTGTATCTGGATGAGCATTTTACTGAACCTCTCACGCTGACAGAGGTAGCCAAACATTTTCATTTCAATCCATCGTATCTATCCAATTATTTCACCATTCATAATAAAGAAGGTTTTAATGAGTATTTGAATCGTATTCGAATCCAACGTGCGTGTGAATTATTAAGGGATAACGCGCAAATGTCGATTTCGGAAATCAGCAGTCTTGTTGGATACTCGGATCACAGTTATTTCACGAAAGTGTTTCGGAAGTTGATGGGGACTTCACCTAGCCACTATCGAAAAAAATAAAGATGAAGGGAATCATCAAACCTATGGGGGCGTGGCTTAGAAAGATCTCTGATCAAAGTTTATTTAGTAAATTGTTTCTTGTTATGGTGATTAGCATGATTACGGTTACGGTGGCAACTTCTTGGGTTACCGTGCAAATGTCGGAGAAGCTGTTTGTGCAGACATTTAGTATCACAAATTCCAAAATAATTGAACAAATTAAAAGCGGTCTGGAATCCATTCATTATTCCAATGTCAATATTGTCATTAACACCGCGCAAAGTGGTGCGATTAAACGTTTCCTGACGGAAGGCGATGTGGATTCGATAACCAACTCCAAAGTAACGTTTGACATGAGTGAGCAGATGAAGCGAATTCAGTCGGGTATTGGAGCTAAGAACATTGGAATGATCATTTCAGGTATAAATGGCAAAAGCTTTACGAGCGACCGGACCTATTGGTCCGGTTCTTCGGCGGATTTAGGGCGAAAACCGATTACACAAGAGTCGCGGAACCAGCCAGGACGGTTGTTGTACGGTTATTTAGGTGAAGGAACGCCGGGTTCTGGGGATCAAGGACTGGTTGCCGTCAAAACGCTAACTGATTCTGGCAGTAAAGAAGGGTATGGAACGCTTTATATTTTCCTGAAAGAAAGCGATTTAAGATCCATTTATACCAGCTTTACAAGTGTTGGGAATGATGTGATGATTCTGGATCGTCAAGGTCTAATCGTTTCTAGCGACCGAACCGAGTTGATCGGAACTACATCGCGAGAACTTTTAGAGAGTGCGCAGAGGATTCAGCAACAAGGTCTAGCTAAGGAAGAAATGAAGATGTCTGATAAGGATGTCATTGTATTGGCTGGCGACTTGCCGTTGTACGATTTTTACATTGTGAATGTCATTGATAAAAAGGTGACACTTGGTCAAATGCTCAACAGGAAAGCGATTTTCTTCATTGTGGCAGGAATCGTGGCTATTGCTGTGCTCATTGTAAATGTGATCACGCGGAGGTTGACGCTCTCGCTAAGAAGGCTTGTTAAGAAAATGTCCACGGTGACGAAAGAGAATTTTCACAATTATATGGCGGTAACGGGCACCTATGAGACAAGGGAACTTAGCAGATCCTTTAATTTTATGCTCGACGAGTTGAACGACTATATTAGCCAGCTTGTTGATACGCAGAAGGAACAGCGCAAGGCAGAATTAGCCGCGCTGCAGCAGCAGATTAATCCTCATTTTTTATATAATACGCTGGCTTCCGTTAACATCCTTGTTCAGCGCGGGAGCCAAGAGAGCGCCACACAAACGATTCATGCGCTTATTTCTCTCCTGCAGAATACGATCAGCAATGTGAAAGAAACGATTCCTGTTGTGCAAGAGTTAGTGAATTTAAAGCATTACGTGTTCATTAATCAGATTCGTTATGGCCAAGGGATTAAGGTTGATTACTTTGTTTCACCGGACTGCTTGCCTGCGCAAGTGCCTAATTTGATGCTGCAACCGTTTATCGAGAATGCTTTTTTTCATGCTTTTAATAAGAAGGGCACCGGATATATTTACGTTATCATCACCAAAGAGAGAGATACGCTGCATTGTGAAGTCGTTGACAATGGGGATGGTATGGAAATTTCGGACAAGACGGATGAGATACCGAATCCCACAAGTGCGAGGCAATTGTTCACAGGGATTGGTATTCGTAATGTGCATGATCGTCTGGTTCTTTTGTACGGAGAAGAGTATGGGGTTACGATATCAAGCACCTTGGGACAAGGAACGAAAATATCTATTAATCTTCCATGGCGTACAGATCAGTACACGTAGAAGTATAAAAACTAAAATAAATACAAAATATAAAAATAATACAAATGAGTAATTAAGGATGGGATGACAGACACAATAAAAACGCTAATTTCAGCAAATTTCGTTCTAACAGGACGATTTGCCCAAATGATATTATTTATAAGTAAGCACTTACAAAAGTAAATCATCCAGGGGGATCACATGAAGAAGAAAATTTCTACGGTTTTACTTGCAAGTTTTTTGCTTTTGACGGCATGTTCAAGTAATTCGTCAGACACATCCTCAACGACTACTCCTAGCGGCGGTGCAGCGAGCACTAGTAAGGAAATTACAGTTTGGGCATGGGATAAGAACTTTAATATCGCAGCAATGAACCTTGCGAAAGACGCTTATGCGAAGGATCATCCAGATGTGAAAATCAACGTTGTTGAATATGCACAAGATGACATTATTCAAAAAATGAACACTGGTTTGAACTCCGGTTCAAAGTCAGGCTTGCCGAATGTGGTATTGATTGAAGATTACCGTGCACAAAGCTTTTTGAAAACTTATCCAGATGCATTTGCAGATATGTCCGCATCCATTAAAGCTTCGGATTTCGCTGAATATAAACTAGGTCCAACAAGCTTGAACGGTAAACAATACGGTGTACCCTTTGATTCCGGTGTAACAGGACTTTATGTTCGCAGAGATTACTTGGAACAAGCAGGCTACAAGGTTGATGATTTGAAAAATATCGACTGGCAGAAATTCATTGAAGTCGGTAAAGCGGTTAAAGCCAAAACAGGTAAAGACTTGCTGACACAGGATCCAAATGATCTTGGTTTGATCCGTATGATGATTCAATCCGCAGGCGCTTGGTATCTGAAAAGTGACGGCACTACGCCAGACCTTAAAGACAACGCTGTGTTGAAGGAAGCATTCGAAACTTACAAAGAAATCATGAACGCGAATATTGTGAAAATCAACTCGGATTGGAACTCTTTCCTAGCTGGTTTCAACAGCGGTGCTGTTGCTTCTGTTCCGACAGGTAACTGGATTACGCCATCGATTAAATCACAAGCTGATCAATCCGGTAAATGGGCGGTTATCCCATTCCCTAAGTTGAAAAACACAGCTACTTCGGTTAACGCATCCAACCTTGGAGGAAGTTCCTGGTATGTATTAAACAGCACAGGTAAAGATACGGCTGCTGATTTCCTTGGAAAAACACTAGGTTCTGATGTGAATTTGTATCAAAAATTAGTAACAGACGTAGGTGTTGTTGGTACTTATAAACCTGCTGCACAAGGTGAAGCTTATACGAAAGCCGACGATTTCTTCGGAGGTCAAAAAGTGATTTCTGATTTCGCAACATGGACGGCTCAAATTCCTAAAGTCAACTATGGTCTGCATACGTATGCGATTGAAGATATTCTCAAAGTTGAGATGCAAAACTACCTGAAGGGCAAAGACATCGCGAAAGTATTTAGTGATGCTCAATCCCAAGCAGAATCCCAACTTAAATAAGTTAATCTTCCCATTTACCACATGAACGCTGACCTCTGAATTGCGCAATATGCAAAGAAGAGGACAGCGTTCAATTTTTAATCGCTAAGAATAGGAAGGATTTGGACTCAATGAACTACTCGATGCGTAGCCGTGCAAAGCTTACGGGATGGCTGTTTATCGCTATTGCCGTATTGATGATATGTTTGTTTTACTTTTATCCCATGATTCAGGCATTGCTGCTTTCGTTTAAAACAGGCGCGGGTGCTAATCTACATTTCAACGGGATCAGCAACTATAAGCGGCTCTTTAGCGATAAGACTTTCATTACTGCCGTTAAAAATACGTTTATCTATTTGATTATCCAGGTGCCGGTCATGATCATTCTGTCGATGATGATTTCCGTATTGTTAAATGATAGCAAGCTTCGTTTCAAAGGGTTTTTCCGTACAGCTATTTTCTTGCCGTGCGTAACTTCACTTGTTGCCTACTCCGTTGTTTTTAAATATTTGTTTGGCAACGATGGTTTAATCAATATGGCTTTAATTAAGATTCACTTGATTTCACAGCCCATCGCATGGATTTCTGATCCTTTCTGGGCGAAAATTACGATTATCCTTGCCATTACATGGCGCTGGACAGGATATAATATGATTTTCTTCCTTTCCTCTTTGCAAAACATTGATAGCTCTATTTATGAAGCAGCTCGTATTGACGGAGCCTCTGCGTTCAAACAGTTTTTCTTTATTACGTTCCCAATGCTTAAGCCTATTGTTCTCTTCACGTCCATTACCTCGACGATTGGTACGCTGCAATTGTTCGATGAGATCATGAATATTACGAAGGGTGGCCCAGGTAATTCTACCCTCTCCATATCGCAGTACATCTACAATCTTTCTTTCAAATACACACCTGATTTTGGCTATGCAGCAACAGTTTCCTATTCGGTTGTGGTCATGATCATTGTGTTATCTGTCCTTCAAATCAAATTGGCAGGTGATAAAAAATGATAGGTTTAAGACGTACAATCATCTATGTCTTCCTTTTTGCTGTGGCGCTTATCTCCATTTTTCCATTCATATGGATGGTCATTAGTTCCACGAATCTGTCTGTGGACGTTACACAGGGCAGAATGTTACCAGGATCGCATTTTATGGACAACTTCCATAAATTAACCAAGTCAATCAATCTCGTTCCTGCACTTTGGAATTCCTTGAGGATCTCGTTGGCTACAACCATCTTGGCCTTAGTCGTTGCTTCGCTGGCAGGCTATGCCTTTGAAATCTATCGGAGCAAAGCCAAGGACATCGTATTCAATATACTACTTGTCTCCATGATGATTCCGTTCGCGGCGTTAATGGTTCCGCTTTACCAAATGTTTTCAAGCCTATCTCGTGCGGTTCCATTTATCGGGATTAACACGATGAACGCGGTAGTCCTTCCGACATTTACGACAGCGTTTCTCATCTTCTTCTTCCGCCAAAGCACCAAAATGTTTGCGAAGGAGCTTCTGGAAGCGGGGCGTATTGATGGATTAACGGAATTAGGGTTGTTCTTCCGGGTCTATATGCCGACGATGAAAACAACGTATTCAGCAGCAGCTATCATTACCTTTATGTCGAGCTGGAACAATTACTTGTGGCCGCTTATCGTCTTGCAAACACCGGAGAAACGAACAATTCCTTTGTTAATTTCGAATTTAGGTTCTAGTTATTCACCGGATTTTGGGGTTATCATGACCGCTATTGTGATCTCAACACTGCCGACAGCGCTCGTATTTTTCTTGATGCAGAAACAATTTGTCGCTGGTATGGTTGGTTCTGTGAAATAGTACGTAATTAGAGACCCTTCTTGGGTCTTATTTTTTGGGAGGCGTTGAAGAATGAAACATTCGGTACCAAGCCTTGATTGGCTTCAAGATGTACGTGTATTCAAAGTGAATAGGCTGGAAGCCCATTCGGATCATCGTTATTATCATTCGATGGCGTCTGCGGAGGCAGGCGCACCAATGGACATGCGGCATAGCTTGAACGGGCGATGGCAGTTTAGTTACGCGGTTAATCCCGCTAGCCGCGTGGAGTCTTTTTATCAAATGGATTATAACTGCGCGGCTTGGGAGCATATTCAAGTGCCTGGACATATCCAGCTTCAAGGCTGGGGTCAGCCACAATATGTCAACACGATGTATCCATGGGATGGTGTAGAAGCGCTTCGACCACCTCATATTTCGCAAGAGCATAATCCAGTTGGCAGCTATGTGAAAAATTTTGAATTACCAGATACGATGATTGGCAAACCCGTCTATATTTCGTTTCAAGGTGTTGAATCGGCTTTCTATGTCTGGCTTAACGGCGAATTTATCGGTTACAGCGAAGACAGCTTTACGCCTGCTGAGTTTGACTTAACACCTCATATTCGTGAAGGTGAGAATAAACTGGCCGTTGAAGTCTATCAGCGAAGCACTGGAAGCTGGCTGGAAGATCAGGATTTCTGGCGGATGTCGGGGATTTTCCGCGAAGTGTATTTGTACACCGTACCTAAAGTCCATGTTTGGGATTTGCGTGTGAAAGCAGATTTGGATGATGCGTATGAGCAAGGGTTACTGGAAATTGACCTCAAACTTCGCAATGAACATACGGAGTCCGTCAGCGCTAAGCTTGAACTGAAGGATGCGGAAGGGCAAATTTGCCTCACAGAAGATGGTGAATTCCGCGGAGGCAACCTAACTTTCAACCTTTCAGCAGGTACTGTTCAGCCTTGGAGTGCGGAAAGCCCTTATTTATACGCCGCGTGTATCTCGATTTACGATGAAAGCGGAAATGTAATTGAAGCCATCGTTCAGAAGATCGGGTTCCGCCGGTTTGAAATGAAAGACAAGCTGATGTGCATCAATGGGAAACGTATTGTTTTCAAAGGTGTCAATCGCCATGAATTTAACAGCCGCAGCGGACGTGCGATTACGAAGCAGGATATGCTGTGGGATATTCAAACGCTTAAACGGAGTAACATTAATGCGGTCCGCACGTCTCACTATCCGAACCAGACTCTTTGGTATGAGCTTTGTGATGAATACGGGGTCTATGTCATTGATGAGATGAACTTAGAGACGCATGGCTCATGGCAGAAGATGGGTGCTGTTGAGCCTTCCTGGAACATTCCGGGTAACGATATGGCGTGGCAAGACATCGTAATGGACCGAGCGATTTCAATGGTGGAGAGGGATAAGAATCATCCGTCGATTCTCATTTGGTCTTGCGGTAATGAATCGTATGCAGGGCAAGTTATTCTGAATGTGTCCAACTATTTCCGTGAAACGGATCCTACACGACTTGTTCATTACGAAGGTGTTTTCTACGATCGCAATTATGGCGCGACAAGCGATATGGAAAGCCGCATGTATGCGAAGCCAGCGGATATCGAGGCGTACCTCAATAGTCAGCCTGATAAGCCGTACATTAGCTGCGAATATATGCACGCGATGGGGAATTCCGTCGGAGGCCTTCATAAGTATACAGAACTTGAAAACAAGTATCCGATGTATCAAGGCGGCTTCATTTGGGATTATATCGATCAAGCAATTGTGAAAAAAGACCGCAATGGCCGTGAGTTTTTGGCATACGGTGGTGATTTCAAAGATCGTCCGACCGATTATAGCTTCTGCGGTAATGGTCTCGTCTTTGCTGATCGTCAAATCACGCCTAAAATGCAGGAAGTTAAATTCCTTTATCAAAATATCAAGCTGGAACCAACCAGAACTCAAATTAACATCGTGAACGAGAATTTATTTGCGAATACAGATGATCTGGTGCTTGTGTACCGTCTGTTCCATGAGGGGAAAGAAATTGGTGCTGGGCAAGCGAATATCGAAGTCGAAGCTCAAAGTGAATTCAGTCTGCCAATTGAATTGCCGGATGTAGAAGGAACACCTGGTGAGTACTGTATTCAGGCTTCTTTAGTTCTAAGAGAAGCTACGCTATGGGCGGATGCTGGGTTTGAGACTACGTTTGGTGAAACGACGTTTGTGGTAGCGGCAAGCCGTCAGGTTGAGCAGCCTTCTGGCGAAGTCATTGTCGTTGAGGGCGATGTGAATATGAGCGTGACAGGCAAAGGCTTTATCGCTATTTTCTCGAAACAAGTCGGATCACTCGTTTCGTTGAAATATGAAGGTCGCGAAATGATAGCTACGCCGCCTGTTCCATTGTTCTGGCGTGCTACCACGGATAATGACAAAGGAACAGCAATGAGTTTCACTGCTGGAGCTTGGTATGCCGCTAGTCTGGCTCGCAAATGCGTCAATTGGGAGCTTAGCCAAGAAAAAGGTTCAGCAACTGTCATTTTCGATTACAAATTCAGCATCAACGCTGAAGTGACCGTTCGCATCGCGTACACGGTATTAGCGAATGGAACGATTCGTGTGAATACACATTATAAGGGTGCCACGGGTCTGCCGAATTTGCCGATACTCGCTGTATCGTTCAAGATGTCTGCGGATTATAGTCAATCCGAATGGTATGCGATGGGACCTGAAGAAAACTATATCGACCGCAATTTCGGTGCTCGCTTGGGCGTATTTAGCCGTCCGGTGAATCAATTGCCTACACCTTATCTGGTGCCACAAGAATCAGGTAACCGTACGGGCGTACGCCGTGTGAATGTGACGGATGTGGCTGGTGTCGGCCTGTCGATTCAGTCAGATCCACTAGCACCAGTTGAGTGCAACTTGTCTCCGTATACGGCATTTGAACTTGAGCATGCTGATCATGCCTTTGAGCTGCCAGAGGTTCATTATACGGTTGTTACCGTTGTTGGCAAACAAATGGGTGTTGGCGGGGATGACAGCTGGGGTGCACCTGTTCATGAAGAATATCAGATTCCAGCGGATCAAGAGATTAAGTTTGAGTTCTTCTTGTCTAGCCATAACGTACCTTCATAAGCATTGTAGCTGTAATCGGTTCTCCGAAAATAATCATACAAGCGATAGGGGCTGTAATAAATGCAGCCTCTTTTGCGCGTTTGTCAGCGCATCAATTGAGGAGTATGCATTGCCAGTTACTGGGACTGCTGTGTACAATACACATAGAGCCTAATTCGATGTAGCCAGAGGTGAACGGACCATGTACACAATCATCATGATAGATGATGAGGATGAAGTCAGAGAAGGCATCAAGAAGAAGACGAACTGGGAAGCTTGCGGCTTCCAGCTTGTCGGCGATTACGATAATGGCCGTGACGCCTACGAGGCGGTTGAGCGGCTGCAGCCAGACGTCGTTATCACCGACATTAATATGCCGTTCATGGACGGACTTCAGCTCACGGAGCGGATTGTCGCCAAGTACCGTACGATTAAAGTCGTCATTGTAACCGGTTACGAGGATTTTGACTATGCCAAGCAAGCGATTAAGCTGAAGGTGAAGGACTATTTGCTGAAGCCGATCAATAGCGCAGAATTCACGGAATTTCTGCAGAAACTATGCCTCGAGCTGGATGAGGAGCGCAAGCAGCACGAGGACATCACGTTCCTTCGCCACCAATTCCAAGAGAGTATGCCCTTGCTGCGCGAGCGGTTTCTGGAACGGTTGGTCACGTCCGGCATGCGGCAAGACGAAATCGAGCGAAAGCTTCCGATGTTCGGTCTGAACTTAGAGGGTGCCGGACATACTGTCCTAGCACTCGACATCGATGATTTTGGCAGGGAGCTGTACAGCGACCAGGTGGCGGAAGAGGAGCTGCTGCGATTTGCGGCTTATAATATTTTGCATGAAATTGTAGAGAAGGAGCATGGCGGTACGGTTTTTCGGACTCGTGATGATAAGCTTGTCGGTCTCGTTTCGGGCAGGGAGAACCAGGTCGAGGTCATCGGTCAGACGCTTGCCGAGCAAGCTAGATACAGTATTGAGAAATATTTGGGCATGACCGTCACAGTAGGCATTAGCCGCATGTACAGGGGACTGCAGGAGCTGCCGAAGGCTTTTCAAGAAGCGCTTGCCGCATTGGATTACCGCTTTATGTTAGGGAATAATCGCATCATCTCTATTGGAGATATGGAGTTCGGGAGCAGCCAAGATAACTCGAGCTATTTACGTACAGAGAAGAGATTGATTGCAGCGATCAAAACAGGTGAAAAGACTGCCATCACGAACACTCTGCACGAGTGGATCGACGATTTGAAGAAGTCGGCGTGTCCGATGGAATCTTGCTACGGCAAGCTCCACAAATTGCTCGTCGCCCTGATGAATGCTGGGGTGGAGACGGGGTTGGATGATGGAGATGTGCTTGGCGATCATTCGTTTATGGAACTCTACACACGCAAGACATTAGATGATGTGCGACTGTGGTTAGAGGGCATTTGTTTAGCGTTCGTAGATCGGCTTGCAGAGAAACGTACGCATGTGTCAGGGGCGCAGTTGGAGTCCGCTGTTGCTTATATCCATGAGCATTATGCCGATGAGCAGCTTTCGCTGCAGCAGGTGTGCAATCATATCTATATGAGCATGAGTTATTTCAGCGCCTTATTTAAGCCGTATACGGGGGAGACTTTCATTGAGTATGTAACCCGATACCGGTTGGATAAAGCCAAAGAAATGCTAGCCACCACGCAACTCAAAACCTATGAGCTTGCAGCGAGGGTAGGTTATGGCGATCCGCAGTATTTTAGTGTTATTTTCAAAAGACACACGGGTATGACCCCGAAGGAGTTCAGAGCCGTCAACAAGGCTGGGCTGAGCTTATGAGAAGTCTACTTCGATCTTTTCAATTCAAAAGCATTCATACGAAGTTCGCGTTGGCCTTTTCTTGTTTAATTTTATGTACAACCGTCATTCTCAGCTATAGCGCCTATCGGCTCTCAACAGTCGCCGTAACGGATGCCTCGCTGACCTATACGAACCAATTGATCGAGCAAGTGAATAAGAACATTCAAACTTACATTGGCAATATGGAGAGCATTTCTACGCTTTCTTTGAGCAATACGGACCTGAAGCAATATCTCTCTATGAAAAATCCGCAGGATACGGAAGCGCAGCAGTTGAAGCGCCAGATCAGCAGCTATTTCAGCACAATCGTTGCATCGCGAAATGATATCGCTTCCATTGTGTTCATCGGTTCGAATGGTGCTGTTGTATCGGATCGGGTGTCACCTGAATTTAAGTCTTATGCCGAGCTGATTTCACAGGAATGGTACACCAAAGCGAGCAGGAGCAAGGGAGATATCGTCATTTCCTCGTCGCATGTGCAGCATGTGTATCAAAATGAATATAAATGGGTCGTTTCAATCTCGAAACAGATGCCAAGTCCGCAGCCAGGCGGCGCAAGCGGGGTACTGCTGGTTGATCTGAACTTTAACCTCATTAATGATTTGTGCAATCAAATTCAGTTGGGCCAGCGGGGATACGTATTCATTCTCGATCAGAGCGGCGATCTTATTTATCATCCTCAGCAGCAGCTGCTGTATTCGGGATTGAAGTCCGAGGATATCCGCGCCTTGATGCAGGCCAAGGATAGTACGTTCGAGACGGAGGCGACGGATGAAAATAAGATCTATACCGTGCGTACCACAAGCTTTGGCTGGAAAATGATTGGCGTAACCTATGCAGGTGATCTCAGCGGGAACAAGAAAGAGATGCAGCTGACATCCGCGATGTGGGGAGGGATTGCGCTTATTATTGCGCTGGCGATTTCGATTTGGCTGTCGATCACGTTGACCAAACCGATTAAACAGCTCGAAGTGCACATGAAGCAAGTCGAGAAGGGCAATTTCGATATCCGTGTTGATGTGGAAGGCGCGAATGAGATTAGCAAGCTGTCTCGGACGTTCAATCTGATGATTAGCAAAATTAAAGAGCTGATGAGCCAGACGGTACTGGATCAAGAGGTCAAAAGGATTAGCGAGCTAAAGGCCTTGCAGGCGCAGATTCAGCCTCATTTTTTATACAATACACTGGATTCGATTATTTGGATGGCCGAGATGGGGAAAGTCGATGATGTCGTGACGATGACTTCTGCCTTGTCCAAGCTGCTGCGTTCGAGCATTAGCAAAGGAGAGGAACTCGTTCCTATTCGTGTGGAATTGGCTCATATTGAGAACTATTTAACGATACAAAATATCCGTTACCGTAATAAATTCACGTACGACATCGAGGTGGATGCGGATCTATTGGAGGATCGTAGTTTGAAAATCGTGCTTCAGCCGCTCGTGGAAAACGCGATCTATCATGGCATGAAGCATTTGGCAGAAAGCGGGCATATCCGTATTACCGGGCGGAAGTCGGACGGTGTCATCGAGCTTAAGGTTATGGATAACGGTGTTGGCATGAGCGAGGAGCAGTTGAAGGCTTTAAGACTGAAAACGACGCATCAATCACAATCAGGTAAAGGGTTCGGTTTGCAAAATGTGAATCACCGCATTCAGCTGTACTTTGGAGAGCTGTACGGGTTGCAATTCGAAAGCGAACTCGAAGAGGGTACGACAGTCACGATTACGTTTCCTGAAATGCCGCCCGTTCCGGGTCAAGGTGAAGGCTAGAAGTGAGGTGTTCTTTTGAAAATTAGAGTGAGTGCTGTTGTGATTACGCTTGCCGCTGCCGTTATTCTGATCACGGGATATCTAATCTTCGCTAACCAATTGGGTGCCAAGAACAATGCAATTATTGTGATCCCCAAGACGATTGATCCACATGTGGAATTCTGGCAGGTGTTGAATCAAGGCGTATTTGCAGCCGCGAAAGAGTATAATGCAGAGATTAAGATCGTGGGGACCGCTTCGGAATCACAAATCGAGGAACAGATTAAACTTGTGGAACAAGCCATAGTGGAGAAACCGAAGGCGATTATCCTGGCGGCAACGGATTATAATCGGCTAGTTCCTGTTGCTCGGCGTGCGATAGATGCAGGGATTACGCTGATCACGGTCGATTCAGGTCTTGCGGGAGGCGTATCGGAGAGCTTTATTGCAACGGATAATTACGCGGCAGGGCGCAAAGCTGTGGAAACGATGAAGGGTTATGTGCAAGGGCCAGCAACGTACGCAATCGTTAGCTTTGTGAAAACCTCGACCACCCAGATGGATCGCGAAAACGGGGTGCGGGATAGCTTGAACAGTGATGCTTCCGTTAAGCTGCTAGATTCGTTGTATAGTAACGGATCTGAAGACAAGGCGTATGAGCAAACGATGGAACTTCTCAGGGAGCACTCGGAAATCAAAGGCATTTTTGGTTTGAATGAGGTTTCGACTATTGGCGCCGGGAGGGCCCTGAAGGAGATGGACCCTGGGCGAACAATAAAGCTTGTCGGCTTCGACAGCTCAATGAATGAAATTTCCTTCCTTGAGGCTGGGATTTTGCAAGCAACAGTCGTGCAGAAGCCTTTTAACATGGGATATCTCGCTGTCAAAACGGCACTCCAAGCGCATCGCGGCGAAACGGTCAAACGTATGATGGATACGGGTTCCGAGGTCATCACCAAGGATAACATGTATACGAACGAGAATCAGAAGCTGTTGTTTCCTTTTGTCGGGAAATAGGATGGGGACAAAGAACGCTGGAGATCGTTCATCAGTAAGTTCGAGGGATTTAGACAAACGTTCACGCTCTTCTGCAAAATTTCCCAGGAAATAGTAAGCGTCTTGTCGAAAGTTAAGTGCATGAATGTTATGTTTAGGCAAAAAGAGTCGGAGGTCACCTATGCCTGAAGTGGTACAAATCGGACCGCTGCAATTGCAGGGGCAGTTAGTCGCGTTATTGTTGGCTTGTGTGCTCGGGTTTTGGCTGATGCGGCGTGTAGTGCGGCAATGGAATCGGGTGGAGCTGGAAGTGCCCGATACGGATCGGGGAGCCGTAAAAGGGTTGGATGATCTGATTTTGAACAGTGTCTTGATCGTGTTCTTTACTTGGCGCTTGGGTAGTCTGCTGACACAGCCATCCTTGCTATGGGAGAGCCCGATGAAGCTGCTTCTGACAGCAGGCTCTAAGATGGAGATCGTAGTAGGCATCGTACTAGCTTACATTTACTTATCGTATCAGGTGCGTAAGCATGGTATTGCTTGGCGAGTTTTATTGGATATGCTAGCGATTGGTGCTGCGTCAGCGGTGTTCCTATATGCGGCTTTGACGCCTTCATTCGGGCTGCCAACCCAGTTGCCCTGGGGAATTGGCGTGGAAGGTACGGTGTCGAGATTTCATCCCCATCATGCGTACCTGGCGGTCTTATTGGTGCCTTTACTGGTGTGGCAGCAGCTGTGGACAGCTCGTTCGACAACCTTTCTAGGAACAGGCAAGCTGCTGAAAATCACCTTGTTCTATGGTGGTGCAGCGGGGATGGTTGCGAGCTATTTCGCTTTGGCGGAGCCGACCGCTTTGTATCTTACCCCTGGGCAGTTACTGAATCTACTCATGCTGATTATTGGAATGAATCTCCCTATTTTGTCACATACTACGGGCAGAAGGGAGCTGATGGATATGAGTCAGAATGATTCCAAAACGCAAATCCAGCAAGAACAGCAAAATCAACAGCGTGATAAAAAACCTGCAAGTAAAGAGGGCTATGATAAAAAATTGGACGGCCCCAACCGCCCATCCACATGAGTCAAGATCAGAAGAAGTCGACCACGTCCAAGGACCAGAGCGAGCTCGATCCCTACGAGATCGAATTTTTGCCGCAATTTGAGCAGGGAAGAGGCCCGAGAGCGCCATTTGTGAATGAGTTTGGGGTAACCATCGGTGATCATGATTATGAATCCGATAACTCTCCCCTGGAGCAGTGGACGTCGGATACGAACCCCGAAGTCATGGCAGGCGACCAGTGGGTGCATCCCTTTAAGGATGTTGGTTTCCAAAGTGCCGAGAATCGGGAGATTTTTGAAGAGGGCGTCGCGCCGCAAAGCGGGATATTTACCCATGCGGATAAGAATGTGGCCTCTGTGACGGCCGAAGCTACGACTAGCAAAAAGAATGATGAAGCGGAAGCCTAACAGCTTTCGCTTTATTTCTTTGCCGGGAGGCTGGGACATTGGACTTTGCTTTCATCGCTAACGGATGTATAATATAAGTTATAGTCATTACGTTTTAAGAGTAACTATTAAATCCTAAGGGGTGGCACATATGGCAATGTCTTTTGATTCATACATGAAAGATATGGTTAAACCGATGAGAGAAGATTTGACTCGTCTGGGAATTACGGAGCTTTTGACTCCTGAGCAAGTGGAAGAAGCAATTGAAAAATCCAAGGATGGTACGATGTTACTTGTCGTAAACTCCGTTTGTGGATGTGCAGCTGGTCAATGTCGTCCAGGTGTTGCGAAAGCTCTTCAAAACGAAACGGTACCAACTTACACATACACAGTGTTCGCGGGTCAAGAGAAGGATGCTACGGCAAAAGCGCGTGAGTACTTGGCACCATACCCGCCATCATCCCCCTCCATCGCGTTGTTCAAGAACGGTGAGCTAGCTCACTTCATTCAACGTCACCAAATCGAAGATCGTTCCGCAGACATGATCGCTGGCGATTTGATTGGTGCTTTTGAACAATATTGCAAATAATAATTGTTAGGCATATAGGCCCTACCTGCCAATGAGCAGGTGGGCTTTTTTCTTTTTGCGGACTCACCTCAGGGAGGAGTAAGCATTGCGGGTGGAGTTAGTCGGAAAAACCGACTAACTCGGAGTGTTTAGGGGCATTGCAGGTGGAGTTAGTCGAAAAAACCGACTAACTTGGAGTGTTTAGGGGCTTTGCAGGTGGAGTTAGTCGGAAAAACCGACTAACTCGTACGTCTTTCGGCCCCGCTGGTGTAGATCGTCGAAATTATCGACGATCTACAGATACACCACGTAGCCCGAGTCCGCTGTTTTCGAAATTACTGTGGATTACACTTTGAAATTTGAGAGCCGAAAGTCTATACTAGATCTCAAAGAAGGCATCATTCCAAAATTTAGATAAAAGGTGGAGAGTTGCATGAGTTTACAAGCTGAAATTATCGCAAAGCTCGGCGTTAAACCTGAAATTGATATTGATGAAGAGATTCGCAAACGTGTGGATTTCCTGAAAAATTACGTGCTTGGCGCGCACGCGAACGGTCTGCTGATCGCGATTAGCGGCGGTATCGACAGCGCGGTAGCAGCAGGACTGTGTAAGCAAGCTACAGACGAGCTAACAGCGGAAAAAGGCAAAGAATACAAAACCGTCGGCGTGTTCCAGCCTTATGGCCAACAAGTCGATATCGAAGATAGCTACGCGGTGGCGAAAGCCTTCGATTTGAAATACCAAATCGAGAACAACATCGAAGAGTCCGTCGACGAGATTGCCATCGAAGTCGAATACGGGCTCAAGCACATCGGCGTTCACCAGCATGTGAGCCGCGGCGGCAAAGGCAACATCAAGGCGCGGACGCGCATGGTGATGCAGTATGCCTTGGCTTTCGAGCTGGGCTTGATCGTCGTAGGCACGGATCATGCCTCTGAAGCGGTCACCGGCTTCTATACGAAGTACGGCGACGGCGCAGTTGACATTACACCGCTGAGCACGTTGAACAAGCGCCAAGTGCGCTCGCTCGCTGCGAAGATCGGTGTACCGCAAAGCGTGTTAGACAAAGCGCCTACAGCGGGTCTTTGGGATGGCCAAACCGACGAGGACGAGCTAGGCATCACCTACGGTGATAACAGCGACTATCTCGAAGGTAAGCAAATTGATCCAGCTATTCAAGAAAAGCTGGAGAAGCAATATGTGAAAACCGAGCACAAGCGTGTTCCGATTCCAGGTATTTAGGTTTTGGAGTAAAGAGACTATCCATGTTAAATATGGATAGTCTTTTTCATTTTCTCTTTCTTTTTCATTTTCTTAAACTTACGCAGCTTGACAACGCTGGATTACAACTGTAATATTCAAATTGTATTACAGTTGTAATCCAACCGAAAGGAGGAAACGATGTGAAGACGGTCCCTCATATTACGGATGCCGAATGGGAAGTTATGAAGGTACTCTGGAACGAATCACCACGCACAGCCAATGAAGTTATTGATGCCATGCAGGAGCGGACAGAGTGGAAGCCCAAAACGATTCGAACGTTATTGAACAGGTTAGCGCAGAAACAGGCGATCTCGTTTACGCAAGAGAACAGGGTGTATGCTTATTTCCCTTTGGTCTCTGAGGGCGAGTGTGTGAAGTCGGAGACGCAATCTTTTCTGAAAAGAATTTATGGCGGGGCGTTTAAGCCGATGCTTGTTAATTTTTTGAAAGAGGAGCAATTGTCGGAGGAAGATATCAAAGAGTTAAGAGATATGCTGGACGGTAAAAACAAATGACAAGGAACCCGAGAATGGGCAGTGCTCCAGCAAGGTTCCACTTCTAGGGAAGAAGGGAGGGATGAAGGTGAACCCAATGAGTGAACTTCTTACAGGTTTTTTTGATTGGATCCTATCGGTATCGATCATGGCAACCATTACAGTAGTGTTCATCATGCTGATTCAGCGCATCCTGCATAAACGGATCAAACCTAGATGGCACTATCTCATGTGGTTATTGGTGATCGTAAGACTGCTCCTGCCTTGGCACTTGGAGAGCCATTTAAGCATTTATAATTGGTTATCCTACCCTGAAACTATTCGCGAACTCGATCCAGCAGTAGCGATAGGAACGCATGAGGAATTGGCAATTGGTGACTCGTTGTCGAATATTTTGTATAAATATGCGATGTACGTATGGGTGCTTGGAATCGTCCTATTTGCGATATATACCTTCGTGATCAACCGTAAATTTGCGCTGAAAATAACGAAAGAAACGAGACCGATCACAGACAACGGCATCTTACAGTTATTCACTCAGAGCCATCAGCTAATGTCGATACATAAACCAGTCACATTAGTGGTATCAAACAAATTGTCCACACCCACGTTATTTGGATTCAGGAACCCCTGTTTAGTCATACCGCAGTCGGTCATTAACAGTTTAAACCATGAGCAATTACGGCATGTTTTTCTACATGAATTGGCACATTGCAAACGAAATGATATTGGCGTCAATTGGCTGATGCAATTTTTGTTGATTATTCATTGGTTCAACCCTGTACTTTGGTACGCGCATCAACGGATACGTGAAGACCAGGAGATCGCAAGCGATGCTTTAGCCCTTTCTTATATAGAACCAGCTCGGAGAGAAGAATACGGATATACACTCATTCAATTATTGGAAAGCTATGTGCGACCCGTCAGTGTGCCTGGCAATGTTCATTTATCCGGAAATAAGTCACAGTTAAAGAGGAGAATTATGATGATTAAACAGTTTCAATTTAATTCGTACCGGTGGTCGTTCCTTGGTTTGGCTGCCATTCTCATCATTAGTGGGTGCTCGTTGACGAATGCGAGTGTGGATAAGAAATCAGCAACCGAATCGAATTCGCCGATTATTGATCAGAAGACAACAGATACAAGTGCGATAACAACGGGGACGGATAAGAATACCTCAGTTGAAACTTCAGGTGAAACCAAGACTACCGACGTAGTGACACCGACTACACCGACTACTCCGACAGTGGAGTCAAGTCCAGCACCTGCGGCATCCCAAGCAACGGAAGGGTCCAGATCAGCCCCAGCACCTGTACCAGCGCAAGTAACGGAGGGGTCTAGATCAGCACCTGCACCAGCCCAAGAAGTGAGGAAGCCAAGTTCAGTACCAGCAGCAGTTCCAGCAGTGGAGGGATCCAGATCAGGCCCAGCGGCAGTCCCAGAAGTGAGAAAGCCAAGATCAGCGCCAGCAGCAGCCCCAGCAGTGAGAGAGTTAACGCCGGTACCGACAGCTGTGCCAGTAAGAAATTAATGCCATAACACAAGTAGACCCTAGGCTAAATATGCCTTGGGTCTTTTTTAAATAAACAAATAACTGTAAAATATACAGCTAAAATTGTCATATTATCTAAGATTTAGCGAATAACTGTAAAATATACAGCTAATATCAGGAAGAATGGCCGATTGGTGGACTTTGGTGGAAATTAACTGCAGGAAATCCATCTAGTGCTCCCAAATGGGGAGAATCAGCAAAATTAGCTACATAAAATACATTAATTTGTTTAATGGGCGTAGAACAGGCTGGATGGTTGAAGCGGTTTTAGGAGTAGAAGGAGGATTAGGAGTAGAAGTCACCCAAAAAATAGTAACCATAGCTGAAATTTGAAGCCTTACATCGCCGGAATAGAAGACCTATAATGAGTAAAGTGAAAGTGCTTACAAGGACGAAGACACAGGAGGTGCAGCCAGAAATGAAGACGGAGACGGACATCGCCACTCCGAATCACAAGTCAGTCCCATTCCGCAAATCTGCCTCAAGGCTGCTCCGCATCGCATACGCACAGCGATATTTGCAGGTGATGGCGCTGCTGGGTGTCGCGTGGATGATCATTTTTCACTATGTCCCCATGTACGGGATCATCATTGCCTTCAAGGATTTCAATATTGTGAAACCCATATCCGCAGCACCCTGGGCGGGGCTTGAGCACTTCAAGGCTTTTCTGGAAGATGATAATTTGGCAAGTGTCATTAAAAATACTGTCGGGATGAGCGTACTCAAGCTCGTCATAGGCTTTCCGCTTCCCATCGTGTTCGCTTTGTTTCTGAATGAACTTCGTTCTATTCGTTTCAAGAAGCTGGTTCAAACCATATCCTATTTACCCCACTTCTTATCTTGGGTTATTCTCGGGGGGATTCTCGCCACTTGGTTAGCCGACGTTGGCCTAGTTAATAAGCTCCTTCTGGCGCTAAACATTATACAAGAGCCTATTAGTTACTTGGCAGAGCCCTCGTATTTCTGGAGTATTATCGTCACCTCTGATATCTGGAAGGAGCTCGGCTGGTCGGCGATTATCTATCTAGCTGCGATGGCCGGCGTATCTCCGGATATGTATGAAGCGGCTACGATCGACGGGGCAGGACGCTTTCAGAAAATGTTCTATGTGACCCTTCCCTCGATTAAAGGAACGATCACGATTCTGTTTATTCTGTCAGTGAGCGGTATTCTCAACTCCAACTTCGATCAAATTCTCGTACTCAAAAACCAACTGAACGCCAGCGCCAGCAACGTAATTGATGTGTATGTATATGAAGTAGGCCTTCGTCAGAGCCGCTTTTCCTATGCTACTGCGGTCGGCTTAATTAAGTCTCTCATCTCACTCATTTTACTGCTTTCGGCGAATTTCATTACCAAACGACTTAATAACACATCCTTATTTTAAAAACATAATGCTTCTAGGCAAGGAGGTGAGCCAACGATGCTTTCCCTGAATCGCAGAACCTACAAAGAGGCTGCATTCGATTATTTCAACTTTATATTCATGCTAGTCATCTGCTTCGTTACCATTTACCCGATCTGGTATGTGCTCGTCAATTCCTTCAATGAAGGGAATGACGCCATGCGAGGGGGGATCTATTGGTGGCCACGGGTGTTCAGCATCGACAGCTATAGGGCTGTATTTGCGAACAATGGCATTATGCTTGCGATGGGAGTAACTGTAGCGAAAACGCTGATAGGTACCGTGGTTCACGTGCTTTTTACAGCGATGGTTGCCTACGCATTTTCCCGCAAAGAGTTAATCGGCCGCAACGTCTACATGCTGATCGGTACGGTAACCTTATTTTTCAGCGGAGGCTTAATTCCGTATTACTTATTAATTCGAGATTTGGGGATGCTCGACAGCTTCCTGGTGTATGTCATTCCGGCGATGTTCAGCTTCTTTGATCTTATTATCTTCTTATCCTTTTTCCGAGAAATCCCGGACGCGTTGGAGGAGGCCGCCAAGATTGATGGCGCAAATGATTTCAAAATCTTTTATCAAATCATCCTGCCGGTGTCTATGCCTGTCGTAGCTACGATTGCCCTCTTTCATGGCGTCTACCAATGGAATGATTACTTCACCGGGATGATCTATATTAACAAAAGCGAGCTTCAACCCATTCAGACGTATCTCTATCGGGTAGTTGCGCAGTCCAGTTCCAATCAAATGATGGCAGCAACGACGGGAAGTGTGGCGAAGACGGTATCGTCTCAGTCCATTAAGTTAGCCACGATGGTTGTGACCACATTACCTATCGTGTTGGTCTATCCATTCTTACAGAAGTATTTTGTAAAAGGTTTTATGATTGGCTCCATTAAAGGCTAATCAGGTTTATCTTCACGTAACACAGGTGGCCAGCTCTGTTAATCGAACAGAGATTACACATAATGAATCCGAAAAGGGGAAACGCCAATGAGGAAACCACGCAAAACGCTAACGACCTTACTTGCTTTATTTACAGCTTTTTCAATAACCGCATGTACAACTGATAAAGAGACCAGCACCAGCACTGCAAGCCCAGAGGCCACCAAAGCAGCAGAAACGGCTGCACCGCAATCCGCTGCGCCTGTAGCTAATGCAAATGATCCAGGTTGGAAATCCGATACGAAGCCGATTACGTTCGATTGGTATCTTAACTTTTCCTGGTTTCCTAATAAATGGGGCGTTGATGCCACTTCGCAGTACATAACCAAGAAAACCGGTGTGAATATCAACTTTATCGTGCCTGCTGGCAATGAGAACGAGAAGCTGAATACGATGATTGCATCGGGTAAACTGCCTGATTTTATCACGCTAGGTTGGTACGAAGATGCTGTGAAGAAAATGATCGAAGGGAATATGGTGCTTCCGCTAAATGAGCTTGCCAAACAGTATGATCCATATTTCATTAAGGTTGCTGACCCGGCTAAAACATCGTGGTACACACAGAAAGATGGCAATTTCTATGGTTATCCGAACGCTTCTTCCTCCTCCGAGGACTATAAGAAATACGGGCAAAACTTCGTATCCAACCAAACGTTCCTTGTGCGCAAAGATATGTATGAGGCGATCGGTAAACCGGATATGAGAACACAAGAAGGGTTTCTGAACGCACTCAAAGCGGCGAAAGAGAAGTTCCCTGATGTGAACGGTCAGCCACTGATTCCGCTAGGTTTGCATGAGTTCGGAGACTTAGGGAATAGTTCACTGCTCGATGCTGGTCAAAATGGTTCCATGCTGCAGAATTTCTTAGCGATTCCGTATGAAAAAGATAATAAGCTCTATGATCGTTCCACAGATCCAGAGTTTGTGAGCTGGCTCAAAACGTTCCGTAAAGCCAATGAAATGGGCTTGCTGGCTAAAGATATTTTTATCGATAAGCGCCCTCAAATGGAGGAAAAGATTGCCCAAGGCCGTTATTTCGCCATGTTGTATCAACGTTCTGATTTAGCGAATCAAAATATTTCCCTGTACCAAAAAGATCCAAACAAAGTCTATATTGCCGTTGACGGTCCAGCTAATGCTGCAAAAAGCCCGCCAACCCTAGCAGGTCCTGGTATCTCCGGTTGGACAGTGACCTTGATTTCCAAAGACGTGAAGGACAAAGCAAGAGCAATTAAATTCTTGAGCTACCTCATTAGTGAGGAAGGAAATAAAGATCTGTACCTTGGTGAAAAAGGCGTCAGCTATGACACCATCAATGGCAAAGATCAATTTAAGCCAGAAGTGTTGGATCTGATGAATAAAGACCGAGCTGCTTTTGATAAAAAATACGGATCGTCCTACACTTTCTGGATGCTAATGGATACCAATATGAATCTGCAATGGGCGCCGCCTAGCGTAGAACCTATTAAACAACCTGAAGAGTGGACAAAAGGCAAGTCGAAGAGCTTCTCGCAGTACGACAACATTGTGCCAACAGGGACATCGGAAGAGGGAATTGCCAATACGAAAATCGCCCAGGCGTGGGGCAAAACGCTTCCGAAATTGTTATTAGCCAAGACGGATGCTGAATTCTATCAATTGTTCGATAAATACCAAAAAGATCGAAAAGCAGCTGGATTGGATAAGGTGCAGGCCTACCAACAGAAAGAATTTGAATCGAACACGAAGAAAATTGCCGCATCCGCGAAGTAAATCTATAAGTTGACCTGAGAACCCGAATTTATCGGGTTTTCGGGTTTTTCGCCGCAAATAGTTCCCGCATCCGATGCGTTTTAGTTTAAAATAAGAGAACTACCGAAAGAAAGACGGGATATGAGACCATGGGAACCATGCTGGGCAAAGGGAGAATGCGGATTACGCAGATGACGAATCGTATTTCGATTCAAACGAAACTAATCGGTGCCTATATTATCATCATTTTGATTCCCATTATATTGATTTCTTGGTATTTATTTAATGAATTTTACCAAAATACGATTCAAGACACCGTGAACAATAACCAGTACGCTTTAGAGAGCGAGAAGGCGAGTATCCTTAACAATATTGAAGCGATGGGACGCGCCGCTCAGTTTTCCATAACGGACAAAGAGGTTATTCAATATCTGCATAGCGCTCATGAGCTTGAAGTGTCTGAACTTGTTGATTTTAATATGAATACGTTTTCAAATTTACAGCGGCTCCTATTTAACAATCCGAGTATCGCGAATGTTCGCTTGTTTACGGATAATCCGAATACGGAGGAGATTTGGCCCATTTTTCTCAAAGAAAACCGGATTGCCAATCGCCCATGGTATAAGGATGTGCTGGAGCGGAAGGGCGAGGCTCGATGGGAAATTTTGCAGAATGAGAAAGATATTATGAATCGGTACAACACGGATAATGAAGCCAGCTGGACGTATGTATCCCTGTTGAAAGAGATTTATTACCCGAAGGACACGCGTGTTGCCATTCTTGAGGTGGATATGCTGATGGAGAAGTTTTTTCAGAAGCTGTTCAGTCCCATTCAGGATGGCCAGTCGCACATGCTCGTTATCGATCGACATGGTGGGATGTTCACGGGGAATGGCGATACGTTTTTCAAAAGCATGAACATGGAGCTGCTGCGCCAAGCGTGGAACGCCAACTCGCATCCCGAAGGGTCTAATTTCACTGTAACCATCGGGGATACGCTGTATCTCATTTTGACAACGGTCATCGATAACTTGGATGCTCACTTGCTGAATGTGGTGTCTTTAAAAGAACCCGTGACGCAAATCCATCATACCCGCAATATCTTTATCACGGCTGCTGTTGTGTTAATTGCGTTACTGTCAGCTATTACATATTTCCTGCAAGGGTTAATCTTGAAGAAATTGCATATCCTGCGTGATTCGATGAAAAAGGTGCGCAGAGGCGATCTCAATGTGCAAATTGATATGGATGCTGGCGGGGAAGTGGGCGAGCTTGCCCATCATTTCCGGCAAATGATGAAGAAAATGAATGAGCTCATCGTGGAGGCTGTGAATAAACAAGCGGCGACGAAAGAGGCGGAGCTGAGTTCATTGAAGAATCAGATCGACGCCCATTTCCTATACAACACGTTGGAAAATTTAAAAATGATGGCCGAAGTCGAAGCGCAGTATACGATTTCTAATGCATTGACGTCACTTGGCGCCATGATGCGCTACAGTCTGAAATGGTCCAGTGATCAGGTCCAGCTCCGCAATGAAATCCAGCATATTCAGAATTACATCGCGATCATGAACATTCGTTATGATGATAAATTAGAATTGAAACTAGATATACCCGAGAGCTATCTAGGGCAAGAAGTGTTGAAAATGTCGCTGCAGCCCCTTGTGGAGAACGCGGTAAAGCACGGCATGAATATCGATCGGGCCAGGCGGGAGGGTGTTACGATCTGGATTCGTGCAAGCGAGAGTGCGGATGGCATGCTCATTGAGGTTGGAGATAATGGCGCAGGCATGTCAGCGCATCAGCTGGAAGAGCTTCACGAGAAGATGCAAATGGAGGATGCTTATTTTCATAACAAATATGGGAATAGGCCTCAGCGAGAGCAGGAAGGCAACGGCATCGGTATGCGCAATGTGACGCAGCGAATTAAAATGTACTATGGGAACGAGTATGGGATTTGGGTAGAGAGTGCGGAGGGGACGTATACCAAAGTATTCATGAAGCTGCCTTATTTGATATTATCTGGAGGAATGTCTACGAATGAGAACCATACTTATCGTTGACGATGAGAAAAATATCCGACTCGGCTTGAAAGCCATGATTGCCCGTGAATTTCCAGAAGCATATACGTTCGAGTTTGCTGGGGATGGCGAAGAAGCGTTGCAGCTGTTGCGTAGCGTTACTATAGATATTGTCATTACAGATATTCGTATGCCTGTGATGGACGGGATTACACTAATTAATCGTATTCAGGAGATGGTTCTGAAGCCTGCCGTTATCATTCTAAGCGGGCATGATGACTTCCCCTATGCGAAGGAAGCGATCCGTTGCGAGGTGAAGGAATATCTCCTGAAGCCCATTATTCGAGATGAGCTGTCGAGCACGCTAGTTCGTTTGGAGAATGATCTGAAGCTGAAGGAGCAGATATCTGAGCAACTGAGTAACTCCTTACAACAACGGGAAGCCTTCAAGGAGAGTCAGTTGAGTTATATGCTCAGGCATTCCCATATAGATGGGGAGACCATGCGGAGCAAGCTGGGGCAGATTGATATGGCTTGGGTGGAGACGGGTTTTCAAGTCGGCGTCCTTCATTATCGGGGAACGATAACAGGGATGAAGCATTCCGAATTCTTGGCTCGTATCCAAGATGAGCTTGCTCATGTGCCAGAGCACTACCATCATCGGCACGCGATCATTCAAGATAAAGAAAATCAGTTAGTGCTAATTGCCGAGCAGGCTGACTTATTTCCGTATTTGACGGAGCGGATCGCCCCAGCAGGTTATTTCATGTACAGCATGGGTGTAAGTGACTACACGCGTGGAGCCGAGCGATTGCAGCCTGCGTATGCGGAAGCGCTAGAGGCGCTTAAGTATACGTTCTTGCAGTCGGGGCCAGGCAGTGTGAGCTATGAGAGCATTTGTCATAAAAACAAGGATTTCACTGTGCCTGTTGCTACGATTCAAAGAATCGCCAATATGCTCGGAACAGACCGCAATAAGGAAATGTCCGCGCTGCTATTGGAAATACTCGACATGAAAACCGTGACTCAGCTCGATATCGGCTATGTAGAGGCTGTGAGCAAAGCCTTGAATGAGCTTGTTTTTGATAAAGTATTTCATGTGTACGGTGGAGAGTCTGTGGAGATCCTGCGGCTGTTCAAAAAGGTCGGGGATATCTCGAATTTCTATTATTTCTCCGATTATTTCCATAGTGTCGAGGGTCTTGTGGATCGACTCAATGCGTATGTGCGTACGATGAAGACGTTCCATATCGATCACAGAGAAATGAAGAAAGCGACACAATACATACAGGAGAACTTTGATAAAGATTTGAATATGGCCATGGTTTCGAATCATGTTTCCTTCAACTACTCCTATTTCAGTCAGGCTTTCAAAGAGTACACCGGAGAAAGCTTCGTTCATTATTTGAAAAGGCTGCGTATTGAACGGGCACGGGAGCTGCTCGCAACGACGGACTTCAAGGTATACGAGATCAGCGAGCGGGCTGGCTTTGAGAATGTGAAGCATTTCAGCCGAGTATTCAAAGAGATGGAGGGGGTTAGCCCCCAGGAGTATCGGGATCTGCGTGAAGTAATCAGCTAATTGAAAAATCCCCGTCCTGTTATGTTGAGGACGGGGATTTTATGAAAGCTACGGCATACGCAAGCCGCGGGAACTTTCGAGCAGCGTATACCACTCTTCGCGCGTCATGGTGTCAGCGATGCGAACTGCATCTTCACAAGCGACGATACGTTTGGCGGAGGAAGTGCCAATGACCGGCTGAATACGGGCCGGATGCCTCATGAGCCAGCCAAGCACGATAGCTTCTGGCGTTGTTTCTTTCTCAGCGGCAAGCTTCTGAACAAGCGCTGCCGTTTTCTTGACGGTGTCAGGCGCATCAGAGATATCGCTGCCTGAGAACTTCCCTTTGGCGAGCGGGCCCCATGCCTGAATTTGAACGTCGTTCATTTGGCAATATTCGAGGATGCCGTCGGCGAAATTAACGTTGGCGCCTACCTTCTGATTCACCAGAATGCCTTGCTCGATCCAATCTAAGCGAGCTAAACTTAACTCTAACTGGTTCACGACAAGTGGCTCAGGAAGTGAGTTTTGGATGAAGCGCATTTGCGCAGACGTCATGTTGGACACGCCGAAGTGGCGAACTTTACCCGCTGAGCGCAGCGTATTGAAAGCTTCCGCGATTTCTTCAGGCTCCATGAGCGGATCCGGACGGTGCAGCAGCAAGATATCGATGTGCTCAACCCCAAGACGACCGAGAATACCATCGACGGAGCTTAGGATATGATTTTTGCTAAAATCAAAACGCTGTGGGTTCTGATCATCTTGGAAACGGATCCCGCATTTCGATTGCAAAATGATTTGGTCGCGCAAATCAGGTCTATTTTTGAGAACCTGACCGAAGACAGTCTCGGAGTTCCCTCTTTTATAAATGTCAGCATGGTCGAACATGGTAATTCCGATGGATAACGCGGCTTCTACAGCTTTTTCAGCGGTGATGTAATCTTCCTTGGTTAATGGATTACCGGCCCAATCTCCCCCTAATCCCATACATCCGAACACGATTCGGCTATTTGAAATCCCGCGTCTTTCCAGTGGCATGATTTTCACTATGATGGCCTCCTAAGCTATAAGTTCTACGCCTAGTATAACGCCTGATACAGATCGGCATAAGACCTGAAAATAGTGTTACTTACTTACCTCGACGTAAGCTATGGATCTTGTGTATGTCCATTCACTTGACCTTAGTGGAGGAATCGGTTAAATTGTACGCAAAGCGTATCGTTAGTAGAAAAGAGGCCAGTTGAGCGATGATCATTGGGGTCGGAACGGATTTAATTGAAATTGAACGGATTGGCAAAATGGTAGAGGGATCTTCAGGCGATCGGTTTCTGGAGCGGGTTTTGACACCAGCGGAGCGGGAGTTGGCACAAAAGCGCCGCGGACGGCTCGCGGAGTTTGTGTCTGGGCGATTCGCTGCGAAGGAAGCGATCGTGAAAGCCATCGGCTGCGGCATTGGCAAGCAGATTGGTTTTCAGGATGTAGAAGTGCTGCCGGATGCACTTGGCAAACCGGTCTGCAACGTGAAAGAAGAAGCCATGCTGCGTGCAGGGCTTCAAGGCAGTCATCGTATTCACATCAGCATTACGCATACGGGCTCTATGGCTGCGGCTTATGCGATTGTTGAGCAAGTGTAAATAGCGACTTCCACATATGTTGCAATTTGCGGCGGCTCAACTGGATTTTCTGCATCTAAATGCAGGGGATTTCGACTATAAAAGCAAATAGATGGATTTTCTGCCGTTAATTTCACCGAATTAGCCAAAGTAACTCCATTCGGTGAAATTAGATGCAGAAAAACCATCTAATCGTTGAAAAGCATGAATTTCTCTGAAATTAGCTGGAGGGTTTCCAGTTAGTTGATAGTGTTCCCATCCTGCAACTAGCTCCCTATCTTGCCCAAACTCGCAGCATATACCCGCTAACAAGCAGGCTAATGCCGCCCATTCCCTCGAGAATCACACCGGAATAGCCCAAATACCACACGCTCATTACAGCGGCTAGCGCGAATAGCCACACGCCCAAATAAATAAGGGACCTGCCAAGCAACAGTCCGACCTGTACGAACCCAATTGCAAGTAGGAATGAGCGAAGTATAGGAGCGAAAAACGGGTTCACCGCGCCAATCGCCTCCATGAAAGCAACCGCAGCAACGAGTAGTGCTCCTGGCAGCACTAGGAATACCGGATGGCCCCAGCTCTTCACAGCATCATTCGTTGTAGGCGTACCCCCTGTGTTAAACAGTTTCCGCATTCCCCAAATCTGGATCAAGCTGGCCACCACGGCTGTAACGAAAGCCGCTTGTTTGAGCCAATCCAGGTCGCGCCAGTAAAGGGCAAAATCAACCGCAGCACTAAACACCCACTCCGCGCCCCAAATGAATAACAGAGTGATTAAGCCCTGTGCATCGCGCAGCCAATCTTTTCTTTTATTTTCTAAACTCTGTTGTTTGGTCTGGTTCAAATCGGCTTGTTTCGACGTTTGCATACATTCACCTCTAGTTTTATGTTCCACACTTCTCGTATAATGGTACCATATCTATTCATCTCATCCATTATAACTTGAACGTGCCCCATAGAGAAGGAGTGCTCATGTACAGCGAAGAACAGAAGATGTATTTTTCCAAGAATCTCTTGGATTGGTACCAGACACATAAACGTGATTTACCTTGGCGAAGAAGTAAAAACCCTTATTATATATGGATTTCCGAAGTAATGCTGCAGCAAACGCGCGTGGATACGGTGATTCCGTATTTCCATCGGTTTGTGGATCAATTTCCAACTGTTGAGGCATTAGCGACGGCTCCAGAAGAAAATGTACTGAAAGCATGGGAAGGACTCGGCTATTATTCACGTGCGAGGAACCTTCAATCCGCTGTAAGAGAAGTTCACGAACGTTACGAAGGCATTGTCCCGCAAAATAAAGCCGATATCTCCGCGCTCAAAGGCGTCGGGCCGTACACGTCAGGGGCGATTCTCAGCATCGCCTATAACAAGCCTGAGCCGGCTGTCGATGGCAATGTGATGCGCGTGCTTTCGCGCTATTTTCTCATCGAAGAAGATATTATGAAGCCGTCCACGCGGACGATTATGGAGAAGCTCGCGCGCGAGCTCATACTGGAAGGGACAGCCAGCGACTTCAACCAAGCCCTGATGGAGCTGGGGGCCATGGTGTGTACACCGAGATCACCACACTGCTTGACGTGCCCTGTCATGGCACACTGTTCAGCGCGTGAAGCGGGCATGGAAGAAGCCCTGCCCATCAAAAAGAAAGCCAAACCGCCCCGTCCAGAGCTGCGGGCAGTGGCTTTCATCGAAGGCACAGGTGAGCATGCAGGCAAATGGTTGATCAGACAGCGCCCGCAAGAGGGCTTGCTAGCCCGCATGTGGGAGCTCCCACATGTGGAATGGCCGTCGTCCGGATGGCAATCCGATGAGGACAATATGTCCGGGCTTCGTAAGGCACTTGCCGAGCAAGAGCAGATCGGGATTCAGCCCGATGAGTGGTTCATGGATGCGGAGCATATTTTCAGCCATATTGTGTGGAAAATGAAGGTATACCGCGCTAAGCTCGGTGATGCGAATCGCCCAAGTACGGGAGAGGAATGGATTCCATTCCATTACCGTTGGGTAGGGCCGGAAGATCTCCAGAATTATGCGTTCCCCAATGTGTTTGTCCGAATCATCAAAGAATGGCAGGAACGCAACGAAGACTAGCTGCATGCAGCAGACTACAATCTTAACGAATTTCGGCCTGAATGGCCTCGATATTTCTTAACGTTATTAACTTCTTATCAATGAGAATCAGCTCATCATCAAGCAATTCCTGCAGGACCTTTGTGACGGATTCCCTCACCGTACCAACTAAGTTGGCAAGCTGCTGATGAGTCAGTTTTACATCAATAAGCAGACCGTCTGGCGTAGAGATACCGTGCTGCTCAGACAGTCGAAGGATCGTTTTAATAATACGTGAACGCACGCCAAGGAACGTCAAATCATAGATTTGATCATTGGCATGTCGTAATCGTTGCATCGTCGTTTCCAGGAGCTTTAGGCATAGCCTAGGGCTCTTTTCCATGAACGAAGTGAATGCGGTTCGACTAAGCACATACATCGTGCTGGCTGCCATGGTCTCAGCTGTAGCGGAGCGGGTCATGCCATTACTGAGCAGAGACATTTCTCCGAAGAAGTCTCCGTCACGGAATAAAGCTAGTGTGACTTCTTTCGCCTCGTCCAGACGATATATTTTCACGACACCTGAATGGATTAAGTACAATTCCTCGCCAACTTCTCCTTCTTTAAAAAGGATAGTTCCCTTATTTACTTTCTTAACTGTAAAAAGTGGTGCAATCCCGACTAGGTCTTCTTCCATTAGCTCTTGAAAGAGGGGGATGTTATGAAGCAATGGCACAATGGATTTCAAGGAATTGCCACCTCATTTCCTCATTATGGTATTACCTTCATGGTACAACGAGGCTCCATGCACGTAAAGGAAAATTGCTAACCGGCACTTGATGGCATGAGATTCCTCTTCCTGGAATATCAATGGGAGAAGAAAGGAGTCGATGCTCAATGGAATGGTATGTCAAGGTGTTATCGAATTATGTAGGATTTTCAGGCAGAGCAAGACGGAAGGAATATTGGATGTTCGTTTTGTTCAATATTATTATTTCGATCGGGTTAGGTATTGTGGAGGCCATTATCGGGTTGGATCAAGTCCTGTCGGGCCTATATTCGCTATTTATCCTCTTACCTTCTCTCGCTGTAGCCTTTCGTAGATTGCATGACACGGGTAAAAGTGGATGGTGGATACTGCTCGGCATCATTCCCTTGATTGGTTTCATCATTCTGCTCGTATTTTTCTGCCAGGATAGTGACGTCAACGATAATCAATATGGTCCAAATCCGAAGGGATAGCTAATCGCGCATCGCTGTTTCCAGGAGCTTTAGGCATAGCCTAGGGCTCTTTTCTTCAAGCATTTATAAACCATGAAATAAAGTTCACGTTGAATGGACAAATTTGGGCACCGAAAGACCCAGATGGCAAACAATTAAGTCCAATTATTTATGAAGGCTCATCCTATGTGCCACTTAGAGCGGTCGGAGAGGTTTCGGGACTGAAAGTTAATTGGAATGATGCCACCAAAACAATCGAGTTGCAAGGTGCTGGCTCTGTTCCATTTGACGGAACACCATATAAGGATTCACAAAATTACGGCAACCAAACAGGGACGCCAACAAGCAATGATTCCGAGTTGCAATTGCCTTCAGCTTCCAATGATTCAGAGACGACATATTCCACGTTTAATGTTCACACAGATACTTCAACGGCTGCCTACAAAGCAGATCAAGAGGAATCTGCTAGACGTAGTGGCATCGCTTTAACAGATTTGAAATATGAAAGAATTATCGGTACCAATGTATTGAAACGAGTTAACATCGATGCCAGTTTTAGAGATGAGAAATTGCATCCGCTTCTCCGAGATGGTGTTGAATATGCACGCGGTATCAGTGCAATGCTGGATTCCAATGCCACGAGTGAGAAGATTGTTTATAACTTGGATGGTAAATACGCATTCTTTAATACGCATTATGATGTTGACGATTACACCAAGAACTCCCCAGAAACACCTAAAATTAAATTTTATGTGGATGGTCAATTAATCGCAACAGGCGGCGTGTACGTTGGGTCTGATCAATTCGTTTTTTTTGACGTTAAAGGTGTGAAGAAGCTAGAAATCAGCTTTGAAGTTGCATCACCCAAATACGCAGCTGTTGCTGCCTTATACGCACCCAGATTATATAAATAAACTAAAAAAGCGACCCCTAAGGGTCGCTTTTTTAAATCCAATTATTTCGCTGCGTCGTAACGTTTGCCAACTTCGTTCCAGTTAACAACGTTCCAGAAAGCTGCGATGTAATCAGGACGTTTGTTTTGGTAGTTCAGGTAGTAAGCATGCTCCCAAACATCAAGACCAAGAACCGGCGTTTCGCCTTCCATGATCGGGCTGTCTTGGTTCGGCAAGCTGTACACTTTCAATTTACCAGCTTTGTCAACAGCTAGGAAAGCCCAGCCAGAGCCAAAACGTGTAGTTGCTGCTGCAGCGAAGTCTGCTTTGAATTTATCAAAGCCGCCAAGCTCGCTGTCAATTGCTGCTGCTAGAGCGCCTGTAGGTGCGCCGCCAGCTTCTGGTCCGATTGTTTCCCAGAATAGGGAGTGGTTAGCATGTCCGCCACCATTGTTACGAACTGCAGTACGGATATCTTCAGGAAGGCTGTTAAGGTCAGCGATCAGGTCGTTAAGGGATTTGTCATGCAGAGCTGGGTGTTTGTCCAAAGCTGCATTCAGGTTTGTTACGTAAGCGTTATGGTGACGGTCGTGATGGATTTCCATCGTTTTTGCGTCGATGTGCGGCTCAAGTGCGTCGTTTGCGTACGGTAGAGCGGGTAGTTGATGTGCCATTGAATAAATACCTCCTAAAAATTATGTAGTTTCAATTTCATTATGAAGGAACACAGCTAATAAAGCAACATTTGTGTTTACTAAGTCGGTAGTCCCTTAAATGCCGCGACGTTCCATTTCCCGTGTGATTTGATTATGCATGGCTGTATCTTGCTCATGAAGGTAGGGAGATAAGTCGCTCATAGTCCGGTGTAGCTGAAGCAGCTCGATTTCGGTCCATTCCTCAGGTTTCTTGGTGCTTAGAAACTGGAAATCCGGAATATCACGGGGGTACTCGTGCGCCGTAAGTTCATGATCTAGTTCGTTTTTGTTATCTGACATAGGTGTCACCTCTTTCTCAACGGAATATCCTCCTATAAGATGGTGTTTTTTCACGCATCTCATACATGCTTTATAGGGTTTCACCCATATTCTTTATTTTCGCCTTTACGTGGATACGAACATCAGCTTCCGAGAACGCGTGACCCCACTCATCCTGTACGCGCTCCCAGGCCTTGAATTGATAGGCGCGCGCATAAAGGCCTAGACCGATGGGATCAACTTCATGCTCTTGCATTTTTTTTACCAGAGATTTCATCTGCGCTTCTAGCTGCTGATTGATCTCGGCTTCAAGCTTAGGAGCATCATTCCTCACATCGAAGGTGAAAGGTTTTTCAGTCAATTGAATAGGCATGGAGCATTGGATATCAAAAACGAACTTATTCTCCTCGAAAGTGACTTTCAAGTCCCTTTTGATACGCAACGCATAGAAGCTGAGTGTGCCTGTTACAAAGGGGGAGTCGCCTTTCTCTTCTGGAAGTTTGACGGTGAAGGATAGAGCGCCATTCTTGTCCTTTTGCAGCATCTGAAGAAGCTGGTTCTCCGTATTGCTAATAGCGTAGGCATACTTTCCTTTTTTACTCAATAGCATCGTGCCTGCTGCCACAACTTCCGTATCCTTACGGAGGTTTGTTAAGTAGGGTGTAATTCCTTTCTCATACATTTGCCGATGAAGGTCAAATAGTGTCGAGACTTGTACCAAATTGCGTATATGCGCGGTATCCAGGAGCTTGGCAATATGCATGGACATTCTCCGTTTATCCGCAGGCGCAAAGTTCATAATCTCCTCGACGGAGCCCTCAACGGCGATCACTCTGGCCGTTTCCGATGTTTTAGGGTCACGGTAGAAGACATCCAGCAGCTTAAACCAATCGTCATGAGCCAAGATGCGTTTGCTTATAAGTACATTTTGGATTTTACCTGCGCTAACAAGTGCCGAAACTCGCGTGTCAAATTCGTTTCGGCTATCCCTTATGTTAACCGCTGTGACTTTGGTGACTTCATTTTTCGCCTTGGCTTCCTTATTAAAGACGGGACTTGATGCATAAATGACGAGATTATTATCTTTATCCAAATCCAACCCGACCATGAGAACAAGCGTCACATTTTCTAAGGGCATTTGATCTTTACAGCTAGATATCAGAATGAAGAAAGCAAAAAGCGGAAACAAAATAAGGCTTGTCCGCATCGGCTTCATGGGGAGGACCTCCTTAAGATGCGACGCATGCCCGATAGAATGGCCCATAAGAGCGGCGGTATAACAAAAGCGATCCCGATGCCAATATTTTGAACAATATCACTTAAACGCACACTGTCATTCCAACCAGGTTTCCAAACCCAAGTGACACCTACCATAACGGTAAGTATGAGGAGGATATGCAGTCGGGGCTGTCCTTTGAGCCCAAGCTGCTGTGTACAAATAACTGCCGCATATAGCACAGGAATGAAGGTTCTTACGATAATCAGCAAGTAGACGGACAGGATTAAAATATCAAAGCGTTCCAGAAAGCGAAACTCAATGATTTTAAATAAAGAGATGAGCGTATTATGGTATTGTGTGATCTCGTCTGGACTGAAATTGACAAAAGCAAGTAAAGTAAACAGCATGTAAACAAAAAAAGTGACGGAATTCGCAATAATGATGCCGAGGGAAGCAGAACTTTTTTTTTCTAAGTAGGGGTATAGAAAGAAGGTAATTTCAAACCCGACAAAAGAAAGAATGTTGGTTCTTAGGGTTTGTAATATAGGTATCCAGCCATGTTTCAGGATGGGGAGCAGATGAATCCATTGCGCATGTTTGAATAGATAGAAGGATGTTAATAGTAAGGCGCTTGAAAGGAACAGGATAATTTCAGAATAGCGTCCGATGATGCGAAATCCACCTCTAGTAATCATATAAGCGGGTAGGAGGAAAAGCAGCATGAGAACAGCAATATTCGTTTGCTGCATAATCCAATTCTGAACTAACAGGGCCATACGATTATAAATTAAAAAGATATAAAGAAGGAAATAGCCGACAAACATAACCATTCCCACCTTTCCAACCCATTTGCCAAAGTAATGACTCAATAAATCAATGATCGTGCCATTGGGGTGCGACTTCATGATCTGGATAATAATCAGACTGCTGACGATAGAAATAAGCCATCCGATGATTAGAACAATCCATCCGTCGGTTCCGCAGCCTTTCGCAAGTTCGCCAGGCAGAGGGATAAGGCCTACGCCTAATTGAACACTGTGAATGATCAAAATATATTGAAACAGCGTAATCTGATTGCCTTTGCCTGGAATCATGAAGAGTCGTCTCCTTCCTTTTTCATCATGCCATACCGACGTTTTTGAAGCGTGCGTACACTTTTGGGACGGTGGACCATTTTTTTGAGCGGCAGGCGGATGAAAACATCTTTCCAGTCCGCCATTCGAACCGGTGCAATGGGCGTGCTATACGGTTCACCGAGTGATTTTAAACTAATGAGGTGAGCTAGTATGACCATTGCACCTGCTATAATCCCAATGATCCCGTATAGGGAGGCAATCGTCATCATCGGGAAGCGAATTAATCGAACGGAAGCAGCCATATCATAATTTGGGAGAATGAAGGAGGCAACCGCCGTGGAGGCAACAACAACGACCATGAGATTGCTCACGATGCCTGCTTGAACGGCTGCTTGTCCAATGACAATACCTCCTACAATCCCGACAGTTTGACCAACTGGCGCAGGAAGACGGACGCCTGCCTCTCTTAACATTTCGAGCATAATCTCCATGATGAGTGCTTCAATGAAAGGCGGAAAGGGAACCGCCGATCGAAACTCCCCAATGGACAAAATCAAGTCCAAGGGAATCAGTTCATGATTATAGGAAACACAGGCAATATAAAATGCGGGAAGAAACGCTGCGATAATACAAGCGAAGAAACGAAGCAGTCGAAAGAAGGTCGCTACGGGCCAACGCGTACTGTAGTCATCAATACCCTGGAAGAAGGCGGCTAGGCCAACGGGTGCAATTAATACACTCGATGATCGATCTACGATGACACAAAAGCGTCCTTGCAACAGTTGGGATGCTGCCGTGTCCGGTCGTTCGGTTGTAATCATTTGTGGAAACAGGGAGAAGGGGTTATCTTCGATCAGCTCCGCAAGCTCGCCCGTATTTAAGATGCAGTCGATCTGCAAGCTGGAGATGCGACGCTCTAATTCAATGCGTATGTCAGGGAGCGCAATATCTTCTAAATACAAGATGGATACCTTACTTTTGGTCCTGTTTCCGACATAAAGTTCTTTAATCTTGAGCTCACGGCTGGGGATATATCGGCGAATTAAGGCAATATTTTGACTACCTGTTTCAACAAAGCCTTGATGCGCGCCCTTCAGCGAGGCTTCAATTTGGGAATCCTCAATGGCCCGTTGCGGCCAGCCCTGTGTTTCTAAGGAGAAAGCATGGGCTTGGCCATCGATGAAAAGAATACTATAGCCACGTAAAATTGAATTTTCTACGGTTTCCCAAGTAAGAAGGCTTTTGATTTCTCCTAAAGCGACAGGTAATTCATCTCTGTCATCCGTAGTCGTGTGAAACATGAGTTCGTGGAGGACGTTATTATTGATGGAGTTTTTATCCACAAGCCCATCGAGATAGGCAAGAGCTGCTGGAACTCCCGATTGTTTATAAGTAAATGTGCGAACGATCAAATCTGGCGTATCGCTGAAAATCGTGGCGAGTTGATCGATATTCTCCGATAGTTTTACCGATATTTCGACGATTTCGGACGATGGCGGTTCCTGTTGATCGTTGGAGTTTTCTTCGACCATCCGATGTGCGGCTTTAAATAAGCGGCGGATCAGTTCCATGTTCATCCATCCCATAAATTCTCAATTTCAAGGTTCTGTCTTTCATTGTTCCTTGGCGCATCGTCTTTTATGCGTCTTATAGGCTAGATCATAACGAATGACATAGAGGTAAAAAGAACTAGAATAATCAGCTAAAATGAAACTCCACTAATTGAAAACGCTTGCATTTAAGCGCTTTCAAGAGATATATCGAAAAAAACAAAGTTTTTTGTGAATTTCACCACATTTTCAGCAGGATTTCGTGTTTTTTTGTCGTATTTACTTCTTTACCAGAAAATTAATCTCTACAAATTAATATGGAATTGGGAGAGAACCGTATGCATGTTCGTTCATTTCAACTTGGTGATACCTCTTCGGTTAAAGAACTTCTAGAAGACGTTCTGTCGGAAACCTGCTATGAGGAGACGATTGAAGCCTTCGCTCGTCAGCTTTCGTGGGACACGGAGCTTGTTTTAATCGCTCAAGAAGAAGAGCAAGTCGTAGGCATGATTATCGGCACAATTGATAACAACAATGGCTACTACTATAGGATCGCAGTCGCAACAGCATATCAACGTAAGGGTATCGGCAAAGCTTTGATCGAGGCAATGAAGCAGCGGTTTCTCGGGCGGAATGTTAAGAAAATTATGGTAACGGTAGATGTGCACAATGAAATGGTGCTGCCTGTGTATGAGTCTGCTGGTTACAGTTCAGATGACTTTTCCAGAGCTGCTCATCGACTTAGCATTGTGAAAAAAGTAAGCGTCTAGTCTTCACTTGTTACGGGTAGGGAAGTAAAATAAGTTTACTTATAGGGAGCATATCTGTGCCGCCATTGCAATTGGGGGTCAGATATGCTTTTCTAGTATAATAAGGTAACGTTTCGGCAGCAATTTACAGAGGAGCTTGGAACATGGATAATTTCACGCCGTATGTGATAAAAAGCTTCAAACACGACGGGCATCTCCATCGCATGTGGTTGACCAATTGGCGGGTTCCTTCAAGTATGCTCCACGAAGAGCATCAGAAACAGGGCATGCTTGTGTTCATTAATAGTCAGACTAAGATTCAAGAAGCGGATGGCAAAGAGTGGGTTAGCCGCATTCCAGGGGTTTCTTTTTTTATTCCGAAAATGTGGTTTAATATCGTTGCTCTCATGGAGGAGACAGGGGTTCGCTATTACTGTAATGTGGCCTCTCCTTTATACGTGAATCAGCAAATTTTAACATATATCGATTATGATTTGGACGTTATTCGGTTGCCAGATCGAACGGTACATATTGTGGATCAAGATGAATACGAGCGTCATAAGCTCTGCTACCATTACTCGTCCCTTGTCGAAACGAAGGTGAAAGAAGGGCTTGCAGCGCTGCTGTCGTTAGTGAATGAGGACAAGCCGCCTTTTCAGGATGATATGGTGATCTACTATTATGAGCAATGGGAAAAGTATAAGAGCGGAGGCGGTTGAGTGAGCTTCTTCGTAGGGCGAGAAGATTCGAAAAGGCAAGTTTCTGTACAAGGGTATGTTCATGAATCGAAAAGCTTTACGCACGAGCTGTGGGATTGGACGAAATCCATTCTCGTAGCTCTTCTTGTTGTTATTATTGTTCATCAATTCGGTTTCAATTTGTCTACGGTGCGCGGTCACTCGATGGATCCGACGCTTCGAGAGGGCGAGTGGCTCTTCGTGAACAAAGCCATCACCTATTTGAAAGCACCGAGCCGTGGTGAAATCGTCATTCTCAAAGAGCCGGAGAAGCTTGCCCTGCCTCAGCACCCTTTATTGGTCAAAAGGGTTGTGGCTATCGCAGGTGATGAAGTACAGAGCCGCCAAGGGGCTCTCTATGTGAACGGCGATAAAGTCACCGAACCGTATGCGGATACGCCAATCGAAGATGGTGACTTCGGACCGACAGAGGTCGGACCGGGCCAGATCTTCGTAATGGGCGATAATCGGCATCTGGCAGCAAGCGCAGACAGCCGTATGTTCGGGGTCATACCGATCAGTCTCGTCCAAGGACGGGCTGACTTTGTGTTATGGCCGCTCGATATGGCGGGGAAGCTGTAAATTCAAACATAAGATGATGTGAAAGAGAGAGGTGAGCAGATTGGCGGTTTCCATGGCAAACACAACAGACTGGAGCAAGTTACAACAAGAGATCGTGGAAGCCGCGCCCTCTCTTGGTATTGATAAGATCGGCTTCACTTCTGCGGAGCCGTTTCACGCATTGAAAGACATCCTTCTCCGCCACAGGGAGAAGGGTTTCGAATCCGGCTTCGAGGAGCCGGACATCGAGAAGCGTGTACATCCTGAGCTGAGCTTCGACGCGCCACGGTCGATCATCTCGATCGCCGTCGCGTACCCGTCGAAGCTTTCGAACCCGCCCCGATCCGAGCCTGGCGCGTATCGGGGCATGATCTCGCGCTCCTCGTGGGGGAGCGACTACCACGACGTGCTTCGCGATCGGCTCGCGAAGCTGGAAGCCTTCATCGCCGAGCGCGTGCCGGAGGCGAGACTGCAGAGCATGGTCGACACCGGTGCCCTCGTCGACCGCGCTGTTGCCGAACGTGCCGGCATCGGCTGGAGCGGCAAAAACTGCGCCGTCATCACCCCCGAATGGGGGTCGTGGGTGTATTTGGGCGAAATGATCACGAACATCCCATTCGAATCCGATATAGGTATTATGGACCAGTGCGGAGACTGCACGATTTGCATCGATGCCTGTCCAACAGGGGCGCTAGTCGGCCCAGGGCAGCTCAATTCGAGCCGCTGCATCTCGTTCATCACACAGACCAAAGGGTATGTGGATGACGAATACAAACGCAAAATCGGCAACCGACTCTACGGCTGTGATACGTGCCAGGTCGTCTGCCCGAAGAACAAGGGGATGAACTGGACGCATCATCCCGAACTGCAGCCTGACCCGGAGAAGGTCAAGCCGCTGCTCATTCCCTTGCTCACGATGTCGAACAAGGATTTCAAAGAGCAGTACGGGCGCATTGCGGCTTCCTGGCGCGGCAAAAAGCCCATCCAGCGCAACGCGATCATCGCGCTGGGCAATTTCAAGGACCGCACAGCGGTGCCGGTCTTGAGTGATCTGCTGCTTAGCGACCCTCGCCCGGAAATCCGGGCTACTGCAGCGTGGGCGTTGGGGCGCATCGGCGGCGAGGAAGCTTTCGCCGCTTTAACTAAAGCTGCTGCGGCTGAGCAAGAGCCGCAGGTGATAACGGACATCGAGAAAGCCATGGCTGTACAGAACAGTCGAGCAGTGGCCGTACAGGAGGAATAAGATGAAACAGCAGCAAGAAACAGTCGTGCTCACCTATACCGAGATCGACTCGCCCATCGGTCCCCTCGTGCTTGTGGCCTCCCCACAGGGCCTCTGCAAGGTCGAGTTCGGTACCTATGAGAAGAATCGAGATCAACGTGAGCAGTGGGCAAGTCGTTGGTATGGGGCGTTTGAGCTTAGCGAAAATGCGGAGCAGCTAGCATCCGTAGCTGAGCAGTTAACGCAGTATTTTAAAAGAGAACGAGAGAGCTTTGAAGGGGATATGGATTTACAAGGGACGGAGTTCCAAAAGCGAGTATGGCTGGCCTTGCAAACGATCCCTTATGGGGAGACAGCATCCTATAAACATATAGCGGAAGCGATTGGCTCACCTAAAGCTGTTCGAGCGGTAGGGGGAGCGAACAATCAAAATCCCATTCCTGTCATTATTCCATGTCATCGGATCATTGGGGCAAACGGAGATCTTGTGGGTTATGGCGGGGGACTTCCGACCAAAGTGCACTTATTAGATTTGGAACAACGAACATTGCTAACCTAGAAGTTCAACAATTACAACATGTGGAGTGAATCCTATGAAATATGTGCATTTGGATTCGGTGGAGTCTGGTCAATACCTGGGACGTACGATATATGCCAGCAATGGGGCTATTTTGCTTTCGGAGAATGTGCAGCTAACCGTATTTATGATTAATACACTGAATCGAATTGGCGTGACGATGATTTATATCAAAGACCCGAACTTGGAAGATGTGGAAATCCCAGAAATTCTGTCGGACGAAACGAAGCGGCTTGTCATGACACAGATGGGGCAGACGTTCGCATCGATCCAGTCGGGCAAAGATTTCAACTCGCGCAATGTCAGCATGTCCATCAACACACTACTAGATGAGATTATGAAAAATCGTGATGTCCTCGTACAGTTGAACGACATACGGACCCAGGATAATCAAATGTATATCCATGCCATGAACGTCTGCATGATGGCTGTCCTCATCGGGATGAATATGGGGATGAATGCGACCCAATTGAAAGATCTCGCTATGGGAGCGCTTCTGCATGATATTGGTAAAGTGGAGCTGCTCACAGACGATGAATCGGAGGATCCGCGGCGGCATCATACGTGGCGCGGGTTTGAGCTATTGAAGAATAAGCGGGAGTTCAATCTGCTCATAGCACATGTAGCCTTTCAGCATCATGAAGCACTGAATGGAGAAGGCGTTCCGAGAGGGATCATGGGCGAAGATATTCATCTCTATGCCAAAATCACGGCCGTCGCCAATATGTACGACAACTTACTCTTTGATATGTCTGCAGGACGCCGCAAGCTACCGCATGAAGCCTGTGAATATATGCTGGCGTTGGCGGAAACGAAGCTGGATCGCGATGTGTTGATTCAATTTTTGAAAATTGTTTCGATTTATCCGACAGGAACTTCGGTGCGGTTGACGAATCGGGAGACTGGTGTTGTCGTTGGTCAGCATAGAGGACTTCCAACGCGTCCGATTATTCGGATTGTGAAGCAGGATGCCACAGATAAAGTATTGGACATCAAAGAGATCGATCTGGCGAAGGAAACGACTTTATTCATTGAGCAAGTTCTTTAATTTGTAAACCGTGGAACAGAAATGATATGATAGAACAAGCATTCTATTCTAAATATGTACAAGCAGGGGGCACAGGTTATGTGGAGTTATTTAATTCCCATTCTCACATTGATTGCAGGTTTGGTTGGCGGTTTCTTTATTGGTGTATTCTATTTGAAGAGACAGCTCGAATCCATGCAAAACAATCCTGAAATGCTAGCCAAAATGGCGAAGCAAATGGGCTACAACATGAATAAGCAACAATTGAATAAAGCACAACAGATGATGAAAAACCAAAATTTTAATCAAAAGCGGAAATAAAATATTATCAAGTGAAAATAGGGTGGAGTGATAGAGAAGATGGCATCCATCGATTATAAAAATGGATTAGTCGCAGAAAATCGCGAGCAGATTGAAAGTCATGTCCGTGAAATTTTGCGACTGATTGGTGAAGATGTAGATCGGGAAGGTCTGTTGGATACGCCAGCTCGTGTAACGCGTATGTACGAAGAAATTTTTGCAGGGTATGCAGCAGATCCACGCGAAGTACTTGGTGTTACTTTTGATGAACAGCATGAAGAGCTTGTTATTATCAAAGATATCGTTTACTACAGCCAGTGTGAGCACCATATGGCGCCTTTCTTTGGCAAAGTCCATGTTGGTTACTTACCGAGCGGTAAAGTGGCTGGTCTCAGCAAATTTGCTCGTTTAGTTGATGTTGTTACACGCAAGCTGCAAGTACAAGAACGGATTACTTCTGAAATTGCTGACATCCTATTCGATGTGCTTAAGCCGCATGGCGTCATGGTTGTCGTTGAAGGCGAGCATATGTGCATGTGCGCAAGAGGTGTGAAGAAATACGGCAGTCAAACCGTAACATCTGCTGTGCGCGGCTCCTTCCGTAAGGATGCAACACTGCGTTCGGAATTTCTATCTTTATTAAAATAATAAGAGCACTGGGGAATGTGCACGAAGACAATCGTCTTGTGCATCATTCCCTTTTTTCAGTTGTGCACCAGGTTAGGCTTGTTGGGGCATGGAGAATATAGTATTCTTTTAAATTAATAATCCTTCTGCATCAGGGGGGAGAATGGTGACTATCGTACATGCTCTCGCATAAACTGATAGCAGTGTGAGGAATCGCCCCAGCAGGAGGATACAGGTGAGATCGGCGCCCTACAGCGCTAGAGGGCTAGAGGAGGCAAGCATATGAACAACATACGGAAATATCGGCCTGGTGAGGCAGCTTCCTCGAAGTGGAGTGAAGAACGGGATGAATTTGAACGGGATTATGCAAGGTTGATTCAGTCACCAACTTTTCGGCGTCTACAAGGGAAATCTCAGGTTTTCGGGGCCGGCTCGGGAGATTACTATCGGACTCGTCTGACGCACTCCTTGGAGGTTGCACAGATTGCGCGAGAAGTGGCGAAGCGTTTAGAGCGGACGAATCCCTTTTTGAGCAAAAGAGAGCATCCAGGCCTGATCATCGATCCGACCGTGGTCGAGTGCGCATCCATTGCGCATGACTTCGGCCACCCGCCTTTTGGACATAAGGGCGAAGAAGTTCTCAATCATATCCTGATGAAGGATCACGGCTTGAAGTATGAGGGCAATGCGCAAAACTTCCGGATCCTCATGTTTCTTGAAAAACGAGCTGGCAGCGAGAGTGGTCTGGATCTGACGGCAGCTGTGCTTCTCGGTATTAATAAATATCCCTTCCTCATTGAGGAAGAAGGTCGTCTGAAGGGTGTATACGGCGCGGAGTGGGACGTTATTCGTGAGCTGCGTGACACTTGGAAAATGCCAGTGGGCTGCTCCACATTGGAAGCGCAATTGATGGACCTCTGCGATGATATTGCGTATTCTACGCATGATATCGAGGATGGCATTCGGGCAGGCAAAATTCAAATGAACGCTACCTTTTTCGAAGATCAACGATTGATTCGACATCTCGTGATGGAGATATTGAACGATCCCAATCAGCATAAATTCGGCTGGGAGCAAGTTGATATCGAGCAAATGGTGCGGCGCGTGCTGCACGATTATTTGGAGCAATGGGAGCTCATATTTGCAGAGTGCAACCGTGAGGAATCACGGACGCGCAGAGAGATGAAAGCCCGTTGGGTCAGCTCATTCGCGAGCCGCCTCGACATCATTGACGACACGGAGCGCGGCTGGAAGAAAGTCGCTCTCGTCAAAGACGGCGCAGAGGATATGGATCTGCTACGGACGATGGAAATCCTCAAGAAGCTGGCGTGGGTCACGCTGATCAAGGATTTCCGCGTCCTGCGCCTGCAAAAGCGCAGCGAAATCATCGTCGAGCGTCTCTGGGACAGCTTCATCGATAAGGACAAAGGGCAGTGGATCATCCCGCCTGACTGGATCGATAGCTACGAGCGGCGCAGCACGAATAGTAATTGGAGCTGGCCGCGCTTCGTCGCGGACTATATCTCAGGCATGACCGATGCGTATGCTGAGAAGGTATATGCGGAGCTGTTTGCGAGTAAATCGGGCTCGATTTACGAGATGGATTGAGTGGGGGCAGGCCCATTCAACTTCTGTCTGCTTGTAACGGTGAGCGGCTGCAGGTAGCTACATGGGGATAGAAGCAGGAGCAGGTGCGGGTTGCTACAAGCAGCTACAAGCAGTTATAAGTAGCCACAAGCACCAACAAGTACTTTAGAAGTACCCAAGCACCGACAAGTACCTTAGAAGTACCCAAACCCCGCCAACCCATTTTCACGAACCTGCCACCAGCAAATAGATGGATTTTCTCCAGCTAATCTAGCCGGTTTTTCACATTTTAGATGATTAGATGGAATTCCTGTAGTTAATTAAGCGAGTTTTAGGGGGATTGGTGGAAAGTACAGCTATTAGCTGTACTTTTTCCATTTAAATTCAATATTTGATGGAAAATGTCTGGATTAGCTGTAGGTTTTCTAGTTAAGTATTGGCTTGGGCGCATACGGTTGAGAAGTTGGCCAATTTGGTGATGAGAGGTAAGCGCTGCTTACCTCTTTTCGTATAGGCTCGTATAGGTATGCAAGCCGTTAAATGGCCAAAAAAATACCGACCTCATCAGAGGTCGATTTTATAGGGAGGAGGGAATACCAGCGTTAACGTGCTCGGATGTGGCCGATGGTTCAATACTGCCGAGGAAGTCCATTGTGCGGCTCACATACGTTTTGGGCTCAGCGCGATACAGAAGTTCATGCTGTGCGTTAGGGAGAATCCATAGCTTAGAAGCGGTGTTGTGTTGTTGCTTGAACATAGCCTCGACTAAAACATGAGGAGCCTTGTTATCATTTGTGCCATGAATCATGAAGATCGGCATCTCATATGACGTTGTGGTCACTTTAGTGAAAGGCACGTCGTGCAAGCTTACGCCATTAAGTAAAGGAAAGAATAAACGAACAAGTGGGAGAGAAGGGTATTTTGGCAGATGTACGACTTGATTCATATTTTGATAAAGGGTGTCTGAGTTCAGCAGAAATGTGCTGTCTAGGATCATCCCTGAAATATCTCCGTTTTGCTGTAGAGCAGTCTGTAAGGCAGTGCCTGCTCCCATGGAAAAGCCCCAAATAAAGATCGAACCGCCAGTGGATTGTTTGACGTAATCAATGGCCCCAAGCAGCTCTTGGGATTCCTGAACACCGCCGGTCATGAGGCGACTACTTGTGGGATTCACGTAGCCATAGTCAAACATGAGAACGTTATACTGCTTTTTATGGAGCTCACGGGCTAAGGTGTACAAAGGAACCCATTCTTCTTCACGATTGCCTCCATAGCCATGTGAGAAAATAACAGTTTTACTCGAGCCTGCTGCTGCGATGAACCAGCCATCTAAGTTGGATTTACCGTTTAGACTCGGGAATGAAATGTTTGTATAAGGAAGTCGGACTGCTTTCATCGGATTCGAATGTAGAGGCTCAATATGTGGCCTAGCCAAGGTCCAAGCAATATAAGCGTGGAAGATCAGTACGACTGAGGTGCATAGGATTAATAATACTAAAAAAGTTGTGGCGATTAGCTTTTTCCTGCGTAAAAAAGGTTGTGTAACCTGATCAAGAGTGGGTTGCAGCGATCCCGTTACAGGATTTAGTGTGGTTGTAGACATCGATGAAGCCTCCCTCCGTGAAGATCTGTATGTGAAATTCTGCTAGTTAGTGGTGTAAAATTGGAAGGGGGAGTTAATTGTTTAAATATTCTGATAAGTGTTTCTGTACTTTAATATTATTCTGAATGCGCTTTCAAGTCAATGTAGATGCGGCATTTGTAAGCCTTTTGTAACGGTTCTGTAATAATGGGAAAAAGAGGTGTTTGACCTTTACGGTTCCACGTAGTTTCGTTATACTGAACATAACAAGGTTTCATATAGTGAAACAGTTTGGTGTATAAAGGTGGTGACTCTTCTATGGAAGATGGCAAGCTGACCGTGCGTGCTGTTGAGCGCGCTTTAGATATTATGCTTTGTTTCACAGGGGCGTCAGAATTGACGTTAACCGAAATTGCTACACGTGTGCAGCTTCACAAAAGCACCGTGCATCGCCTTCTCGCATCGCTTGAAGGCAAGGGCTTCATCATGCGTGATGAAGCGACGGATAAGTACAGACTGGGCTACCGTCTCTGGGAGCTTTCGGCTAACCTGTCCAAAGAGGGAGACCCCGGCATCATCCTGCTGCCGGAGATGGAGCGGCTGCGCGATCAGCTCGGCGAGACGATCTCGCTATACGTGCAGGACGGCCTGGTTCGCGTGCGCATCCAAGCCGTGCAGAGTAACCATGCCATTCGCCGTGTGGCCCCTGTCGGGGCGCGAATGCCGCTTTACGTCGGCGCCTCGAGCAAGGTGCTCGTCGCCTTTGCTGAGCCAGGGCTGCTGGAGCAGCTGCTAACCTCGGCCGACTGGCCGACAGGGTTAGACACGCAGGCATACCTGCAGCAGCTCAGCGACACACGACGCGCGGGCTTCGCCACGAGCGTCGAAGAGCGCGAGCCTGGCGCGGCGGCTGTGTCCGCGCCGATTCTCGACCGCGGCGGCCGTCTAGTGGCCGCCCTCGCGGTCTCGGGTCCAGCGAACAGGCTCACGCTGGAGCTGATGCAAGAGCAGGCGCCGACGATTATGGAGGCGGCGCGCCGGATGGGCACGATGCTGCGCTAAGCACCTCTGTAGTCTTAACTCGCATTTACGCCAAGAATAGCGCGTAAAGCAGCTAATAAGCACTTTCAATCACCTTAACTCGTGATATCCCACGAGTTTATCTCAAATAAGCACTCGAGGAGTGCTTATTTCCCGTTTTACACTCAAAATACCACGTAAAGCAGGAAATAAGCACTTTCAATCACCTTAATCCGCGATATCCCGCAGGTTTATCTCAAATAAGCACTTTCCACAGCTCTATCTCGCAAATAGTCAAACCCCAGGATATCCCAGCTAACATTCCTCAGCACCTCATCATCATAGTCACCATCTATCATCACACCGCGTCGCATCCCAATCCCCATCCACTCATTAATCCCCACTACCTAGCCAACACGGACGGATGCTTTGCCGCTGAAAAGCCATACTAAACGTGGGAAGGGAGTGGAAGTCATGAAGAAGACAGCCTCGATGCTGGCGATTTGGATAAGCCTGGCCAGTAACATTGTGCTGACCGCGATCAAAATCATTGTCGGCCTTCTGTTTAATAGCCAAGTGCTAATTGCCGACGGCATTCATAATGCTGGAGACGTTATCGCCACGGCAACCGCGTATAGCTCCATGCGCGTGTCCTCGAAGCCAGCGGATGTAGAGCATCCATACGGACATGGAAAAGCGGAAGTACTCGGCGCTTTTATTGTTGCGATTATATTAGGCGGAGCCGCTATCTATATGGGCTATCATTCGATTCATGCCTTATTCGAACCAGCGGGTGAGGCGCATATTATTGCCTTTTGTGCGGCTATCGTCTCCCTCGTCTGGAAACAAATTCTCTATGTCTATACGATGCGGATAGGACAGAAGCTTAATAGCAAAGGGTTGATTGCTACGGCCTACGACCATTTGGCAGATGTGTACGCCTCAATTGCAGCTTCGGTGGGGATTGGCTTGGCATTGCTAGGTGATCACTACAATATTAGCTACTTGGCGTATGGAGATCCTGTAGCGGGTATTATCGTTTCATTTCTTGTATTGAAGCTGGCGTACGAAATGGGCAGCGAGTCTTTCGATATTTTGATGGAGCGAAGTGTGAATTCGACCTATATCGAGCAATATGCCCAGCTGATTCGTACTGTACCAGAGGTCAAGCGGATTGATCGACTAAGAGCGAGGGAACATGGTCATTACATATTAGTTGATGCGAGACTTGGCATTCCAGGCCAGCTAACGATTCAAGAAGGTCATGACATCAGCCGTAGTATTAAGCAGAAAATTAAAGAAGCCCATAACGATGTGGATGAGGTGTTGGTCCACTTGAATCCTTGGTATGAAGAGCAAGCCGACGCATGAGCAGCTGGTATGATTTGTTTCACTATGGCAAAAAACACCCCTACACGAGCTCGCATTAGCGGCTCCAGCTAGAGGTGTTTTTATTTATACATCGCGTTCATCACACGAGTCGCACACACATTTATTTTGCAAAAATATGATTCCCTATCTGTACCGTCTGTTGACGAGTCCAGATCCATGCGCTTGTCGCTGTCTTCGGGTTGAAATAGTAAAGCGCGCCACCCGTTGGATCCCAGCCGCGAACTGCCTCTAATGCAGCTTTATAAGCTTGACTATCCGGTGTTAAATTATATTGGCCATCGCTGACTGCCGTAAAGGCGCCAACTTCGAATACAATGCCTTGAATGGTGTTCTCAAACTGGCTGGATTTTAATCGGTTCATAACAACCGCTCCAACAGCCACTTGACCCTCATAGGATTCACCGCGTGCTTCACTGTAAATAACTTTAGCCAGCATGTCCAGCTCAGCTTGATTCACTGTGAATTTACGCAAGTACTCCCACGTCTTCGCACCAACGATCCCATCCACACTAAGTCCATAATTCGTTTGGAAGTTACGAACTGCCGCGGCTGTAATTGGACCATATTTTCCATCTATAGAAGGCTCATATATGCCTAAAGTTTTTAGTCGGAATTGTGCGTCCCATACATCACCATTCTGTGTGCCTTGCTTTAAAGTCGTAGCTTCTGCTGCGGATGCCTTCGGGCTCCACGTACCTGCATTCATTCCTAAACCAAAGGAAGCTACGAGTGCGACTACGACTAGTTTTTTAATCAACATCATCTTCATCTCCCCTTTCGCTTTCCTCAGTATAGGGGCCGATATACATCGTCTCAACCCGCAGTTTCTGGAAATGTAAGTCAATCCCTTGGGGCAGTAAGGGCCAGGCGGTCTCAATTTTTGATCAAAATGAGCGAATCCATCACTTCTTTTCCCATAAAAAGGAAAAAGCTCAGGACTGCCATGAAGGCAATCCCGAGCTTTTGTGTGTGTGTGTTTTGCTGGTTGTTTATGATTAGTTTTTGTTTTCTGCAAGAATCGAACGAAGAACGGTTTGCAGGATACCACCATTACGGTAGTAGTCTACGTCTACCAAGCTATCCAAACGCACAAGAGCTGTAAATTCGAAGCTAGTGCCATCTTCACGAGTTGCAGTAACTTTTACTGTTGAACCTGGTTGTACGTCGTTGCTAAGGCCTGTGATGTCGAATGTTTCGCGACCTGTAATTCCTAGCGTTTTCCAGCTTTCGCCGTTAACGAATTGAAGTGGAAGAACACCCATTCCAACAAGGTTACTACGGTGGATACGCTCGAAGCTTTCAGCGATAACAGCTTTAACGCCTAGCAAGAAAGTACCTTTGGCTGCCCAGTCACGGGAAGAACCAGTTCCGTACTCTTTACCTGCGATAACGACAAGGTTTTGGCCTTCAGCTTGATACTTCATGGAAGCATCGTAGATGGATTCAACTTCGCCAGTTGGCAAGTAAGTTGTAACGCCGCCTTCAGTTCCTGGAGCCACTTGGTTACGAATACGAATGTTCGCGAACGTACCGCGCATCATCACTTCATGGTTACCACGACGGGAACCGTAGGAGTTGAAGTCTTCTCTTTTTACACCATGGTTGATCAAGTATTGGCCTCCAGGGCTGTCAACTTTGATGTTACCAGCAGGGGAGATGTGATCCGTTGTTACGGAATCGCCCATAAGTGCAAGTGTTTTTGCGCTGCGGATATCAGCGATATCATCAAGAACTGTGCCTAGGTCTGTGAAGAAAGGAGGCTCTTGAATGTATGTGGAGTTCGTGTCGAACTCGTACAGATCGCCTTCAGGGATTTGAATTTGGTTGAATCGTTCGTTAGCGCGGAATACATTGCTGTATTTGTCACGGAACATATCAGGGCTCATAGCAATGTTAAGAGCATCTTGAATCTCTTGGTTTGTAGGCCAGATATCTTTCAAGTAGACAGGTTTGCCAGTGTGGTCACTACCGATTGGATCTGTCGCAAGATCGATGTTTACAGTACCTGCAAGAGCATAAGCAACAACTAATGGAGGTGATCCAAGGTAGTTCGCTTTTACTTGTGCATGCACGCGGCCTTCGAAGTTACGGTTACCGGAGATAACAGCAGCAACAGTCATGTCGTTGTCGATAATCGCTTTGCTTACTTCGTCTGGAAGCGGACCGGAGTTACCGATACAAGTTGCACAGCCATAACCTGCAACGTGGAAGCCAAGAGCTTCTAGGGACTCAAGAAGGCCTGCTTTAATCAGGTACTCAGTAACAACAAGGGAACCTGGCGTCAAAGAGCTTTTTACGAAAGCTGGTTTCTTCAAACCAAGGGCTACCGCTTTTTTTGCTACGAGACCAGCACCGATCATTACGCTTGGGTTGGACGTGTTCGTACAGGAAGTAATCGCCGCGATGACGACTGCGCCAGTACCCATTTTAACTGTTTCGTTTGGATACACAACATCAACAACTTCAGCCACTTTCTCTTCTGTCAAACCGTAGCCACCTTTTTCGATCGGTGTACGGATGATAGCATTGAAAGATTCTTTCATGTTTGTAAGCTCAACGCGATCTTGCGGACGTTTAGGACCAGCTAAGCTTGGAACTACCGTGCTAAGATCAAGCTCAAGAACATCTGTGAACACTGGATCTGGCGTGCTGTCTGTGCGGAACATGCCTTGTGCTTTATAGTAAGCTTCTACAAGCGCGATTTGCTCTTCTTCACGGCCAGTAGCACGCAAGTAGTTCAATGTTTCGTTATCGACAGGGAAGAAACCGATTGTTGCTCCGTACTCAGGAGCCATGTTCGCAACTGTTGCACGGTCAGCCAAGGAAATGTTGCTTAGTCCAGGACCGAAGAACTCAACGAATTTACCAACAACGCCTTTTTTACGCAAAATTTGTGTAACTGTCAATGCCAAGTCAGTCGCTGTAGCGCCTTCTGCCAATTGACCAGTCAATTTGAAACCAACAACGTCTGGCGCGACGAAGTATAGAGGTTGACCAAGCATACCAGCTTCTGCTTCGATACCGCCAACGCCCCAACCTACAACACCAAGACCGTTGATCATTGTTGTATGGGAGTCTGTACCTACGAGGGAATCCGGGTACACGACAGTTTCGCCGTCAATTGTTTTGGTAGCTGCAACAGATGCCAAGTACTCCAAGTTAACTTGGTGAACGATACCTGTTGAAGGTGGAACAGCACGGAAGTTATCAAATGCGGTTTGTGCCCAACGCAAGAAACGGTAACGCTCTTCGTTTCTTTCGAATTCTAAGTTAATGTTCATTTCGAGTGCATCCGGGGATCCGAAAGCATCAACCATGACAGAGTGGTCAATTACAAGGTCAACAGGAACAAGCGGGTTGATACGTTTAGGATCTCCGCCTTCACGAGCCATTGTCGCACGCATTGCCGCAAGGTCAACGACGACAGGTACACCTGTGAAATCTTGAAGAACGATACGAGCTGGGATGAAAGGAATTTCTTTGTTCTCATCGCGGCCTTGAGCCCAGCCAGCGATTTGCTTCACGTGCTCACTTGTAATCGCGCGACCGTCGAATTGACGAACGGCAGCTTCAAGCAATACGCGGATCGAAACTGGCAGATTGCTAATTGTGCCGTGACCTTGGCTTTCAAAGTCAGGAAGGCTGTAATACTGGAACGATTTCGTGCCGACAGTTAACTGCTTGCGCACAGAAAAAGAGTCCTTATTGGACATAGGTAGTTCCTCCTCAAATTATAATATCTAACCATGCCATCAAATTTCATCTAGTGAAACTCGATTTCATAATTCCCTCTACCTCAAGTATAGCGCTTCGCCACGTGTGAGTAAAGATTAATTTCAATCATTTTTACCGTCAAAATGTCATATATTGAATCAATTCAAAGCAATTCGGGCTTGTCTTAGCAAAACTTATTAAAACCTTAATAAAAGCTAAGGAGGGATACCAAGATGTCCTGGAAAACAGCGCTCTACAATTACATTCATGCGAAAAATCAGGCTGAGCTTGAGGGCTCATCCACACCCTTGGAAGCATTTGTTTCGGACAGCGCTTATGTACGGAAACAGGATGTCAAGGTGCGAAGGCTCCTGAACAGTTACCGAGAACGTGACGCTAAGCTGCTGCGCGGAGAAACCAAGCTCCGTATGCAGGGTGTTAAGGAATTGCCATATGGTATTATTGCGGATATCCAGTTGCATCGGTTTTTGACCTATCGAATTGGTTTAGTAGAACATCAGGAGGAGCGTATAGAGTCAGAACGCGTGATCATCGAGCAAAATGCTTTAGGCTGGAAAGTTCAAAGCGCGGAGCTTTTACAAAGCGAAAAGTCCCAGCCCAGCCGCGGCCGCAGCTTCCATTTGTCAGAGAATGAGACGTTCCTAGACGCCCAGCGCAGCTCACCATCTCTTCCTTATATCAATCCTAGTATACGCAATACGAGTGGTCTGGAATCCGCTCACCGCAAAATCATTTATAATCGTCCTAAAGCCGTCCAATATGCGGAAAAATGGTGGCAAACACCGAATCCGAGTTATGAGTATTTTGAAGTAGATTGTACGAATTATGTCTCGCAATGCCTCTTTGCAGGCGGGGCTCCAATGGACTATACTGGGAAAAGGGATTCGGGCTGGTGGTATGCTGGCAAAAAAGGGCATCAAGAGCTGTGGAGCTATAGTTGGGCCGTAGCCAACAGCTTGCATCATTATTTGGAACGCCCTCATAAGCATGGTTTGACAGGTACAGTCGTTAAGGACGCTTGGGAGCTACAGCCAGGAGACACCATCAGCTATGATTGGGATGGCGATGGTCGCTACCAGCACAATACAATCGTAATAGGTAAAGATGCCAATGGGATGCCGCTTGTTAATGCGCATACCTTTAATAGCCGTAATCGGTACTGGGCATACAAGGATTCACCTGCTTGGTCGGAACGGACGAAATACACGTTCATTCATGTTGCTGATGAAATGTAAGATGGCATAGAGATTTGTAAATACTAGACGGAGGTACGTAATGAGCCGCAAAATACGAATTGGTTTAATTTATGGAGGGAAATCCGGCGAGCATGACGTGTCTTTGCAAACAGCATTGGCGGTTATGAAAGCTGTGGACTTCACGAAATATGAGATAACACCGTTTTATATATCCAAAAAAGGCGAGTGGAGAAGCGGAACACCGCTTTTAGGTCCTGCTGAGTCCAAGGAAGCCCTAACCTTCAGTACGGAAGATGCTGGAGCTCCTGCTTCCAACGCACTGGCACCGATTTTTGGTGGTATTCAAACGAAGGGTGACATAGCTGTTTCTTCTATTACTTCCGTTGGAGCGGAGGATCTCGGATTAGATGTCGTATTCCCGCTATTGCATGGAACGTTCGGGGAAGATGGGACGATTCAAGGACTTTTGGAAATGGCCAACATTCCATATGTAGGTGCTGGTGTACTGGCTTCTGCAGTCGGCATGGATAAAGTCATGATGAAGAAAGTTTTCGCGCAGGAAGGACTTCCGCAGTGTATTTTCCGCCATTTTACCCGTACCGAATGGGAGAAGAACCGCGCTTATCACCTGATGGAGCTGGAGACAGCGATTGGCTACCCATGCTTCGTGAAACCGGCTAACTTAGGTTCAAGCGTTGGGATTTCCAAAGCTAGAAATCAAGAAGAGCTGATCGCGGCAGTTGCTTTTGCTTTCCAATATGATCGCAAAGTTATTATTGAAGAAAATATCGATGCCCGTGAAATCGAAGTTGCCGTTCTGGGGAATGATGAGCCTATCGCTTCTGTCGTAGGTGAGATCGTATCTTCGAATGAATTCTACGATTACAAAGCCAAATATCTGGACGGTAAATCAGCCATGATTATTCCTGCCGAGATCCCCCAAGAGGTGTCGGATGAGGTCAGAGCGCTGGCACTTCGTGCGTTCCTGGCGGTTGATGGCAGCGGGTTGTCACGTGTGGACTTTTTCCTAGGCAAAATAGATCAGAAAATCTATATCAATGAAATCAATACGATGCCTGGCTTCACCCCTTTCAGCATGTACCCATTGCTATGGCAAGAGACAGGTAAACCTTATAAAGAGCTGCTGGATGATCTCATTCGTTTGGCGATTGAGCGCCACGCAGCTAAACAAAATATCCAATATTCTTTCGATGCGGAGTAGATAAACCATGGGTTTTCAAACGGAATTCAATTCAGTTTGTAAGTTTAAGTCCGAGCAAGAGCTCTACGAGCTGCTGGAGTATGGCCGCGGCAAAATGGTAAAAAGCGGCTTTCGCGTTTTCCCAACAGGCCAGAAGGTTATCGCATACACGCCTGAGAATCAAGCGATCGCCATCGTCCGGATCGTTGCCTCCATTGCGGAAATCAATTTCCAAGGTGATGAGGTTACACAAGTGGAGATGGAGCTCATTCGTCGGTTAACCGAAGAAGAAGCTCGCATTCAAACTTCGCTTGCGTTCGAAATGTTTTTCGGAGAGCAAGCTGGGAAATAGAAGTATGGAGAGCACCGTCTGATGAGGACGGTGTTTTTTGTATAGGGTGGGTGGGGAGCCTCAGCACCTACAGCATCTACAACCAATCGCAGCAACCATAGTAATCTGAGCCCGCAATGTAATTTATCTTTATTCCTCGCATCCTCTCCCCGCAACTCATCGCCATACATCCGAGCCCATCCTCCGCAACTCATCCCCCAACTGCCGCGCCCGACCCATCCCATTGGATTAATCCAGTAGATTGCTCAATTTAGCTGCCTAAAACGCGATTTGATTGGAGAAATCCACTCAAATGCTCAGGAATGCCCCTATATCGACCATAAATAGAGGCCGCTAATGGATAAATCCAATCAAAGGGGAGATTTCGACCCTAGGATTGCCCATTTCACTGGATTTATCCAATGAGATTCGCGAGGGAAAGCCAGCACCATACACTTATCAAACCATTCTCTAGCTAATTGTGCCAAACATTGCCGCATGCGCGCCAGATTACAAGGGTAACCTAATTTAGATCATCCTGAGAAAAAGGAGACCCTGCTCATGCTTATTCGCCTAGGATACGTAGCCATGTCCACTGTGGTAAAGAATGCTTCCCCGTCCAAGACGATGACGGCAACAAATTTCAGCAAGCTGCTCGATCGAGAAGCAGCTATTCGCAAGCTGCAGCGCATCGGCGCTGAGAACTTACATAATACGCTCCGATTGCTCAAACATAATCGTGCTCATGACATCATGGTGTTTAGGTTTTCTTCCCGATTCATCCCGCTGATTGGCCATGAGATGCTGGGCGACTGGGACCCGATTCCATCCCTATCGGCGGAGTTTGAGGAGCTTGGCAGCTATGCCAAGCAGAACAACATGCGCGTTAGCTTTCATCCCGATCACTTCACCGTGCTCAGCACCGCGAGAAAGGATGTGCTCCAGAAATCGGTCGAAGACTTGGAACGTCACTCCGCCATGCTCAATGCCATGGGGCTTGGTATGGAAGCCATGTGCAACATCCATGTTGGCGGCTCCTATGGGGATAAAATTAAATCCGCGAAGCGATTTGTCCAAAACTTCACCGCCATGCGTATGCCCATTCAACAGCGAATCACGCTCGAAAATGACGACAAAACGTTCAATGCCCTTGAGACGCTCGAGATTGCTGAGGAAGTCGGTGCTCCCATGGTATTGGATGTGCATCATCATGCAGTCAACAACAATGGCGAAGACGCAGTCGAGCTGTGGCCTCGCATTCAAGAAACCTGGTTAAAACGCGCACGCTTGAACCTGGATGATGCATCATCCTCGCTCCCACCCAAAATTCACGTTTCCAGCCCCAAAGGCGAAACAGAACCAAGAAGTCACGCCGATTATGTGGAGGTAGGACCCTTATACAATTTCCTGAAAGCTATAGCCCCTATCACGCCAAAGCTCGATATCATGATCGAAGCGAAGATGAAGGATAGTGCTCTTTTCAAGCTCATGGAGGACCTCAAGGAACAAGAAGGCGTCACAGCCCTCAATGAAGCGTCGCTACAGCTCTAATCCCATATTTTTCTTGAATTGTTGGACAAAATGGGGTACTTTGGAGAATGAACGACTAACCATCCCATTGTGAGAGGGGCTTCTACGAACCATGAGTCAATTATTAAACGGAAAAAATATACTTGTAATGGGTGTTGCTAATGACCGCAGTATCGCTTGGGCCATTGCACAATCTTTAGCCGCGCAAGGCGCTAATTTGGTGTTCACGTTCGAAAACGAGCGTGTTGAAGAACGCGTACGCAAGCTTGCTGATACGATCCCAGGCTCCACGTTGATGCCTTGTAACGTAACCGTAGATGCAGAAATCGATACCTTGGCTTCCGCGCTCAAAGAGAAGTTCGGAGTCGTGCATGGACTTGTACATAGTATTGCTTTTGCCAAAACAGAAGAGCTGGACGGGCTGTTCGTGGATACATCACGCGATGGTTTCGCGCTTGCGCATGACATCAGTGCTTACTCCCTAGTGGCCGTATCCAAACGCATTTACCCGCTGATGACAGAAGGCGGAAGCATCATGACGATGACGTACCTTGGCGCAGAGCGTGCTATGAAGAACTACAACGTGATGGGCGTTGCCAAAGCTGCGCTTGAAGCCAGCGTTCGTTACCTCGCGGCAGATCTTGGCCAATTCGGTATCCGCGTTAACGGCATCTCGGCTGGACCGATCCGTACGTTGGCTGCCAAAGGCATCAAGGATTTCAATTCCATCTTGCGTCAAGTCGAAGAGAAAGCACCGCTTCGCAAAACAACTGATACAGCTGAAGTTGGCGATACGGCGATGTTCCTTATGAGTAATTTGTCCCGTGGAATCACTGGCGAGGTTATTTATGTAGACGGCGGATACCACATTGTTGGAATATAGAAGGCTATATTTTCATAGATAAAAGAAGATTGAAAACCGTACGGCGTTGGTGCCGATACGGTTTTTTTCGTTTAAATTCCAAATATAGTTTAAATTGTTTCACTACATTTGTTGGCTATATTTCTAGATAAATGCTCCGTCCAATAGGACGGTGTAGTCATTTATTTTGACGCCAATGTGAAAATGTACGAATAAATTAGGATGAAACGCACTAGTATTAGAAACGTATAATTTACTATACTTAACGTAATATCTAAATTAATGAAAAGAAAGAGTTGATATATATGGTAAATGGTGGGACGGAAACATTTGTTGTTGGTAGTAAAAGTTTTACAGCTGTAGCTATTAATACGGCAGCTAAGGCAGGTCAGTGGATCAAAACCAAGCTCGGAGATATAAATCATGTAGGGACGAAATTCTCTGCGCAAGACCTCGTGACCGAGGTTGATAAAGGTTCTGAGAAGTTGATTCGTAATTTGATTATGACGCATTTCCCTAACCATTCCATCCTTGGGGAAGAAGGCGTAGAGCCAGGACCGGAGGCGTCAGCCAAAGCACTGCAAGAAATGAGTGATGAAGAGTATCTCTGGATCGTAGATCCCATTGATGGCACGACGAACTTCGTTCATGGTTTTCCGTTCTTCTCCGTGTCGATTGCATTGGCGCATAAAGGGGAAGTCATCGTAGGGGTCGTATACGACCCATCACGAGACGAATTATTCGTTGCTGAGAAGGGGAAAGGCGCTTACATGCACGGTAAAAAGACGGAAGTCTCCGAAGATGAGACGCTGCTTACCAGCTTAATTGCTACTGGATTCCCAGCTGACCGTGATGGAGCGCTGCCTATTAATCTGAAGGGCGTTCAGGCGCTTTCGCCGAAAGTTCGTAACATCCGTGTGGCAGGCTCCGCAGCGCTGCATTTGGCCTATGTGGCTGCTGGGCGTCTTAGCGGATTTTGGGAAATCGGTCTCAACGCCTGGGACATTGCAGCAGGTGCCTTGCTCATTACAGAGTCAGGTGGTCGTGTGACGGATACGGAAGGCAAGCCTTACCACTTGGGGGTTCGTAACGTGATGGCGACGAATGGACATATTCACGAGGAGTTCCAGAACGAGCTCGCAGTAGCTGAAGCGACAGGGTTTGTGAAGTAAAAATAACCTCTTGCAAGGTCGTTCCCTGAGGGATGCCCTAGCGAGAGGTTTTTTCCTCTATTTGGAATGGCAGCAGCTCTTCGTAAAAGTCTGGTGAAATCCGTTCAAATCCTCTATAATATGAGATATCTCATTTATTTAAACGTTTCAATTAACGGGACACGCGAGTCGTGATCGGAATGGATGGAGTGCTTCTATGTCGGTAAATACAGGATCAGGACCAGATATTATTACGTTTGGAGAAACAATGGCTCTGCTTATGCCTTCAGGCGGTAAGGGCTTAGAGTACTCATCGGAGCTGTATAGCCTGTTTGGCGGTGCAGAGAGCAATGTGGCGATCGGCATTTCACGCCTTGGCGGTCATGTAGGTTGGTTCGGCAGACTAGGTAAGGACCCGTTAGGTCGTATGATTTTCAAAAAAATCCGGGGTGAAGGTGTCGATGTTTCCCGTGCGGAATTGACGCCCGATGCGCCAACAGGACTCATGATGCGTGAAGTTCTAATGGGCAAAACGTCCGTTTACTACTATCGCAAAAACTCGGCAGCAAGTCAGATGAGCCCGAAACATTTGGATGAGGCCTACATCGCTGGGGCTAAAATATTGCATATTACCGGTATCACACCGGCGCTAAGTGAATCGTGCAGAGAGGCAGCATTCGAAGCTATTCGTTTGGCTCGTAAGCATGGCGTGAAAGTTAGCTTTGATCCGAATTTGCGATTGAAGTTGTGGAACATTGAAGATGCGCGTCCTGTGCTGCTTGAGCTGGCGAAACTGTCGGATATTTTCCTACCGGGCTTGGACGAGCTGAAACTGCTGTACCAAACCGAAGACTGGGATGTCATCGTGAGCAAGCTGCGCGAATTGTCGGCGGTTTCCATTGTCAAAGGTGGAGAAGATGTGACCTATGTCGTTACGGCGGATACGATTACAACAGTGCCTTACTTCAAAGCAGAGCAAGTCATTGATACCGTTGGTGCGGGCGATGGGTTTTGTGCGGGCTTTTTGGTGGGCGTGCTGAGAGCGTATGAGTACCCTGAGGCTGTTCGCATCGGGAATTTGGTGGGCTCCATGATCGTGCAGACGGAAGGTGACTGGGAAGGCGCTCCAACGTGGGAGCAAGTGGAAGCAGTACTTAACAACATTAAACATATTGAACGTTAATTGTTTGGGAAGAAGATACGGAACCTAAATCATACATGCTTACACATGGAAGGGAAGATGACCAGTGAAGAAACTTCAATTACTTCAGCAAATTACAAATGAGGGCGTCGTTGCCGTCCTACGTGGAGATACACCAGAAGAAGTCGTCGAAATGGCGGATCAAGCGATCGCTGGCGGGATCAAAGTCATCGAAGTCACGATGACCGTGCCTTTCGCGCTGCGCGCGATCGAGGAGCTGGCGAAGCGCTACTCGAGCACAGCGAAAGACGCGTCTAAGTACGCAATTATCGGGGTGGGCACAGCCCTTGACCCCGAAACGGCGCGTGCCGCGATCCTTAGCGGGGCCGAGTTCGTTGTCGGCCCATCTTTGAACCCAAGCACGGTTACACTGTGTAACCGGTATCGGGTGCCGATCATGCCAGGGTGCATGACCATTGCTGATATTCAAGCCGCGCTAGAGCTTGGCGTGGACATCGTGAAGCTCTTCCCGGGTAATCTGTACTCCCCGGCGATGATTAAGGCCATTAAAGGTCCGCTGCCACAGGCGAACATTATGCCTACTGGCGGGGTTTCGCTGAGCAACCTCGGCGAATGGATCCAGGCCGGCGCAGTTGCCGTAGGCATCGGCTCCGATTTGACTAGCGAAGCGGTCAAAACAGGAAACTACAGCCTTGTTGCGAAGAAGGCTGCGCAATATATCGAGGCCTACCAAGCGGCCAAGAAGTAGGTTTGGATGTACGCTCCGTCGAAGTTAAGACGGAGCGTATTTTTTTTGTGCGGAAATGGAGGCAGGGCAGATGGTGCAGAGCGGCAGGGCTAGATTATTGCTCGACGTGAGCAATTTGGAGGAGTCGATAGCTTTTTATAGGAGTCAGCTAGGTTGGGAGCTGCTTGAGCGGGACGAGGCTTGTGGTGCGGCATTGCTGCACATAGGTGATACAGCAGATGAGGCTGTTCTAGTCGTGAAGGGGTGTGAAGCGAGTGAGGTTCTGAACCGTTGGTTAAGACCGAATTACAGCGCAGCACAAGCTGGAAGCCTTGTTTACATCGGTGTAGCTTCTGTAGCTGACGTGGAGTCGAACTTGCTCGCCAGAGGCTTCCAGCAGGCCATAGGGAGTCAGGAATCAGAGCATATTCGTGAACGCCATGTTCCAACCCTTGATGGATATACACTGGTCTACTGGGAAGAGCTGTTTCCATCTCATATCGAGATTATGAAGATGTATGGAGATGGCGTGGAAGAGTTACATCAAGCTATTGACCGCTTATCCGATGCACATCTTAACTTATGTGAAGTACATGACAAGTGGTCGATACGTGAGCATGTGCTGCATCTGATCGATTTGGAGCTGATCACCCTGAACAAAGTGAAATTTGCACTTGCGGAACCGGGGCGGATGTACACAGGAAATTCGTTTCAACCAGATGATTGGCATCGGGGACTCCAGTATGCAGAGCGGCCAATCGCTACAGAAATCCTGTTATTTGGAGCGGCAAGGCAGCATATTATTGGGTTGTGCAAGTATCTTCCAGATGCATTAGACCGCACCATAAGGACGATGAATCGGGAAGAAACCGTTGCACAATTGCTGAAAATGATGGCTGGACATGCCAAGCATCATTTACGTGCAGTCGAGCGAATTTGCAAGCTGCATGGGGTTCGTAGGTAGGGGATACATGCACAGGGAATTACCGCCTAATTCGACTATAGTTAATCTTTCTATATGTGCCCTATCCCTGCTTATGGTAAGTTGTATACAACAAGTAAGTGACTGAAGAAGCAGTAGGGAGTCGATCAAGTGATTAAGCAACTAAAGGATTGGATTGTAGAGGCGGATATAGCAAGTATGCAAGCTGCCATGGAGACAGGCTCAGTAACCTCAGAGGAGCTTGTTCGAGTATATCTAGAGCGAATTGACGAGTATGATTCAGCAATCAATACGATCTTAGAAATCAATCCTGACGCGATTCAAATCGCAAAGGACTTAGATAAAGAACGTAAGGAAACAGGGAGCCGAGGGAACTTACATGGGATACCGATTCTTCTAAAAGATAATATCGATACACAGGATAACATGCATACAAGTGCTGGATCGATTGCGCTGGCGGATTCGTATGCGGCTAAGGATTCATTTGTAGCCGCAAAACTGCGAGCAGCAGGTGCCGTTTTGCTTGGGAAAACGAATATGTCGGAATGGTCGAATTTTATGTCCAGCTCCATGCCAGCAGGATATAGTTCACGTGGCGGGCAAGTGCTGAATCCTTATGGTCCTGGGGAAATGTTCGTGAGCGGTTCTAGCTCGGGTTCAGCAGCGGCAGTAGCTGCAAATCTAGGAGCTGCTTCGATAGGAACAGAGACGGCAGGCTCTATTGTTGGGCCGTCAAGTCAGCATTATGTAGTGGGGATCAAGCCTACTGTTGGTCTAGTGAGCCGTACGGGTATTATCCCGATCTCAAGCAGTCAGGATACCCCTGGGCCGATTGCTAGGACGGTTAAAGATGCTGTTATTTTGTTAGGGGCATTAACGGGTACTGACAGCGAGGATCCGGCTACTTTTGCGAGCAGCAAAGCCACTTTGCAAGACTACACACCGTTTTTGGATGTAAGTTTTGTACGAAAGGCCAGAATCGGTATTCCGCGGCATTATTATCAACATTTGGACAAAGAAAGATTAGCCATTATGGAAGCCGCCATTGCAACATTGACAAAGGAAGGCGCAACAATCGTGGACCCGGTTAGTTTACATGTGGAACAGCAAAACTGGAACAATGATGCTATCACGTATGAATTTAAAAAAGGCCTGAATGCCTATTTATCGCAACTGGCTGAAGACATACCTGTTCACTCTTTGGAAGAGCTGATCGCGTATAACCACAACCATGCAGAGGCTGCTCTGCTATTCGGGCAGGACACACTCGTTCGCTCACAAGAAACGACCTTGACGGAGGCAACCTATCTGCAGAAGATAAAAGCCTACAAAGAACTGCCTCTCCAGCGAGGGATCGACTATGCACTAGACCAAGATGACCTAGATGCGCTCTTGCTCCCAGGTGATGTGGATGGGCTGTATATCGCGGCGCGATTGGGCTATCCGTTGATTTCCGTTCCGGCTGGATATGCCGAAGATGGAGTTATCGACGCACGTGGTCATTCAACCAAGGGGCCCTTTGGTGTTGTTTTTTCGGGCAGAGCTTTCAGTGAACCTACTTTGATCCAAATCGCCTACGGCTTCGAACAAGCTACCCATCACCGTGTTCCACCTGATTTAGACAAGATGAATGTGAGGGAGCAACATGTTTAGCTTTAATTGTGTACAAGCCCTCTCGCTACCTCCGAAGAGCATGACGCCTTTAATGGGGCGTAACAGTGAGTCACAGATACCGTCATAAAACGGAAGTTCGAGGGGGGGAGTTAGTCGGGAAAACCGACTAACTTAGAGGATTTAGGTACTTCGCCAGTGGAGTTAGTCGGAAAAACCGACTAACTCTGAGGGGGCGTAGGGAAGTTTCCGAATCTTGCACATTAACCCAACACAAAGAACCCGAAGACCTTATTTCCTTAGAAATAGGTCGAACGGGCTCTTTGTGTTGGTCCCTCTAACGTGTGGGAGAAGAGGGGGGGATCCTAATTACTTGTTTTCCGCGTCATACTCACTGGCGAATTCGGCCAGGGCTTTCACCTTACCATGTGGTGGATGTTGAGCTTGTTTACGACCCTTCCATGCAGCTTCTTGGCGGCGCTTCGAGTGGCTCATAGCTGAAAACCTCCTGTGGCATGCGGATGGTGTTGCACTAATAAAATGCGATAACTGCTCGCATTTTATGCACCAATAACACTTGCAATTACGAAAAAACTCCACCAGACCGATGAAGGTCTGATGGAGTTATTTGCATTGATACTATTCTGTAGCAACGGATTGGTCAGCTTGCATGTTGACTGGGGAAATCCGAATGAAGTTAGCTTCTAGATTGCTTAGCAAACCTTCGATTTTCGCCGCGGCTTCGGATTGACCGGAGTTCGCAAGCTCAGCGTGGTAAGCTGTGAGCAATTCAGTAAGATCTTTTTTACTTTGAAGGCCAATAGGCTCAAGTTTAACTTTAGCACCTTTAGCAATACGACGTTCGATAGCTGCTTGATCAAGACCCATTTCTGGCACTAGACGTTGGTAGATAACCCCACCTGTCATACCTGCACAGATCCATGGACCTGGATCGCCCATAACAACGGCACGGCCGTTTGTCATGTACTCGAACGCGAAGCCTTTAAGGTTCGCACGAGCTGCTAGACCGCCAAGCTCATCTTGCAGAGGCGTTGTGATCTCGCCGCCAAATACAACATCAGCACCGGAGAAACGGATACATGCACGTGTATCTGCACTGCCTTGGATCAAGAACAAACCTTTTTGAGCGCCGTAACCGAACGATTTACCAACGCTACCATTGATGAAGGTATTGTTTTTGCCAAGTGATTTCACGATAGCTACTTTACCACCGAAGGCCATTTTACCAAGACCGTCTTCAGCACCGCCGTGTACCGTAATGTCTACGCCACGCGCATTGAATGCGGCAAGACCGTTACCAGGAACGGAACCATCGATCAAGTTAAGTGCAACTGCTGGAAGCTCATCGTAGCTGCCGTTGAAACGGTCTCTTACGCGATGGCTGGAATAACGAGTTCCAAGGATACGGGACTCAGCGTCCACTTTGGACCAGTTGCGAACGACAGGAGCATCGAACGATACAGAATCTGGGAAGAATTCAAGTCCTTCAGCACCTGCCGCGATACGGATATCGGACGAAACTGCTGCTGCTTCAGCCGCTCTTGTCTCTTCAGAGATGAACTGAAGTGGAGCTGGACGAAGAATGTCGGACAGATCAATGCGTTCAATGTGGCTGATTTGCTCCAAAAGATCAGAACGGCCAACAAGTTCTTGTAAACTTTTGAAACCAAGGGAAGCAACGACTTCACGTACTTCTTCACCCATCGAACCGAACAAACGAACCAGGCTGTCAACAGCTAGATCGAATTGACGAGGTACGAAACGGCGAAGACCTTTTTCTTCAGCTTCTTCCATGGAATCGATTTGTGTTGCGATACCCACGTGACAAGTATCCAAATGACAACCACGACATGTTGTACAACCAATGGATTGCATAGCGATACTACCAAAACCAGCACGGTTTGCACCAAGCATAACCATTTTAACAACGTCAGCGCCTGATTTCAGACCGCCATCGGACCACAGCTCAACGCGGTGACGAAGACCAGCTTCAATCAAAGCAACGTGAGCAAGTTTAGTTCCAATTTCCGTTGGAAGACCAACGTGCGTCAAGGAGTGAATACGAGCCGCACCTGTACCGCCGTCGAAACCGGAAAGGGTAATAACGTCAGCGCCAGCTTTCGCTACACCAACAGCAATCGTACCGATACCAGGAACAACTGGGATTTTTACGATGATTTTGGCTTTACGACCGCTGCCTTCTTTAAGCTCGGAAATGATTTGCGCCAAATCCTCGATGGAGTAGATATCATGGTTGTTGGATGGCGAGATCAAGTCTGAACCGATTGTAGCGTTACGAGCTTCAGCGATTTTCGCTGTAACTTTGGAACCTGGTAAGTGACCGCCTTCACCTGGCTTTGCCCCTTGGCCAATTTTGATCTCAAGGAAAGCTACTGCGTTAGCAAGCTCAATGTTAACACCGAAACGTCCGGAAGCGACCTGCGCTCCGCGCGTTCTTTTGTAACGGCCAAGCATATCTTTAATCTCTCCGCCCTCGCCGTTCATGGTAACCATGTTCAAGCGTTCGCCGGCTTCAGCGTAGGCACGGAAAGCTGTTTCATTTTGTGAACCGAAGGACATCGAAGAGATCAACATCGGCAAGGAGTGACCGCCAATGGAAATATCAACTTGCGACGGATCAAGTGGTTGACGACCATCGCTGATTGCTTTGAAGCCCGCAATGTGACGAATGGAAATCGGATTCTTCTTCTCTTCTTCACGCAGTTTGTCGCGGTAGTCGCTGTAAGGAGCAGCTCCTGATGCAGCATCGCCTAGCGCTTTCCACATACGTTGGAAGAAACGGAAGTTTTTCGCTGCTTTCGCTTTCGGATTAATGAAATCTGCGTAACGAGCTTCAGCTTCAGCTTCAAGCTGAGCAAAGCCAGTACCTGCTTTTTCACTACCAAGGTAGTTCACGATATCCAGTACCTCAGATACTTCCGGATGGAAGCCGATGGAGGAGAAGAAACGTGTGTACCCGCGAAGCTCATGCGTACCGATCGTTGAAATGACTTTTTCAAGCCCTTTTGTAAGAGCCGCGTATACTTTACGTGCTGCTGCTGCATTGCCTTCTTTGTCAGAAGCCGTGGAGAACAACAAGTAAGGTGAGATCACATCTGCACCAAGACCACAAGCTACCGCGATATCATGCAGACTGCGAATAGCAGCTGAACGAAGGATCAATGTAACTTGGCGGCGCAGGTTGTCGCCGAAACCGAGTTTTTCTGCACGAAGTGCGATATCGATTTTGGAAACAGCAAGGTGAGGATCAAGCCACAAGCGGTCATTTTGGTGAGCTTCTGAATCGTCCAAGACGAGCAGCACCGCGCCATTACGAACAGCTGAGATCGCATCGGCAGCAAGTGCAGCCAAACCATCCTTCAGTGAAGTCCCTCTAGCGAAAGTTGTGGATAGAACAGCTACTTTGTTATCGCCTTGTGCACGGAATTGTGCAAGTAATTGCTCCAATGATGGCTGGGACAGGTTTTCTTCGCTGCCTACACCGTTCGTTCCTTCAAGAACAAGCGGAGTAAGAAGCTCAAGACGAAGGTTGCTATCCACCTGTGCAAATACCGGAAGACGAGCTCCGGCAATAACACGTGTAGAGAAGTGTTCCATTTCACGGTCACGGTCAATAGCCGGATTCGTAACAACAGCAACACTTTCTTTAATGAAGTCAGGCACGTTCTGGCGTTCCCACGCAAGAGCTGCATGAGGTGAATCATGGCCCAATGAACGAATGGGCTCAGCGCCTGTTTCGGACATGGATTCGATGTGTGAAATACCATCACGGTCCCAACCAAATGAACTGTACACTTGATCAGTTGTAACAATATTCTCATTAAGCTCAGCTTCTGTATTCGTTTGAGTAGGGTTCAAATACGAGCGGAGACCGCCAATATTTACACGCTTGCTCACACGCTCATACACGAGGGATTGAACTTCATGATAAGGAATCACTTGAATGTGCTCGCCTGGTGTTAGAACAACACCGACTTTCTCACCTGGTGCGATTGGCTTTGGATCAGCAACCATTTCGCCAACCGTAATAACACCTTGCTCCGATGAGAAGTACAGGGACGTGTCACTTTCAACCATCCATACTGGACGAAGACCTAACGCATCTACGCTGAAAATACACTCGTTACCGTAACGGGAAACGATACCTGCTGGACCTTGTGCAAAGTGGCCCCATACTTGACGGTAGTACACATAAAGATCTTGAAGTTCCGGACGGAACTGTTTCATTTCATTAATAATAGGAGGGAACACCATTTCCATCGCTTCGAAAAGGGACAATCCAAAACGGTGAATGAACGTTTCAATCGTTCTGTTCATGTCTTGGGAGTCAGACCCGCCGCTTACAAGCGGAACGCCAACCATGTCAGCTTCAAGGCGAAGTTTCTTCACCGTGTTAATTTCGCCGTTATGTCCAAGAAGGGAGAACGGTTGAACGCGGAAGAAGCTGGACAATGTGTTCGTTGAATAACGGTTATGACCAATCGTTACTTGGGATGCAAATAATGGATCACGCAAGTCGTTAAAATATTTAGGTAGGATGCTAGCTGCACCTAATACTTTGTAGGCAGATGTTACATTGCTAAGTGTAGCAACATGAACGTTGTAACGATCTTCAATCGCAATGTGCAGTTCATAAAGGTGATCGGCAACTTGACCTTCGGTCTTATTGCTGATGGCTGCAATTTGCCAGAACGTAGGCTCATCGAGCAAACCATTAGCGCCTAATGAGCCGCTATCAACTAGGTTTTCTTGCTCTAGAATAATGGATACATCATGGGAGGCAAAAAGCTCACGAATGCCGTTTTGAATCTCAGTAACAGTCAAATCCAACTTGCGTGGAACAAAGATATGTCCAACAGAAAAACGGTTGTCATAAGCAAGTTTGCTGTCCAGACCCGCATCTGTTAACTTCTTTTCCCAGAGAGCACGAGGAATATCTGTTAGAATACCGCAACCATCGCCTTCACCATTGATAAATCCAGAACGATGTTCCATTTTAACAAGGGCATCAATCGTCTTTTGGATGTTATCACGGGAAGGATGACCATTCTTCTCAATAATACAAATAATACCGCAGCTGTCGTGTTCGGTTCCTAGTAGATCTTGAAAACGGCCTTCATTACGCATAATTTCATTCATTGCTCTGGTCAGTTGCCTGACCGTCACCCCCCATACATAATTAAACTCCTCTTACTTACGCTTCTTGCATTCTGGCACGGTCGAGCCTGCTAGCCATCCTATTTCCGGGACAATTCCACATTGTGGGCTAAATCCGAAATATGCATAATTGTGTATAAAAATGCAATTCAACTGAATATCATACCAATTTACAGGAGATAAGTCTCTCGAAATACGGCATAAATCGACTCGTAGTAAAGTAAGGCATCACACACAAAAAACCATGCAGTATTTGTAAATCATGCCCTAAGTTTCTAGGAAAATACTGTGAAAACAAGCGATTTGGCTAAAAGGGTAAAAGTAATCTTAGAATAGCATGAAAAAGTTCATCCGACAATACTTGCAGACGGAAATCATAAATGTAAGCGTTACCTTTTTTGTATACAGGTGAATAAAAGTATAATTCTTACAACGCATGTTAGGGTAGAAAGACGAACGAACTACAATCCTAATAGGATCATAGTTCGTTTTTGGGACGACTATCGTGTTTTCATTATTCGGAAAGCTTGGTCTGCAGCCTCGAGCGTTTGAGTAATATCAGCCTCTGTATGGGCAATTGTCATGAACCAAGCTTCGTATTTGGAAGGGGCAAGATTAATGCCTTGCTCCAGCATAAGTCGGAAGAAATCGGCGAAGCGTTCGCCATCCGTATCTTGCGCTTCCTCATAATTGGTGATCGGATGATCACAAAAATGAGTAGAGAAGGCGCCGCCGATGCGGTTCAGCGTCAAGGCGATGCCATGGCGGGCGGCGGATTCGGAGATGCCATTCGCGAGTGTTGTACCAAGCTGTTCGAGCTTGGTGTAAACACCCGGCTGCTGGAGCACCTCCAAGCAGGCGATACCGGCGGAGATGGAGGCGGGGTTCCCCGCCATCGTGCCGGCTTGATACGCAGGTCCGAGAGGCGCGACCTGCTCCATCACTTCCTTGCGGCCACCGTAGGCCCCGATCGGCAGCCCGCCGCCGATCACTTTGCCGAGGGCCGTCAGGTCCGGTTCCACGGCGGCGAAGCGTGCGGCGGCTTCGGTGGGGCCTCCCTCTAGGATAGGGAGGCCTTCGTAGGTCTGTGCCGATCCGTAATGGAATCGGAACGCTGTGATGACCTCGTCGTAGATGACGAGGGCGCCGTGTTTGCGAGCAGCTGCGCAGAGCTGCTCGAGGTAACCGGCATGGGGCATGACCATGCCGAAGTTGCCGACGATGGGCTCGACCATCACCGCGGCAATGTCTTCACCCCAACGCGCAAGCGCGGCCTCTAGTGCCGGGATGTCGTTGAACGGCACGGTGATGACCTCTTGCGCGATGCTTGCCGGCACGCCTGCGCTGTCAGGCGTACCCAGGGTGGACGGCCCGGAGCCGGCCGCCACCAGCACGAGATCCGAGTGGCCGTGGTAGCACCCGGCAAACTTAATAATCTTGGTGCGCTTCGTGAACGCGCGCGCCACGCGAATCGTCGTCATCACGGCCTCAGTGCCGGAGTTGACGAAGCGCACTTTGTCGAGCGAGGGAATCGCCGACTTCAGCATTTTGGCGAACTCGATCTCGAGTTCGGTCGGGGTGCCGTACAGCGTGCCGTTCTGTGCGGCGCGGATAATCGCTTCGGTCACGTGCGGATGGGCGTGACCGGTAATGATTGGGCCATAGGCGGCGAGGTAGTCAATGAAGCGATTCCCGTCTACGTCCCAGAAGTGTGCGCCTTGCGCACGCTTCATGAAGACGGGCGCGCCGCCGCCAACAGCTTTGAATGAGCGTGATGGGGAGTTGACCCCGCCGACGATGTGTTGCAGTGCTTCTTGATAGAGGAGTTCGGATTGCTTGCGTTCCATGACGATATCATTCCTTTATATGTAGTAGTGGTTGATTTCATTAATTCATTAAGTAGCGACCTGCGCCAAGCGAAGGGGATCGAGAGGACGCAAATTACGAATAACAAATTTCCATTTTTGTCATTCGCGATTATTATATTCAGCAATATACACCCTCGGCGAATTGCGCACCCATACAAAAAATAAGAGTGGATACCCACTCTTATTATCCGTTTTTTCACGCTATGCTCTCATACTATTCCTGCTATAATTCCGTATCCTGCTCATGCATCCTACTTCACTGTTTTCGCAGCAACTTTCGGTGTTGGAGAAGGTGACGGCTTAGTTGGTCCTGAATCAGCTTCAGCTGTACCCGCAAATAGGTCTTTCATATACTTTTGAAGCTTCACCTTATCCGCTGTAATGACCGAAGCGCCGCGGATCGTTTTCTCCATCAGTAAGTCTGAAGGGGGAAGCTGTGATGTGACGATGCCATCAGCTTTGGCTTCATACCCAAGGCTTCCGAGCTTGAGCATGTCTGTTACGCTAAGATTCGTATCAATATACGGATCGATTGCATTCAGAATACGCGGGAGCTTGATCAGCGATGAAGTGGATTGCATTTTAGCCGCAACAGCTGTCAGGAACTTTCTTTGTCTCTCCGTCCGGGAGAAGTCGGACAATGCATCGTGGCGGAAGCGAACATATTGCAGGGCTGTTTTGCCATCTAGATGCTGCTGTCCTTTTTTCAAATTAATGTCGTATACATGGTCATCTTCGGAGTCGGAATATTTCATATCCTTCTCCACATCAATATCAATGCCGCCAACCGCATCGATCAATGCGATGAAACCTTTGAAGTCGGTGTATACATAATATTGAACCGGAATGCCAAGGAGATCGCTAACGGTTTTCATGGCCAAATTAGGTCCGCCTGTCGTAATCGCGGTATTAATCCGATCTTCGCCTTCACCGGGGATTTTCACGTAGGTATCCCGCAGAATCGAGAACAGATGAGCCTTCTTTGTGACTGGATCGATGGAGGCTAACATAATACTATCTGATCTTGGTAACTCATTCTTCACCATGCCGCGAGAATCACCGCCTAACAGCAAGATATTTACGCGTTGCTTGCTTTCCCATTTCGGTGGTGTGTATTTATCCGCATCCTTCGCGTTGTTCGGAATAAAGGTTGTGCTTCCATTACCTTTCCCATTCGCACTGTCAGAATTATGAGAGATATTGTTAGCGAAGCTGTAGAAGGCGTAAGAATAATAGCCGGCGACCACCAAAAGCAGCATGACGATCAGGAGCATGGTCCGTTTGAAGATTTTCATACTATGTAAGCTCCTCTCCAAGGTGAAATTTAGCGTTAATTTAAAGGTAAATACGATACCTGTTAATCTGTACTTTTTTTTCTTACAGAATTGGGGTATCATGAGCTTGTTGTACGGTTGTAGGAAACGTCATTATGATCCATATTATAGATGCTACGAAACTTCGATAGCAAGTTATGACGAATGTTGCCGTAATCTGTAACCGAGACGACGAAGTCAGGGGGGAAGACGCATGTTAGCCATAGATGTTCAAATGCTGCGCAAAGAATTTCAAGTTCAGCAAAGCCGCGGTGGCCTCAAAGGTGCCGTGCAAGATTTATTCAAACGTGAGTATAAGCAAATTACAGCTGTGAAGGACATAAGCTTTCAGATTCCAAAAGGCGAAATTTGTGGATATATCGGTGAAAATGGTGCCGGAAAATCGACGACGATCAAAATGTTAACGGGTATTCTCGTTCCTACGTCCGGTCACATCAAAGTGAATGGTTATGTGCCATTCAAAGAGCGGGAGAAATTCGTCGCTGGGATCGGTGTTGTTTTCGGTCAGCGCAGCCAGCTCTGGTGGGATATTGGTGTTGTTGAGTCTTTCCAGCTGTTGAAAAAGGTATACCGCGTCTCCGAAGCCGATTATAAAAAACGTCTCGATGAGCTCGTCGACCGTTTGCAGCTGTCGGATCTTCTATCACGACCTGTTCGTAAGCTGAGCTTAGGTCAGCGGATGCGCTGTGAATTAGCGGCTTCCTTGCTGCATAATCCTGAAATTTTATTTCTGGATGAGCCAACCATTGGCCTCGACATTGTTGTAAAAACAGAGATCCGTGAATTTCTGAAGTCGCTCAATCAGCGATATGAGACGACGATTCTGCTGACAACGCATGATTTGCAGGACATCGAGGCACTGTGCTCCCGTGTTATTATGCTAGATGACGGCCGAATTATTTATGATGGCGGTCTGGAAGAGCTGAAAGCCAGATGGGGAAAAGGAAAAGAAGTTGTCCTTCAGTTCGAACACCCAACAACGTTAGCGCGACTTCAAGAGCTGACCCTTGGCTTGGATGTAGCTTGGCAGCTTGAGAATGAGCTATCCGCCAAAGTGTTCATTCCGTACGAAAGAGCGAATATCTCGGAAGTGTTAAGCCGCGTCGTTGGCGTGCTGCAAATCCAAGATATCAAGATTAATGAAACGAATACGGATGATATTGTCCGTGAAATTTATAAATCAGGCTCGGCCGAAGTGAAACGTTTGGAGATTGATCAGCCAGAGGGAGTTACGATCCATGCATAGAGCTTATATAGAAGTTATACGCATGCGGTTTCTCATGATGCTCGCTTATCGGGTGAATTATTACAGCGGGATCCTGATCTATGCGCTTAATATTGGCTCGTACTATTTCGTATATAAAGCGATTTATGGCGACCAAGCTGTCATCGGTGGTCTTACCCTTGGTCAAATGACAACCTATGTGGCGATTTCCTGGATGGGCCGCGCTTTCTATTTTAATAACCTAGATCGTGAGATTGCTAACGAGATTCGGGATGGCAGTGTCGCCATTCAATTCATCCGGCCCTACAATTATATTTTTGTGAAAATGATGCAAGGCTTAGGCGAAGGTGTATTCCGTCTTCTGCTCTTCACGACACCTGGTATGATCCTGATCTGGCTGCTGCTCCCGATTCAATTCCCAACAGATCCGAGCTTGTGGGTCATTTACTTAGTGATGCTGTTCTTTAGCTTTTTGATTAACACGCAATTGAATATCATTACGGGCTTGTTTGCCTTTTTCCTCGAAAACAATGAAGGCCTTATGCGCATGAAGCGCGTAGCGGTAGACCTTTTTTCAGGGCTCATTATTCCGATTTCCTTTTTCCCAGGATGGTCCAAGTCGATTCTGGAGTGGCTGCCCTTTCAGGCGATCACTTATTTACCCAGTGCAGTGTTTACCGGAAAAATAACGGGCAACGCGATACTCCAAAACTTTGGCGTACAAGTTCTCTGGTTCCTGCTCCTTATTATTCCGATCTATGTGCTGTGGGTAAAATCCAAAACACGTCTATTCGTACAGGGAGGGTAACGCATGTTCTATATCACCCTCATTTTCGATTATTTCAAAAACTACATGAAAACAAGGCTCACCTACCGATCCGATTTTTGGATTGAAGTGCTGTCCGACTTGTTATTCAATGGGTTGAATCTATTCTTCATTCTTGTCGTCTTTCTGCAAACGCAATCGCTAGGCGGCTGGAATCAAGAACAAATTTTGTTCATCTACGGTTATTTTATGATCCCATATGGCATATTTATTTCCTTTTTTAATCTGTGGGGCTTTAGCGAGCGCTACATTGTCAAAGGGGAAATGGATCGTATCCTAACGCGGCCGGCATATAATCTATGGCAGCTTATGCTCGAGAATCTCGATCCAGCTTCCATGTTCAGTGCACTGGCAGGTTTGGTTGTAATGATCTACTCCTGGGTGCAGTTGGATCTGCCATTCCACTGGCATGATCCGCTGATCTTTATCGTCATGGTGGTGGGCTCGATCCTCATATATGCAGGCGTATACATCTCGCTGACCTCATTAGCCTTCTTCTCCGATGCGCCAACTGGCATCTTGCCGTTGATTTGGAACATTCAGAACTATGGTCGTTATCCAGCGACGATTTACAATAAGTTACTCAGAAGTATTCTGACGTGGATACTGCCGTTTGCGTTCGTTGGTTTTTATCCAGCCGCCTATTTCATTGACCCAGAGAACTGGAAGTGGTTTGCTCTGTTAACTCCTGTGGTCGGCATCGCGTTCAGTGCGCTAGGTATCACGGTGTGGAATATTGGCGTGAAGCGCTATCGCGGCGCAGGTTCATAGCTCAAATCGTAAGGCCGTCTTACAAGGTAAATAACCTTGTAGGACGGCCTTATATCATTTATCTGGCAGAAACCTTAAAAAACATTATTCACTATCCAAAGTCAGTTCGGAAGGTGGTTCTACGCTCGGGAGAGGCTGCTCGATTGAAGCGGTCGAAATATGCCGTTTCGGTGCTTTCTTCGCCTTCGAGCAGGTCAAATCATACTTGCGGCCATTGGCTCTGCCGAATCGGACGATTTTGCGGATGATGGTTTGATCCGCAAGTTTGGTGAAGGGGCACGGATCAGGCCTTGTGTTGACCTCGAGGATCCATGGCTTCAGCCGCTGATCGACAGCGATATCGATGCCGAGCTCATTCATGCCCGGGTAGGTGCGGCTTATTTGACCTGCGGTGAGATAGGCTACTCTTTCCATTTCATGCATAAGAATAGACGTTGCTTGGACACCGATTCGGGGTTCCAGGAGGTCATAAGGACTGTAGATGGTGCCGCCTTGACTGCCATTGGTGACAGCCTTCTGTGGATGAGCGACCCTGGCTGCAGTCCCCGTACATTCCCATTTCCCCGAAGGGTTTCGCTGAATCATGACACGGAAGTCATAGGGATTGCCTTCGTGCGTTAGCACGTGAATACCTTTTTGAATGAGATAGCGCTTGGTGCCGCAGCGGTGCCTCAGGGACTGATATAGCTTCTCAAATGTCGGAAAACGGTAAATGTTCACCCCACGCTGATAGCGATAGGCTCCTCCTCGTTTCTCAACGCGCATAACGCCTATCCCGAGGGAACCGATATCGGGTTTAACATAGAGCATGCCATACTGGGCGAGCATGGCAGATAGTCGATTTCGCTCAAAAGGATGTGTAGTTGGCACATACTTTCTTAATTTCACATTCCGCAGCGTGATGCGTGTTTTTATCCATTTGCTTGAAACGGCCTTCAGTGAACTTGTCATGGTGATGATCCTCTCTCTAACCGAGTTTGGCGTTTCATTATTTCAATTATGATATGAGCGACGCTGGAGGCGGGTGAACAAGGAAATGATTTAGGTAATTAGGAAAAAAGAACGATGGGCGGGAAGGGCGCATAGAATATGTAGTCAGGTGGATTTGGGTTAGAGGTGCAGTTAGTAGAGCTGAGAGGAGGAGCCGCACGTCTATGCGAATAAAGGAAGTTATACAAAAGATGAAGCGGCAATTTCCCTGGTTGCTATCAGGACACGAACAGGAAGAACACGCTGCACTACCGTTAGTGTCAGCTGGTGTGTTGGAATCGTATTACTACACGGATGCCAACCCGTTTCTACAAGTTGAGGAAATGAATCGGTATCAAACGTCAGGTACGAGTTCGAAGCGGCGGAAGACGATTTTTTACTCCCGCTCAGATGAAGAAGCTTATCTGCGAATTAAACTGGACGTGTTCCGAACTATTCTGGAAGGAACACGTTATCGAACTGCGATGGCAGACATGGGTACAGGGCATGCGGAAGCAACGGCCGTCGAAGTGTTTCGCGAACTCGGCATGGAGGTGGAATCGGTTTCCTTTCGGCTTCCGATCGAGCAGCATATCGAGCGACTTCAAAGCTTTAGACCCGAGGTGCTATATACAATGCCGTCGATTTTGGATCGGATTTTGCAAGCGTCGGAGAATCCTGCCCACTATGGCATCCAGCATGTCATTCTCGTTGGGGAGATTGCTTCACCGGGATGGAGACAACGCACGGCCGAAAGACTGGGGATAGCGGAGACGCAGGTCACCGATACGTACGGTTCTATCGAAATTGGGACGATTGCCTACTTTTCACACAAGCATGGTAGGTATTTATTTGCGGAGGGTATCGTCGCAGAGGGTGTCAAAGCAGAACTGCTCGATGGCGATCTGGAGCCGCTACCGGATGAGTTGGAGCAAGTTCTGGTCCTCACCTCGTCCGTAAGGGACGCGTTCCCAGCGCTGCGCTATGTCACCTACGATGTTGTACGTGATTTGAAAGCTATTGATGTGGATGGCATTCCAACGCAGAGCTTTCAGAGTGTTGTAAAGCGTATTGGACCCGACCTGAAGCACGGGGAGAAAATCAGTATCTATGACATCGAGGATGTCGTCTATCGTCATCTGCGTGAAGCCAGCGTTCGTGTACAGGTGAGCGGCAATGGATTGACTGTTTATGTCTACAGTGCCCTGGCAACTCCAGCTGTTCTTAACAGCATTCGTACGGATGTAGAAAGCCGCATTCCAGCTATCGGCATGATGATTCAGGCAAAACTTTTGGATGGTATCCAAGTTATCGGGGGCACCTTTGAGGATTCACAGAACCGCACCTTCGTGAAAAATAAAAAGATTTTTTACACATAAAGGAGGGGAGGAAGCGAATGGAGCTTGAAGGAGGAATTGTTCGTGCGATCGGACATACGCCGCTTATTCGGCTATCACGTTTGTTTAAGGATCAACCCTTTGAGGTTTATGGCAAAATGGAGTGGATGAACCCCGGCGGCAGCGCAAAGGATCGGCCAGCTTTGTTCATGCTGCGGGAGGCGATCCGCCGTGGTGAAGTGACGAGCGAGAGTGTCATCGTGGAGTCGAGCTCCGGCAATTTGGCGATTAGTCTCGCTCAACTTTGCCGGTACCTAGGGCTTCGCTTCATCTGCGTTGTCGATCCGCGTACGACGCAGCAGCATTTGCAAATCATCCGCAGCTTCCAAGGGGAGATTGACCTCGTTTCCGTGCCGGATGAGGCGACAGGCGAGTTTCTGCCAGCACGCATCCGTCGGGTAGCGGAGCTGGTGAGTCAAATCCCGAATGCCTACTGGACGAATCAGTATGGAAGTCCAGACAATGCGCTGGCTCATAGCGAGACAACGATGCGGGAAATTGGCGAGCAGTTAGGTAAGGTTGACTATTTATTTTGCGGCGTCAGCTCATGTGGAACGATTCGAGGATGCATGGAGTACATTCGCAGTCGCGGATGGTCGACACAGATCGTGGCGGTGGATGCCGAAGGCAGTGTTATTTTTGGCGGAGAAAAAGGTTCAAGGAAATTCCCTGGACTAGGCGCAGGTATCACACCTGGCTTGCATCGGCATGATGTAGCGGACAAAGTCATCTACGTATCCGATAGGGACTGTGTGGAGGGCTGCCGCGCATTAGTTCGTGAAGAGGCCGTTCTAGCAGGAGCTTCCTCCGGAGGTGTTATTTCGGCGATACGCAGACTGAGCGATTCCATTCCACCTGGAGCGATTTGCGCAGCAATTTTGCCGGACCGTGGTGAACGATATTTGAATACGGTGTACAACGATGAATGGGTTGGGCGAGAGATAGGGTATACACCGAGTAACTAGCATGGGAGACTAGCGAATGTTGTATTTACAGGATGACCATATCCGAGAGATCGGAATCGATTGGAAGAAGCTAACCGACATCATTCAAGATGTCATTGCCATACAAGACAGTGGGGATTGTGCTCATCCTTTGAAGCCGTACTTACGTTTCCGCGATCCGAAAAACCGGATTATTGCAATGCCTGCTTACGTAGGCGGTAACATCAATATTTCGGGCATTAAATGGATTGCGAGCTTTCCAGACAATCGCCTTAAGGGACTTCCCCGGGCTAATAATACGCTGATTCTGAATAAACCCTCGACTGGTGAGCCACTGGCATTTATCCACAGCGGACTGTTAAATGGCCTTCGGACCGCAGCGGTGAGCGGTGTGATGTTGAGTCAATTTGTGATGGTCAGGCAGCCTGAGCGTTTGCGCATTCACTTAATCGGGTGGGGACCCATTGGGCGGCTGCATCTGGATATGTGTGCTGCTTTGTTTGGCGAATGGATTGAAGAGGTTCGGATTTATGATCTGAATGGTGTCGAATTTGAAACGGTTCCTGCTGCTATTCAGAGCAGGACGCAAGTTATTAATGATTGGCGCATGGGCTACCGCGAGGCTAATGTGATTATGACCTGCACCGTGTCAGCGGAGAGGTACATTGATGAAACCCCGCCTCGCGGTGCGCTCCTTCTCAATGTATCCCTCCGGGATTATAAAGCGGAAAGCGTTGCTGACGTGAAAGCAATCATTGTGGATGATTGGCGCGAAGTATGCCGTGAGCAGACGGATATCGAGCAGCTACATCTGTTGAATAACTTACAAGAATCGGATGTACACACTTTAGCCGATGTAGTGCTTCGCGACCAGCTTGCTAAGGTGGAAGTGCACGAACCCGTTTTTTTCAATCCGATGGGCTTAGGCATCTTCGATATTGCCGTTGCAGGCTACTATTGGAGGGAAGCGTTGCGGCTGCAAAAAGGAATTACGCTTGAGGGCAGTAAGTATAAGTAGCCAAGAGGAGTTAGTTTTCTTGGAGCTGCGGAACGTGAGGGCGCTATTTCGCTGGAATGAAAGGTTTGTGTCCGAATTCCATGAAATAGCGGATCCTCGTTCCGCAAATATTGGAAGTTGCAGATATTCACTCGAATGGCGGAAGGACGTTCCGTTTCATTGGGGAGAGTCTGTAGATGGTGGGGATAGATAGAGGAAAAGGATTAGGTAGGGAATGTGTACAAGTTGATGTAAGTGTAATTGTGAGTAAGTATAGCTGAAGCACATCAGTGGTGCTATTGGCGTTTGAATTGTAGTGGGTTGGATGAATGAAGTGGTATAACAGCGATCCTAAATGGGGTGATTACAAAAGTAAACAAGGGTCGTATCAGAGGCTGTTGCAGCAACAAAAGGCGCTTCTTTTTATACTTATTCACATCTATCCACAGAGTTACCCACAAGTCCACAGGGCCTTAAGTCCCTGTTGTGCATAACTAAGACGATAGGTATTAACATATCCACATGTTGAGTTATCCACAGAAATTCGCCTGTGGATTATAAATTAATTGGTTTGCTGCATTCTATCCAACCCCAACCTTGTTTCGCCAACGTGCCCCCACCTACGCTTAGCCTTAGCTGTTACTTATCTGACTATCTGGATTTTCTACATCTATTCGAACTGTTTTTCACGTTTCTGAGGGGTTAACTGGATTTCATACAGATAAATTTCAACTTTTGTCCCGATTCTTCAAAGTTGCATGAAATTAACTGCCGTTTTTACAGCTAATGCTGGAAAACCATCGAATCCGCGAGAAATACCTGTATGTTATACAGCTAAACACGCGGACAAGCCACCTCAACTACCTCAATCCGTACAGTCAATTCCTCACCTCATCCACCTCAACTCCACGCCTAAGCCCCGCATCCTCATAATTCTTTCTGCTCTTGTCACAAACCATCCGACTATTTCGCCTTATAGATATAAAGCGAAATTGGAGGATGATGAACATGACCAAATACGATACAGCCGTCATTGGCGGAGGCTTAGCTGGATTCATTGCTGCACTTGAAGTGGCTAAAGGTGGCCGAAGTGTTGTTCTGCTGGAACGTTCGGGACGAATGGGCGGCAGAGCGATGACGAATAACAAAAATGGCGTACTTTTCAACCTTGGCGGACATGCGTTATACCGGGCAGGAGATGCTTTTCGCATTCTGCAAGAGCTTGGTGTTCGCATCGAAGGAGGCCCACCTTCTGCAAAGGTCAATGCATTGTGGAACAAAGGAGTAGTACCGATGCCGGCAACACCGCTCAGCATGCTCACATCGAAGCTGCTTTCGTGGTCCGGGAAACTGGGACTTCTGCGACTCGTCATACGGTTATCTAAAATGGACGCCAGCAAGGTTGGAAACGCACCGCTCAGACAGTGGGCGGAGCAAGAGATTGCTGATCCGATGGTTCGTCACATTTTTTACTCTTTGTGCCGAACGGCAACTTACACATTTGATCCAGATCATCAGCTTGCTGGTCCGGTGCTAGGGCAGGTACAGCGCTCATTAAAAGGAGTGCTGTACATCCACGGAGGCTGGCAAAAGATCGTCGATCAGCTTCATCAGAAAGCGATTGATGCAGGTGTCCACATCATAAGTGGTTCCGACGTGAAAGAAATTGTGCATGGGAATGGTCAGGTGCAGGGCATCAAACTTGCTGGTGAAGAAATGCTTGAAGTATCGCATATCATTAGCACCGCCTCCCCCTCGGAGACTTACAAACTAGTCCCGAACGCAGACCGCACGATATTGAAACAGTGGAAGGATGAAGCACGCCCTTCGAAGGCTGCTTGCCTAGACTTAGCCTTGAGAAAACTCTCCGTTCCAGGTCGAGATGTAGCGATTGCGTTGGACCAACCGATCTTTTTCTCGCATCACACTTTAAATGCCAAGCTTAGTGAGGACGGTACACTCGTCGTGCATATGGTCAAATATAACGGACAAGGGGAAAGTAATCCGAAAGATGACGAGGAAGCCCTTACTGCAGCCATGAATACCCTACATCCAGGTTGGGAAAAAGAAGTTGTTACAAAGCAGTTTCTGCCGAACATGACGGTCGTCCATGACACCTTACATGTAGGTAAGACCAATATGCAAACAGGTCCAGATGTTAAGGGCATTCGAGGACTTTATGTAGCGGGTGACTGGGCAAGCCATGGCGAAATGCTCGCGGATGCCTCAGCGGCAAGTGCTAGACGTGCGGCTCAAGCTATTTTAAAAATGCCTCAGTTCGCTTAAAATTATCCTATAACAGTAGATCGGGAGGTGTGACAAGATGGAGATCACAGGAGCAGAAGCTTCCGAGCAGATCTATCTAAGTTATAGACCGTTAATGTTTTCACTAGCGTATCGCATGCTGGGCAGTGTAATGGATGCGGAGGATGTGGTGCAGGAGGCATTTCTGTATGCCAATGAGACGAATCTGAACCATGTACACAATCCCAAGGCTTATCTGTGCAAAATCGTGACCAACCGCTGCATCGATAGCCTGCGCTCTGCCAGCAAGAAACGAGAGGTCTACGTCGGGCCTTGGCTGCCGGAGCCACTGATAACGACAAGCGCAAACGCGGATAATCAGATCCTACCTGATCTCGCGTATACGCACAAAGAATCGCTTTCCACCGCATACCTTCTGCTTCTGCAGCAGCTGTCTTGGGTGGAGCGGGCAGTATTCTTGCTTCGCGAGGTCCTGCAGTATGAATACGATGAAATCGCGGAGATTGTGGGCAAAAGCAGCACGAATTGCCGTCAAATTTTCCGACGAGCCAAGAATGCGATAAGTCTCCCGCCAGAGCGGGCGAGTGAAACGAAACAAACGACAGCAATCGTGGAACAATTCGTACACGCATTAGTGTCAGGGAATATCGCTCAACTGTTAACCATCGTGAAATCAGATGCTATTCTATACTCTGATGGTGGAGGCAAGGTGAATGCGGCGACCAATCCTATCTTGGGGGTGGAGCGAATTGCCAAGTTCTTATCAGGCATTTTGGCCAAATTACCAGAGGACTATCGCTTTACCTTTACGACAGTGAACGGACAACTAGGCATTGTTGCGTATGTAAATAATCAGCCTAATAATGTGATGACTTTCCAACTTGAAGAGGGGCAGATCAAGGCTTTCTATATCGTCGTGAATCCTGATAAACTGAAGCACATCGAACCATGGCACATGGAAGCGTGAGGTCTTAACCTCTTATTATAGAAAGCTGCTCAGGAGTCAATACGATTCGTAGCAGCTTTTTTCCGTTTGATGTCGTCCGGGGAATATCGCATAATGGGAGGAAGTCAAGATTTACATAGCAAGACGAGAAAGAGGAGAGAGCCGTATTGAAAAAAGGAAGTGAAACGGCAGTAACTAAGCGTAAGGCACCAGCCTTCTCGCTGCCTGCCTCCAATGGAGAGAAAGTTTCTTTAGCCGATTATAAAGGGCGTAAAGTTGTTATTTATTTTTACCCACAAGACAATACACCAACCTGTACCCAGCAATCCTGCGACTTTCGAGACTATAATGGGAAATTCGCGGAGTTAGGTGTAGAAGTGATCGGTATCAGTCCGGATGAACTAAAATCGCATGACAAATTTATTGCGAAGTACGAGCTGCCGTTCCTCCTGCTTTCAGACACCAATCATAAGGTAGCAGAGAAGTATGGGGTATGGGCGTTGAAAAAGCTATATGGCCGCGAGTACATGGGCATTATTCGATCGACCTTTCTAATTAACGAAAAAGGATACATTGTGAAGGAATGGAGTAAAGTGAAGATTAAAAATCACGTGCAGTCTGTACTGGATGCTGTGATGGAAATGAAGTAGGCTGCTTAGAATCTCGTATTCGTCAACTTATTTAGTAGAGATGCGCGTACCAGCTTCTTCCATATATATAGGGGATGATGAGTCCCAAAGCGATGCTTCTCCTTGCGGAGAGGGATCGTTTTTTTATGTCATACTCTCGCACCTCCGCCCATATAATCTATCAGATGTCAAAATGATAGAACATGCGGAGGGATCATCGGATGCGCTCACAGGTAAAAGCTCCAAACAACGGACGACTACGATTTCAAATCATGATGGTTGTTGTTTTACTAGTTTCACTCTTGGTTGGTAGCATGCCGGCCAAAGCCGCGGATAATGAAGCTGATCCATCTGTACAAGAGACGTTTGGGCAGCTTCAAGCAGGAAAGCGACTGAAGAGTGAGAGGACTTATGTAACACCGGAGCAGCCTACTGTATATCTGACGTTTGATGATGGTCCTAGCAAGTTGACGAATCAGGTGCTGGATATTTTAGATAAAGAAGATGTTAAAGCAACGTTCTTCGTACTTGGTGAACAAGCGAAAGCACATCCTGCTGAACTCAAAAGAATCGTAAAAGACGGTCATGCCATCGGCAATCATACCTATAATCATGTTTATAAAGAGCTTTATAGTGATTTTCAAACCTTTTGGAACCAAATCCAGCGCAGCGAAGATGTTATTTCAAATCTCGTGGGAATACGACCTCAACTCGTACGAGCGCCTGGCGGGACAGCTACGAATTTTGACGCCTACTACTTTTATTTGATGGAGCAAGCAGGCTATATCATGGAGGATTGGAATGTCGACAGTGGAGACTCCAAGAGGGCGAATGTGCCCGTGAATGAAATTTGGCAGACGGTGAAAGCTTCCCCCCTTGACCACGAGATCAACATTCTGTTTCACGATGGAACAGGCCATGAATCTTCCGTCCAAGTACTACCTCAAGTGATTAGCTATTACAAAAAGCTAGGCTACGCCTTCGCCACGTTGACAGATCAAGTGAAGCCCAAACAATTCGCCATCACGAAGCCGAAATGGTCGCGGAACATGAGTTTGAAGCAATTCCAAGGGATGATAGATCAGACGCAGCAATATGCAGTCGCTCATCCGAGCCCGTCGGATCTAGTGAAGCAGGCAGAGGAAAAGCGCCTCGCGCAGAAGCTTGAGGCAGAAGCTGAAGAGAAAGCGAAAGCGAAGATGGAAGAAGAAGCGGAGGCTGCGCGTATTCTAGCGAAGCAAGCTGCTTTGCCTCTGCAGGTTCATGTACTCGGAGGGAATACGTTTTCCATAGAACCTTCGATTTATAAGCTGCATGCGAATCAAATAGAGTTGCCTCTGCGCTATCTGATCGAGAAGATGGGTGGGAAAGTGGCGTGGCAGGCGGATACGAAAACAGCCAATGCCCATTACGGCATTTATGATATGGACTATGATCTTGTGAATAGAAGCATTAGTTTGTTCACTTTAGGGAAGCAAACAGCCACTTATTCGTTAGCGGATATGAATATGCAGGATAATCAAATTATCGTGCCACTGCGCAAAACGATCGTATCGCTCGGCGGCCGTATTACGAATGCTGTGATGGACCCCGACTACCGTGAGGTTTCTATGGCGCTGCGTCCCCTTCACTTTTTTAAAGAAAATAATACTATTCTCAAAAACTCTCTATTTGCAATGGGAGGATAGTGTCTAAAAGAGTAGAGAGATGGAAAAACTAGAAGCATACCCTTATAAAGGAGGCTTCTTGTCTATGGCATCGAAAACCCGAATATTCGATCAACCGCAGCCTCTTGTGGAACGGATGATCATGAACGTAGAGAAAGTGATAGTTGGCAAAAGAGATACGATAGAGAAAGCTTTTATCGCGATGTTGAGCGGCGGGCATCTCCTGCTAGAGGACGTTCCTGGTGTAGGCAAAACCATGCTAGCACGCGCGTTAGCCAAAACGATCGGTTGCGAGTTTAAGAGAATTCAATGTACGCCAGACCTGCTTCCTTCGGATGTGACAGGTATTTCTGTTTTTAATGTCAAAAGCAATGAGTTTGAGTTTCGGCCAGGGCCATTAATGACGTCTGTCGTACTTGCGGATGAATGTAATCGGACCTCCCCGAAGACGCAGTCTGCTTTCCTAGAAGCGATGGAAGAAAAACGAGTGACCATTGACGGCACAAGTTATGAGTTGCCGAAACCATTCGTCGTCATCGCGACGCAAAATCCGATGGATTATGAAGGCACGTACGCGTTGCCGGAAGCGCAGATGGATCGGTTTATGATGAAGCTCTCACTTGGCTATCCAACGCATGATCAAGAGATTCTGATGTTGGATCGACTGCAGGATCGTCACCCGTTGGAAAGCTTGAAACCTGTTATTGTGCAGGATGAGTTCGTGCAATTACAGAAAGAAGCGGCCATGATCCATGTGGATAACACGTTAAAAGACTTTATTGTTCGCTTAGCTTTAGCGACGCGAGATCATGCTGATTATTACATAGGCGCAAGTCCGAGGGCGTCTTATGCGTTGATGCGTGCCGCACAAACGGCGGCGTACGTGAAAGGGAGAACCTTTGTTGTCCCGGATGATATTAAAGATTTGGTTTTACCTGTGTGGACGCACCGGCTTATTCTGACATCGGATGCGCGCATGATGGGCCGTTCGGCAGAACTCATTCTTCAGGGCTTACTAGATGGCATGCAAACACCAGTTCTTCGTTATGTCACAGCGAAGTAGGGGGCATGACATGAAAAGCTGGGGGAAGACGACGCTATTGCTCGTAAGTTGTATGTTGGTGATCTTCTTGGCTTATCGCCAAGGCGGGGTTGCTGCGTGGTATCTAGGCATTTGTTTGTCGTTGATCTGGATACAGGCAGGATTATTTTATGTATTTGCGCTGAAAGGTTTGAACTTGAATCGGCGCCTGTCAGGTGACGTGTTTCTTGCAGGTGAAGATGTGACGATTGTGCTTGAGATCCAGCATCGTTCCTGGGTTCCCCTGCCATGGCTGCTGTTGAAAGAAACTTGGATCCATGAAGGAAATGGGAGAAAGCTGACGTACAGCAAGCTGCTTTTCCCTTGGTTTCAGAAGTCGATTTTGCTGCCTTACAAAATGACCCATCTCATGCGAGGCAGCTACCGTTTTGCTCACCTTGAAGCTTCGGCAGGTGACCTCTTTGGCTTCGCACTTCGCAAAATACAGAGGGAAGATTTACAACGTTATGTTGTTTATCCGCGGCCGGATGCATTGGGGCGGAGCGGGATGACCTTCCAATCGGAGGAAGGTTCTACAACGCTTAGTTCAAAGGGCGAAACGCCGCTGATCAGCTCCGTTCGTGACTACGTCAGCGGTGATCCGTATCACCGCATCCACTGGAAATCGACGGCTCGCCTGAGCCGTCTGATGACCAAAGACCCCGAGCAGGCCGCCTCCACGAAGTGGATGCTGCTGCTCGATGTCACGCCTGCGGCGGGCCCAGCAGAAGCGGCGCAGCCGCTGCTGGAGAAGGGCGTCGCCCTCGCGGCGGGTTTCTTCGAAGCCGCCGCGGGTGGGCGAGAGAGCTGCGGCTTCGCCTGCAGCTCCTCAAGTGTAAGGCGAATCGCGCCGACGATTCGCCCCGATCTAACGCTCGCGTACGAAGTACTCGCGAGCGTTGGCGGCAAGCCCGCCCTGTCTTTTCCTGACCTCGTCAGGAAAGAGGCGGCAGACTTGCCGCTGCATGCGTCGATGCTGTGCATCACGTCGACGCTGGATGTGGCGCTGGTGCGCGCTATCGCAGATAGCGGCACTAGGCGCCGAGCCGTGCACGTGATCTACGTGCACGCGCGGCCTTCCCTCTCGGTCGCAGAGCGAGAGGGGGCTTCTCAGCTGCAGGCCGCAGGCTGCAGCTTCACGGAAGTGCCGCATCCGCAGAGTCAGTGGCCAAGGCAAGGGGGTGTTGCGGATGCAACCGCTTGAACCACGCCGCGGGCTGCCCGCGCGCTCTCGCACTTCGCTTTTTAAAAAGTCTCACTCAGGCGCTTCACGATCTCGCACCTCGATTTCAGGCAGTTCGCCATTGAATTCGTCGTTGCACGCAGGCATCTCACATGCTAGCAATCCACAAGCCAATCCTTCCCACCCAGACACATCATCTCACAACCCATCAAAACTCATCTTCCGCGCAGACAACTTGCCGCCACAACACAATAGTCTCCTCCGAGATGGCCTCATCACCCTGCTGCTCTTTCTCCTTCTTTCGGAATGGCTGCGACCTTTGGCTTGGATGGGCGATGAGTTGATCCAAATAGGACCGATACTTGTTGTGTTTGCACTGTGTCTTGCACTGGATTGCTTCCGGGTCCCTTATGGATGGGGATGGTTGGCGAAGTGCAGCATTATCGTGGTTTTTATAGGTTATATGTTTAACCGTGAGACCTTGCTTGCTGGAGGATGGATTCTCTCATTGGTGAGAACACTCGCGCAAGATTTTGTATATATCGTACAGGCACATTTTGATCTTATCAGCGGTGAAATGCGCACGCTCCTGTTTCTAATGGGTTGGGCGTTGCTGCTTTCGGTTGTTCAAGCTCTAATGCTCCAAAGACAGCACAGTCTTTGGTTTGTGATGGCGATCTTAATCTATCTCGTAGGCATACAGCTCGTATTAGGGGCAGATACCGTTCAAGGAATCGTACGCACATTAGGTTATGGGCTGATCCTGATGGCTCTTCTCAATCTTTCGAGAATTGAACAGACCTATCGTGTGACAACTGTGCGTTCACGTCATTATTTGCAATGGCTGATCGTTAGTGTGATCGTCGTTGGTATGTTGTCTGGCCTTGGTTGGTTGTCGGCTAAGCAAACCGAGTCCGAGCCTTTGATGAAGCCAGTAAGCTGGGCGCATTGGTATGATCGTTTATTTGAGCTCTATGAGGACGAGACGGGAGTAAGCCAGGCCGTGGCGACTTCTGGGTATGGTCAGAACGATACGTCCTTAGGAGGTCCACTCCAAGTGGACACCTCGCCAGTGTTTACGGCCAAAACCTCTGAACTTACCTACTGGCGCGGCGAATCCAAAAGCTTCTACGATGGCAAAGGCTGGACCCAGCCTACTCAGAAGCTAGAACCTTTCGTGGCCTCTAGTTCATCGGCAACAGCTCCGGTCATTGTGCAGGAGATTTTAATGAATGAGAAGGCGGCGAATAAGCAATTGTTCGTAGGTGGTGGGCTGCGGAGCGTTGATATGCTGCTGAGTGAGAAAGGGAAGCTGATTTCTCCTGGGAGTCTGTTAAGTTCCGAAACGAGTGGCTTAACGACCTTGCCGGAGATCGCTGACCCTCTTTCTTATTACAAAATCACCGTTCAGCCTATTAAAGAAAATCCTGACCTTTTGAACACAGATATCGCACCTTATCCAGAAGAAATCACGCGGGAGTATTTGCAATTGCCAGAGTCGTTGCCGCGGACGGTACGAAGTACGGCTGAGCAAGTTACTGAAAACCGGTTAACGCCTTATGCCAAGGCAGTAGCGATCGAGCAATATTTAAGTCAAACTTTTCCCTACAGTCTCGAAAAGCCTACCAATCCCAGCCGAAGCGAAGATTTCGTCAGTCATTTCCTGTTCGTTGATCGAACAGGGTATTGTGATCATTTTTCAACGGCCATGGTGGTTATGCTTCGTTCTGTCGGTGTACCTGCTCGGTGGGTGAAGGGGTTTGCTCAAGGGACAGTAGACGCCACCGATGACAATGGGCTGCGCGAGGTAGTTGTCCGCAATCAAGATGCGCATTCTTGGGTTGAAGTCTATTTCCCTTCGATGGGATGGGTGCCATTCGAGCCGACACCTGGTTTCTCAGGGATATCCGTGGATCAACCTAGAGATATGTTAACGACAGCAACAATGGAGCAGCTTGGGATGACAGCTTCCCTTACGAATACACCGGTGACGAAATCCGTCATTTCCAAATCGAGTGAATGGTTGCACACGATGAAGAATAATCTCATCCAATTAGTAAAGGCTTATAAGAGTGCCGTTTTTGTTCTGATTTGCAGTAGCTGTTTACTTGTTGGTCTATATGTTGTACTAAGGCGGCAAGGATACTTGTTGCGCAGAACAGTGGAGTTCTCAAGTTACAACAATGGATCTCTTAGTCAGCAACATCCGTTGACGCCGTATATGGATCGACTGTGGAGACAGCTTTTCCGCAAATATGGTGTAAAGCCTGCCAATCAAACGGTTCGCGAATATGTCATGAATCTCCAAGTGACCCATCAAGGGCAGCAACAGGCACTGATGGCTTTCGCTCACATCTATGAAAGTGTCCGCTACGATCCGGCGCGTGCCTTGGCCTATTCGAAGCGGGAAATTGCAGCAATTTGGAAAGCCATTCAAAAGACACATTAAATCCCCTTTACATCCTAGGTGCCTAATGTTTAAAATTAGTACCTAGAAATAGCGGTAAGCGGACAAGGGTTCTACCCAATCTTCAATCGCTATGAACCTAGGAGGTCGGATATGAGTAAACCAAGTGAATTGATCGTCGTTTTAGATTTTGGAGGCCAATATAACCAACTGATTGCTAGACGAATCCGTGATTTAGGCGTTTACAGCGAATTGCTGCCGCACAATACAACGGTTGATAAAATTCGTGAGATTAACCCGAAGGGGATCGTGTTCTCCGGCGGACCTGCAAGTGTTTATGGCGAAGGAGCTCCTTCGGTTGATGCTGGCATTTTCGATTTGGGTATCCCGATCTTAGGTATTTGTTATGGCATGCAGTTGATTGCCCACCAATTGAACGGGAAAGTTGAACGCGCACATACGCGTGAATATGGCAAAGCAGATCTTGAGTTCTCGAACCAAAGCCCGCTAGTCAAAGGCCTAGAGGCGAAACAAACCGTATGGATGAGTCATGGTGACCATGTTTCCGTTCTACCTGAAGGTTTTGTTGTTGAAGCTAGCACGGAGTCACTTCCAATTGCTGCAATGAGCAACCGTGATCGCAAAATTCATGCAGTCCAATTCCACCCAGAGGTTCGTCACTCAGTTCAAGGGAACGAAATGATTCACAACTTCATCTATGAAGTGTGTGGTTGTGTCGGCGATTGGACGATGTCATCCTTCGTGGAAGATATGATTAAAGAACTTCGTGCAGAAGTTGGCGATAAAAAAGTGCTTTGCGCACTAAGCGGCGGTGTGGATTCCTCCGTTGTTGCGATCTTGCTTCACAAAGCAATCGGCGCGCAATTGACATGTATGTTCATTGACCATGGTTTGCTTCGTCAAGGTGAAGGCGAAAGCGTTATGGAGACGTTTGTCGGCAAATTTGATATGAAGGTTGTCAAAATCGATGCAAAAGATCGTTTCCTCGGCAAATTGGCTGGCGTAGCGGATCCAGAGCAAAAACGTAAAATCATCGGCACCGAATTCATTCGCGTGTTTGAAGAAGAATCCAGCAAGTTTGACGACTTCACTTACTTGGCGCAAGGCACGTTGTATACGGATATCGTAGAAAGTGGTACAGCTACCGCACAAACGATCAAGTCGCATCATAACGTTGGCGGTCTGCCGAAAGATATGAAGTTCAAGCTCATCGAACCATTGAAAACACTATTCAAAGACGAAGTTCGTAAAGTCGGTGAAGAGTGTGGTCTACCTTCTGCAATCGTATGGAGACAGCCGTTCCCAGGTCCTGGTCTAGCCATCCGCGTTCTAGGTGAAGTTACCGAGGATAAGCTGAAAATTGTTCGTGAATCCGACGCCATCCTGCGCGACGAAATCGCCAAAGCTGGCCTAGATCGCGAGATCTGGCAGTACTTCACGGCGCTTCCTGGCATGAAGAGCGTAGGCGTTATGGGCGATGCTAGAACATACTCCTACACAGTAGGTATCCGCGCAGTAACATCCATCGATGGTATGACTGCTGACTGGGCTCGTATTCCTTGGGATGTGCTTGAGAAGATTTCCGTTCGTATCGTAAATGAGGTTGAGAATGTGAATCGTATCGTCTACGACATCACGTCCAAACCGCCTGCGACGATTGAGTGGGAATAGATTGGCCGTTTAATCAACACAAATAGTGTGAAAGAAAGACTCTCTTTGAGCTGTAGACCAGCTGGAAGAGAGTCTTTTATTTTGAGCGATATGACTGGATAAATATGTTACATTAAATAGGAACACCTAATTGGAGTACGAATGGAGGAAAAGTTATGGCAATGATTGCAATGATTTTGGTCGGACTTGTTGCACTTGAGCATTTGTATATCCTAGTGTTGGAAATGTTCTTGTGGACAACCCCGCGCGCGATGAAGTCGTTCGGTATGACGAAAGAGAATGCTCAGATTACAAAAAGCTTGGCTGCCAATCAAGGGCTATACAATGGTTTTCTGGCAGCAGGTCTTGTGTGGGGCCTTGTCCATCCAGACGCCTCGGTCGGGCGATCAATCGAGATTTTTTTCCTCGTGTGCGTGCTCGTGGCAGCTGTATTTGGAGGCGCCACCGCCAAAAAATCAATTCTTCTTGTGCAGGGATTGCCTGCTCTTGTAGCTCTTGTTTTCGTCTTTCTAACCTAGCGTTATAGGTTATGATTGCCATTGAATGGGAATATGAAAGTAAACTAGAAAAAGACGAACGATATGGGAATCTTTACCCAGTGATTGTTCGTCTTTTTTATTGACACTTGCTCAATTCTTCACTAGAATATGAAATTGGATAACAGTTTTTCGTATAATCTCGGGAATTGGCCTGAGAGTTTCTACGAGATCACCGCAAATGATCTGGCTACGAAAAAAAGGAACGGTATCCGTATGAGTTTTTCGTGCGACTTCACACATTGAAGGCAGCCCTCATATGGACGGCTCCTTTTTCGTACCCGGAATCAGGCAACATGATTCCGGGTTTTTTGCTGTTCCCCACCATTCGTTTAGGAGGAGTAGGAAAATGGATTTGGATCGTTTTTTTAAATTGAAACAAAATGGCACCACGGTAAGAACAGAAATCATGGCGGGGATTACGACGTTCATGACTATGGCTTACATCCTTGCGGTAAATCCAGATGTATTAAGTGCATTTAAATCAGGGGCAACTGGCGGAGACTGGACTTCCATTTTCTTAGCAACAGCTATTGCGGCGGGCGTGATGACGATTGCAATGGGGCTTTTCGTAAACTTTCCTGTGGCACTAGCACCGGGAATGGGCTTGAATGCTTACTTCGCGACGATTATTTTGACCTCACAAGGTAAATTTACGTTTTCGATGGCACTCACGGCCGTGTTTATCTCCGGGATTATCTTTATCATCCTAACGGTTACGAAAATTCGTCAAATGCTTCTAGTCGCTATCCCAGATAGCTTGAAGCATGCGATCACAGTAGGGATTGGGTTGTTTATTGCCATGATCGGTTTCAAAAACAGCGGCATTCTCAGCGTTGCAGTTGAAGCTGGTAATGATATTAAAGCACATCAGTATACAGAAGTTCTTTCGTTTGAAACGATCTTTCACCTAGGTTCATTAGAAGATAAAGGTGTTATTTTAACCATCGTAGGTATTCTACTGATCTCCATCTTAATGGTGCTTCGTGTTCGTGGCGCGATCTTGTTCGGAATTCTTGCTACAACGGTTGTTGGTTATTTCATGGGTATGGTGGATCTAGGTACGCTAACTAGTGACAAAACCACATGGGTACCCGATATGTCCAAGCTGCGTTTTGCTGATTTTGATTTTGCAGGCATTATGACAACCGGGATCGTTTCCGTTATTGCTACATTTACTTTCGTTGAGTTGTTCGATACCTTCGGTACAATGGTAGGAACAGCTTCTCGTGCAGGTATTATGAAGAACAAAGAAGAAGGCAACAAACGTGTAGGTAAAGCGATGTTCGTTGATGCAATCGGTGTTAGCGGCGGCGCATTGGTTGGTACAAGTACGGTAACGGCATTCGTAGAGAGTGCAGCAGGTGTAGCAGAGGGTGGACGTACAGGTCTAACGGCTGTAACGACAGGCGTATGTTTCTTACTTGCTCTGTTCTTGGCGCCAATTGCTATGTTGATTCCAGGTTCGGCGACTGCGGCAGCGTTGATTGTTGTTGGTGTTCTCATGGTTCAATCCATTAAAGAGATCGACTTCCAAGACTTCGTTGTTGCGATCCCAGCTTTCCTTACACTTGTATTGATGCCTTTCACATACAACATTGCGAACGGAATTTCCTTCGGAATCGTGACTTATGTGGTTCTAGCTACAGCAGCTAATTTAGGTGGCAAAAGTGAGAAGAAATACAACGTTCACTGGTTAATGTGGATTCTAGCCCTTCTAATTATTGCTCGATACGTCTTTATTGGAAGCCAAGGTTAAAATAAGGTAAGGTCCTGGTACATTTGTACTAGGACCTTTTTCATTCCGTTTATTTCCAAGTCGAAAAAACTTGCAATCCCTTGGAGGATTTGTTATATTACTCCTTGTCGCTTCGGCGGTCGAACGAAAGAACGAGAGAATCGAAAGAAACTTAAAAATAGTTCTTGCATTCGAATGAGCTGATGTGGTATATTACTTCTCGCTGCTTCGGTAACACGGCAGTGAACGAAAGAAATTGATCTTTGAAAACTGAACAACGAGTGAGTAAGCACAGTCGAGTAATCGACTATAAAAGAGATTGCAAAATCTCGCTAGCTTCAAATGAGCAAGTCAGCTTTTCTATTATGGAGAGTTTGATCCTGGCTCAGGACGAACGCTGGCGGCGTGCCTAATACATGCAAGTCGAGCGGGTTTATCCTTCGGGATAAGCTAGCGGCG